>WBUG01000104.1 GCA_008933835.1 Bacteroidota bacterium | reverse complement strand
TGTCCGACGGCCACGTCCAGCTCCTCGCCGAACAGGTTGTTGAAGGAGATGAACGCATCCTCCAGTCCCGCCACCGTCCCCCGCTCACCGAAGAAGAAGTAGAAATAGTACGATACGTCCTTGGCGAGCAGACCGCCGGAGAGGAGCTTTACGAGGTACGGCGCCTGGATGTCGGTCCGTTTGTTGGTCTCGGGCTGCCAGCGGAGGTAGCCGTCGATCCGGATGGCCAGCGGCAGTTCGCGCATCAGCGTCAGACGGTCGTCCCCGGTCTCCCGGAAGAAACGGGGAGATTCCTTGTCCGACAGCTGGAAACCGTTCCCGGCGAACTCTTCGCCGTACGCCTTCAGCTTCGGGGCGGGAGAGTGGCAGGTCTGACACGACATGTCGTACTTGCGCGCAAAGGCCGGGATGGCGGAGGAAACGGCCGGTGCCAGCAGCAATGCGATGAGGATCAGCGTCACCGTTCGGAGTGGAATGTTCATTGGTTCACCTCTTTTAGGGAAGGACCGTGATGGTCGTTTCGTGTTGGTTCACTTCGATGATCTCCGCCTCCTCCATCGGTACGCCGAGGAATTCGGCGACCGGTGCGGGCAGTTTCTGATAGTTCATCGTCGCCCGCACGACGAGAGGACCGGGGGGCAGGTCCCCGGGGAGGGTCCAGGTGAACGTCTCGATCTTCGTTTCGCGCGGACCGATCCGGTAATCCGTTGACAACGAGGCGGTGTTCCATTGCTGGATCGTCATGCGTCCCTGCGGATCGAGGTACGGCAGCCGGTAGATCCGGTCGCCGGCCGGCACTCCGTCACGCTGGATCCCCGGGAAGTCGGGAATGTTCAGCGGTATTCCCATGTCCTGATACGCCAGCGTGTTCGCCGCGATGGTGAACTCTTCACCGGAGAATCCCTTCCGGTCGACGGGGAGGTGATGGACCCCGCCCCGTGCGTCGGTGGCGACGACATGCAGCCACACGAGCCGTTCTTCCGCCGAGCCGGTCGGGAATTTATGTCCCGTCTTCTGGTTGAACAATGCCACGGTCAGTTTCACCCGTTCACCCGGTTCGGCCTCCCGCAGGTCGGGGTGGATGCGGAGTTCCACGACGCCGCGGACCTTCCCCGGATCATGCGCGCCGTGGAAAAGATGCTGCGCCACATCGGGCAGCTCTTTGGACATGCTCGCGTTCCTCCCCGGAGCGTAGGTCATGTGGCAGTCCTGACAGCGGACCCCCTCCTTCGCGTACGGTCCTTCCTTCCATTCCAGATGCGTCGATTTCACCCAGATGCCGTACGGGTCCTTCTCGTTGTGACACATTCCGCAGAAGTCCGCGCTCCGGATGAAATCGGACCGCTTCGTTTCATGCGCCGGTGAGACCAAGCCTTCCCTCGGGCCCTGTTTCGTCCGTCCGGGTTCGGAGACATAGTTGAAATTGTGCGGCACCTCACCGCTGAAGCCGGTGACGGTGTGGCAGACGTCGCACGAGACGGATTCGTTCGCCCGGCTGTTCTCGGACGGCTTCGGCGGGGGAACATCGCCTGCGAGGAACGCGATCGGCGAATGGCAGCCGTTGCATCCCGCCTTCACCCCCGCGACCTTTGGATCCTTCTCCGCGTGCGGGATGGCGAGTTTGAAGTATTCGATCTCGTCCCAATGATGCGTGTACGCCTGCGACATCATCGACTGCTCCCATTGCCGGTAGATATCGGTGTGACAGGAAGTACCGCAGGCTTTCGGTCTCTCGAAGTCGCTGTAGCGCCGCGTCCCGAGAGCATCGTCACCGGTCGTGACAGCGGAAACGGTCTGCGCTGTCGCCGGCGGAGGGGGGAAGAGCAGGAGGATGCACACGGTGAGTATGACGGTACGAACCTGGGCGGTGGTGCGTGCGGGCAACATGACTGCCTCCATGAGGATCGGTGGGGAGGAACGGGTGACAGCGGCGGCGGTGCAACGATGATGACCGTGCGTCGGTTGTTGCAGTACGGTACCGCATTATGCGGATAATTGCAACGGAGAAGGAAGGAGTTGCGGAGAATGTTCTGCGCTACAAGAGCTGATGGTCCGATTTAAGGTCAAAAAAAATGTTCGAAGGAGAGATACAGAAAAAATCCTTGATGCAACTCGCCGGAGGTGTACGACAATGGTACAGCAAGTCCCGGAACGATCTGCACTCCGCCGATATCGACGGCGTACCGGAATCCGGGGGAGAGGATGGTCTCGCCGGCGGTCGCGGTCCCGCCCGCTGCGGAGAACTGTTCCGAAATCGTATGGAGCGCTTCGAACATGACGTTGAACCGTTCCGTGGCGAGCCAGATGACGCTGCCGCCGCCGAAGGCGGAGGTGAGACTCACCGTGCCGCCGGCAGGATTCTTCACGCCGGGGAGGAGTGTGACGCCAAGATTGTAGTGCGTGACGACGGCGTTCGTCCACCGTTTGCTCACCGGCAGGTTCAGCTGTATGCCGGTCACTCCGTCGCCCAGTCCCTTCGATTCATCGCCCGTGGGAAGAATGAGCGACACGCGGGGGGAGACCGCCAGACCGTCGGCGCTGCGCACCAGCTGGTACCGGTAATTGAGCATCACGTCCCCGACGCCCGATGAACCGGTCATGGAGAGGTACGGAACGGTATAGCTGAACTGGTGGGTCTGCGAGAACACCGGCCACTCCTGCGTGAACGTGGCGAGCACGGTCCCGCCGGCGGCCGTGCGGTACAGGTTCGGGATGTGCTGCACCACCCGCTCTTCCTGATTGTACGCCTCTTCGATGAAGAACGAATTGTCTTCGATGGCGTCGGTGAAATTCTGGGAGTGCGCTGGACGAGCGCTCAGGACCAGCACGAAGAGCAGAATCTGTTTCATGATGGTCTCAATGTGTAAAGATGTTGGGAAAAAACCGGCCGGTGGTAGCGCGGTACTCTTCATAGCGCTGTCCGAACCGTTGGAGGAGGAAACGTTCTTCGGTCTCGGTCCTGCGGTGCAACAGGTAGAGGACCGCCGATGAGAGCAGCAGCATGGGCCAGACGCCGGAGAGCAGGCCGAGTCCGGAGAAGAAGAGGAAGCCGGTGGTGTAGAGCGGATGCCGGATGTACCGGTAGATGCCGGTGGTCACGAGCTCATGCTCGGCGCGGGTCTCGACGGTGTCGGTGATGTTCCGGCCGATGTTCCGGAAGAGCGAGTATCCCATCGGCAGCGCAGCGGCGGCGAACAGGATGCCGCCCCACCGGACCGGTTCCGGGAAGGGAAGACGCACCGCGTCGAACCAAGCCGGCGCGAAGGGGAAGAGCAGTCCCGTCAGCCAGAGCGCTCCCCCGATGCAGCGCAGCAGGAGGAAGGTCGCCGTCCCTTCGTTCTCCATCCGGCGGAACGAATCGTTCTGCCGGTGCGCGCGGTGACGGTGGTAACCGCCGTACGCCAGCACGGTGAAAAACAGGAGTGCGAAGATGATTCGGATGGCCGTTTCGGTCATGTCGGTCGCTCCTTCCGGTCCGTTCACGCGGTGATGATGCGCCACACCTGTGCCACCAGGAAGCAGATGACGATGCCCATCACGACGGGCAGTATGGTGGCGACGGCGGTCCACTTGACGCTCTTCGTCTCCTTGTAGATGGTGTAGATGGTCGTCGAGCACGGATTGTGCAGCAGACTGAAGAGCATCAGGTTCAGTCCGGTCAGCATCGTCCAGCCCCCCGCGCGGAGAATGTCGGACACCGCGGCCGCATCGTCCAGTTCGAACATCACCCCCGCACCGTCACCCACCCCCGTCAGTTTCGCGCTCAGCACGGTGAGCATCAGCACTGTGGGGATCACGATCTCGTTCGCCGGAATGGCGATGATGTACGCCAGCAGGATGACGCCGTTCAGTCCGAGCAGGATACCGTACGGATCGGACCAGCCGATGAAATGCTCGGCGAGGGAACGGCCTTCGATACCGATGTTCGAAACGAGCCAGATGAGCGCGCCGGCCGGCGCCGCGAAGACGATGGCGCGCCAGAGAACGATGACCGTCCGGTCGATGAGCGAGGTGTAGAGCGTCTGCAGCAGCCGCGGCGGACGGTACGGCGGCAGCTCCAGACTGAACGCGGAGGCCTCACCTTTCAGGACGGTGCGGGAGAGTCCCCACGAGACGGTGAGCGTGAAGAAGATGCCGAGCATCGCCACCGTCACCACCGCGCCGGCGGTGACGAGCCCCGCCAGGTGCGCCGGCACGAGCGCTCCGAAGAAGATGGAGGCGATGAGGATCTGCGTCGGCCAGCGGCCGTTGCAGAGGGAGAAGTTGTTCGTCAGGATGGCGATGAGCCGTTCGCGCGGACTGTCGATGATGCGCGTCGAGACGACCCCCGCGGCGTTGCACCCGAAGCCCATGGTGAGCGAAAGGGCCTGCTTCCCGTGCGC
>WBUG01000103.1 GCA_008933835.1 Bacteroidota bacterium | reverse complement strand
TGGAATAATCGCTGATTATTGAAGAAATTCCATTGGCACGTCGTTCGTGCCGGAGTCGCGTACACGGACCAGCGGGTCCCTCTCACCAGAACAGCAACGAAAGGAAACTTCACAATGCGTATCGGTATCCTGACGGGAGGCGGTGACGTTCCCGGTCTCAATCCCTGCATCAAAGAGGTCGTCTATCATGCCACCGACGCCGGCGCCGAAGTGTACGGCATCCGCCGCGGCTGGGGCGGTCTGCTGAACTTCAACATCGACGATGTGGAGGACCAGAAGAACTGGATCCTGCCGCTGACGAAACAGAACACCCGCACCATCGACCGTTCCGGAGGAACGTTCCTCCACACCTCCCGCACGAACCCGCAGAAGGTGAAGTGGTCGGACATTCCGAAGTTCCTGCAGGACCCGAAGCGTCCCCCGACGAAGGACGATCCGGTGAGCGACTTCACGCCGCACGTGCTGCGCGTGCTGGAACATCTGAAGATCGACGTGCTCATCACCATCGGCGGCGACGACACGCAGAGCTACGCCGTGCGGCTGAACGACGAGAAGTTCCCGGTGGTCTCCATCCCGAAGACGATGGACAACGACGTGTACGGCACCGACTACTGCATCGGTTTCTCCACCGCCGTCACCCGCAGCGTGGAGTTCATCAAGAACCTCCGCACCTCCGCCGGTTCGCATGAGCGCATCGCGGTGATCGAGCTCTTCGGCCGCAACTCCGGCGAGACCTCCCTCATCTCCGCCTATCTGGCAGGCGTGGACCGCGCCATCATCTCCGAAGTCCATTTCGACCCGGAACGATTGGCGAAGCTGCTCATGGAGGACAAGAAACGCAATCCGAGCGGGTACGCCATCATGACCATCTCCGAAGGTGCGCAGATGATCGGCGGCAAGGTGGTGGAGTACGGACAGGCGGACGCGTACGGCCACCGGAAGCTGGGAGGGATCGGCCAGATCACCGGCGACGCCATCCAGAAGATCACCGGAACGCACATCATCAACCAGCAGGTGGCGTACCTGATGCGCAGCGGCGAGCCCGACGCGCTGGACCGCATGGTGGCGATGTGCTACGCGAACCTTGCGACCGACATGGTGCTGAAGAAGCACACCGGACGGATGGTGGCGCTGCGCGACGGCAAGTACACCACCGTGCCGGTGAAGTCCATCATGGACGGCACCAAGCGCGTGGACGTGCAGGAGCTGTACGACACGGAACAGTACCGCCCTCGCGTCTTCAACGTCATCGGCAAGCCGATGTTCCTCTATTGACCGCTGCGCCGGACGGAGCCGTTGGGTTCCGTCCGGCGTTCGTTTCCTTTTCTGACCCGCCCACGAAAAAGGAACCATCAGAACGTTCGCTACGGTCCATCCACAACCCGGGATACCGAACATGCACGCGATCCGACGTTCCTCCGCCATTCTTCTCCTTTCCTTTGTCTTCCGCTCTGCGCTCTATGCTCAGGTCGGGACCGTCGGCGTCCCCTTCCTGATGATATCCCCGTCGGCCGAAGCGAACGGCATGGGAGGCATCATGGCCTCCGTCATGCCGGCGGGCTCCTCGTCGATGCTCTTCAATCCGGCCCATGCGGGTCTGCTGGCCCGCAGCACCGCCCTCAGCACCGATATTTACACCTCCCGAACCGGATGGCTGCCGGTGTTCCATATACCCGATTTATGGATCAACCATTTCTCCCTCTTCGCCGGTACAGCAAGCGGCGCAGCGGGTGGGAACGGTCTGGCGTTCGGTATCGGGTATTCCCGCGTCTACTTCAATCTTGGCGAGTTCATCATCAGTTCGGAAAACAGTCCGGAGGAGGTCTCCAGATTCCGGGGTTATGAGACGTCGGACAATATCACGCTCGGAGCATCGATCGATTTCGGTGCGCTTCTCGCCTTCGGGACGACGATGAAGCTGGTGACCTCACAGCTGACGCCGTTCGGACTCATTCAGGATCCGGCCACCCATCCCGCAGAGATCCTTGCGGTCGACCTCGGAATGACGGCGGTGGTGCCGTTCGTCTCACTGGCCTTTCCCGACGCGTACGCCGCCGGCTTCCGTCCGCACGGGAACGTCATGCTCGCCGCCGTTCTGCAGAATTTCGGAGGCGATGTCGCATACGCCGACGCGTCGCAAAAGGACCCCCTTCCCCGCCTCTTCCGGGCCGGTTGGTCCATCGATGCTGGCGCCACTATCGACCTGTTCCAGTCGACGCTGCCGTTCCTGTCGATCTCCATCGCCCGTGAAGCGGAGGACATTCTGGTGGACCGGTACCGCGATGGCTCGTGGACCTATTCCACTTTCCCCGACGATCTCAAGCCCGCCGACAACCTTTTCTCCGGACGGCGGACACACAACGTCACCGTCCGCCGAGGGTCCGCGGTGACGTTCTTGGGGACGGTCACACTCCGCTCCGGTTCGTACGAAGGGGACGGAGCGGTGACGTACGCCACCGAAGGATACACCATCTCGACCGCCGGGTTGACGGCGCTCATCCATGCCGCCATGAAAGACGATGCGCGGGAATCGGTCATCGGAAACCTTCTCCGTCATGTGGAACTGCGCATCCACCATTCCGAGTACTCCGGTCACGACATCGTCAGGGGTACGACGTTCAACAGCATGACGCTGAGCTTCCGTCGCTGAATCCTTCGCGGTGCACCGGCCGGTCCGGCGCACCGCTTTTTCCCTTTCAAATCCCCCGATGTTTCCGTAATTTCATTCCGCTCATCCGTTTTTCCACCATCAGTCACGGATTCTATGGCATTCTCCATCGGCATCGTCGGCGCCGGCACCCGCGGAGCGGGCATCGCCCATACCGCCGCCCTGCACAAGTGCACCGTCTCCCTCTACGACATCAACGAAGAGGTCATCCGCCGGAGCGTCGAACGCATCAACTTCGAAATGAAGAAGAGCGTGGACAAGAGCTCCATCTCCGAGGACGACATGAAGGAGGCGATGTCGCGCATCCGGAAGCGGACGAACATCAACGACCTGGACACGTGCGACGTCATCATCGACGCGGTGCTGGAGGAGGTGCGGGTGAAGAAGGACCTCTTCAAGAAGCTTGACCAGATCGCCCACCACACCACCATCCTTGCCACGACGACCTCCCATTTCTCCGTGGCATCCATCGCGGCCGCCACGAAGAAGCCCGAGCGGGTGGTGGGAATGCACTTTTTCTATCCGGTACACCTCTCGAAAGCGGTGGAAGTGGTGCGGGGAGTCCGCACCTCCGACGAGACGGTCGCGAAAGCGGCGGAAGCGGTGAAGAAGATCGGCGGGAAGCCGGTCTTCACCAAGGATACGCCGGGTCAGGTGGTGAACCGCATCCAGCACCATCTGTATGCGGAGGCGCTGGCGGTGGCCGCCGAAGGGACGGCCACGTACGCCGACATCGACCGCATCGTGAAGCTGAGCGGAGGGTTCAAGCAGGGGCCGTTCGAGGCGCTGGACCTGAACGGCGTCGAGGAGCATCACTTGCTGACCGAAGCGCTGTATGCGCGGACCTACGGTGACCCGCGGTTCCGTCCCAGTGCGCTCCTGCAGCAGATGACGGACGCCGGCACGACCGGCAAGAAGACCAAACGTGGATTCTACAACTACGAAGTGTTATGACCGCGAAGAAGAGCGAACCGAAAAAAAAGAAGAGCGTACCGGCGAAGAGAGCACCGAAGACCGCCGCACCGAAACCGGAGCCCTCTCCCGCACCCGCGCCGACGAAGAAGGCCGCGCAGCGGCCGCTGGCGTGCCTCGTCGGCGATGCCGGGCTGGTGGCGGAGTACTCCGCCGTCATGCAGTCCCACGGCGTGCCGGTGATGGAGCTCCGCTCCATCGCGTCGCTGAAGAGCTCCGCCACGAAGGTGACCATCGCCTTCGAACTGACGCTGTCGGACGGACCCGGTAAACGCTCCAACCTGAAGGAACTGGACGCCGCGCTCGCGCCGGACGTTCCCGTCGTCACGAACGCCGTCACGGCGACGGTACTGTCGCAGTCCGCCGGACTGAAGCATCCCGGCCGGCTCATCGGCATCGCCGCGTTCCCCACGCTCATCGCGAACAGACTGGTCGAGCTGGCGCCGTCGCTCCATACGACGCAGGAGACCGCGGAGAACGTCACCGCGTTCTTCGCCTCGCTGAAGAAGGAGCGGACCCTTTCCGAGGACGCGGTCGGCATGGTGATGCCGCGCATCCTCTGCCAGATGATCAATGAAGCGTGCTACGCGCTGCAGAACGACACGGCGTCGCCCAAGGACATCGACACCGCGATGAAATCCGGCGCACATCATCCGCACGGTCCCATCGAGTGGGGCGAGTCGATCGGATTCCGTTCCGTGCTCGCGGTGCTCGATGCGCTCCATGCCTGGCATCGTGACGAACGGTAC
>WBUG01000102.1 GCA_008933835.1 Bacteroidota bacterium | reverse complement strand
GTGAAGGAAGCGGCCGCCAAGGCGCTGGTGAAGAAAGAAGGTGAGCTCGTTTGCTCCGCCGAACCGCTCTTCCTGCCGCTGGAGCAGCTTCTGAAGGCGATCGAGAAGGAGTACACCTCCCAGCCCGTTCCCGGCGCACCGGCCGGCGGCGGTGACGAGAAGGAGATGCGGAAGAAGATGAAATCGATGTCCAAGGAGGAACGGATGCAGATGGCGATGCAGATGATGGGCTCCAATCCGGGCATGACCCCCGCGGCGGAACCTCCCGCCGTCCGGTCCGCCCTGGACGAGTGCCAGAAGCTGCAGAACACCGCGCAGGAGGAGTTCCAGTACGGCGCGGCGATGCAGGACGAAGAGACGGCGCTGAAGAAGAAGCGGGAGGAACAGCATGCGGAGATCGACCGCGCGATGGAGAAGGAGATCGCGAAACTGCCGCGCATCAGCTCCGGCGAGATGGACGCTCCCGACCCGGCGAAGGTGAAGCAGGTGAAGCTCGCCGCGGCGGAGAAGCACATCGCGCTGGCGGACAAGCATCTGGCCGAGATACAGAAGCGCTTCGCTGCGGCGATGAAGCACACCAAGGACCGGTACACGACCTTCTGCTCCGCGCTCGTCAAGGCGGACTACGCCGCCGAGTCGAAGAACTTCTCCACCAAGAAGATCCTCTCCGACGCGCAGATGACCTTCTTCAAGGAGATCGAACATCACACGAAATGGTCACGCACGGTATGGGAAGAAGCGGCGGGATGGCAGCGGCGGAAAGCGCTCGTTGAGAAAGAATAGATGAGAATAGAAGCAAACACATAGGACACATAGATGTTCTCTATGTGTCCTATGATTCCTATGTGCCTATGTGTTTCAGCTCTTCACTTCCTCGAAGAACCGGCTCAATTTTTCTGCATCCAGCCGGCCTGCTGTCCTGACCCCGTTGCAGAGGTCCACGCCGAACGGCCGCACCGCGGCGACCGCTTCGCGCACGTTACCGGCATGCAGTCCCCCCGCGAGGAACACCGGAACACGCACCGACTCCACGATGCGCCGGCTCACGCTCCAGTCGTGCGTCCGGCCCGTGCCTCCCAACTCCTTCACCGCAAGGTTCGGATTCCCGGAATCGAGCAGCAGCATGTCCGCCAGCGGCGCGATGCGGCGCGCTTCGTCCAGAGACTCCTCTCCCCTCACATGGATGACCTGCACAAGGGAAACCCCCGGCAGCTCCTTCCGCAGCAGCGCGAACTCGCTCTCCGGGACCGCGTCCACCAGCTGCAGCGTGTCCGCTTTCGTGAACCGCTGCTGGGCGATGATGGAAGCGGCGTCCTGTCGGCTCGTGAGCAGGAATGTATGAATCGGCGGGGGGACGGACGCCACGATCTCCGCGATGAGATCCTCGGAGATGGGGCCCGGACCGCTCGGCATGGCGGAAACGAGTCCGAGCGCCCACGCGCCGTGGTTCACCGCCAGCGCCGCTTCCTCGATGGATGAGATACAACAGACCTTGATCTTCATTTCACCTCTTTAAAACACAAGAGGCACATAGAAGAGCATTCTATGTGCCTCTGTGTTTCAGTTTCTTACTTAAGCAGTGACGTTATTACCGCAATGCTCGTCGAACGCGGCGACGAGGTCCGCCGCGATCTCGTCCGCGATGCGTCCTTCGATCTTGAACCGCGGGATGAAGTGGACCAGTTCGTTGTCCTTGTACAGCGCGATGGAGGGGGAGGATGGCGGAATGCCCTGCAGCCACTGCTCGCGCAGCCGGGCGGTCGCCTCCTTCTCCTGTCCCGCGAACACGCTCATGAGCCGGTCCGGCTTGGCCGCGTGCTGCAGCGCCTTGCGGATGCCCGGGCGCGCCTTCCCCGCCGCACAGCCGCAGACGGAGTTGATCACCACCAACAGCGTCCCCTTGTTCCCGCCGACGGCCTCGTCCACCTCCTGCGGCGTCATCAGCTCTGTGAATCCCACCTCGGTCAGCTCGTCCCGGAAGGGCTGGATCATGACTGGATCGTACATCTATACCTCAAAATTAGTGTGAAAGAAAAAAGAAAAGTGAAAAGTGAAAGGGGTTCATCGGGAACGGGTGCCGTTGATCGTTAAGAGCGTCGCCGCAAGGATCCGCTTCAATTCCTGGCAGTCTTCCAGATAGCGGCGGGCCGTTTCCTCCTCAATGATCCCTGAATCCTGTAACAATCGAAGCCAATAATGAGTTTCCCTGGCTTCCTTATAGGCGATGCCGATCTTCGATGCGAAATCCCTCCGCGATTGTCCTCCGATGGCTTCTTCGACGTTCGCACCGATCGACGTTCCGCTGCGCAACAGCTGCCTCGTCAGAACGCTTTCCCGGTGGAGATCCGAAGTCTTCCGGCACAGCTGAACGATCTTTACCGCAAATGCATAGCTCTTTTCTGCTGCGATGTTCTTCATCATACGCCCACCTTTCTTTCTTCTCTTTTCTTTTTTCTCTCTTAAAAGGTTGGGCGTTGAAATTGCTTATCTCCGGGCCTTTTTCTTCCTTCCCGGCTTCCGGGACGCCGTTGTTTTCTTCTTCGCTGCCTTCTTTGTGGCCGCTTTCTTCTTCTTGGATGCCGACTTCAGCGTCGATGGTGCTTTCTTCTTTTTGGCGGCTTTCTTCGGACTTTTCTTTTTCGCCGTCTTTTTGGGCAACTTCGCCGTTTTGCCCAGCTTCGCGCTCGTCTTCATTTGTTCCGCGATGAGGTTCAGTGCGCTGCCCGCCTTGAACCAGGCGATCTGTCCTTCGTTGAAGGTGTGGTTCAGTTCGATGGTCTCGACGGTGCCGTCGTTGTGCTTCAGTTCGAGCTTCAGCGGGACGCCGGGAGCGAAGGTCGTCAGTCCGCGCAGGGCGCAGACGTCGTCCTCGCGGATGCGGTCATAGTCCGACGGATTCCGGAAGGTGAGCGCCAGCATCCCCTGCTTCTTCAGGTTGGTCTCGTGGATGCGGGCGAAGCTCTTCACGATGATGGCCCGGCCGCCGAGGAAGCGGGGTTCCATCGCCGCATGTTCGCGGGAGGAGCCTTCGCCGTAGTTCTCATCGCCGACGGCGATCCAGCCGATGCCGCGCGCCTTGTAGTCGCGCGCCACGGCGGAATACTCCTTCACCTCGCCGGTGAGCAGGTTCTTCCCCTTGCCCGCCTCGCCGGAGAAGGCGTTCACCGCGCCGATGAACATGTTGTTCGAAATGTTGTCGAGATGACCGCGGTACTTCAGCCACTTGCCAGCGGGGGAGATGTGGTCCGTGGTGCACTTCCCCTTCACCTTCATCAGCAGGCGCAGCCCTTCCAGGTCGCTCCCTTCCCACGCCCCGAAGGGCGCGAGCAGCTGCAGGCGGTCGCTGGTCGGCTTCACCGCCACGGTCACCCTGGAGCCGTCCTTGGCCGGCGCGACGAAACCCTCATCGTCCGGTTTGAAGCCGCGCTTCGGCAGCTCGTCGCCCGTCGGCGCCTCCAGCTTCACCGTCTCCCCCTTCGCGTTGACGAGCGTGTCGGTCAGCGGATTGAAGGTGAGCCGGCCCGCGATGGCGAGGGCGGTGACGATCTCCGGGCTCGCCACGAAGGCGTGCGTGGCCGGGTTGGCGTCGTTGCGCGCGGTGAAGTTGCGGTTGAACGAGGTGATGATGGAGTTCTTCTCCCCCATCGCCACGTCGTGCCGTTTCCACTGTCCGATGCACGGACCGCAGGCGTTCGCCAGCACCATGCCGCCGGCGTCGGTGAGCACCTTCAGCTGTCCGTCCCGCTCAATGGTGGCGCGGATCTGTTCGCTCCCCGGCGTGATGGTGAACTCCGACTTCGCCTTCAGTCCCTTCGCCAGTGCCTGGCGCGCGACGGAGGTGGAGCGTTCGATGTCCTCGTAGGACGAGTTCGTGCAGCTGCCGATGAGGGCGACCTTCAGCTCCTCGGGATATCCCTTCTCCCGCACCGCGGCGGCGAAGGAGGAGAGAGGCCACGCGAGGTCCGGCGTGAAGGGACCGTTGATGTGCGGCTCGAGCGCGTTCAGATCGATCTCGATGACCTTGTCGTAGTACTGTTCCGGGTTCGCGAGCACTTCGGGGTCCGGACGCAGATGGTGCGCGATGCGTCCGGCGAGCGCGGCCACGTCGGCGCGCTTGGTGGAGCGGAGGTAGTCCGCCATCCGCTCGTCGTACGGGAAGACCGACGTGGTGGCGCCGATCTCCGCCCCCATGTTGCAGATGGTCCCCTTGCCGGTGGCGGAGATGGACTTCGTCCCTTCGCCGAAGTACTCGACGATGGCCCCCGTTCCCCCTTTGACGGTGAGGATGCCGGCGACCTTCAGGATGACATCCTTGGCGGAGGTCCAGCCGCTCATCCGTCCCTTCAGGTGCACGCCGATGACCTTCGGGAACTTCAGCTCCCACGCCATTCCGGCCATCACGTC
>WBUG01000035.1 GCA_008933835.1 Bacteroidota bacterium | reverse complement strand
CATCACCGAGCCGGTACACCCGCACCACGGCAGTGTCGGTCACGCTGGAGAGGGAATCGGACGCCTGCACCACGAACAGATGGTCGCCGGCCGCGCCGGGGGGCGGCCCCCACTTCAACACTCCGAAGGAATCAATCGACGCTCCGGACGGCGCCTGCAGCAGCGAATAGGAGACATGATCCCCTTCATTGTCCGTCGCGAAGTACGGGAACCAGAGCGTGTCGAACCGCGCCACCGCCGTGTCGGGCATCGTCACCATGAACACGGGAGGATTGTTCGTGTTGAGGACGGTCACCGCCACGGTATCGAAGGCGAGACCGGCTCCGTCGGAGAGCATCACGATGAGCGATTCGACGCCGGCCTGGACGTACGACGGCTGGAACTGGAGCACGCCGCCGGTCGATATCATCGCATTGGGCGTCGGAGTGAGCAGGTAGAACGTCAGGGAATCGCCGTCCGGATCGCTGCCGGTGAACGTCAGCTCGAGCATCTGTCCTTCGTTGACCGTGGTATCGTTCACCGCCGACGCGAAGAGCGGAGGACGGTTCATGTTCAGCACGATGAACCGGACGTCGTTATAGTCGTACAGTCCGAACGGATCCCTCACTTTGAAGGTCGGCGTGTATTCTCCCTCCTGTTCGAAGGTCGGCGTCCATTCCGCGACGCCGGAGACGGAATCGAAGGTCATGCCGGCCGGCAGGTTGAGCGCGTAGAACGTCACGGGATCGCCGTCGGGGTCCATCGCCTCGAAATCGAACGTGAACGGCGTGTTCTCGACCAGCCACATCGTGTCCGGAAGCGACAGCGTGTACTGCGGGGGGAGGTTCACGTTCGTCACCGTCAGCCAGTACGACGCCACGGTGTCGCCGTACGCCTTGCCATCGGTCGCTTTGATGACGATCTGGTAGGTGCCGGAATCGCCCGATGTCGGCAGGAAGGCGATGGCGCCGCTGAGCGAGTCGAGAAGGAAACCGGGTGGCGCGTCGAGAAGGTAGTACCGGGGCACGTCACCGTCCGGGTCCGCCGCCTGCACGGTGGAGCCGTACGCATACCCCTCCGGGATGACGGAATCGGCCGGCATGATGGTGAAGAGAGGCGTGCGGTTGGAATCGATGACCACGACGATCGGGGTATAGGCCGCGCTCGCGAAGTACTGGTCTTTGACCGTGAAGGTCGCCATGAACGAACCGGCGTCGAAGAATCCGGGGGTCCATTGAACGGTCCCCGTCACCGAATCGACCGTCATGCCGATGGGCATACCGGAGCCGTGGTACCGCAGCGGGTCGAGGTCCGGGTCCGTCGCGTACAGCGGAGCGTTCAACTGGACTCCTTCTTTGATATAGATGGTGTCCGGCATCGCGCTGAACACCGGGGACCGGTTCACGTTGTCCACCGTGACGGTGAACGTGTGGGGAGTGAAGCCGCCGTTGCCGTCCGACGCCGTCACTTCGAAGTCATAGGTGCCGGCGTCGTTGTACGTCGTCGAGAAGCTGAAGAGTCCGGTGAGCGAATCCAGCGATGCGGCGCCGCCGGCGGAGTTCAGCGTGAGGAGGAAGTGCACGTCGTCGCCGTTGGAGTCCGCCGCCGTGAACGTGAAGGTGAAGAGGCCGTTCTCGTTCATGGACTGCGACACGAACGTGTCGATGAAATGCGGCGGATAGTTCGGCACCGGATTCAGCACGAGCCATCCGTCCTGCACCACGCCGTCCTCCGTCTCGTTCACGCGGAACTGCGTGAAGTGGAGCGGCCGCGATTCCGGCGCGGCGACGGTGTCCTTCGCCGCGAAGCGCAGCGTGAGGAAGAGCTGCTTCTCGGCCGACGGCACCGGCAGGGTGGCCGCCACGCCGATCTTGATCTCGTCCGCTACCCGGTTGGCCAGCACCGTCATACCGCTCGTCAGCGCACCGGCCTGGGAGACACCGATGAAGCGGAACAGGGTCGTGTCGAACGGCAGTGTGATGTCCGCCGCCAGGAACTCGAACGGCACGGAGCGGTCCGTATAGTAGACGGGCACCTCCACGGTGTCGCCGACGATGAAGGAGGTGTCCGCGATGCGGACGGAGAAATGCCGGGCGGCGATGAAGCGGTCGTCGGTCTGCGCGTTGATGCTGGTGGCGCTGATCATGACCGACGGGGCCGCACCGAGGACGATGATCTCGGCCTTCACGCTGTCCAGCTGCGTCACCTGTACGACGGCGGGATGCGACGACGACCACGAATACGGGGCGATGGAACCGGAAGCGGTGACGTAGAACGTGTCTCCCACGGCCACCTGGTTCGGCAGGCCGTTGATGGTGGTGGTGGAGGCCGCGGAGGCCGTGACGGCGAGCGACAGGAACGTCAACAGGGCGGTATAGACTTTCATGCAGCGCTCATGGGGTTGGGCGGACGAATGGTCACAAATGGGCGACCCGGGCCACCGCACACGATGCCCTGCCCGGTGTCGCCGGAACGTCACAAGATAGAGCAGATGCGGTTCAAATGCAAAAAATGGGACTCTCCGCATCCTTCCCGGTCCGGCTCGATGTGATGAATGACACACGAAAGCGGCGTCCTCCGTCACCGGAGCGGGGCGATCGGCGGAACGGTGGACAGTACGGATGTTCGTCCGAGGCGGATAAAGGAAAGAGGAATGCGGCCGGTGCGGTTCGCCCGCACACCGCTTCCCCGCCATTCCGGGCGCGCCGCAGCGTCGTGTGACGAAGGAGGTCAGAACGATCCGAAATAAAAATCCCCGTCATCACGGCGATGACGGGGATGCGGTGTGAGACCGGAACACCGGTCTTCGGCTCAATTCATGAAGAACAACACCACCTGGACCAGGCCGAACACCACGGCCGCAGCGAGCACGGCCAGTTCGGCGTACGAAAGCGGAGAGTTCTTCGGTCCCTGTCTGCTCATTTCATCAGCACCATCTTCCGGGTGACGGTGACGTTCCCGGCCGCAAGACGGTAGAAGTACAGGCCGCTCGAGAGCCGGCCGGCGTTGAACTGCACGGTGTGCTCGCCCGCCGCCTGCGGAGCGTTCACCAGTG
Organism: Bacteroidota bacterium; assembly: GCA_008933835.1. Classification (GTDB taxonomy): domain Bacteria; phylum Bacteroidota; class Ignavibacteria; order UBA10030; family UBA8401; genus SpSt-333. Next base: position 30,362 of record WBUG01000035.1, on the reverse strand, counting down.
TCGCGACCTCTTTGCCGAGCAGGTCGAACACGGTGATGTTCACCGGACCGGCCGCCGCGGTGCGGTAGCGGATGGTGGTCGCGGGATTGAAGGGGTTCGGATAGTTCTGCTCCAGCGCGTATCCGTTCACGGCCGGTGCGTCCGGACGGACCGACGTGCCGGTGCCGTTGGACGTACCGCGGGTGACGGGGGCCTTCTTCACGAGGATGTTGGAACCGTCCGGCACTCGGGCGTACGAGGTGTCGGTGCCGAGCGCGGGAATGGCGACCGTGTCGATGAGGAGACCGGCCGCGTTCTCCAGCCATACCGTCTCGCCGCCGCTGCTGAGACCGAACCCGGACGTGTCGCCGGCGAACGTGGCGGTGTCGACGATGATGACGGTGAATCCGTTGGCGGGAACGATGGTCCCGGCCGGGAAGAGCTTCTTGGACTTCGTGCCGGCCTGGCCGCCGTTGTCATAGATCTTGTAACCGCTGATGTCGATGGAGGCGGTGTGCGCGTTGTGGATCTCGATCCAATCCAGGGCGCCGGCGACGCCGCGGGTATAGACCTCGTTCATCTTGATGAGGACGTTGCTCTTCCCTTTCGTGCGCGGAGCGACCCGCATCAGGTTCTTGCCGCCGTCGGGGACCCGGGCGATGGAGGTGTCCGTGCTGAGCGACGGGATGGCGAGCGTGTCGATGACGGTGCCGGAGGCGTTCTCCAGCCACACCGTCTCGCCGCTGCTGCTGATGCCGAATCCGGACGTGTCGCCGACGAACGTCGCCGTATCAACGACGATGGCGTAGAAGCCCTTCGCGGGAAGGATGGTGCCGGCCGGGAACTGCTTCTTGGATTTCGTTCCGGCCAGACCCCCGTTGTCATAGATCCTGTATCCGCTGATGTCCACCGCCGAGGAGGAGGTGTTGTAGACCTCGATCCAGTCCAGGTCGCCGGGGACGCCGCGGGAGTACGCTTCGTTGATCTTCACCGTCTGTGCCGAGAGCAGGCCGGCAAGGAACAGCGTACCGAACAGTAGCATTGTTTTCTTCATCGTGGGACTCCTTTGAGGATGTGAGAGAGTGTTCTAGTGTGGTGCCGTAAAGACGTACAACTTCGCGTCCGCGTCGTTCACGATGTACATCGTGTCGCGGACGATGGTGATGCCCTCCCCTTTCGTGAACGGGAGGAGCCATTCCTTGATGAGCGCGCCGGTCATGCTCAGTTTCATCACCTTCTTCGATTCATCGCTCACCACCCACAGACAGTCGGCAGTTCCGTCGTAGAACAGTCCGGAGTAGTCCAGCGCATAGGTGAGCGTCATGCGTCGCACTTCGGTCCCCTGCCGCGTGAACTCCAGGATCATGCCGGGGGCCTTCTCGTTGAGGACGAACAGGTTGCCGTCCGCGCCGACGGTGATCCCTTCCAGACCGTTGTTCGGAAGGGTCGAAACGTCCGCCGTGAAGGATGACAGCTTCGTTCCGTTCGCACTGTACGTCACGACGGAGCGGGTGCGTTCCTCCACGACGTAGATGCTGTCCGCGGTCCGGGAGAGCGCCACCCCTTCCAGGTCCGCGCTCACCGTCGACACCGCCGACAGGAACGTTCCGGTGAAGCTGAGTTCGACCACCTCCGGATGGGAATCCGAGACCACCAGCAGCGCATTGCGCCCCGGATGGTGGACGATCCCCGACGGCTCGGCCACGTGCGTTCCGATGGAGTACGAGGCGATGGGCGTGATGGAGGCGGTGCCCGGGACCGGGTCCGGAACGACCGTCACCGGTTCGTTCCGGCTGCACGAGAACGCGGCGAGCGAGAGCAGCACGGCGGACAATGTACGAAAAAATGGGGTCATAGAAGTGACGTATCGCCGGAAAAACGGGGAGCGCTCCGCTCCCCCTCCGGCGTCGGGATCACGGCTGGTTCGCCGCCCCCTTGGTGATGGTGTTCGAGATCTGCCATGTGGCGGAGCCGTCCGGGATGCGGCAGTACGACGTCGTCGCGACCGGCATGGCGGGGACCGTCTGATGGTCGATGATGGTGCCGCCGGCGTTCTCCAGCCACGTTTCGTCGCCGCCGCTGCCGAGCCCGAAGCCCCACGCGTCGGCCACATCCACGACGATGACCGTGTACCCGTTCGCGGGCACCACGGTGCCGGCAGGTATCTCGAACTTCGGTTTCGTGCCGGTGTTGCCCCCGCCGTCGTAGATCTTGTATCCGCCGATGCTCACCGGAGCGCTGTTCGGATTGTAGAGCTCGATCCAGTCCGGATCGGCCGGGACGCCGCGGGAGAAGATCTCGTTCATGACGATGGGCTGGGCGGCCGCGCCGCTCACGTTCGTGACCCCTTTGGTCGGCAGCGTGACGGCGGACCAGGCGGAGCCGCCGTCCGGAATGCGGGCGTACGACGTGTCGACGCCGAGCGCCGGCACGGCGACGGAATCGAGGAGCGCGCCGGACGCGTTCGCCAGCCATACGGTCTCTCCGCCGCTCGAAATGCCGAAGCCCGAAGCGTCCGACGTATCGACCGTGACGACGTAGAAGCCCTTCGCGGCGAGCGAAACGCCGGCCGGGACCGCCTTCTTCGGTTTGGAGCCGGACTGGCCGCCATTGTCATAGAGGAGGTATCCGCCGATGTCCACCGCGGCGTTGTTCGGGTTGTAGAGTTCGATCCAGTCCGGGGAGAGGGAATCGCCGCGGGAATAGACCTCGTTCATCACGACGGGCAGGACGACGGCCGGCGGCGGTCCCGCCACGGTGGGTTCGTCTCGGCTGCACGAGACGAACAGCAGACTGACGGTGACGGCGAGGAGGAGCAGGGTGATGGTCGATTTCATGTCGGTGTCCTTTCAGTTCACACGGGTCACATGGAGGCCTGGAATCGGCACTGGATGAAGGAGTGGTCGTCGTCGCCGAAGAGGTTCCCCTTCCGCGTCGCGTACTGGTCCAGGTCCACGATCGAATAGTTGAGCTGGAACTTGATGCTCGCATTGGGATAGTAGTTCACGCCGAGCATCAGCTGGTTCGCCTGGCCGCCCCGGATGCCGGCGGCGCCGTCGTTCAGGTCCGTGACCGTATAGCGGGCGGCGACTTCCAGCGCGCCCCACGGGTTCTTCGGCGCTTCGATGGGACCGATCTCTCCTTCATCCGAGAAATAATAGCGGGTCTCCCCGGTGAGCACATACGCGGCCATCACATAACCGCCGCCGAGCATGGCGGAGGGTTTGCCGTACCACCGCTCGATGCTGGTCCCCATCACCTCGGTCTGCGCGTAGAACGGTCCGTTCACGTACAGCAGTTCGCCGCCGTACCGCAGGTAGTAGTTGACGTCGCTGATGTCGCCGGTGTGCAGGTACTTCGGATTGAAGACGTACGACTCGGTGCGCGCGCTGATCTCGATGGTGTTCGGCTTCAGGTCGGAGGTGGCGTCGGGTATCTTGTACGACCCGGCGGCGCCGATGTGCAGCGCATGCCCCGGTTCATTGACGGGCGAGATGCTGGCCCGGAGGTTCGTCGAGTACCCTTCGTCGCGCTGTCCCTTGTCGATGCGGGTGGAGGGTTCGTGTCCCATCAGAGCGACCGTCACCTGGCCGAGGTCCTCCCACCAGTAGCGGGCCGAGATGCCGATGCGGCGTCCGAGCGGCAGCGCGTTGGAGATGGAGGAACGTTCGAGGAACGTGAGCAGCCGTGAACTGTTCAGGCGTTCGAGACCGAACGGCTCCTTGAAATGGCCGACCTGGAACGACAGGTTCTCGTCCGGCACGGTGTACTTGATCCACATGTCGCGCAGCTCGGTCTGCGGCTTGGTGTCGACCTGCTCGGCGAAGTCCATGTCCAGTTCCACTTCCCAGTCGCGGTGCAGCATCGACTTGATGGCGAAGGTGAGGCGGCGGAAGTGCGCGCCGTTGCTCATCGCGTTCTTGTTCTCGAAGTACATCGCCGCGTCGATCTGCAGGCGCGAATCGAACCACCAGCGGAAGTTGCCGTCGGCCGATTCGAAGACCATCTTGCCGTTGCGGACGGCCGCTTTCAGCGAATCGTAGTGCGATCCGCCGGGGATGCGGGAATCCTGCGCGGTGACGGTGGCGGACGCCGCGAGCGTCAGCACGAGCAGCATCGCGAAGGTGCGGGAAGTGAAGGTGTTCATGGATGCTCCATGGTTGTGTGGTGTAGTGTCGGTGTCATGGTGTGCCAATACGTGCACGGTCACGGGACGGCCGGGAGCCGGAACGTCCGTTCCAGCATCCGCCGCCGTTCGTCGTTCCGCCGGTCCGTGAGCTTGTCGCCGGTCGGAGCGAGAGAGATACCGCACTCCTGCAGGGCGCGGTCGAAGTCGATCTTGTGCCCGTACAGGGAACCGTGACGGCCCGAGAGCGCCGCGGCCTGTTCGGGCGTCAGTCCCGCGTCGGCGGAGAGCGCCGGAACGGCGAGCGAGTCGACGCGGAAGCTGTCGATGATGGCGTACTGGAAGATGGCGACGATCTGGGCGTTCGTGTAGGGATGGCGCCGCATCAGTTCGTTGCGCAGCACCTTCTTGTTGTCGAACCGCTGTCCCTCCAGGTCCATCAGCGGGTCCGTCGGCACACCCTCCGCGGCGAGCCGGCCGGCGACGTTCGCGGTGATGACGTGCGGGACCGGGATGACGACCTTCTGCTCGAACACGTTCTGGATGAAGAAGAGCGACAGGAAGGTGATGAGCAGCGCGCTCACCGGCGCGATGACCCAGCCGGCGGCGATCTTCCCCAGCACGCGGAAGTTGATGGAGTGCGGGTCCTTCGCCAGTCCCACCCCGAGGATGGCGCCGATGAACGCCTGCGTGGTGGAGAGGGGGACCAGCGGGATGGCGGGAAGTCCGTTGCGCAGCAGCAGTGCTTCGATGGTCTCGGAGGTGAAGAGCGTGAGCACGAAGAACTCGGCCAGCACCACCACGAACCCCGTCAGCGGCGAGATCTTGTACAGGTCGTTCCCCACCGTCTCCATCACCCGGCGCCCGTACGTGAAGATGCCGACCGCGATGGCCACGCCGCCGAGGAAGTACAGCTGCTGCACGCCGGTGACCTCGAAGAGCCCGGCGACGCCGGTGTCCGTGAAGAGCGGTGCGGACGCGAACATTCCCATCACGTTGGCGATGTTGTTGGCGCCGAGCGCGTACGACGCGAGCGCCCCCACCACGATGAGCCCGGTGCGCGTGTACTGGTCCAGCTGCAGCAGGTGGATGCGCCAGCGGAGGACCGTCCGTTTCAGCAGGAGGAACAGGAGGTAGCCCGCGGCCCCCGCGACGAGCGGCGAGGCGACCCAGCTGGAGACGATGAGGCTGAGGGAGTCCAGGTCCGTCGGCGAACCGGTGAAGAGGTTCCAGCCGATGATGCCCCCCACGACCGCCTGCGAGGTGGAGACCGGGAGTTTCCACTTCGTCATGAGCGTGACCGAGATGCCCACCGCGAGCGCCACCGAGAAGCTGCCGGCGATGGCGTTGATGGGGCCGAGTTCGGTGATGGTGCGCGTGGTCCCCGCGCCGCTGATGACGGAGCCGAGCACGACGAAGATCCCCGCGATGAGCGCCGCGGTGCGGAACTTCACCATCTTCGACACCACCGCCGTGCCGAACACGTTCACCGCGTGGTTGGCGCCGAGGGACCAGCCGAGGAAGAGCCCGCTGGAGATGAAGAACCAGGTGGTCAGGTCGGACACTACTCGAACCTTTTGATGATGGCGATGGAGAGACGGTCGCAGACGTCTTCGGACTGTTCAGCGATGCGCTCGATGTGGAACGTGAAGTACCGGATGTGGATCTTCTGGCTCAGTTCGTCCTTCGTGCGGAAGGCGGTGCGCTTGATCTTCTCCGCGATCTTGTTCGTCTCCTTCCGGTAGAACTGCACCTTCGTGACGTAGTCGCGGACCGCATCGATGTTCTTGAAGTACGAGCGGATGCCGCTCACGGTGTTCTCCAGGCAGGCGGTGGCGCTCTCCGAGAGGTCGAGGAAGTCCTGCCGCTGCGCCCGCGCGATCTTCGGGATCTCGACGGAGAACTCGAGCAGGGTCTCGGTGGTGATGTTGAGCGCCTTGTCGCAGCTCTCCATCAGGCCGAGCACGTCGCCGCGCGATTCGGGGATGAGGGTGCGGGTGTAGAGCTTGATCTCGATGTTGCGCCGCAGGTCGTCCGCCTTGTCCTCGATCTTCCGCAGTTCCTTCAGGTAGTTCTCGAACTCGTCCGTCTGCTGGTCGAGGTAGCACTTGATGCCCTGACGGAACACGAGCCCTCCCTTCACCACCAGGTCAAGGTACTCGTCGATCTGCGCTTCGAGTTTCAGGGTGTTCTTGAAGAAGAGTGACATATCGCTCCTTGTCGTTGCCGTTCAGAAGAGGCCGAAGACACCGTTCGGCGTGATACCGAGGTACCGGAACCACGTCTCGCCCGCCGCGATGATGAGCAGCCAGGCGATGGTCATCATCGTGACACCGTACCGGAACGTGTCGCCGAGGCTGTAGTGGTCCGTCTCGTACAGCAGCGCCGCCGGTTTGCTGTTGAACGGCAGCACGTACACGTGTTCGATCATGAAGGCGACCGGCAGCGCCAGGCTGATGACGGGGAACCCGAACCGGTTCGCCACGCCGATGGCGATGGGGATGAAGATCATCGCGCGCATGGTCTTGGACTGGAAGAGGAGCGCACTGTAGACCATGAGCGCCGTCAGGGAGAGGTAGAGCACCCAGAACGGCGTCTCGGTGCCGATGCCGAGATGGTTGAAGAAGGCGTTCACGGCGATGGCCGGCAGGTCCGTCGCGTCCAGCCCGCTCCCCAGCGTGTAGGCGCCGGCGGAGAAGAGCATGAGGTGCCACGGCACGTCCACCTCGTTCCACTGCACGATGCCGTACCGCGGCAACAGCGCCACGATGGCGCCGACGAAGGCGACGGCGGTGGGACTGATGCCGTGCAGGCTGTCCGTGGCCCAGAGAGCGAGGATGACGACGAAGATGACGGCGGCCTTCACCTCGTTCGCCGACATGCGGCCCAGGCGGCCGTACTCCGCCCGCAGCCGCTCCATCCCCCCTTCGATCTGGGGCAGCCGTTCGGCCGGAGAGAGCGGGAAGAAGATCCGCATCGCCAGCAGGTAGCCGAGGAGCATCAGGACGAGCATGAAGGGGAACATCGCCAGCATCCAGTCCGCGAAGAAGACCGACCCGCTGATGGCGCCGCCGATGATGGCCGCGCCGAGCAGGTTCGCCCCCGAGCCGGTGACGAACGCCCCGGCGCCGAGATTGATGTTGAGCAGGTTCTGCAGGACGATGCTCCGTCCGAAGTTGTTCCGCTTCGCGCCCCCCTCCGCCCCGTAGATGGCGGCGATGACCATGAAGATGGGGAGCAGGATGGCCGCCTTCGCCGTGGTGGCGGAGATGAAGGCGGAGAGGATCATGTTGATGACGATGAACGTGAGGAAGACCGACGGCGCGGTCTTGCCGAAGCGCAGGATGAGCCAGAGCGCGAACCGCTTCGCGAGGCCGGTCGCCACGAGCATGCTCGCGAGGACGAACGACATGATGTTCAGCCACATCACCGGATGGCCGAGCTGCGCGTAGGCGGTCTTCTCGGGGAGGACGCCGGTCAGCACGAGCGTGATGATGAGCAGGAGCGAGGTGAGGTAGTTCGGGATGGCCTGCGTCATCCAGAGGATGATGGAGGCGGCGAAGACCGCCAGCATGTACTCGTTGTTGCGGATGAAGCGCTCGAGCCCCACCTTCTCCAGCGTCTGTTTGGCGGAGGCGGTCACGACGTCGGAGGGCTGCAGGCCGCGGAGGAACGGCAGTTCGACGGCGTAGGCGAAGAGCACGAAGGCGGCGAGGGCCAGGAACGGTCCGGCGGCGGCGAGCCACCGCTCCACCGGTCCCTTGTCCCGTTTCGGCAGCCGCTCGATGCGGTACTGCTGCATGTCGAGCGGATCGGTCATGGTCATGGTGCGTGTCCTGGAATCAGCGGCGGTCCGTACGGATCACCACTTCGTGAACGGATGCTTCATCAGCATGGAATTGTAGTACCGCGCGTCGCCGGTCACCTCCTGGCCGAGCCAGGCCGGTCTCTCGAACGCTTCGGTCTCGGAGGCGAGCTCCACCTCGGCGACCACCAGTCCCCGGTTCTCGCCGGCGAACTCGTCCACCTCGAAGGTGTGCGCCCCGGCCTTCACCAGGTGCCGCGTCTTGTCGATGACGCCCGGCTCGCAGATCTTCAGCAGTTCTTCGGTCTCGCGGAGCGGTATCTCCGTCTCCCACTCGAACCGGCTCGCGCCGGAATCGTTGCCGATCCCCTTCACCGTGAGGAAGCCTTTGTCACCCTTGATGCGCACGCGGACGGTCCGCTCCGGCACCGACGAGAGGTACCCCTGCACGATGCGGGTGGACTTGACCGCCAGCGTTTTGAACTCGCCGGCGACGAGGAACTTCCGTTCGATCTCTTTTCCCATGGCTTCTCCTTATTTCATGCCGACGAGGTTCTTGAGCCCCCGCAGGTAGTTGACGTTCGGGAATCCGTCGAGCCCGAGCTCACGGACGGTCTTGATCACCATCGCGGGGTCCTCGAACTCCACCGCCGCGGTCTTGACCTTCTTGTCGTCCACCGTCACCTCGGCGATCTCCACGATGGTGCCGTTGATGGTGAAGCCGGTCCGCTTCTTGTGCACGTTCACCGCCTTCAGCAGCTTCAACGGGCGGATGACCTCGTCCAGGTACTGTTCGAACGTGTACGCCTCGCGCTGGAACTTCGGCGGGCTGACGCGGAAGCACTTGAACACCTTCTCGATCTCGGACACCGGCAGCGGGAACTCCCCCTTCATGATGGGGAGCCACAGTTCGAGACGGTCTTCGTTCACCTGCTGGAGGGTCTTGATGTCCATCAGGCCGTCCCGCACCTTCGTGTTGTCCATGCTCACTTCGGAGAGGATGTAGACCTCGGCGCTCTCCCGGGTCTTCCCCTCCGGATGCTTCCGGATGTTGGCCTCGGCCTGCTTCAGGTCGTTGGTGAAGGTTCTCCATTCCCACCGCGGGACGATCTCTTGCATAGGTTCTCCATGATTTGGTGAAGGGTGATCACTGCATCTTTTGCAATAAACATGCCATCCGGCAAAATCTTCGTTTTTGGCGAGAATTTCGATATTTCACCGAATTGTCTTATATTTAGTGACGATGATTTGACGTTGTGACGATTTTTCGTCATACTGTTTTGCAGAAAGAGGAATGAAACGCTGTAATTCAGCGATTTTTTGCGTCGGGTTCTTTGGAACGGTTTTTATAATAGATGGAGTGGACGTAAGGAGGGATTCCCTCTATATCAATCATCCATCAGAACGTTCGTCATGCTCAACCTCGCTCTCTTCGGTCCGCCCGGCGCCGGTAAAGGGACCCAGTCGGAATTCCTCTTAAAGAAGTACAACCTCTTCTACATCTCCACCGGCGATCTGCTGCGGAAGGAGATGGCGCTCGGCACGAAGCTCGGTCGGGAGGCGGCGGACATCATCGCGTCCGGAGGCCTGGTGCCGGACGAGGTCATCGTGCAGATCATCGAACAGACCATCACCGGACATCCGGACGCGAACGGATTCCTGTTCGACGGATTCCCGCGCACCACGGTGCAGGCGTACATCCTGGAAGGCCTGATGCTGAAACTGAACACGTCGCTGACCGGCCTCATCTCGCTGTCGGTGCCGGAGGAGGAATCGGTGGCGCGGCTGCTGAAACGCGGGAAGACCTCCGGCCGGAGCGACGACAACGAAGCGGTCATCCGGAACCGTCTGCACGAGTACGCCGAGAAGACCCTCCCGGTGATGCGCTTCTACCGCGACCGCGGCATCGTGCAGGAGGTGGACGGCACCGCCTCCATCGACGCGGTGCACGGCGCCGTCGCGGCGTACGTCGACCGCGAACTGTCCAAGCGCCTCCTCACCATCGTCCTGTTCGGCCACCCCGGTTCCGGACGCGGGTCGCAGGGGAAGGCGCTGGCGAAGGAGTTCGGCCTGGAGTACGTGGCGACGGGGGCGATGCTGGAGGAGGAGGTGCGGAGCGGCAGTCCGCTCGGCGCCCGCATCAACGCCCTCTACGAGAGCGGCGAGCTCGTGCCGGACGACGTGGTGGTGCCCCTCATCGAACGGAAGCTCGCGGAGGCGAAGGGGGTGAAAGGGTTCATCTTCAAGGGATTCCCCCGCACGCTGGTGCAGTCGTACATCCTCGACGGCCTCCTCATGAAGCGCGGCTCCACCCTCTCCGCCGTGATCGAGATCGCGGTGCCGACGCTCGAGCTCATCGCGCGGCTGGACCGGCGGAGCCGCACCGGACAGCGGATGCCGTACGATTCGAGCACGGAGCGCATCGTGAAGCGCCTGAAAGAGCACGAGACCAAGACGGTGCCGGTCATCGAGAAGTACCGGCAGCAGCGCGGCGTGGTGACGGTGGACGGCACCGGCACCTTCGACGAGGTGTTCGCCGTCCTCAGCAACGAGGTGAAGAATGGATTCAGGAACCTGCGGTAAGAACGGACCGGCGGTCCGTCCGGAGGCGCGGTGATCACCCGCCGCTCCCGGACGCTGCTCGCGGCGGCGCTGCTGGCGCTGTCGGCGCTCTTCACGCTCTTCTTCCACCGGTACGCGGTGGACATCGGCGGCACGGTGCTCTCCGTGCCGGTGGAGGCTGCGGCCGATTCCACCCGGCTGCACAAGCCCGTCGTCGCCATCAGCGTCATCTCGCGCTACCCGCCGAACGTCATCTACAGCGGCTACCAGCCGATGCTCGACTACCTCACGGCGAACACGCCGTACCGTTTCGAACTCCGACTGTGCGACGACTACAATCAAGCGGTGCAGCTGCTGCTCGAGGGCGAGGCGGCGGCCGCCTTCCTCGGCTCGTACGTCTACATCAAGGCGCGGAAGGAGCACGGCGTGGTGCCGGTGCTGAAACCGCTCAACACCAACCGCGAACCCTTCTCCCGCTCGGTGCTCTTCACCCGCGGCGATTCGCCGGTGTTCGGCGTGAAGGACCTGCGGGGACGCACCCTGGCCCTCCCCTCCGCCGAATCGTACTCCGCCAATTGGCTGCTGCAGACCGAGTTCGTCCGGCACGGCCTGGCACCGAAGGAACTGAAGGGCATCGTCAACTTCCCGCATCACCAGAGCGTGATCCACAACGTACTGGCCGGCGCGTTCGACGCCGGCGTCACGCGCGAGTACCTCATCGCCCGCATGCGCGGCCGCGGCCTGCGCGTATTGTTGTACTCCGACCCCTTCCCCACCTCGCCGCTCGTCGTGGCCAAAGAGCACGACCCGCGCATCGTCGCCGAGATCCGCCGCGTGCTGCTCGCCTTGGGGCCGGACCGTGCGGACCTCGCCGAGATCACCCGCGGTTGGGACAATGAGTTCGTCAACGGGTTCGTGCCGGCGGACGACCGCGAGTACGACGCCATCCGCACCCTCGTGAACGCCGCCGGGAGGACGCGATGAACGTCCGTTCGAGCCTCCGCACGCGCATCCTCCTCCTCACCGGCACCGTCATCTCGCTGCTGATGCTCATCATCTCCTTCATCCTCCTCTTCAAGTGGCGCGAGATGATCATCGAGAACCAGACCGAGAACGCGGTGGCCGTCTCGCGCACCTTCGCCGTCACGGTGATCGACGCGATGATCTACGAGGACAAGTCGGTCTACCGCAAGGAGAACATCCTCGAAACGTACGTCGAGAACTTCCGGGACCGGATGGGGACCGTCACGTACGTGCTCATCGCCGACGCCGGCGGGGCCCCGCTCGTGCAGGTGGGCGGGGGGACGGGACGGGATCCCTTCTCTCCGCCCGCAGCGATGCCGGACGACGGCGTCCGCCGGACCGTCCGCATCTACGAGAACGACGCGCTCGGCTGGACGCTGGAGGTGCGCGAGCCGCTCGTCTTCTCCGGCCGGCGCTGGGGGACCGCGGTGATCGGGTTCGACGCGCGCCGCATCCGGGCGGAGGTGAGCGACGCGTTCTTCCTGCTGCTCACCGCCACCATCGTCATCACCGCGGCGGTGCTCTACCTGCTCACCGTCCTCATCAACCGGATGACCTCCTCCATCGAGAACCTCGTGAAGGCGATCGATGCGCTCGATTTCACGACGGACCGGAGCGGGAGCGCGGAGCCGAAGGACGAGATCGGGCTCTTCCAGTTCCACTTCACCCTGCTGCAGGAGCGTCTCGCCGTCTCGAAGCAGGAACTGCAGCAGGCGCAGCAGCAGGTGTACCAGGCGGAGAAGCTCGCCTCCATCGGGCGTCTCGCCTCGGGGGTGGCGCATCAGGTGAACAATCCGCTCAACGGCATCAAGTCGTGCCTCTACGCCATCCGCCAGAACCCCGAGGACCGCGCGAAGGTGGCGGAGTACCTCGGCTACATCAACGAAGGGATCGACGACATCGAGACGGTGGTGAAGAAACTGCTCGGTTTCGCCCGCCAGCAGCCCGCCTCGGAATCGCTCATCGACATCAACGAGGCGGTGCGGAAGGTGACCGGACTCTTCGAACTGCGGCTGAAGGAGAAACAGATCGCCGTGACGCAGCGGCTCGACGAGGGGCTCGGCCGCGTCCGCATCGACTACCATCTCTTCCAGGAGGTGGTGATGAACCTGGTGCTCAACAGCTTCGACGCCATCGACCGCAACGGCGCCATCGCCATCGTCACCCGCGCCGAGGGGACGGAGCGCGCCGTGCTGGAGGTGCACGACACCGGCGCGGGCATCGCCCCGGAGAACCTCAAGCGCATCTTCGACCCGTTCTTCACCACCAAGGACGTCGGCACCGGCACCGGCCTCGGGCTCTCCGTGTGCCTCGGCATCGTCGAGTCCCACGGCGGCCGCATCGACGTGCGGAGCACGCCGGGGTCCGGCACCGTCTTCTCCGTCACCCTGCCCGTGAGCCCGGAGCCGGCCGCATGAAGGTCCTGATCATCGAGGATGAGAAGATCACCCGCCGCTCCCTCACGGACATCCTGACCGCCGAGGGATACGAGGTGCATGCCGCCGAGGAGGGTGAGGCAGGGCTCGACCTGTTCGCCCGCGAGCGTCCCGCCATCGTCATCACGGACCTGCGGCTGCCGAAGCTGGGAGGCATGGAGGTGCTCAGCGCCGTGCTGCAGCAGGACCCGCACTGCCGCGTCATCCTCATCACCGCCTTCGCGAGCGTCGACACCGCCATCCGCTCCCTCAAGGCCGGGGCGTACGACTACCTCACCAAGCCGTTCGCGCCGGAGAAGCTCCTCTCCATCCTCCGGAACATCGCCCAGCTCACCGACGCCATCATCGAGAACGCGGAGCTGAAGGACCGTCTCGCGCGGATGGAGGAGCGCCCCATCATCGGCGTGTCCGAACCGATGAAACGCCTGCTCAAGACCGTGGCGCAGGTGGCGCAGAACGATTCGACGGTGCTCATCGAGGGGGAGAGCGGGACCGGCAAGGAGATGGTGGCGAGGGCGCTGCACCTCTCCGGACCGCGCCGGCGGGAGAAGTTCGTGGCGGTGAGCGTGTCGAGCATCCCCGAGACGCTGCTGGAGAGCGAGCTCTTCGGACACGAGAAGGGGGCGTTCACCGGAGCGGTGCGGCAGCACACCGGTTTCTTCGAGCGCGCGAACGGCGGCACCCTCTTCATCGACGACATCGACGACGTGCCGATGGGGGTGCAGGTGAAGCTGCTGCGGGTGATCCAGGAACGGGAACTGACGCGCGTGGGGGGGAACGGGAACATCGGCATCGACGTGCGCATCATCGGCGCCACGAAGGTGGACCTGCGGCGCATGGTGGACGAACGGCGGTTCCGCGAGGACCTGTACTACCGTCTCAACATCATCCCGCTCCGCCTGCCGCCGCTCCGCGAACGGAAGGAGGACATCCCGCTGCTGGTGGAGCACTTCTTCCGCAAGCACCGCGCGGAGGACAAGATCATGCTGCTCACCGCCGGCATCTTCGCCAAACTGCAGTCGCACCACTGGCCCGGCAACGTGCGGGAGTTGGAGAACATCGTCGAGCGGATGATCGCGCTCTCGTTCAGCGGACAGATCGATCCGTCGGTCATCGATTTCGCTCCATATGGGAACGCCGGCGCGGCGGACGACCTTTCGCAGTACGCGTCGTTCGACGAGTACATCACCGCGAAGGAGACGCAGATGCTCCGCTGGGCGCTGGAACGGTGCCGCGGCAACGTGAGCGACGCCGCCCGGCTCCTCCGAATCCCGCGCACCACCCTCAGCAGCAAGATCGCCCGCCTCCTTCCCGGTGCCCGAACGGAGTGACACCCGTGTTGCGTCCGTACCGGACGTTCCGTACCTTCCATTGGCTACTGTACCGGATCCCTCTGCGTCCATCTCCAGAATGCCCTGGAACCTCCGATACCATGACGACGACGCCGTCGTCGAGACCTTCTACACCGGCGCCGTCACCGCACAGGACCTGACCGAGGCGTACCGCGCCACCGCGGCGGCGCTCCTGGAACACCAGTGCCTGCTGCTGCTCGCCAACTGCACCGGACTCACCGCTCCCCCGTCGTTCTTCGACCTCATCGATCTCGTCGGCTCCATCATCGCCGAGAAGGTACCGCTCGATTTCCGCGAAGCGGTCGTCCTGCCGGAGAAGGAACGGAGCCGCCTCAGCGTCCGCTTCTTCGAGACCGTCTCCCGCAACCGCGGACTCAACGTGCGCATCTTCTCCACGCGGGAGGAGGCGTTGACGTGGCTGTTCGACGGCTCCGGCCGGGGACCGCGTCCGCTCACTTGAGCAGGACCATCCTCCGCACGCTCCGCATCCCGTCCGCCGTCAGCATCGCGAAGTAGACCCCGCTCGGCCACCCGGCGGCATCCACCCTCACCGAATACTCCCCCGCCTCCTGCGTCTCACGCACCGCCGTCGACATCCTCCGGCCCAGCGCGTCGAACACCGTCAGTTCCACCGCCGCACGGTGCGGGAGCGAGTACCGGAGCGTCGTGGAGGGATTGAAGGGGTTCGGATGGTTCGGGTGGAGCGCGAATCCCGACGGAGCGGGCGCGTTGGCGTCGCGGACCGCGTTCGCCTTGTCGATCTCGATCATCCGCAGCGGCGAATCGTCCGGCCAGATGCCGAAGTCCGGCGCGTAGTTCACGAACACGTACTCGTCCTTTCCGTCCTTGTCCATATCCCCCGCGGGCGAGCCGTAGAAGAGGCGCGGCGTGAGCGTGGTGAGCCCGCTCTCGGTGAAGATGTCATAGAGCACGCGGTGTTCCCAGCTCGCCGAGTCGGCCGGGTCCCCGCTCCCCTTGTATTCGAGGGAGAAGATCTGCCCGTTCGTCTCGCCGGCGATCATCAGGTCGGTGCGGCCGTCATGGTCCGGGTCGGCGATGTACATGGAGCGGAACTTCCCGCCGGCGGTCCTCGGAATGGTATAGAGCTGCTTGATGTTGGCGGCGGTCATCTGGCTCACGTCGGTCACGCCGGTGATGATGAAGAGCGTGTTCCCCGGTTCCGTGCCGGCGATGTAGAGCTCGTTCACGCCGTCCTTGTTCACGTCCGCCATCCGCACCGCGTCCAGCGCTCCGTGGTCCACCCCCTGCGCCGCCGTCATCTCGTCCACCGCGAACACCTCGGTGAACTGGCGGTTCCCGCCGCACTCGAAGATGCGCATCGTGAAGCTGTTCCAGACGAACGCATAGATCTCCCGCTTCCCGTCGTTGTCGAGGTCGCCGGTGGTGACGCTGTAGAGCGAGCCGCCGAAGTCGTGCTTGTAGCTCCACTCCGTCTCCCACACGGGGAAGAGGTCGAAACTGCCGGTGACGGAGACGACGTACACTTCGCGGCTGGACCCGTTCCCCGCGGTCCGGACGCCGACGATGAGCTCGTTCACGGTGTCCTTGTCGATGTCCTCGATCGTGAGGCTGTACGGACGGAAGTCGTACCCGTCCGGCAGGTCGAAGTTCCACGATGCGGAGGGGTCGAACAGACCGGTACCGCTGTTCTTGATGCCGTAGTCGTTCTTCCCCGTGACGCCGTTCCATTCGAACACCCACACCCGCGGCGGTTTCGGATCGGAGTCGGTGGTGGAGGGCATCGTCGTGACGATGTCCACGACGCCGTTGTTGTTGATGTCGCCCACCGCGATGCCGGCGAACGAGTTGGCGGAGATGGGATAGACCCAGGACCAGACCAGCGCGTACGTGTCGTTCCCCGCCGCTTCATACATGAGGATGGCGTTGGTGTCCAGATCGGTCCAGGCGCAGAGGAACTCGCCCCATCCGTCCTTGTCGGTGTCGAACCCGGCCTTCACGATCCCCATCTCGGTGATGTTCTCGAGCGTGAGGTACGGCGGCGCGGTCATGCGCCAGACGACGTTCCAGGGATCCTGCGCGGCGGAGGGGAGTGCCGCGGCGGCCAGCAGCAGGACGAACAGTACCGATCGTTTCATGGGTGTCCTCGTTTGGATGTGATGAACGGATGGTGCGATGGTGTGTCGTCCGGCGCGAAGCGGCTTCGGAGGGGGGTCGTGCGCGTGGAACGGGGCCGGACCGTTGTGCTGACGGAAATGTACCGAAGGGGGCGGCGACTGTCAAGGCTCAGGATGAAGAGGATCCGGTGCCGTCCGGCGTGAGGGGCGGCGCCGTCAGCCGTTCCGGGCGAACGTGATGGCGTCCGGTCCCCACGGTTGCGCCGCGCGCACCGCCGGCAGCACCTCGTCCGGCGTCGCGACGAAGGTCCAGAGTCCGCGGTGCTTCGGATGCATGAACGCTTCGTCGATGCACCGCTCGAGCATCGTGCGGAGCGGGTCGTAGAAACCGCGGGTGTTCACGATGACGATCGGTTTGGTGAAGAGTCCGAGCCGTTTCAGCGTCATCGCCTCCAGCAGTTCCTCCAGCGTGCCGGTCCCTCCCGGCAGCGCCACCACCGCGTCGATCCCTTCCAGGAACTTCGCCTTGCGCTCGTGCATCGTCTCGGTGAACTCGATGTCCGCCAGACCCCGGTGCGCCCACTCCACCTCGTTCATGAAGCGCGGCATGATCCCTTTGATGGAACCGCCGCGCGCGAGCATCGTGTCCGCCAGCCGCCCCATCAGTCCCGTCGCCCCGCCGCCGTACACCACCGACACGCCGGCGTCGGCGAAAGCGGCGGCGAGCGATTCGGCCGCTGTGAAGTACATAGCGTCCACTTTCGGACTGGAGGCGCAATAGACGCAGATCTTCATGAGAGGACTCCTTGAACGGATGGATGGAACGCACGATGGAAGATACGGCGGATTGGGAGGGAATGACAAGAGGATTCCGCGGAGGGGGTGGGCCGTTCCGGTGCGGCCCCCCTCCCTCTGGAACACCAGTTACAGACGCGGAAGGAGATGGAGCCGGCTCGTCTTCGATACGCGAGCGTACCATCCCCACGCTCGCTTCAGCCAGTGTCCCACCACCGGAAGGGGAACGAGCATCTGCCGGCGGGCGTCGCGGTACACGAGCGCCGCACCGTCGCCGGTGTCCATGATGCAGAGGATGTTGATGTGCCGTCCGTACCCGTCGCGTTCCCGCGAACCCTCCTCCTGCCGGACGATGTTCCGCGCGGCGGTCCGCGCCATGACCTCCGCGAGATGTCCCTGTTTCGCCCGCCACGGCGGCCCGTCGATGGCGGCCGAATCACCCGCGGCGTAGACGTTCGTCGTCCCCTCGACCAGACCGGTATCGTCGATGCGGATGAATCCCGCCTCCGTCAGCGGAAGGTCGGACCGTCGGAAGAGCGAATGCCCGGAGGAACCGGGAATGAACATCACGAGGTCCGCCGCGAGATGCGACCCGTCCTCGAACAGGACGCCCTCCGGCCGGAACGATGCGATCTTCGTGCCGAACCTCCGTCCGATCCCTTTCGCATTGAGCATGGCATTCACGGCTCGGACGGCTCCGCTCCCCATCCGTTCGCCGGGACTCTCCATCGGAGCGAAAAAGGTGAGTTCGAAGTTCCCGCGGACCTTCCGTCGACGCAGGTGATGGTCCACATTGAACATGAACTCGAACGCCGGACCGCCGCGCACCGCCGACGAGTCCTTCGGATTACCGCCGAACCCGACCGCGATGCGCCCGCCCCCCTTCTCCAGCAGTGCGTCGAGCCGTTCCCGCACGTCGAGCGAGACCTCCGGCTTTCCGCAGATGGAGAGGGTGTGCTCGACCCCCGGCGGTGTCAGCTTTTCGGCGCCGACGGCGACGATGAGATAGTCGTACGTCAGGGTGTGTGACGCCGTGACGACGCTGCGGTCCTTCGTTCGGATCTCGCGAACGTCATCGACGAGCACGGAGAAACCGTGGGCGCGCCGGACATCCTCCAGCGGCACTTTCGTCCGCTCTAAGGTCGTCCCGCGTGTGGGTATCCAGATGGAGGTCGGATAGAGGAAGAGGTAATCGCGGTCCGAGATAAGAGTGACATCGAACCGGTCGTACCGGCGGAGTTCGATGGCGGCCTGCACTCCGGCAAACCCGCCCCCGAGCACGAGTACGTGTTTTTTCATGGTCGTCCTTCGTTCGTCACCATGAGATGCAGCCGGACAACAAAAGGATGCGCCGCAGCGGATCGGACTGCGGTCTTTCTATTGCATCTGTCCCAATAAAACATCACTTTTCACCACCGCTGACCGCGGTTCCACACACTCCGGAGCGCCCATGTCCCAGACCAGAACACCGCTCGACCTTTCCGGCATCATCGAACAATCCCTCGCCCTCATCGGCGGCACGTTCGTCCGGAACGTCATCATCGCCGCGCTCTTCCTCACCCTGCCGCTCATCCTCTTCACGGCGGCGGCGAACGAGTACTTCGCCGGACTTCTGGAGATGAGCGACCGTCTCGCCGGGCTCGGCGATGGCATGGAGCGGCTGACGGCGATGGCGGGTCTCTTCCTTCCGTTCATCGTCTCCACGCTCCTGCTCAGTCTCGGTTCGTTCATCACCGAAACGGCATGCCTCCAGGTGGCGGCGGGAGACCTGACCGGCGATCCCATCGGATACGCCACCGCCATCACACGAACGTTCGACGGACGCTGGCTGCGCGGACTCGGCGCCGAGATCATCAAGGTCCTCGCGTTCACCGGTACGGTGATCGTGGCGGGACTCGGTGCCGCCGTGGTCTCCGCTGCGTTCGGAGGAGTGGCGGGCACACTCTCGACACTGCTCATCATCCTGCTCGTCGGAATCGGGATTCCCGGCGTGCTGTACGTCGTCATCCGCTGGAACTTCTCCCTCGCGGCCGCCGCGATCGAGAACCGGTCGCCCGTCGACGCGCTGCAGCGGAGCTGGTCCCTGATGGAAGGGATGTGGTGGAGAACGTTCGGCATCCTCATACTGCTGTGGATCTCGGTCGAATTCGTCACCACCATCGTCTCGCTCCCGTTCACCTTCGGCTCCATGCTGGACGTGTACAAGGAGTTCTTCAGCGTGATGCGGGCGAACGGCGGTGATGTGGACCAGGACCTCTTCGCCCGCCTGCAGGCGCAGATGGGGAGCGGAATGGGGGTCGGCATCGGCGTCACCACGCTGCTGCGGGTCACCCTCTCGCCCCCCGTCGTCGCCGTGGTGTACCAGGACCTCATCGTACGGTCGGAACCCGCGGCGCCGCTCCCGCTCACGCCGGACGGAGCGGAAGGATGACCGTCAACGCGGCGGACATGGAGGACGAGTGGACACCGCTGGACGGGCGGTGGGAGCGGAACGGGCGGAGCCCGGTCGCCGCGGCGGTCATCGGACTCATCGGCATCGGCGTGCTCTACACGTACGCGCAGGGACTCCTCACCGTCGCCGGCATGTTCGTGATGTCGCGCGATCTGCTCACGGGGGACGACGGTTCCTTCATCGCTTCGCTCACCCGGATGACCGAAGCGGCCAAGCAGCCGCTGCGGCTCGCCCTGTTCATCACGCAGTACACCGCGATGCTCCTCCCGGCGCTCTGGCTCGTCCGCCGGTGGCACTCCTCCGACGTGCGTGGATACGTGCAGGCGGTCCGCGCCCCCTGGTCCGAGACGCTGCTGGCGGTGCTCATCACGCTGCTCTCGCTCCCCTCGCTCCGCTTCGTCAACGGACTGCTCGCGGAGTCCCTGCGGATGCCCGACTTCCTCATGCGCATCAA
Organism: Bacteroidota bacterium; assembly: GCA_008933835.1. Classification (GTDB taxonomy): domain Bacteria; phylum Bacteroidota; class Ignavibacteria; order UBA10030; family UBA8401; genus SpSt-333. Next base: position 10,282 of record WBUG01000035.1, on the reverse strand, counting down.
CGCGGAGCTCTTCACCGCCTACACCGCGGAGGAGCTCGCGTGGCTGGTGCTCGTCGTCTGCGTCACCCCCGCCATCTGCGAAGAGGTCTTCTTCCGCGGATACGTGCAGCGGACCCTCGGCCGCCGCCTCGGCGCCCGCAGCATCGCCGTGGTCGGCGTCGTGTTCGCCCTCTTCCATCAGCAGCCGCTCGGTCTGCCGGTGCTGACGGTGCTGGGCGTGCTCTTCGGACTCTTCTATCACCGCAGCGGAAGCCTGCTTCCCGGCGCCGCCGCCCATTTCACCAACAATCTCGCCGCGGTCGTCACCTCCGCCCGCACGGCGGACGGGGCCGAAGCGTTCCCGCTGCCGCTGCTCTCGGGGGAGCTCTGGACCGCCGCGGTGACCGTTCCGTTCCTCATCACCGCGCTCCTCTACTACCTGCACCGCACGCGGCCCCTCTCCGCCGCGCCGGAACCGTGACCCTGCACTGCACGACCGGACACCGTCACTTTCATTCATCATCAACGGGATGACCATCACCATGTGGAAACGGAACACCGCCATCTTCCTGTCGAGCCAGGCGCTGTCGCTCTTCGGCTCCTCCCTGGTGCAGTACGCGCTGCTCTGGTACATCACGCTGGAGACGAAGTCCGGCACGATGCTCACGCTCTACATCGTGTGCGGTTTCCTGCCGACCTTCTTCCTCTCCCCGTTCGGCGGCGTGTGGGCGGACCGGTACGACCGGAAACGGCTCATCATCCTTGCCGACGGGCTCATCGCGCTCGTGACGCTGGCGCTCGCCGTGTCGTTCCTCCAGAGCGGCGGCAGCCTGACGCTCATCATGGCCGCGGCGGCGCTCCGCGCGGCCGGAGCGGCGGTGCAGATGCCGGCGGTGGGGGCCATCCTGCCGCAGTTCGTCCCGGCCGAGCACCTCACCCGCGTGAACGGCATCGCCCAGACCATCCAGGGGGTCATCGCGCTGGTGTCGCCCCTCGTCAGCGGCGCGCTCATCACCATCTGGCCGATGCACTACCTCTTCGCCGTGGACGTGGTCACCGCCGCCGCGGCCATCGCCGTGCTGGCGTTCCTGTTCCGCGTTCCGCCGCATGCGAAGGCGGCGCAGCCGCAGACCGCCTCGTACTTCGCGGACATGGCGCAGGGACTCCGCTACATCCGGGACCACCGGTACCTCATCGCCTTCTTCACCTTCATCGGTCTGCTGCTCTTCCTCATCTCGCCGGCCGCGTTCCTCACGCCGCTGCAGGTCGTGCGCTCGTTCGGCGGCGAGGTGTGGCGGCTCACCGCCATCGAGATCGTCTTCTCCGCCGGGATGATCGCGGGGGGAGCGCTGATGGGTTTCTGGGGCGGGTTCGCCAACCGCATGCATACGATGCTGCTCTCGGCGGCGGTGATGGGAGCCTGCACGGTGGCGCTGGGCGTGACGGGGAACTTCTGGCTCTACCTCTCGTTCATGACCCTCTTCGGCGTCGTCATCCCTCTTCTCAACACTCCGTCGGCGGTGCTGCTGCAGGAACACGTGGAGGGCGATTACCTCGGACGGGTCTTCAGCGTGAACACGATGCTCTTCACCTCGGTGATGCCGATCGGCATGCTCGTCTTCGGTCCGATGGCGGAGGCGGTCCCGATCGAGCGCATCCTGATCGTCACCGGAGCGCTCATCCTCCTCACCGCCGCCGTCGCCCTCCGCAGCCGGACCCTCATCGGTGCGGGACTTCCCGTCACGCTCCCGGAACCGCCCGCGAAGGCGTAGGCCGGTCCCGAACCCCACGGCATTGCGTCGCCGTCACTTCAGCAGCACCATCTTCCGAACGATCGCGCCTCCGGCCCAGGAGAGGCGGGCGAAGTACACACCTCCCGGCAACGCCGAAGCGTCGAACCGAAACCGGTGTTCTCCGGCCTCCCGTTCATCGTTCATAAGACGATCGACTTCTCTTCCGAGCAGGTCGTGGACCGCCAACAGCACCGCCCCTTTCTCCGGTATCTTAAAACGTATCGTTGTCGAAGCATTGAACGGATTCGGATAGTTCGGCTCCAAACGGAATCGTGCGGGCGCGCCCGGTCCTTCCAGCGGAACGTCCGTCAGCACTTCCGCGAGGGGTCTGCGCCAGACGCCGTCGTCTGTGCCCGCAAAGAGCGTGCGACGGTCGTGACTCAGATGCAGGGCATTGATCTGGCTCGTCGTCAGTCCGGTATTCTCTTGCGACCATCCACCGCCGCTGTTCGATGACGCGAACACCCCGCTCCAGCCGCTCCCGGCAGCGAGCCGCACGCTGTCCGCCGTGCCGTGGGACGAACAGACGATCAGCGCGTTGACGATCATGTTCGTGATACCGTCATTCACCTGGTTCCAGTTCCCGCCGAGGTCGGTCGAGCGGTAGACGCCCCCTCCGTTCGTCGCGGCGAAGAGCCGCCCCGCAGCGGAACATCCGGCAAGCGCGGCGACGTACGGACTCGACAGGCCGGTGTTTTCGGCCGACCAGGTGCCGCCGTTGTCGCCGGAGAGGAACACGCCTCCACCGTACGTCGCCGCGTACAGCCTCGGGGTGTCGCCGGACATCAGTCGAACGAGGCTCCGTACATCGTGATGCGTCAATCCGGTCATCGCCGGAGACCAATGCGCACCTCCGTCCGTAGAACGATAGATCCCCCCTCCGTTCACGAGATCGTACACTCCCGCGAAGAGCGCCATGGTGTCATCGGTGAGCGGGAACACGGCGAGCGTGTTCACGTTCCCGGAGGGCAATCCGTCGTTCGACGAAGTCCACACGGCGCCGCCGTTCGTGGAACGGAAGACGCCGCCTCCCGTTCCGGCGAAGCAGACCGTTCCCCCGCCGGCCGCCGGCATGAACGCGAACGAGAGAACGGTGGTGTCCGTCAATCCCTCGTTCACCGCGGTCCATCCGTTTCCATCGTCCGTCGTCCGGAACGCACCGTGACGGGTTCCGGCGAAGAGTGTATCGTCCCCTTCGGCCAGACAGCTGACCGAATATCCCGACAGTCCGTTGGTGCGAACCCATTGACCATGGCACATGGCGGCACCGAACAGCATGGCAGCCGCGAGCAGACATTGTTTCATTCCGAACATGGCAGAAGCTCCTTTCGTACGCCGGTCAAGGGTCTTCGTACACGACGAAGCCCCCGACGGCGTTCACCGCGGGGGCTTCAGGAGGAGATTTCCGGAATACGGAGTCCCCGCAGTTCGCTGCGGGTCACTCAACTGTTCCTGCAAGTTCCGGTTTAATGAACGCAATGTCAACAGCAAGTTCTTTTCATCAGTGCATGGCATCCGTTGAAGGGAGAAATGGTCCGCAACTCCTGAGGGGCTCTGCTCATATGATCCAAATACGCATTTGAACAGCAGCTCTATTCCTTCTTTTCGATTATTTCATTATTCTTGGACGATCAATTCACTGCACCACTGGTCGTGACGGGAAGACATCATCTATCCAATGCGGTCCACTATGAAAAAGCTCATCGAATGCGTCCCGAACTTCAGCGAAGGCCGGAACATGGCCGTCATCCGGCAGATCACCGCTCAGATCGAACAGGTGGAAGGGGTGCGGTTGCTCGACGTGGACCCGGGCAAGGCGACCAACAGAACGGTGGTGACGTTCGTCGGTGAACCGGAGGCGGTCATCGAAGCGGCGTTCCTGGCGGTCAAGAAGGCCTCCGAGATCATCGACATGAGGGACCATACCGGCGAACATCCGCGCATGGGGGCGACCGACGTCTGCCCGCTCATCCCGATCTCCGGTATCACCATGGAAGAGACCGTCGTCTATGCGCGCCGCCTGGCCGAACGGATCGGGAAAGAACTGTCCATTCCTGTGTACTGCTACGAGTATGCGGCATTTGCCGAAGAGCGGAGGAATCTCGCGAACTGCCGGGCGGGAGAGTATGAAGGTCTTCAGAAGAAATTGTCCGACCCGAAATGGAGACCCGATTTCGGCCCGGCGGCGTTCAATGCGACCGCGGGGGCGACCGCCGTCGGTGCGCGGGATTTTCTCGTCGCGTACAATGTGAATCTGAACACGACCTCCGTACGGCGGGCCAATGCGGTCGCGTTCGATATCCGGGAGAAGGGACGTCCGAAACGCGATGGGAACCAGATCACCGGGAAGATCCTGAAGGATGAAAAGGGAGAGGATATCTACATCCCCGGAACATTGAAAGCGGTGAAAGCGATCGGTTGGTTCATCGAGGAGTACGGCATCGCCCAGATCTCCATCAATCTGACCAACATCACCGTCACCCCCGTGCACGTCGCGTTCGAAGAGGCTTCGAAAAAAGCGATGGAGCGGGGTTTGCGGGTGACCGGTTCCGAACTGGTGGGATTGATTCCACTGAAGGCGATGCTCGACGCGGGGAAATATTTTCTGAGGAAGCAGCAACGTTCGGTCGGCGTCTCGGAGGAGGAACTCATCAAGATCGCGGTCAAGTCTCTCGGTCTCGACGACCTCAAACCGTTCGACCCGAAGGAGAAGATCATCGAATATCTTCTGGAGGACCGATCGAAGAAGAAATTGGTCGATCGCACCTGCCGAGGGTTCGCCGACGAAACTGCGTCGGAATCTCCCGCGCCGGGAGGCGGGTCGATCGCCGCGTACATCGGCGCGCTGGGAGCGTCACTGGGAACGATGGTGGCGAACTTATCGTCCCACAAACCCGGCTGGGACGAGCGGTGGGAGGAGTTCTCCGGCTGGGCCGAGAAAGGTCAGGCGCTCAAGGACAGATTGTTGTTCCTGGTCGATGAGGACACCAACGCCTTCAACGGCATCATGGATTCGTTCAAGTTGCCGAAATCGACCGAGGCGGAGAAGAAGATGCGGACCGAGGCGATTCAGGCGGCGACGAAGTATGCGATCGAGATCCCCTTTCAGGTGATGGAGGCATCCTACGCATCGATGGACCTGATCAAGGCCATGGCGGAGAACGGGAACCCGAATTCGGTCAGTGACGCGGGGGTCGGCGCACTGTGCGCACGGTCCGCCGTGATGGGGGCGTTCCTGAACGTGAAGATCAACGCGGCCGGTTTGAAGGACCCTGGTTTCGTCAAAGAGAAACTTGAAAAGGGCGCAGAGCTCGAGCGCAAGACCATGGCGCTCGAAAAAGAGATCCTCGAGATCGTGAACGGGAAAATCCAATAGAGCGCGTTACCATATCGGTACTGATGCCGTCTGCATTCAGTAAAACCTTTGTATCCGGCAATGCGTGGCATCTTCCTACACATTTCTTCATTCGTTAATCTGCTGATTATGCACTTTGGTATTTGGGATTCCCGCTCACAAAAGGGCGCCAGAAATGGCGCTTTTTTTAGATATTTTACGATATGTTCATATTATTTCTTGTTCACATATTATGAACACGCGTACAATGTGAATGTCTTTAATGAAATAGTTTGACATGTGTTCATATTTTCATTATGTTCACTATTGTTGAACCAATTTACTATATGAACGATACTTGAAATGACACGACAAAACACTGAAACGGAAATCCTTCAGCAGGCGCTCAACGCATTTCAGCAAACGACTGGGATTCATCTGGAATATTTTCAGGATAACCATCTTCCGCTCGAAATGCACCTTGATGGGCGGATACGCCTGACGGGAAACTTCAACACTGATGATTTGAACGTCGAAGTCAAAGCGACGATCAACGAAGTAATCCTCGGAAGATTGGCCCAGCATGTCCGCACAAATCCCGAAAACTACATCCTCGTAACCAGATACGCTCCTCCATACCTGGCAAAGAAGATGAAGGAGCTTCACATCCAGTTTATAGACACCGCAGGAAATGCATTCCTCAATAGACCGCCGGTCCTTGTCTATGTCTACGGCAACAAAGCTGCTGAGCGTCATGCAGAACCTACCATCGAAGGACTGTTCGGCGTTGGTGGCATTCGTATTATCTTTGCACTTCTGTGTGAGCCAAATCTTGTGAACGCAACATATCGGGATATCGCAACTGCGGCCGGCGTCGCGCTTGGCACGGTTGCCGGAGTCATGAAAGACTTAACTGAACAGCAGCACCTCGTCGAGCTCGCAGGCAGAGGAAGAACTTTGATGAAGAAAAAGGAACTTGCCGAGAAGTGGACCGATGCTTATACAACGAAGTTACGTCGAAAACGATTCATTGGACGATATGCCGCACCTCGCGAACAGTTTTGGCGGGATATTCAGATTGATCCGATAAAGGCATTGTGGGGCGGCGAAGTAGCTGCGTATAAACTGATTCAATATTTAAAGCCCGAGGTCATTACGCTCTACACGCGCAAACCGGTTGATGAACTCGTCATCGCATTGAAGTTGCGAAAGGATGAGAAGGGACCGATCGAATTACGAGAGAAGTTTTGGCAATTCGATTATCCTGATAATAGAAATGTTGTTCCACCATTACTTGTGTATGCGGACCTTATTGCCGTTGGTGATCCTCGCACGATTGAAGCGGCAACAATGATACATGATGAATATCTCAAAAGACATTTCCAATAAGCTCGATCCCAGCATCGTCGGGGTTCTGATTGATGTCGCAGAGGTTGCGACTTCATTGGGCATTCCATTTTTTGTGGTTGGTGCTACAGCACGGGATATATTTTTTCAACATCTCTACGGTGTTCCAACGACCCGCGCAACCATGGATATTGATGTGGCCATCCGCGTAAACTCATGGAGCGAATTCTGGTCAATCATCGGTAAACTGATTGAGGCAAAGTCTTATCAGCGGGACAGACGAAAGGCTCACCGAATATATCATGCCGGTACGATCATTGATATCGTTCCATTCGGTCCGATAGAGCATCCGACCGGATCTATTGCCTGGCCTCCTGATTTTGCTTCGGTGATGAAAACAATTGGATTTGAGGAAGCACTTCAGTGCGCTATTGATGTGAAGATATCTTCTGATCCGGACGTGGTTGTAAAGGTGAGCACTCCTCCAGCATTGGCGATAATGAAGCTTCAAGCTTGGAAGGATGATTATCCAAACAGACCAAAAGACGCAATCGATGTCTCGTATCTCTTGAAGACATATATACGTGCCGGCAATGACGCTCGCCTCTTCACGAGCGATGAGGATCTGCTTACCGAGGGTTTGGATTCCGACCAGGAAAGTGCCCGTCTCCTAGGACGCGACGCTCGGTTACTATGCACGGAAGAAACGAGAACAATCATCGCCGGGATACTTGCAGAAGAACTGGCAGAAGGATCCCCTCTCAATCTGCTGTCCGACATGATGAGCGGCGGTTTCAGAGATGACTATTCAGCCGATAGGACATTTCAACTGCTTGTGCAGTTCAACAAGGGATTGATGGAAGAAAAAGGACGAAAGGACACTATTTCACAATGATGCAGAATATCGAAAAGCTCGAAAAAAGGCTCTGGTCAGCTGCGGATCAGCTGCGAAGCAATTCCGGTCTGGGATCGAATGAATATTTCCTGCCAGTCCTGGGTATCCTCTTTCTTCGTCAGGCGTACACCAGGTTTGTGGCTGTGACGCCGGAAGTGGAAAAAGATTTGCCGAGTCGCGGTGGTCAGAAACGTCCCGCGACGAAAGATGATTACACAAAGCGCCGGTCGATATTTCTTCGTCCTGAATCGCAATATGAATATCTGGTAAATCTCAAGGGAGACGAGAACTTCGGCAAAGCGCTTAATGAGGCACTCGATCTGATTGAAAAAGACTACGACAGCCTGAAAGGCATACTCCCCCGCAATTATGAAGCACTTGCTGACGATCTCCTGAAAAGACTGGTTGGTATTTTCAACGACGATGAATTAAAGAAAGCATCGGGCGATGTCTTCGGGAGGATCTATGAATATTTTCTGATGAAGTTTTCGATGCAGGGTGCCCATGACAACGGGGAATTCTTCACCCCGCCTTCGATTGTACAGATGATCGTGAATGTCATTGAACCGGACCACGGAAAGGTCTTTGATCCTGCCTGTGGTTCAGGCGGAATGTTCGTGCAGACCAGTCATTTCGTAGAAGAGCTTCACAAGGATGTCGCCAAAGTGGTAACCTTCTACGGACAGGAAAAAAACGAAACGACTATTCGGATAGCCAAGATGAATCTGGCGGTCCACGGATTGGAAGGAGCCATCAAGAACGGCAACACCTTCTACCAGGATGAATATGAGATGCTTGGCAAGGCCGACTTTGTCATGGCAAATCCCCCCTTCAACGTTGATGGGGTCGATGCAGAAAAGATCAAGAAAGATCCCCGGTTGCCATTTGGTCTTCCCGGTGTGAATAAAAGTAAGGCGGTCTCGAATGGTAACTATCTGTGGATGTCGTATTTCTATAGCTACCTGAATAAAACTGGACGAGCCGGTTTTGTCATGTCATCACAGGCGTCGAGTGCCGGGCATGATGAAGCAACGGTTCGCCGTAAGATTGTGGAAACAGGCCATGTTGACGTCATGGTCTCCATCCGATCCAACTTCTTTTATACACGCTCCGTGCCCTGCGAACTATGGTTTTATGACAAGGGAAAGCCGAAAGAGAAGCTAGATAAGATCCTGATGATCGATGCGAGGAATATCCATCGCAAGGTGACACGAAAGATATTTGACTTTTCACCTGAGCAGCTTAGCAACTTATCGGCAATCGTATGGCTGTATCGGGGAGAGACGGACAAATACCTTGGACTTGTTAAAAGCTATTTTGAGAAAATGGATGTCGCGATTGTTGTGATTCCGGAATTACTTGCCAAGTTCTCTGAAGAGCTCGCATCCCTGACTGGAAAGTTGGCCGACCAATTGTCGATGGTCAAGGAGGCGAAAGGGACACATAAAGATACGCTGGAGGAGTTACAGAAAACGTATGACGAATTGTTAGCCACCAAATCGGACTTCAAACGCGAAAGTAAAAGCATCTCGAACAAACTTGATCAATTCCATAGATCTATTGACAAGAAGCTGCCTGAGACCAATTCACAGCAAAAGAAAACACGGGAATCATTCGATGAATTGGCCAACGATCTTAAAGCAACGCAGAAACAGATCGAACACATAGCCAAACTGATAGGACGGGCTGTTACTCAGATTCGCAAACTGTTTGATGGAAGTGATGAGTTGAATGACAACGGGGGTAAAAAGGAATTGTTTCAACAGGTGAAAGATTTTGCTCCACCAAAACCCGATTCTGGTGAAACGACGTTGTTGTCAGAGACGCTTGAGCCGATCAAGTTCGTATCATATTTCTATCGACAGATCCACTGGCTGCAGGAGCGTTTCCCGGATGCTAAGTATGTAGATGTCGAAGGACTTGTGAAACTTGTATCTCAAAAGGAAGTTGAGAAGAATGATTGGAGTCTTACACCTGGGCGATACGTCGGTGTCACCCCAAACGAAGAAGACGATGAATTTGATTTCGAGGTCCGCTTGCATGAAATACATGAAGAACTTGCAGCATTGAACTTGGAGGCAGAAATATTGGCAAAGGTGATCCAAAAGAATATTGGTGAATTAGTATGAATTCCTGGCAAAAAGTCGAGTTCAAAGACTTCATTACATTACAGAGAGGATTCGATCTCCCTGTTGATAATATAGTTGAAGGTGACGTGCCTGTCTTTGGATCTAATACGATAATTGGATATCACAATGTATATAAGGTCGAAGGACCGGGCGTCATCACTGGAAGATCGGGAACTCTTGGAATCGTTCAATATGCTGAGGGCCCATTCTGGCCTCATAATACTTCGTTATGGGTAAAGGACTTCAAGGGAAACGTCCCCAAGTTCGTCTATTACAAGTTGAAGACACTTAACCTCAATCAGTTTAGTAGTGGAGCATCAGTACCAACGCTAAATCGGAATAACCTTGATAATATCTCGATTTTAATCCCGAGAAATAAAGCACAAAAAAGAATTGCCGACTTATTATCTGTCTATGACGATCTGATTGATAACAATCGCAAACGCATTGACTTGCTCGAAGAATCCGCTCGTGAACTCTACAAAGAATGGTTTGTGCGGTTGCGATTTCCGGGATATGAAAAGACGAAGATTGTGAATGGAGTGCCGGAGGGATGGGAGAGGAAGAAATTGAGAGACGTAATAGAACTAAGGTATGGTAAATCACTCAAAGAAGAAAACCGATCTGACGGACCATACCCTGTGTACGGATCGAGCGGAGAAATCGGAAGGCATAGAGACTTTTTAGTTGAAGGCCCAGGAATTATTGTGGGGAGAAAAGGTAATGCTGGAACTGTGTTTTGGAGTCATGAGAATTTCTTTCCGATAGATACAACGTACTATATAATGAATTCGCAATCGGACTA
>WBUG01000163.1 GCA_008933835.1 Bacteroidota bacterium | reverse complement strand
GGTCACACAATGGTAAAACCGCGTTCCTTGTCCTGCGCTCATTTTTTCCCTATCTTGAACAGCAAATTTTCTCTTGTGCAGGTGCCTTCATGAACAACGTCGTCATCACCGGCATGGGTCTGATCTCTCCCCTCGGACTCAGCCTTCAGGAATCGTGGACCAACGCGGTCGCCGGACGCTCCGGCATCGGTCCCATCACGCGCTATCCCCGGGAGAAGTACCCGACGCAGATCGCGGGCGAAGTGAAGGCGTTCGACGCGAAACGGTACTTCGACGCCAAGGAGGTGGGGCGCTGGGACCTCTCCATCCAGTACGGCATCGGGGCGGGGCTGGACGCCATCGCGGACGCGGGGCTGACCATCACGCCGGAGAACGCCGAGCGGGTCGGCATCGTCATCGGCTCCGGCATCGGCGGCCTGTACGGCATCAGCGACACCGCCGTCCGGCTGAAGGAGAACGGCGTGCGGCACGTCTCCCCCTTCTTCATCCCGAGCGTCATCATCAACATGATCTCCGGCCTGCTCGCCATCCGCTGCGGCGCCAAGGGACTGAACTACGGCGTCGTCTCCGCCTGCGCCACGAGCAACCACGCCATCGCGGACGGCTACCACGCCATCCTGCGGGGTGACGCGGACGTGATGATCGTCGGCGGCGCGGAAGCGGCCATCACCGAGATCGCGGTCGCCGGGTTCTGCTCCGCCCGCGCGATGAGCAAACGGAACGATGAACCGGAACGCGCCTCGCGGCCGTTCGACAAGGACCGCGACGGTTTCGTGCTCGGCGAAGGGGCCGGCGTGTTCGTCATCGAGAGCGAAGAGCATGCGAAGCGGCGCGGCGCCCGCATCCACGGCCAGATCCTCGGCGTGGGGATGACCTCCGACGCGTTCCACTTCACCGCGCCGCCGGACGACGGCGACGGCGCGATGCGCGCCATGAAGCTGGCGGTGAAGAACGCCGGGCTCGCGCCGGAGGACATCGATTACATCAACGCGCACGGCACCTCCACCGGACT
>WBUG01000034.1 GCA_008933835.1 Bacteroidota bacterium | reverse complement strand
TGGCTGAACGGCTCTTTTGCCGTTTGATCTCCCGCTCTCGAATCATCGCTTCAGACCGCTTCTGGAACTGTTCAGAATAAACCAATTTCCAGGGAATCCCGGATTTGGTGGAAATACTGTATCCGCTATTGTGCTGATGGAGGCGGTGAGGAAGGTCGTTGGTGTGACCAACGTAGTAACGCCCGGTGCGGAGGCTGCGGAGGATATACACCTGGAACATTGTGGACCGTAGCGGGATCGAACCGCTGACCTCTTGAATGCCATTCAAGCGCTCTCCCAGCTGAGCTAACGGCCCTTTGGGCTTCAAATATACGAAAGAAATTGAACAAAGAAAATATTTTCTTTATACTATAAAAAAACCTCATGCCGTTGTCCGCTCTCTCCATCCGCTCCCTCCGACACGCGCTGCGTCCATCGCCGTTCCCGCTCTACGAATTCCACGTCTCGCTCAAGGCCCGGAAGAGGTTCTCCGTCAATACGGCGTTGTTCCGCTCCACCGGCAATCTTGTGTTCCCGAATTACCGGGCGGTGCATGAACTTACCGCCGAGATGAACAGGGTCCGCGGGATCGCGAACGATCCGCAGCAGCGGCTCCGTGCGGGGTATGTGAACGCTGCCGGTCTGCTCGATGAGATCGCACATTTCCTCGTTCGCATCTATGATGAAGTGGAGAATCCGGGAGCGGTCGGCCGTGCGTTGGCGTTCCTGAAGAAAACATCGGGAACGGCGGAAGTGCGGCGGACGCTCCTCGCATTCATCGCCGAGTTCCCGCCGATGCCGGTCTTTAGCGGTGTCATCACCGCGGAGCGGTACCTCGATGCAACAACCGCCGGACGCCGGCATACGGAGGTGACGCTCGAAGAGCTCATCATGCTGTACCTGGCGAATCAGAACCCCGCCCTTCGTCCGCTGCGGGAACTCTTCGACGACTCCTCCATCGCCTCTGCGACGCCGTACCATGCCCTCTTCGCCCACCTCGACGACTTCTTCGCGAAGGAGAGACCGTTCGGACCGGACCGGCAGCCGTTCCTCACCGCGCTGCGGGCGCCGATGTTGTCCCATCCGGAGAGCATCGAAGCGCAGATCGGTTTTCTAAAAGAGCGGTGGGGCATCGTGCTGACGGGAGAACTGCTCGAACGAATCGAGGGGGGAGCGGCCTTCTCCGAAGAGGAAGAGCGCTATCTGTGGAACGTGATGCACCCGCCGGGCGGAACCCCGGCCGCCGAAACGTTCGTGCCCGTCTATCCGCGCGGCGGCGCGTCCGGTGCAGAACGCCGCAGCATCCCGGTGCGTCCCGAGGACTACCTCTATGAAGAGCCGCAGCGGTTCACGGCGGACATCGACTGGATGCCGAACGTCGTCATCATCGCCAAGAACACCTACGTGTGGCTGGACCAGCTCTCGAAGAAGTATGCCCGCCCCATCCGGCGGCTGAACGAGATCCCGGACGAAGAGCTCGACCAGCTCGCGCGATGGAACTTCACCGGACTGTGGCTCATCGGCGTGTGGGAGCGGAGCAGCGCGTCGAAGCGCATCAAGCAGATCAACGGGAACAGCGATGCGGTCTCCTCCGCCTATTCGCTCTATGATTACGAGATCGCCGCGGAACTGGGAGGTGAGGAGGCGTTCCAGGACCTCAACCGGCGCGCCTGGCAGCGTGGCATCCGCCTGGCCGGAGATATGGTGCCGAACCATATGGGCATCTACTCGAAGTGGGTCATCGAACATCCCGAGTTCTTCATCCAGAGCGAACACCCGCCGTATCCGAGCTACCGCTTCACCGGACCGGACCTCTCCGAGCAGCACGACGTCGAACTGCGCATCGAGGACGGCTACTGGTCCCGCAGCGACGCCGCGGTGGTCTTCCAGCGCTTGGACAAACGGAACGGCGAAGTGCGCTACCTCTACCACGGGAACGACGGCACCAGCATGCCGTGGAACGACACCGCGCAACTGAACCTCATCCGCGCCGATGTGCGAGAGGCGGTCATCGGCACCATCTTCCACGTCGCTCGCAAGTTCTCCGTCATCCGCTTCGATGCGGCCATGACGCTCGCGAAGAAGCACTATCAGCGGCTCTGGTACCCGATGCCGGGCACCTCCGGCGTCCCGTCCCGCCAGGACCATGCGCTGAGCCGCGCCGAGTTCGACGCGCTCTTCCCGAACGAGTTCTGGCGCGAAGTGGTGGACCGCATCAACCGCGAGATGCCGCAGACGCTCCTTCTGGCGGAGGCGTTCTGGCTGATGGAAGGGTACTTCGTCCGCACGCTCGGCATGCACCGCGTCTACAACAGCGCGTTCATGCACATGCTGATGAAGGAGGAGAACGGGAAGTTCCGGGCGTTGCTCCGGAACACGCTGGAGTTCAATCCCGAGATCCTCAAGCGGTACGTCAACTTCATGAGCAATCCGGACGAACAGACCGCCGTCGAACAGTTCGGGAAGGACGACAAGTACTTCGGTGTCGCCCTGCTGATGGTCACGCTGCCGGGACTGCCGATGTTCGCGCACGGCCAGGTGGAGGGGTACCGCGAGAAGTACGGGATGGAGTACCAGCGGGCGTACTATCAGGAGACGCCGGACGAATGGCTCGTGCGGCGGCATGAACGGGAGCTCTTCCCGCTGATGCACAAGCGGTGGCTCTTCAGCGGCGTCGAACACTTCGAGCTGTTCGATTTCGTGCGGGACGGAGACGGACCGGACGAGAACGTCTTCGTCTTCTCGAACCGGGCGGGGAACGAACGGGCGTTCGTCGTGTTCCATAACGCGTATGCGGAGACCGAAGGCTCGTTCCGTCACTCGCTGCAGCGGGTGGACCATGAGGGGGGCGCCCTGCGTTCGGTCTCGCTCGCGCACGCTCTCGGCCTCCGGACGGACGAGGGAGTGTACTACCGCTTCCGTGAGCTCCGCACCAACCTCGAACATCTCGTCACGGGCCGACGCATCGCTGAGGAAGGCTGGCGGATGCGGCTCCATGCGTTCCAGTACGCCGTGTTCACCGATTTCGCGGAAATGACGGACACCGACGGCGTCATCCGTGCGGCAGCGGAACGTGTCGGCACCGGCGGCGTCGAGAGCGTCGAACGTCTCGTCCGTTCGGTCCGCCTCGAACCGTTCCATGCCGCCGTTCGGCGTCTCGGCGATGCCGTGACCGCCGATGAACTCGTCACCGCAGCCGATGATGCTCGGAACGCCGCGGTGCCCTTCACGCCGGTGGCCGGGGGCCGGACGGAGTTCCTGCTCACGCTCCGTCAGCGCATCGATTGTGCGGTACGGATAACGTCGAAACGCCCGCGCACGGCAGGAACGGAGTCGGGACCCTGGACGCATCCATCGTTCGTTCCCATCATCGTGCTCCATCACCTGCTGACCGACATTGCCGCGGGTGTTCCGGAGGGGGTGAAGGGAAGCCCCGGCGTGTCCGTCGTGACCGAACTTCTGCTCGATGCCCCGCTCCATGACCTCTGTGCCCGCTGGAACCGCGGGAAGCTCGACACTGGCATGACGCCGGAACTCATGGTGATGCTGCTGCGGAACCACCGGCACGCCGCCATGGACACCGGTGACGATGCCGGTCTTGTGGAACATCTCTTCAACGATTTTGAAACGGCGGACCACCTCGGCATGAATCAGCATGAACTGCAATGGTACTTCAATAAAGAGTCGTTCGAACGGCTGTATCACTGGATGGCCGCGCTTCGTTTCATCGGTACGATGAGCAGCACGAAGACCGACAATCCGTTCGACCGGCATCTTGATGCCATGAAGGAGAGGGTGAAGAGCGTCATTCGGTCCGCCGAACGGTCCGGATATAAAGTGGATCGTCTCCAGGACCTGCTTGAGGAGAATTCCGGGAAGAAGGACAGCGGAAAAAAAGCGAAAATCAGCAGTATGGTACGCTCAGAGGTCAAGGGAACAAAAAAACACGGTGCTCCGTCCAATGTGAAAAAGGTCACACGGCGGCGAAAAGACCGTTGATTTTTTGTTATTTCTCAGTATATTGCACTTGACCACTGCGACATTTCCTCCCCTGAGTGTTGCAGGCTGTAACGGTCAAGCCAGACGGACCCCCCAACGTCTGGCTTTTTATTATGAAGGATACCATCATGTCCAAACAGCTCGTCAAAGATAAACAGGCCGTCCGTAAGAAATCCCGTAAACAGGACGTTCTCGTCCTTGATGCGGTCAACTACCGCATACTTGCCGCCGGACTCGCTGTCATCATCGCCGGATACGTCGCGTTGTCGGCGACACCATGGGACAATCCCATCGCACTGACGGTCGCACCCGTTCTGCTCGTGCTCGGCTACTGCGTCATCGTACCGATCGGCATTATGTACCGAAAACGCAACACCGCTCCCGCGGCGGACGATACCGCTTCCGCACCGGCCGCCTGAACGGAACGCTCATCGTTGCGCTGCGCGGAGATTTTTCGTATATTTCACCTCACTGCAATGTGAGAGCGCGTAGCTCAGTGGTAGAGCATCTGCCTTTTAAGCAGAGGGTCGATGGTTCGAGCCCATCCGTGCTCACAAACGGTCATCCCCGCTCCGGCGGGGATCGCTTTTTTAAAGCCCTCCTCGTTGCTTCTGCGGCACTTTTGCTCTACATTTCTGCTGCACCATTCCTCACCAGACCCCGCCGTCATGACACAGCATCAGCGAACCCTGCCGCAGCTGCTCGAAAGCAGTGCCGACCGGTTTCCACAGAACATTCTCTTGTGGGAGAAGCGGACCGATGCCTATGCGGGAACGACCTACCGCGAAGTACGGGAATTGGTGCACCGGTTCGCTGCCGGATTGATCGCGATCGGACTCCGGCACGGCGACCGGGCGGCGCTCATCTCGGAGGGACGGAACGCCTGGGTGGTCTCAGAACTCGGCATCCTGTATGCCGGAGCGGTGAACGTCCCGATCTCGGTGAAGGTCGACGAACTGAACGACCTGAAGTTCCGGCTCGCGCACTCCGGAGCGAGGATGGTCGTCGTTTCCGGGAATCATGTGAACAAGGTGCGGTCGGTCCGGCAGGACCTGCCGGAACTGGAACGCATCATCCTGCTCGACGGAGCCCCTTCTTCCGACGATGAGTTGACGTACGATGCCGTGATGGAGCGCGGTGCGGAGTTCCTTTCCCGTTCCTCCGGCGAATTCACCGCCCGCTGGACCTCCGTGCAGGAGAACGATGCCGCGAACATCTGCTACACGTCCGGCACCACCGCTGATCCGAAAGGCATCATCCTGACGCACCGCAACTACACCGCGAACGTCGAACAGGCGACATCGCTGCTCCCCATTCCGGAATCGTACTGTTCGCTGCTGGTGCTTCCGTGGGACCATTCGTTCGCCCACACCGCGGGCATCTACACGCTAATGAAGAACGGAGCGAGCATGGCCTCCGTCCAGACCGGACGCACTCCCCTGGAGACCCTGAAGAATGTACCGGTCAACATCCGCGAAACTCGTCCCACGTTCCTGCTGAGCGTTCCGGCGCTCGCCAAGAACTTCCGGAAGAACATCGAGAAAGGGGTCGAGGAGAAGGGTGAGAAGGTCGCGCGTCTGTTCCGGAAGGGGCTCGAACTCGGATATCGCATCAACGGGAACGGACGGGACCGGGGGAAGCAGGGGAGCGTGTTGCAGAAACTGCAGTACCGTCTCATCGACGCGCTCCTCTTCCGGAAGATACGGCAGTCGTTCGGAGGACGTCTCGAGTTCTTCATCGGCGGCGGTGCGCTGCTGGACATCGAACTGCAGCGGTTCTTCTACGCCGTCGGCATTCCGATGTACCAGGGATACGGCCTGAGCGAAGCGGCGCCCATCATCTCCGCCAACGTTCCGAAGCGGCACAAGCTCGGTTCCTCCGGCGCCATCGTCGCCGGCCTGGACGTGAAGATCTGCGACGAAGATGGGAAGGAACTGGCGGCGGGCGCACAGGGTGAGATCGTCGTCCGAGGCGAGAACGTGATGGCGGGATACTGGAAGAACGAGAAGGCGACCTCCGAAGCGCTTCGGGACGGTTGGCTCTACACCGGCGACCTGGGCTATCTCGATGAGGAGCGGTTCCTGTACGTGCTCGGACGGGCGAAGAGCCTGCTCATCTCCCATGACGGAGAGAAGTACAGTCCGGAAGGGATCGAAGAGGCCGTCGTCGGGAATTCGCCGTACATCGACCAGGTGATGCTCTACAACAACCAGTCCCAATACACCGTCGCGCTCGTTGTCCCGAACAAGGAGGCGGTCCTTCGTACGCTCCGCTCCGCCGGACTCTCTCCCTCCACCGAGCAGGGACAGAAGGAGGCATTGACATTGTTGGAGCGCGAGTTCGCGGAATACCGCGCGGGAGGCCGGTACGCCGGCGAATTCCCCGAGCGCTGGCTTCCCGCTGCTATCGCCGTGCTGGGAGACGGCTTCACGGAGCAGAACCACTTCCTGAACAGCACGCTGAAAATGGTGCGGGGAAAGATCGCGGCGTTCTATCAGGACCGTATCGACTACCTCTTCACGCCGGAAGGGAAGAACATCCACAATCACCAGAACATGACCATCGTGAGGCGGTTCGAATGAAGATGAACACGCTGGCGGAGCTCGAAAAGCTGCTGACGGACGACGAACGTTACGCCCTCCGCACCGCGGTCGCGGTCAAAGGACATGACGGAAAAGGAAGGAGCGTCCGCGTGTACCTGGACAACCGGAACCGCAAAGGGAAGACGGTGACCATCGTGGCGGACCTGCAGCACAATCCGCAGACGATGGAGGAGCTCGCCAGATTACTGAAACAGCATTGCGGTGCGGGAGGGACCGTCAAGGATGGCCTCATCGAGATACAGGGAGACCAGCGCCCCAAAGCGAAAGAGAAGCTGCTCGCCTTGAACTATCGGGTCCGTTGACCGCATGCTGACCCGTTCCCGACCCCGCCGTTTCCTTCCGTTCCACTGCACCGACACATCCCGCCGTACTGCGCCGTGACCACGCTCCCGATCGGACCGGCGATCCCTGAGCTCGTGAACGCATTGCGGACGAACCGTGCCGCTGTGCTCTGCGCCGCGCCCGGCGCAGGCAAGACCACGCGCGTCCCGCTGGAACTCCTTCGCGCCGGGACGGCCGGCGACCGCTCCATCATCATGCTCGAGCCCAGACGGATCGCGGCGGTCCGTTCCGCCGAGTACATGGCGCTATCGCTCGGTGAATCAGCGGGGGAAACGGTCGGATACCGCATCCGCGGCGAAAAGAGGACCGGCCGTTCGACGCGCATCGAAGTGGTGACGGAAGGGATCCTGACGCGGATGCTGCAGCACGATCCGTCGCTCGATGGGGCGGGACTGATCATCTTCGACGAGTTCCACGAACGGAGCATCCATGCGGACCTCGGTCTGGCGTTCGTTCTCGACGTGTGTGAGCATATACGGCCGGACCTGAAGGTGCTCGTGATGTCCGCGACAATGGACAGCGCCGCCGTTTCCCGACTGCTGGACGGCGCGCCGGTCGTCGTCAGCGAAGGGAGGGAGTATCCGGTCGAAACGATCTACCGCTCATTGCCGCGGTCCGGCTCGGTGGAATCTGAGTGCGCTGCCGCTGTCTCGGAGGCGCTGCGAGACCGCGAAGGTGACGTACTGGTGTTCCTGCCGGGTCAGCGCGAGATCCGCCGAACGGAAGAGGAACTTGCACGGAGGAGTGTGCCGCCGGAGACCGATGTCCACCTGCTCTACGGCGAAGCTCCGCCGGAACGGCAGAGAGCGGCATTGTCGCGTACACCCGGTCGCCGGAAGGTCATCCTCGCCACCAGCGTCGCCGAAACGAGCGTCACCATCGACGGCGTGCGCGTCGTGGTGGATGCCGGACTTGCGCGCACGTCGGCGTTCGACCCGGCACGCGGAATGTCCGGTCTCGTCACCGTGAACGTCTCGAAGGCGTCGGCGGACCAGCGGCGCGGTCGGGCCGGACGGCAGGCGCCGGGAATCTGTTATCGCCTGTGGACGGAACATGAACAAAGCATGCTCGCGCCGTTCACGCTCCCCGAGATCGCCACAGCTGACCTCACAGCGTTCGCCTTGGAAGCGGCGGTCTGGGGTGATCCGGAGCTCCGGACGCTGAAACTGCTGGATGCTCCCCCGGAAAAGCACTTCAACGCGGCACGTGACTTGCTCGTGCGACTCGGTGCGCTGGACGCGGAAGGGAGGCTCACGACGCACGGGAGGTCGCTCGCCGGACTCGGGACGCATCCGCGGTACGCGCACATGCTGACCGTTGCCATGGAACACGGGTTCGGAGCGGCGGCGTGCGACATGGCCGCCCTTCTGGAAGAGCGGGATGCGGGTGGTGATGCAAACGCGTTCGGCGATGACCTGTCCGAGCGTTTTCTTCGTTGGAAACGCGGCAACGGATCGAAACCGGGGGCGGACCGGCGGGTGACGGAGCAATCGGCGCAGTACCGCACGAGACTCGGCCTTCCGGCGGCGGAGCGAAGCACAGAACGGGATGCGGAAAACATCGGCATGTGCATCGCGCTCGCCTATCCTGACCGAATCGCGAAGCAGCGTCCCGGCACGGAACGGTATCAGCTCAGCGGCAACACCGTCGGTGTGCTCCAGCGCGGCAGCACGCTGGCACGGCATCCGCTCCTTGCCGTCGCCGAAGTGGACGGCGCCGGAGCGGAGGTGCGGATCCTCCGCGCCGCTCCCATCGAACGGGCGCAGCTCGATGCGCTGTACGGAGAACGGTATGTGGAACGGAGCGAGATGTGGTGGGATGAACGGCAGGAATGCATCGTCTCACGGTCGGTGAAACGGTTGTGGAGCATCGAACTTGAACGGCGGGACATCGAACCGGACGCCGATCGTGCGGCGGAACTCCTTTCGGAAGCCGTCCGTCGGAAAGGGGTCGGGATATTGCCGTGGGATGCCGGTTCGCTCTCGCTCCGGTCACGGAGCGAATGGCTGCGGCGGAACGGATTCGCCGAAGGGGATTGGAGGGACGTCGGTGACGATGCACTGGCCCGGAGTACCGATGAGTGGCTCCTGCCGTTCCTCACCGGCATCCGCCGTCTGTCACAGTTGACGCGGCTGGACATGGCCGTCATTCTCGCATCGCTCATCGGACCGGCGCAGAAACGGACCATTGAACGGTTGGCGCCGACGCACATCGTCGTTCCGACCGGTTCGCGAATACCGGTGGACTACTCGTCCGATCCTCCGGTGGTGGCGGTCCGGCTGCAGGAGATGTTCGGTGAAGAACGGACGCCAGCGGTGGCCGGAGGCAAGGTCAGCGTCGTCCTCCATCTGCTCTCGCCAGCACACCGGCCGCTCGCCATCACGCAGGACCTGCCGAGCTTCTGGAGGAACGCCTACCCCGGCGTCCGGAAGGACATGCGAGGACAGTATCCGAAACATTTCTGGCCCGAAGACCCGCTCACCGCTCCGCCGACCCGCCGCACCAAGAAGGCGATGGACCGCTCATAATCTGCGGAACGAATATCCCCGCCGCTTCAGTTCCTGGATGATATCTCCGAGACGGTCGTACAGCTTATCCGTCCGTTCCGGCGCTGTCCCGATATGGGAGAGAAGAAGGAAACCGTTGAGTCCGTTCGTCGAACGCCGCTCGTATGAAAGGATGCGCGAGACGATGGTGTCCGACGGGACGTAGTTCTTCATGGACGGCGTCGTATAGTCCGCGTTCGACGTCGTGCCTCCGGTGAAGTTCACCAACTGAAGCCCGAGTCCTTCAGTCCACTCGCTGATGGTCCGGTTGTACCATTCGTACGGCGGAAGGAAATACGGCGCTTCTCCGGGACGAATCCCGAACCCCTCCATCGCGCGGTAGTTCCCACGCAGGTCCTCTTCGAACGCCGCACGGTCCACCAGCAGTGAATCTCTCCGTTCCCAATCCGCATAGAGCAAATGTCGGTCCGAATGCGCACCGAGGTAGTGACCCTCCTTGCGGAGCGACGCGATGAGAGGACGGAATCGCGATTCCCGGTAGAAATCGCCGGTGAAGAAGAAGGAGGCTTTCACGGAATGCTTCTTCAGTGTTCGCCGGATGCTCTCCCCGCCGTCGGCGTACTCATGTCCGGTGAAGACGAGATACACTTCCCGCTTTGTCGTATCGAACCGGACGATACCGCCGTGGGAACTCAGCCGGTGATCTGGTGCCTTCCGTCCGCTCTCCAGTGCCGAGAGTACCATCGTCAATCCAGCCGTACCGTCCATCGTCGGTTCATTGTTCGTGTAATCGCCCCAGTCGTCATGATAGACCGCCAGAGGTGATTGCAGGGCGGCGTACGGGTCCGGCTTCGTGAGACGGATGTACCGCCGGTGCTGGTCGAAGATGGTGGAGCGGACCGGGCCGTCGATGAGTCCACCGTCGATTGGATACCCGTACACGTGCGTGAAGGCGGAATGCGGATCGGTCGGCGTGTCCCCCCAGGCGGGCAGACCGTACACCATGCTCGTTCCCCAGATGTTGCAGCCGAAGAGCCAGTCCCGCAGCGACGCTTCCATCATGTCATACGTCCGGTCACCGCTCAGTTCACGGTACAGCATCACCTGGGTCAGGAAGGAACTGACGAGATTGTTCGAGCACCAGATGAACGGGATGCCAAATGAAAACGCGTTGCCGCGCCCTTTCCGGTACACGCTGTCGATCCCTTGCCGTAGATAGCCGATGAATTCCTTCCGGGCACCGGCGATGTTTGCCGTTCGGACATGGCCAAGGTTCACGAACGGGTACCATTGATAATGCCGTGCCGTGTCCGCTCCGAGCCAGGGAGTGACCGGTTCCATTCGTCCGTACCGTACGGCTTCGGACGAATACCGCGGGTCGCCTGTCTGCCGGAAGAGCTCCGCCGCGGCGAGCTGCATGTCGTCGCTCCAGTTGTCCTCCTCATAGAAATACGGTGCGCCGCACGGAGCCGTCTGACAGACGCCGGGAGAACGCTCGCCGAACCGGTACGCATCGGCCGATTTCCGTCGAAGGATGGACGCGAACGCCGTATCGTATCCGCTCAGCAGCCTCGCGCCGAGCGCGAAGGAGGAGGAGAACTTCGCGGCGGTCGACGCGGTGCCGGTCGAACGGTTCTTGTGCTGGTAGATCCCCTGCGGCCTGCCGGTGACGGTGTACACCGGACGGGACCGGCCCAAACCGTAGTACACCGTGTCCTCCGTCGGTAGACGGAATCCGCGATGGTCGCGGTCATCCGCGAGCTGATTGAACATCAGGTCCGGTCCCGGGTTCATCTTCACCAGCCATTCGAGTCCCCATCGTGCTTCGTCCAGAATGTCCGGTATGCCGTTCCGTCCGGGCCGGCCGTTGGAGAGATGCCGGTCTGCGAAGGAGGCCGGGCGGCGTTCGTATGCGGTCAGCATCTGGTACACCGCCGTCGCGCTCGTCGTCACATATTGAAGATAATCGGATGCATCATGCCAGCCCCCCGAGACGTCGATGCGCGTCGAGTCGAGCGATGGGTGATAGATGATGAACCCGTCCTGCGTGTGACAGGAATCGTCCAGGTACGGATTGTACCCGCTCCGCTGCTGGCGCATGTAGCGGAGCAGGAAATCGGCCGTTCCGTCATACACCGTTTCGCTGATGCGGAAGACCGGCGAGCGGACCGTGTCGGTCTTAATATAGTAGGTTCCCGGTTCCTTGAACCCGGAGAGATCGAACCGGGCAGTGCTGTGGAACGGTCCGTACGGTCCGAAGGAAGTGATGCGGGAGGAAGCATAGACGGTGCGGTCCGTCAGGGCATCATGGACGGTGAAGAGCTGCGGTACGCGGCCGGTCGAGGCGCTGACGAAGACCGCCGGTTTCAGAGAGGAGGGCGTGTACCCGAGCTGGTTGACCCGGATCCATTCCTGAGCGAAGGCGGACGAGACCAGCAGGAGGGCGGGAAGGAAGAATTTCATGTTGAATGACCCTTCTTTTTTTCACACTTTGTACCGCAGTATCCGTAAACATCCCTCAAAAAGCAAAGCGCCATGAGAACTATCGCCCTGCTCTCGCTCCTCCCGTTCCTGGTGTACGGGAGCGGTCCCATCCGGTTCGCCCATGTCACGGACACGCACATCGGCAACGTCACGGCGGAGGAGGACCTGCGTCGGACGGTCGCGGACATCAACGCGCAGCAGGGGCTCGCCTTCGCGCTCTTCACCGGCGACATCACCGAAGCGGGGTTCGACGACGAACTGCGCATCGCGAAGAGGATCTTGGACAGTCTCACCGTTCCCTGGTACATCATCCCGGGGAATCACGACATGAAGTGGTCCGGCTCCGGCGGCGCCTCCTTCGCCCGTATCTTCGGGTACGAACGGATCCATTTCGATCATGACGGCGTGCGGTTCATCGGACTGCATCAAGGGCCGGTGCTCAAGATGGGGGACGGACACTTCGCACCGCAGGATGTCGCCTGGTTGCGCTCCGTGCTCGCCGGCATCCCGTCCGGGATGCCCGTCATCTTCTTCACCCATTATCCGCTCGATGACGAGATCGACAATTGGTACGAGGTGCTCGACCTTCTGAAGCCGCACGATGTGAAGGCGGTGCTGTACGGCCACGGACATGCGAACCGCGTGAGATCGTTCGAAGGGATCACCGGCATCATGGGGCGCTCGAACCTGCGGGCACGGCAGGAGGAGGGGGGATACAACATCGTCGAGATGACGCGCGACACCATCCGCTACCGTGAACGGTCGCCGGTGTCGAAGCGGGAGACTCTCTGGCTGACGCATCCGCTTTCCCGCACACCTGTTGCGGCGGCACCGCGTCCCTCGTTCGCTGTCAATGATTCGTTCCCGCGTGTCCGGCCGGCGTGGAAGCTCTCGACCGGTTTCACCATCGCATCGACACCGGCGGTGTTTCGGAACGCGCTCTTCGTCGGCGACGCTTCCGGAGCGATGTATGCCTACGATGCCGGGACAGGAGGCCGGTTGTGGAAGACGATGACCGGCGGACCGGTCTATTCGTCACCGGCAGCGGCGGATGGGATCGTGGTGTTCGGTTCCACGGACAGCTGTCTCTATGGACTGGATGCGAAGAACGGAAAAGTGCGGTGGAAAGTGAAGACCGGCGCCGCGGTGGTGGCATGTCCGGTCATCCGGAAGGGGGTCGCATACGTCGGTGCAAGTGACGGAGTGTTCCGTGCTCTGGACATCCGGACGGGGGCGGTCCGGTGGTCCTACCGGAGCGTCGGCGGATTCGTCGAATGCGTCCCCGCGGTCACGGACGACCGTGTCGTGTTCGGCGCATGGGATGAACATCTGTACTGCCTTGATGCGCAGAACGGAGAGCTGATGTGGAAATGGAACTCCGGACGCAGGGGAACGCTGCTCTCACCGGCCGCATGTGAACCGGTCATTGCGGAAGGAAGGGTCTTCATCGTCGCACCGGACCGGTTCATGACCGCCATCGACCTCATCTCCGGGGAGACGGTGTGGCGCACAAACCGATTCCGCGTCCGCGAGACCATCGGCGGTTCGGCAGACGGCCGGACGGTGTTCGTGCGGACGATGAACGATTCGCTCTATGCGCTCGGTACGCGTGCAGCCGAGCCGGACGTGTTCTGGGGCATCGACGCGGGATTCGGGTATGACATCAATTCGGCGATGATCAAGGAGCGGGACGGAACGCTGTACTATCCGACGAAGAACGGAGTGATGCTGGCGGTGGATGCGGAGACGGGCGCGGTACGGTGGAGGCACCGGACCGGCGTCGGCGTGACGAACACGGCGGTGCCGCTCGGAGGAGGGCGGGTCATCGTCACCGACCTGGACGGCACGGTGACGATGCTCGCGACAGGACCTTAGAACAGATCGATGAGCCAGTAGGAGAGGGCGCCGATGGCGGCGGAGGTCGGAATGGTGAAGACCCACGCCATCACGATCTTCCCGACGATGCCCCAGCGGACGGCGGAGAGCCGGCGTGTGGCGCCGACACCCATGATGGCTCCGGCGATGGTGTGCGTCGTGCTGACCGGAATGCCGAACATCGCGGTACCGAGGAGCACGAGCGATCCGGCCCCTTCCGCGCAGAATCCGTGCACCGGTTTCAGATGCGTCAGTTTCACGCCGAGCGTGCCCACCACTTTCCATCCCCCCATCAGCGTCCCGAGTCCGATGGCGGTGTGCGCTGAGATGATGACCCACCACGGAACGTACATCTCGCCTCCCTGGAAGTAACCGGTGGAGTAGAGCAGGATGGTGATGATGCCCATCGTCTTCTGCGCATCGTTCGTACCGTGTCCGAGGCTGTACGCCGCGGAGGAGACGAGCTGGCCGACGCGGAAGACTTTGTCCACCTGGCGCGAGTTCCAATCCTTGAAGATCCAATAGACGGCGATCATCAGGAAGAACGCCATGATCATGCCGATGGTCGGGGAGAGGAAGATGAAGAGCAGGACCCGTTCAATGCCCCCCATGTTCAGGACATCGAATCCCCCTTTATACAATCCCGCACCGGCCAGTCCGCCGATGAGGGCGTGTGAGACGCTGATGGGGTATCCGTAGTGCGTACAGAGGTGCGTCCACACGATGGCGCCGACCAGCGAACCGAAGATGAGATCCGGCGTGACGATCTTCGGGTCGATGATCCCCTTTCCGATGGTGGTTGCGACGGCGACGCCGAACCCGAAGGCGGCGACGAAGTTGAAGAATGCGGCCCAGAGCACCGCCATCTTCGGGGAAAGGACCCGGGTCGAAACGATGGTGGCGATGGAGTTGGCTGCGTCGTTCATCCCGTTCAAAAAATCGAACGCGAGAGCGACGATGATGATGAAGATGACGTAGAGTTCCATGCTGTGACGCCTCCCGTCAGGCGTTCTTGATCATGATGCTCTCCAGCACGTTCGCCACATCCTCGCATTTGTCCGTCGCGGTCTCGAGCGAGACCAGCACTTCCTTGTTCTTGATGAGCTCGATGGCGTTCTCCTCGATGTCGAACAGTTCGGCGATCGCCTCGTTGAAGATGTCGTCCGCATCGTTCTCGAACTGATTGATGCGCTGGAGGATACCGGCGAGCTCTTCGACGCGCCGCGGCTGACCGAGGATGGAGATGCCCCGCTGGATCTCCACCGCGGCCTGGTAGATGATGTCCGTGAGGCGCTGGATGTTGGCGGAGTTCTTCTTGATCTTGTAGAGGTGGAACCGGTTGGCGCTGCCGTCGATGTAGTCGATGACGTCGTCCAGGGTGGAGGCGAGCACGTGGATGTCTTCGCGGTCCAGCGGTGTGACGAAGGTCTTGTTCAGTTCGGTGAACACCTCGTGTGTGATGGAGTCCGCCTTGTGTTCCAGGTCCTTGATGCGGTCCACCACTGCCTGCCGTTCGGTCTTGGAGAGGCTCGGCAGCGTGCGGAGCGTGTCCGCCGCTTCCACCATCACGCGGGCGAGGTTGTCGAACTGCACGAAGAACTTCTCGTCGTGCGGGATGAGCGATTGAATGATCCGGTCGAAGCGCATAGGTCGATTGTCGGTTGTGAGTGGGGAATGGAAGGCGATTGCGCGGTAAAAGTACGGAACCGTTCAGAGAGATGAAAGAATCGCCGTGTTATGGAATTGTTAACGAATTTGATATTGCCTCTATTTTACGGTACCTTCACACGGCACCTCCATCCCATCGAAAGGCATGATATGAACTCCACCCGCCGCGATTTCGTCCGTTCCGCCTTCCTTGCCGGCGCCGCATCCATCGCCGCTCCCGTTTCGGCGTTCGCCGCCGGTGTGACTCCGAAAGGACAGAAACGCATGAAGCTCTCGTTCCGCCCCTACACGCTCGAACTGAAACATGTCTTCACCGTCTCCGCCATGAGCCGGACGACGACCCCCGTCGTGCTGACGGAGATCGAATACGACGGCGTCGTCGGATACGGCGAAGCGGCGATGCCGCCGTACCTCGGGGAATCGCAGGAAAGTGCGATGGCGTTCCTGAAGCGCGTCGATCTGTCGAAGTATGACAATCCGTACGATCTCGAGACCATCCTGTCCGATATCGACGCGCTGGCGTTCCACAACACTGCGGCGAAAGCGGCGGTGGACATCGCGCTGCACGACCTTGTCGGCAAACTGCTCGGACAGCCGTGGTACAATATCTGGGGATTCGACGCATCGAAAGCGCCCGCCACGACGTTCACGATCGGCATCGATACGGCGGACGTGGTGCGGGTGAAGACGAAAGAGGCGGGAGGGTTCAAGATCCTGAAGGTGAAGCTCGGCAAGGGGAACGACAAGGAGATGATCGAGACCATCCGCTCGGTCACGGACGTTCCGCTCACCGCGGACCCGAACCAGGGATGGAAGGACAAGTTCTACGCCCTGGATATGATCCACTGGCTGAAGGAGAAGGGGGTCCAGTACGTCGAACAGCCGATGGCGAAAGAGCGGTTCGACGACCACGCCTGGCTCACCGAACGGAGCCCGCTTCCCATCCTGGCGGACGAAAGCTGTCAGCGCCTTTCCGACATTCCGAAGGTGAAGGGGGCGTACAGCGGGATCGTCATCAAGTTGATGAAGTGCACCGGCATGCGCGAAGCGCATAAGATGCTGATGATGGCCAAGGCCAACAACATGAAGGTGCTCATCGGCTGCATGACCGAAACCTCCTGCGCCATCTCCGCCGCTTCGCATCTTTCGCCGATGTGCGACTGGGCGGACCTGGACGGGATGCTGCTCATCAAGAACGATCTCTACAAAGGGACGACGGTGGAAGAGGGGAAACTGGTCCTCTCGAACCGCCCCGGCATCGGCATCGAGAAACGCTGACCGTCAGCGGCGCCGTGCCAGTTCGTACAGAAGGACGGCGCTGGCGCTCGCCACATTGAGCGAATCCACGCCGGGGGCCATCGGCACCATGACGGAACCGTCACATCGTTCGAGCACCCCGGTAGAAATGCCGTTCCCTTCCGCGCCGAGCACCAAACAGCGGAGAGAGGGAAGGGGGATTGTGCGGACGTCTCTGCTCCCGTCCTTCGGGTCGGCGGCGAGGAATTTCATCCCCGCCTGCCTGAGCGGTTCGATGTCCGCCGGCCGTTCCGGACGCGCGATACGGAGGGAGAAGACGTTCCCCATCGAGTTGCGCACCGACCGGCGCAGGAACGGATCGCAACAGGAGGGAAGCACCAACACCGCCTCCACCCCCAAAGCCGCACAATTCCTCAGGATCACCCCCATGTTCTCCGCGTTCACGATGCCGTCCAGCAGCGCGAACGTCGCCGTCTTCCGCACTCGAAGCATATCGGTCAGTTCGACGATCGAAGAAGGTGCTGGTACTTTAGCGACCGCCATCATGGACTGATGCAGATCGTGCCCCACGATGGTATTGATGAGGTCCCGCTCACCAATGTAAATGTCGAGCGGATCGGTATGACGCTCCAGTTCGCCCCGGTATCGTTCGAACCAGCGTTCGGTCAGCAGCAGCGAATACGTCCGCACGCCGCTCTGCAGAAGCCGGACGACCACTTTCTCTCCTTCCGCCACGAAGATCCCCCGGCGCAGATGGTCGAGCGGACGCTTGAGCGTGCGGTACGGTTCCAGCGGCGGAAGGTCAAGGGTCGTGACGGTGGTGATGGAGGTGATCATACGGTACGCAAAACGGTCCGGAGGGGTCGGTGACGTTGGAAGTATAGCAAAAGTTTGGTATTTTTTGTTGTCTTTTTTCACTCCATGCGTCGAAAGGTCTTCGTAATGCCGGTCCGCACCCGCTTCGCCCCGTCTCCCACCGGATACCTCCACGTTGGCGGTCTGCGGACGGCGTTGTACGCGTACCTCTTCGCGCGTCAGCACGGCGGAACGTTCATCCTCCGCATCGAGGACACGGACCAGTCCCGTAAGGTTGACGGCGCAATGGAGCGCCTCATCGAAGCGCTCGAATGGTCCGGATTGCAGTACGATGAGGGTCCGGGCAAAGGTGGAGCGGCCGGACCGTACATTCAATCTCAGCGTCTTCCGTTGTACCGGGAACATGCGGACCGGCTCATCGCCGAAGGGAAAGCGTACCGCTGCTTCTGCACCCCGCAACGGTTGGAAACGATGCGCTCCGCCGGCGCGACGAAGTACGACCGACTCTGCCGCTCCGTCACGACCGACGAATCCAGAAAGAGAGCGGAAGCCGGCGAGCCGCATGTCGTCCGCATGGTCATCCCCGACGGCGGAGAAGTGTTGCTGCATGACGAGATCCGCGGCGACGTATCGTTCGCCATGGACCTCCTCGACGATCAGGTGCTGCTGAAGTCCGACGGCTTTCCCACATACCATCTCGCAGTGGTGGTGGACGACCACCATATGGGAGTCACTCATGTCATTCGCGGAGAGGAGTGGCTCCCCAGCACGCCGAAACACGTCCTGCTCTATCGGTACTTCGGTTGGGACGTTCCTTCCTTCTCACATCTCCCGCTGCTGCTCAATCCGGACCGTTCCAAACTGAGCAAACGTCAGGGGGATGTCGCCGTCGAAGATTACCGTGACAAGGGCTATCTCAGGGAAGCGCTGGTCAACTTCGTGGCTTTCCTCGGATGGAATCCGGGGGATGAACGGGAGATCTTCACCCTGGAAGGCCTGGTGAAGGAGTTCTCTCTGGATCGCGTCGGCAAGGCGGGAGCGGTGTTCAATATTGAGAAACTGAATTGGATGAACCAGCAGCACCTGAAACTGAAGCACGATGCCGATCTGCTGCCGCTGGTGCGTCCGCTGCTGGCGGCCAAAGGTTATGCGGTGACGGACGATGCGTACCTCGTGAAGGTCATCGGGCTGTTGAAAGAACGGATCGTGCTCGTGAACGATTTTTCGGATGCGGCAGGATACTTCTTCCGCGATCCGGAGACGTACGATGAAGCAGCGAAGAACAAGAACTGGAAACCGGAGACCGGCGCGCATGTGCGGATCGTGACCGATGCGTTCTCGGCCTCTCCGTCGTTCGATGCGGCGTCGCTCGAAGCGGCGCTACGAACCGTTGCGGAGAGCCTCGGCGTCGGCGCCGGCAAACTCATCCACCCGGTCCGTCTGGCGGTATCGGGCGTCTCCAACGGTCCGTCGCTCTTCCACATGCTCGAAGTGCTCGGCAAAGAATCCGTCATACGGCGGCTGCATGCGGCCGTGGAGAGACTCGGTTGAGAGCCCTGTTCCTCCTCATCGTGGTTAGTATGAACGCCGCCGGACAGACCGGTCCCGTCTCGTCATTGGCGTGGCTGGAGGGGACATGGGAACGGACCACACGCACGCTGACGACGACGGAAGTGTGGCTGTCGCCCATTTCGGAGTCGATGGTGGGCATGAGCCGGACGGTGATGACGAACGGCCGGACCGCCCATGAGTTCATGGTCATCGCAACGGATTCCGCGGGACGGGTCGTGTTCACTGCGTCCCCGTCCGGCCAGCCCGGCGGTACTTTCCCGGCGGTGACGGTCACGGACCGGCTGGCCGTCTTCGAGAATCCGGCGCACGATTTTCCCCA
The DNA here is from genome assembly GCA_008933835.1 of Bacteroidota bacterium. Lineage (GTDB taxonomy): Bacteria > Bacteroidota > Ignavibacteria > UBA10030 > UBA8401 > SpSt-333. The sequence goes on along the minus strand of WBUG01000034.1, from coordinate 14,980 downwards.
GCGCATCGTCTACCGGCGCGTCACGGCGGATTCCATCCACGCGCGCATCGAAGGGACGATGAACGGCCGGGCCTCCGGTGTGGATTTCTTCTTCCGCCGCGCCGGCCGGTGAAATTGATTCTCGGACGACGCTTCGATATATTGGATGTACGACTCTATGGATGTCATCAAGCTGCATAACGCCGTCTTCTACGCCTATCACGGCGCGCTGACCGACGAACAGAACCTCGGCGGTAAGTTCGAGATCGATGTGGAGCTCTATTGTGATCTGGCCGAAGCGAAGGCGAGCGACGATCTCAAACGGACGGTGAACTACGAGCAGGTGTACGCACTGATGAAGCGGACCGTGACCGGACGGAAGTTCTACCTCATCGAAGCGCTGGGACACGCCATCGGCGGAGGCATTCTCGACGGATTCCCGCAGGTGCTCCGCACCGTGGTCCGCATCCGGAAACCGGGGGCTCCCATTCACGGCGTGGTGGACACGGTGGAGGTGGAAGTGGAGAACCGTCGCGGAGAGGAGAAGGCATGATGCAGACGGTCCTGCTCGGTCTTGGGACGAACGTCGGCGACCGTATCGCGTTCCTCGCTGCCGCCGTCCGCGGCATCGCGGACATGCCGGGGACAGTGGTGGACGATGTGTCGTCGGTGTACGAAACGGAACCGGTCGGCGATGTGCCGCAGCCTCCGTATCTCAACCTCTGTCTCTCAGCACAGACCTCGCTCGAAGTGGAATCGTTCCACCGACATATCAAGGAGCTGGAACGGGCCATCGGGCGGAACGATTCGGTCCGGTGGGGTCCGAGGGAGATCGACATCGACATTCTGCTCTTCGGTCAAACCGTCCGGAACGACGAGCGTCTTCACATCCCGCACCGTGAGATGGTGAACCGGAACTTCGTCCTGCGCCCGCTCGCCGAGATCGCACCGAACGCCGTTCATCCGCTCCTCCGGAAGAGCGTCACCGAACTGAACGCGGCGTCGGCCGACCGGCACGCCGCGGACGTCCATGAGGTCCATACCCATCACCTAATGTCCCTGATCAATGATTCAATTGCACACCCGACCGTCTGACGTTCGGTACATCGCCATCGAAGGAGTGATCGGGGCGGGGAAGACGACCCTCTCGCGGATGCTGGCGGAGCGGCTCGACGCAAAGCTCGTCCTTGAGAAGTTCGAGGAGAACCCCTTCCTTCCGAAGTTCTACGAGGACCCGGACCACTACGCGTTCCAGACGCAGATCTTCTTCCTCCTGTCGCGGTACAAGCAGCAGCAGGAACTGTTCCAGGGGGACCTCTTCCATTCCTTCCTCGTGTCGGACTACATCTTCGACAAGGATAAGATCTTCGCCTACCTCACGCTGCAGGACGACGAACTGAAGCTGTACGAGACCCTCATCGGCACCATCGAGAAGAACATCCCGGTGCCGGACCTCGTCGTGTACCTGCAGTCGGGCGTGGACCGTCTGATGGCCAACATCAAGATGCGCGGCCGGACGTACGAGGAGAACATGTCGGCCGAGTACATCAAGGACCTTAACGACGCTTACAACTACTTCTTCTTCCGCTATAAGAACGCGCCGCTTCTCATCATCAACGCCACCGAGATCGACTTCGTGAACAATCCGGAGGACTTCGAGGACCTGATGCATCAGATCATGCGGAAGGACAAGGCGCCGGTCGAATACTACAACCCGAAATCGAAAGCGAAAGGCTGATGCTGCTCCGGTTCATCATCTGGATGATCATCACGTTCATCGCGGTGAAGTTCGTCGGCACCGTCCTCCGGGCGCTCCGCACGCTCCTCACGCCCAACTCGCACATCGGGTCCGTTCCTCCCCGCCGCCATCCCTTCGCCCGCCGCCAGGTGGACGACATCCCGTACGAAGACGTTTCGAAGGAGTGAATCATGGCCGGCGCCGCCGACATCGAACGGTTCGGTAAGCGGTTCTTCCTCTCGGTCATCGGCGCGCTCCGCCCGGTGCGGCCGCTCCCTCCGGCGTCGCTGCCCCTCAAGATGTTCCGCCGTATCCTCGTCGTGAAACAGCACGACCAGCTCGGCGACCTGCTGGTCACCACTCCCGCCATCCGCGCGCTGCGGAAACGGTACCCGGAAGCGTTCATCGCCGTCGTCGTGCGGGAATACACCGCGCCCCTCATGTGGGAGAACCCGAACGTGGACGACATCATCGTCTTCCGCGAGAAGGTGAAGCGGTGGGACCTCGGCTGGGTTCGGCAGTTCCTCGGACAGCTGAGGGACGGGGGAGGGTTCGATTGTGCGGTGGTCCTCAACTCCGTCTCCCGTTCGATGTCGTCGGACGTCATCGCCCTTCTCAGCCGTGCGAAGTACATCGTGGGACCGAACCACCTCTCGCTGATGCCCGGCGAGCCCGAACGGATCTACAATTCGGTCACTCCGCGGGTGAAGGGAGTGCAGTCCGAGATCCAGCATTACCTGGACATCGTCCGCGCCATCGGCGCCGCACCGGACGGCATGGAGTACGATTACGTGGTGACGGATGAGGAGGCGGCGGAGGCCGAAAAGATGCTGTACGACGCCGGTGCACGGTCAGCCGAAGCGCTCGTGGGGGTTCATCTCGGAGCGCTCAACCGAGAGAAACGGCTTCCGCTCGATACGCTGGCGCACGTCATCGCGCGCATCAAGAAAGAGTTTACGTGCGAGGTGGCGGTCTTCCACGGACCGCACGATGCATCGCTGTGCGACCAGCTTTTGACGAAAGTGGACCGGCGCTCCGTGCGGGTGCTGCCGCTCATGCCGCTCCGGACCGCCGCGGCGGTCATCCGGAAGATGAATCTGCTGCTCTGCAACGACACCGGTACGATGCACATCGCTTCTGCGGTGAGGACCCCCACCGTGTCGTTCCACAGCATCAGCGAGCCGGCGCAGTGGAAGCCGCCGCACGAACGGCATATCGGACTCCGGGCTGCGGACCGCCGCATCGGGTCCATCAAACCGGACGAGGTCATGGCGGCAGTGAGGGAACAGATGGGACGCATCGGATTGAGTCCGCGTCCGGAAAGTACGATATGAACGACGAAGCACGCACGGTCTTGACGGCGGAACGGATGGAAGAGGAGATCCTCCGGCTGAAAGCGGAGCGCAACGCCGTCATTCTGGCGCACTACTACCAGGAATCCGAGATCCAGGACCTCGCCGACTTCGTCGGTGACAGTCTCGAACTCTCACGAAAAGCCGCCTCCACCAGTGCGGACGTCATCGTTTTCTGCGGCGTTCACTTCATGGCCGAGACCGCGAAGATCCTCAATCCGCACAAACCGGTGCTGCTGCCGGACCTGGATGCGGGATGCTCGCTCTCCGATGGTTGTCCGCCCTCCCTCTTTCGAAAGTTCCGTGAAGCGCATCCGGAGCATGTGGCGGTCACGTACATCAACTGCAGCGCCGAAGTGAAGGCGCTCAGCGACATCATCTGCACCTCGAGCAACGCCGAACGGATCGTCGCACAGATACCGCGCGACACACCCATCCTTTTCTCGCCGGACAAGAACCTCGGAGCGTACATCGCCCGGAAGACCGGCCGCGAGATGCTGCTCTGGAACGGGAGCTGCATCGTCCATGAGACGTTCAGCGAGCGGAAGCTCGTCACGCTCCAGCTCGAACATCCCGAGGCGGAGCTCATCGCTCATCCGGAATGCGAGGAGGTCATCCTGCGGAAGGCCTCGTTCATCGGTTCAACGAGCATGCTGCTCAGGTATGTGCAGTCATCCCCCCGGAATACGTTCATCGTCGCCACCGAAGCGGGCATCATCCACCAGATGGAACGGACGACGACGGGCAAGAGCTTCATCCCGCTGCCGCCGGACGCGAGCTGTTCGTGCAATGAATGTCCGCACATGAAACGCAATACGCTCGAAAAACTGTATCGCTGTCTGCGGGATATGCATCCGCAGATCGAAATGGAATCGGCACTTCTGGAAAAGGCCCGGAAGCCGATCGACCGGATGCTTTCCATGAGCTGACGAGTTGCCGTCGTTTTCGACATCCCGCCGCTCCCGTACATACCTGCCAACGGAGTCCCTATGCGAACCATGATGTTCTTCCTCATGACGGCAGTGTCCGCCGTCGGTCTCACGGCGCAAAACAATTCCCTCTATATCCAGCATCCCCAGCAGACGTGGCGGGGTGGGACCGGTACCATCACACAGGCGACCCTCGCTGTTCGGCAGAAGGGGGCGTACTTCCAGCACGACCTGTACCTCACCATCGCCGCGACCGGCCTCGGTTTCACGTCGGCGGACAGCGTAGAGGTGCAGATGAACTTCTCCCTGCCGGCGGAGGCGATGGTGAACGATCTCTGGCTGTGGATGGACGATAAGACCATCATGCAGGGGCTCATCATGGACCGGTGGACCGCGTCGAACATCTACGAGAACATCGTGAAGAGGCGTCGCGACCCTGCACTGCTGATGAAGAACGGCACCGGTCAGTACAGTCTTCGCATCTATCCCTTGCCCGGCACCGGTTCGCGGAAGGTGAAGATATCGTACCTCGTCCCGATGACGCTGCGGGAGGGAAGTGCGATGACATCCATTCCCACGCATATCGTCCGCGTCTCTTCCGTACCGCTGACGAAGATGACGACCCTCGTCTGGAAGTCCGACGACGTGACGGCGCCCGTATTCCAGCAGGTGAAGAACGGATTCCAGCCGGTGATCCGGTTTGATTCTCTCACACAGCAGCAGTACTACTACGGCGAGGTCCCGTCGAGCGCTCTCTCGACGGCGGTGACGATGTCGGTGAAGACGAAAGCGGGTCGATCGGTGTTCGTGTCGCGGTATGTCAAGCCGTCGGCACCGTCGGAAGGGTTCTACCAGGTGTCGTTCGTGCCGTCAACGGTGTTCAATATGAACACCGGCCAGAAGATCGTCTTTCTGTTCGAGTTCGACGAATCGAAGAGCGGATATTCCAGTCTCTCCTTCATCAACACCTTCAAGTCGTTCATCCTTTCGAACCTTTCCGCGAAGGATTCGTTCAACCTGATCTTCTCCGGGAGCCCGATCAAGCGCATCCGCGCATCGGGCTGGTTCGGTGGCGATTCCGCCTCCATCGAGAGCGCCTTCTCACAGGTGTCGTTGAACGCCATCCTCAACGCCGACAACATGCAGGCGCTCATCACGGACGGCGCGTCGTACCTCAAAGCGAACGGAGGGACTGGTTCCCTCTGGCTCATGGCCGGTACGGACAAGTTCGGGAACTACGCCGTCGCAAACCCTCTGTTGCTGTCGCTGCGGGATGTCCTTCCCGCCTCCGTGCCGGTGCACATCACGGACCTTTCGAACTGGAGCGTCAACTACTATTACATCAACGGACGGTACTATTACGGCAATGAGTACTTCTATGAGAATCTGTCCCGTCTGTCCGGCGGATTCCATACCGCGTACCGTTTCAATTCGAACCTGCAGAACAACCTGACGACCGTGATGGACCAGGTGCGCGGGACCATCCAATCGTTCGACCTCATCACACGGGTCGAGACCGGTTTTTGCTCCAACCGGTTCGCGGTGTCGGGCTCCGCGGGAGGTACGGACCTTCCGGTGGACCGCACGGTCACGCAGGTCGGCCAGTTCAACGGGCAGTTCCCGTTCATCGTTGAGATCGCCGGAATCTATAAAGGTTCAACCATCGGCGCAAAAATGACGGTCAATGCTGACGATGCCATCCCGGGTGACAGCACGGTCGCCAGCGTCTGGGCCGGACATGCCATAGCGGCGCTCGAATCCCAGTACAACAATAGCGCGACGAAGAAAGCCATCCATCTCAGCTTGACGTACCGCGTGCTCGGGCAGTCCACCGCTTTCCTCGCACTGGAACCGAATGACACGCTGAAGGCCTGCGTCACCTGCCGTGATGAGTCCGGCCTCGTGTCCGTGCGTGAGGAACCTCCGCTCGCCGTTCCGGCCGCCGATTCGCTCCTCGCCGCCTTCCCGAACCCGTTCAATCCGGCGACCACGCTGCGAGTTCGGCTGCCTCAGGGTGTCAAAGCGGCGGACGCAGCATTGACCATCGTGAACGTGCTCGGACAGTCCATCCGCCGCCTGGATGCCGGCGGGCTGTCCGCTGACCGTTCCACCGATGTGCAGTGGAACGGCACGGACGATGCTGGACGTCCTGTCGCTTCGGGCATCTACCTTGCGGTCTTGACCGCTCCGGGGTACCGGCATTCGATGAAGCTCATGCTGATGAAATGACCTTCCGGTGTCATGCAAAGGTCCCGCTCCGGCGGGATTTTTGCTTTTCTAGGGGAGGGATATTTCGTATATTTTCTCCGCAAACATCGTTTCGCGGACATTGAACCGTCATAGGATAACCATGGCAACGAAAGTGTACATCGAAGACCTGTCCCGGCACACGGGAGAGAGCGTGACGCTTCAGGGTTGGCTCTATAACATGCGGTCGAGCGGCAAGATCAAGTTCCTGCTGCTTCGGGACGGAACCGGGATCTGTCAGGGAGTGTTGGTGAAGGCCGCCGTCGGCGAAGAGCTCTTCGCGATGTGCGACCAGTTGACGCAGGAATCCTCGTTCCGGATGACCGGCACCGTCCGCGCCGAACAGCGGGCACCCGGCGGATTCGAAATGGACGTCACCGCGGTCGAGATCATCTCCGTCGCCAAGGAGTATCCCATCACACCGAAGGAGCACGGCGTCGAATTCCTGGCGGACCGGCGGCACCTATGGCTCCGCTCGTCACGTCAGCATGCCATCATGCGGGTGCGGCACGAGATCATCCGTTCCATCCGCGAGTTCTTCGACGGACGGGGGTTCACGCTGCTCGACGCTCCCATCTTCACGCCGGCCGCCTGCGAGGGGACGTCGACGCTGTTCGAAACCGACTACTTCGACCTCGGCAAAGCGTACCTAACACAGTCCGGTCAGCTCTACGGCGAAGCGGGCGCGATGGCGCTCGGCAAGGTGTACGTGTTCGGACCGACGTTCCGTGCGGAGAAGTCGAAGACCCGCCGGCACCTCACCGAATTCTGGATGGTGGAACCGGAGGTCGCGTTCAACGACCTGAACGACAATATGGACCTGGCGGAGGATTTCCTCGTCCATATCGTTTCCAATGTGCTGAAGAACCGCTCGGCGGAGTTGAAAGCGTTGGAGCGGAACATCGCGTTCCTGGAGAACGTGAAGAAACCCCTTCCGCGCATCACCTACGATGAGGCGGTGAACATCCTGCATTCCAAAGGCCTGCCTTTCGAATGGGGGAACGACCTCGGCGGCACCGACGAGACCGTCATCTCCGAACAGTTCGACCGGCCGGTGATGGTCCACCGGTATCCGGCGGAAGTGAAGGCGTTCTATATGAAACGCGATCCGCAGAACCCGAAGGTCGCGCTCGCCGTGGACGTGCTCGCGCCGGAGGGATACGGCGAGATCATCGGCGGCAGCCAGCGCGAAGACGACTATGACGTGCTGCTGGGCCGCATTAAGGAGCACAATCTTCCGCAGGAAGCGTTCGACTGGTATCTCGACCTTCGCCGGTTCGGTTCCGTCCCGCATTCCGGTTTCGGACTCGGCGTCGAACGCACCGTGTCGTGGATCTGCGGACTGGACCACGTCCGCGAGACCATCCCGTTCCCGCGGATGATCTACCGCATCACTCCATAATTTCGATGCCCGCTCCGGCGGGCATCGTTCATCATGCACGACCCCATCGCCTATCTTTTCGCGCTGCAGAAGTTCGGCATGAAGTTCGGACTCCGCAACATCCGGGCGCTCCTGCGCGAGTCGGGAGATCCGCACAGCACATTTCCGTCCGTTCACGTCGCCGGGACCAACGGCAAGGGCTCCACGGCCTCAATGATCGCCGCAATCCTCACGGCGGCGGGATACCGCGTCGGGCTCTATACGTCCCCGCATCTCGTCCGCTTCAATGAACGCATCCGCATCGGCGGCAGGGAGATCGCGGACCGCGATGTCGTCCGGCTCGTGCGTCTCCTTCGTCCGGCCATCGACCGGCACCGTGCGACCTTCTTTGAAGCGACGACGGCGATGGCGTTCCGGTACTTCTCGGAGCAGAAGGTCGACATCGCCGTCATCGAGACGGGATTGGGAGGCCGGCTCGATTCCACCAACGTCATCACGCCGTTCGTTTCGGTCATCACCTCCATCGGACTCGACCATCGGGAGCAGCTCGGAGAGACGCTGCTAGAGATCGCCGGTGAGAAGGCGGGCATCATCAAGCGGGGCGTTCCGGCCGTGCTCGGTCCGGTGCGTCCGCCGGTGCAGCGGCTCTTTCGCCGCACGGCCCGCCAACGGAACGCACCGCTGCTCCTGGCGGAACGGTTCCGTCTTGGCCGCGGCATGGAGCCGGAACTGTCCGGCCGCCATCAGCGCAGCAATGCGAAGTGCGCGGTCGCCGCGGTCACGCTCCTCCCCGACCGTTTCATCATCGGCGATGAGGCCGTCCGCCGGGGACTCGCGGACACGTCCGAACTTTCAGGCCTTCGGGCCCGGCTCGAACGGCTGTCCGACGAACCGCGTATCATCATCGATGTGGCGCACAATCCCGACGGCATCTCGCCGCTCGTGCGTTCGTTGCGGAACGCTCCCGCGCCGGTCACGATCGTCTTCGGAGCGATGCGCGATAAGGATGTTCGCGGCATGCTCCTCCGCCTGAAAAGACTCCGTCCGCACATCATCGCCTGCAGCGCGGAAGGGGAGCGGGCCATGCCGTCCGGAGAGGTTTCCTCCCTTTGCCGCTCTTTGAGCATCCCCGCCTACGATGGCGGAACGGTCCCGCAGGCGGTTCGAACGGCGCTCCGCCGGAATCGCCACAGGGGGACCGTCATCATCACCGGTTCGCATATGGTCGCGGGTGCAGCACTGACCGTTCTGCCGGGATAATTGGGCTTGACATTGCTCCTTATTTCGCATATTTTTAAGCCGTTGTAACGCCTTTCTGAAGCTCATCCACCTGGCCGGTTTCCCAACAGTCTTTCTCCATCTCCACGACGGTCTCAACGTAACGCACAACAATTCACCCATCATCCGCATCAATCTCTTCCAAGGGGAGGTTCTCTTCTTCTATGCCAATGGACATTTCTGAACTGAAGTCCAAGAAAATCGCCGACCTCAACAAGATCGCGAAGGACCTCGGCCTCACCGGGGTGAGCGATCTCCGCAAGCAGGAACTCATCTTCAAGATTCTCGAGGCGCAGAGCGCCAAGGACGGGCAGACCTTCAGCAAGGGTGTGCTCGAAGTGCTGCCGGACGGCTACGGTTTCCTCCGCTCCACCGACTACAACTATCTTCCGTCGCCGGACGACATCTACGTCTCTCCCTCGCAGATCAAGAAGTTCGCGCTGCGCACCGGCGATACCGTCAACGGACAGGTCCGGCCTCCGAAAGAAGGGGAGCGGTTCTTCGCGCTGCTGCGCGTGGAGGCGGTGAACGAAGAGGATCCCGAAAAGGTGCGCGACCGCGTGCTGTTCGACAACCTCACGCCGCTGTATCCCGAAGAGCGGCTGAAGCTGGAGACCGCGCCGGGCGAATATTCGATGCGCATCCTCGATATGCTCGCCCCCGTCGGAAAAGGACAGCGCGGTCTCATCGTCTCGCCGCCGAAGGCCGGTAAGACCATCATGCTGCAGAAGCTCGCCAACAGCATCGCGCGCAACCATCCCGAAGTGAAGCTGCTGATGCTCCTCATCGACGAGCGGCCGGAAGAAGTGACGGACATGGAACGCAACGTCTCCGCCGAGGTCGTCGCCTCCACGTTCGACGAACCGCCGGAACGGCACGTGCAGGTGGCGGACATGGTCATCGAGAAGGCGAAGCGCCTCGTCGAAACGGGGCACGACGTCGTCATCCTGCTGGACAGCATCACGCGCCTCGCGCGCGCCCACAACACCGTCGTTCCGCACTCCGGCAAGATCCTCTCCGGCGGCGTGGACGCGATGGCGCTCCACCGTCCGAAGCGCTTCTTCGGCGCCGCCCGCAACATCGAAGGGGGAGGCAGCCTCACCATCATCGCGACGGCGCTCGTCGAGACCGGCAGCCGTATGGACGAGGTCATCTTCGAAGAGTTCAAGGGAACGGGCAATATGGAGATCGTGCTCGACCGGAAGCTGGCGGACCGCCGCGTCTTCCCGGCCATCGATGTGAACCGATCCGGCACGCGCCGCGAGGAGATCATCATGCCCGAGGACGAGCTCAACCGCGTCTGGATCCTTCGGAAGTTCCTCAACGAGTTCACCCCCGTGGAGGCGATGGAACTGCTGCTCGAGAAGCTCCGAGGGACGAAGGCGAACAAGGAGTTCCTCAAGTCGATGAACAGCTGACCCGCAGAAAAGCCATCCCCCCGGATGGCTTTTCTGTATTGGAAGTACGGTCAATTCCCAGTACCTTTCACGACACTATCGAAGGCCATCGTCATGAACACCAAGGAAGTCGTCATTGTCAGTGCCTGCCGCACGCCCATCGGGTCGTTCGGCGGCAACCTCAGTTCCATCCCCGCGCCGAAGCTTGGGGCCGTCGTCATCGACGAAGCGGTCCGCCGGGCCGGCATCGCCAAAGAGGGGGTGAACGAGGTCATCATGGGCAACGTGCTGCAGGCGGGCGTGGGACAGGCGCCGGCGCGGCAGGCGGCGCTGCTCGCCGGACTCCCGACGTCGGTCGAAACGATGACCGTCAACAAGGTGTGCGGGTCCGGACTGAAGGCGGTGATGCTCGCTGCGCAGGCGATTCAGACCGGTGATGCCGATACGGTCGTCGCCGGCGGAATGGAATCGATGTCCAACGCGCCGTTCCTGCTGGACAAGGCGCGGTTCGGGTACCGGATGGGGAACGGAGAGGTCCACGATGTGCTGATGCGCGACGGTCTTCTGGACGCCTTCAAATCGGTGGCGATGGGGACCTTCTCGGATGCGACCGCCATCGAACATCAGATCGCGCGCTCATCGCAGGACGAGTTCGCCGTGCTCAGCTACCGCCGGGCGCAGGAATCGCAGAGCACCGGACGCTTCGCCGAAGAGATCGTGAAGGTTGGCGTACCCGGGAAGAAGGGCGAGGTCACGTTCGTCGAACTCGACGAGGAACCGTTCAAGACGAACTTCGACAAGATCCCCCAGCTAAAACCGGCGTTCTCAAAAGAAGGGACGGCCACCGCAGCGAACTCCTCCAAGATCAACGACGGTGCCGCGGCGCTCGTGTTGATGTCGGCGGATGCCGCGAAGGCCTCCGGCGTCAAGCCGCTCGCCCGCATCGTCGCCCAGGCGTCATCGGCGAAGAATCCGGAGCAGTTCACCACCGCTCCGGCCGATGCCATCACGAAGGTGCTGAAGAAGGCGGGGATGGACGTGAAGGACATCGACCTGTTCGAGGTCAACGAAGCGTTCGCGCTCGTCTGTCTGGCCGTCGGTAAACTCGCCGGACTCGATATGGAGAAGGTGAACGTCAACGGCGGCGCCGTCGCGCTCGGACATCCCATCGGCGCCAGCGGTGCCCGCATCCTCGTGTCGCTGCTCCATGCGCTGCGGCAGCGCGGAAAGAAGCGCGGACTCGCGGCCATCTGCATCGGCGGCGGCGAAGCGAGCGCCCTCATCGTGGAACTGCTCTGAACACACCAGCGGAGAGACGCATGAAGAACATCACCGTCATCGGTTCGGGCACCATGGGCAACGGTATCGCGCACGTCTTCGCGCAGTTCGGTTTCGTTGTCACGCTCACAGACATCAAACAGGAGTTCCTCGACCGCGGACTGAAGACCATCGCGGGGAACCTCGACCGGCAGGTGAAGAAGGGGACCCTCACCGACCAGCAGAAGACCGAGACGCTCGGCCGTATCACGGCCTCGCTCGACCTTGCGGATTCGGTGCGCGCCGCGGACCTCGTCGTGGAGGCGGCGACCGAGAATGCGGCGGTGAAGAAGGAGATCTTCCGCACGATGGACGCCTCCGCTCCGGCCGGCGCCATCCTCGCCACGAACACCTCGTCGATCTCCATCACCGAGATCGCCGCCGTCACCGGACGGCCGGACAAGGTCATCGGGATGCATTTCATGAACCCGGTCCCCGTGATGAAGCTAATCGAAGTCATCCGCGGGCTCGCCACGTCGGACGAGACCTATGCCGCCGTCAAGTCGCTCTCGGAACGCATCGAGAAGACGCCGGTCGAAGTCAACGACTACCCCGGATTCGTCTCGAACCGGGTCCTCCTGCCGATGCTCAACGAGGCGATGTACTGCGTGATGGAGGGGGTCGCGACGCCGGAGGCGATCGATACCGTGATGAAGCTCGGGATGAACCATCCGATGGGACCGCTCACGCTGGCCGATTTCATCGGACTGGACGTCTGTCTTTCCATCATGAACGTCCTGCACGACGGACTCGGCGATACCAAGTACCGCCCCTGTCCGCTCCTCAAGAAGATGGTCGCGGCGGGACATCTCGGCCGGAAGAGCGGCAAGGGATTCTACGAGTACACGCAGCAGCAATGAACGTTCACCAACGACAGGTACCGACATGGACTTCGCTCTGAACGAGACCCATACGATGATCCGCGATACCGCGCGGCAGTTCGCCGCCGATGTCCTCCTGCCGACGGCGGACGAGCGGGACGATAAGGAGACCTTCCCGGCGCAGGAGGTGAAGCAGCTCGGCGAACTCGGATTCATGGGAATGATGGTCCCCGAAGAGTACGGAGGAGCGGGCCTCGACACCGTCTCGTACGCCGTGGCGATGGAGGAGATCTCGAAAGCGGACGCGTCGTGCGGTGTCATCATGTCGGTCAATAATTCGCTCGTCTGTTACGGACTGAACAAGTACGGCACCGAAGAGCAGAAGCAGAAGTACCTCATACCGCTGGCGAAGGGGGAGAAACTCGGGGCGTTCGCCCTCTCGGAACCGGAAGCCGGCAGCGATGCCAGCAACCAGCATACCGTTGCGGTGAAAGAGGGGGACCACTACGTCTTGAACGGCATCAAGAACTGGATCACGAACGGCACTACTGCCGATGTCGTCCTCGTCATCGCGCAGACCGATCCGTCCAAAGGGCCGAAAGGGATCAGCGCGTTCATAGTGGAGAAGGGAACTCCCGGTTTTACGTACGGCAAGAAGGAGCGTAAACTGGGCATCCGCAGTTCGGACACCGTGTCGCTCCTCTTCGAGAACGTGAAGATCCCCGCCACGAACCGCATCGGTGACGAGGGGTTCGGATTCAAGTTCGCCATGATGACGCTCGAAGGTGGACGCATCGGCATCGCCGCTCAGGCGCTCGGCATCGCGCAGGCGTCGTTGGAGGCCTCCGTCGCGTACTCGAAGCAGCGGAAAGCGTTCGACCAACCGATCGCCAACCTGCAAGCCATTCAGTTCAAACTGGCAGACATGGCCACCGACATCGAAGCGGCGCGGTTGCTCGTCCATCAGGCCGCCGCACTGAAGGACGCCGGCAAACCGTTCGGGAAAGAGGCCGCCATGGCGAAACTGCACGCGTCCCGCGTGGCGGTGAACGCGGCATTGGAGGCCATCCAGATCCACGGCGGATACGGATACGTGCGCGAATACAAGGTCGAGCGGTACCTGCGTGACGCGAAGATCACCGAGATCTACGAGGGAACCTCCGAGATACAGCGCATTGTTATTTCCCGTGCACTCCTCAAGGAGTGAGCGGTGCCGCTTTCGACATAGACAATCATCAACATTCAGCGGGAGAAGACATGAAAAAGGGAACCATCATCGCGCTCGCCATCGTCGCCGTTCTCGTCATGGGCGTCATGTGGGGCGTCGGAAAGTACAACGGAATGGTGCGGATGGACGAAGGGGTGAACGGCGCCTGGGCGCAGGTGCAGAACCAGTACCAGCGGCGTATGGACCTCATTCCGAACCTCGTGGCCACCGTTCAGGGGGTCGCCAACTTCGAGAAGTCGACGCTGCAGGCGGTCATCGAAGCGCGCGCCAAAGCGACGCAGGTGACCCTGTCGCCGCAGCTGCTGAACGATCCGCAGGCGTTCCAGCGGTTCGAACAGAGCCAGGGTTCGCTCGGCTCGGCGCTGTCGCGTCTGCTCGTCACCGTGGAACAGTATCCGACCCTGAAGGCGAACGAGAACTTCCTGCAATTGCAGTCTCAGCTTGAAGGGACCGAGAACCGTATCTCGGTCGAGCGGAAACGGTTCAATGAAGTGGTGCAGGAGTTCAACGCCTCCGTGCGCACCTTCCCGAACTCGCTCATCGCCGGATTCGGCGGCTTCGGTCCGAAACAGTACTTCCAGGCGACCGCGGGCGCTGAGACCGCTCCGAAAGTCCAGTTCTGATGTTCCGGCGTCACCGACACGCGCTCGCTGCGAGGGCCGCGGTGCTCCTTGCCGCCGGCGCATTGCTGTTCCTGTCCCTTTCGGCGCAGACACCGGGACGGACACCGCGCATCACGGACCCTGTCATCGACAACACCGGTGCGTTGTCCAGAGGCGAGGCCTCAGAACTTCGTGAACGCATCCTGCGGTACGAGGACAGCACCTCCAACCAGATCGCCGTTCTCATCATTCCCACGCTCGACGGCGGCGATATCCGCGAGACCGCCATCCGCATCCTGGAACAAAGCAAACTCGGGCAGCAGGGGAAGGACAACGGCATCCTGCTGCTCATTGCGAAGGATGACCGGAAGGTCGTCATCGAGGTCGGGTACGGTCTTGAAGGGGCCGTCACGGACGCCGTGTGCGACCGCATCATCCGGAACGAATTGCGTCCCGCCTTCCGGCGTGACGATTATTACGGAGGCATCTCCGAAGCTCTCACAGCCCTCATGACGGCGTCGCAGGGTGAGTTCACCGGCGGAAAGAAACGCCGCAAGAGCTCCGGATGGATACCGGTCGTCATCATCATCGCGGTCCTGGCCGTCTCCGTTGCGGCGGCGTCACGCCGGCGCGGGTACGCCATCAGTTCCAAGGGATACCGGCGTCATAACGACTGGTGGTGGGGAGGTGGCGGAATCGGCGGTGGAGGAT
>WBUG01000162.1 GCA_008933835.1 Bacteroidota bacterium | reverse complement strand
GTCCTCCTCTCCTAAGACCGTCTGGCTGGACGTCACGCTGGCCAAGGTCCGTCCGAAACGGGTCTTCATCATGGGCGAAGTGACGAATCCCGGCGGGTACACGGTGAACAGTTATTCGACCATCTTCAGCTCGTTGTTCGCGGTCGGCGGGCCGACGGTGAACGGAAGTCTTCGTGATGTCCGTCTCATCCGGGACAATAAGGTCGTAGCGAAGGTCGATCTCTACCTCTATTTCACCGGCGCCGAGAAGAACACCGACGTGCGGGTGCAGAACAACGACATCATCTTCGTTCCGACACGGAAAAGCACCGTGTACATCCGCGGCGACATCCGGCGTCCCGGCGTCTATGAACTCCTCCCCGGCGAACAATTGAAGAAGCTCACCGAGTACGCCGGCGGATACACCCCGTCCTCGTATCTGGAACGGGTGCAGGTCGAACGCATCGTGCCGTTCAAGGAACGGGTGAAGAACGATCTGGAGCGCCGGTACATCGACATCAATTACCGCGACATCCTCTCCAAGAACCGCGACTATGCGCTGAGCGACGGAGATATGGTGTCGTTCTATTCCGTACAGGACGAGGTGCGGAACTACGTCACGGTCTCCGGGGCCGTGTACAAGCAAGGGACGTACCAGTTCCAGCCGGGCATGAAGGTGCGCGATGCGGTGCTGCTGGCGGACAGCCTCCGTCCAGAATCGTACGATGTCCGCGGCGAGGTCGTCCGCTTCCTGGAGGATAACCGAACGAAGACGATGCTGTCGTTCGACGTCCAGGCGATGATGGCCGGCGATCCGATGCATAATATCGTCCTCAAACCGAAGGACGAGGTCATCATTCACAGCATCGATGTGAGCCGGCTTGGTCCGCAGTTCGTGGAGATCTTCGGAAAGGTGAAACAGCCGGGGCGGTATGTGCTCACCCGTGAGATGTCCCTGGTCGATCTTCTCATGCTTGCTGGCGGATTCACGGAGGATGCGAGCCGCCTGAACGCCGAGATCGCCCGTCTGGACGACAAGGTGCGGAAC
>WBUG01000101.1 GCA_008933835.1 Bacteroidota bacterium | reverse complement strand
CCCCCGCTACCAAACAAAAATACCCGAGCTTTGCTCGGGTATTTTTGTTTGGTCGGTACCGTGACGATATCAGTGCAAACCGAGCGCTGTTCGCGTGGTCCCGCCCTTGACATACATAGAACTGTTATGTATATTAGTGCTAGGTATGACGCGCGCGTGACGCGCAGATCAAAGGACGCCAATGGAATTCAACAAGGACCTCATCGCCGCTTCGTCCACGCCCATCGTGCTGGCCATTCTCGCCGAGGGGGACAGTTACGGATACGCCATCATCAAACGGGTGCAGGAGCTCTCCGGCGGAGAGATGGAATGGACCGACGGCATGCTCTACCCCGTCCTGCACCGGCTCGAACGTCTCGGGTACATCAAGGCGCGGTGGGAGGAGGCGGAGAGCGGCCGGAAACGGAAGTACTACCGCGTCACCGCCCGCGGGAAGGAACAGCTCGCCGAAGAACGCCGGCAATGGCAGGCGGTGGACAAGACGCTGAAGGGGATCTGGAAGACCCTCGCGGTGCCGGCAGCGCTCCCCGCGGGAGTTCCGGCATGGTGAACGCCGCCGAACCACACACGGAAGGGACATCCATGAAGAACGGCATCGTCACCGCCCTCATCGGTTTCGCCGCCGGGTGCGGAGGGTTCCTCCTGCTCTTCAAGCTCCTCTTCCTGGACCGCATCCCGCCTTCCGATGAACTTGCTCCCGGTATCGTCGTCGCCCTTGCGATAGCAGCCGGAGCATCCACATCTGCACTGCTAACGCGATGGCGTCACCGGGGCGAAAGAACGCGCGAGCAGCACTGAACGGACTATTCACCACTCCATACAACAGGAGAACAGACCATGGAACAGAACGAACGGGCCGCATCACTCGACGAACAGATCGGACAATGGCGGGAGTTCGTCCGCCGGCGCCGTACGATCGGAGCGGCGGACGCGGCCGAACTGGAGGACCATCTGCGGGAGCAGATCGCCGGACTGACGGCGTCCGGACTCTCGTCCGACGAAGCGTTCCTGGTGGCGGTGAAACGGATGGGGGCGCTGGACGCCCTCTCGCGCGAGTTCGCCCGCGAACACTCCGACCGGCTCTGGAAGCAGCTCGTGCTGACACCGGCGGAAACGGATGAACGGAGCCGGCTGGTCCCGCCCGACGCCGTGACCGCCATCCTGTTCGCCCTCGGCGCGGCACTGCTGGTGAAGGTGCCGGCGTTCTTCGGCATCACGATGGAAGAGAACGAACAGTTCTACGTACGGAACGTCGCCTTCTTCGTCCTGCCGCTCCTCGCCCTCTACTTCATCCGCCGGCGGCGCTTCCCCGCCGCGGCCTATCCTGCGGCCGCCGCGTTCATCGCCGGAGCCGTTGCGGCCAACACGTTCCCGTTCGGACCGGAGAGCCACACCGGCATCCTGCTCGTCCTCCATCTCCCCATCGCGCTCTGGTTCGTGGTGGGACTCGCGTACACCGGCGGACGGTGGAACGACCCGGACGGCCGGATGGACTTCATCCGCTTCTCCGGCGAACTGTTCATCTACTATGTGCTCATCGCACTGGGGGGCGGAGTGTTCACCATGTTCCTGGCGATGCTCTTCACGATGATCGGCGTCCGGCCGGACCTGTTCATCCAGACATGGCTCATCCCCTGCGGCGCCGCGGGCGCCGTGCTGATCGGATCATGGCTGGTGGAGGCGAAACAAGGGGTCATCGAGAACATGGCGCCCGTCCTGACCCGTCTGTTCACCCCGCTCTTCACGCTGCTGCTGGTGGTCTTCCTCGCGACGCTGCTCGTCGGCGGCCGTGGACTGGACATCGACCGGGATGTGCTCATCGCCTTCGACCTGCTGCTGGTGATGGTGCTCGCCCTGCTCCTCTACTCCGTCTCCGCGCGGGACCCGTACGAACCCCCGGGCCTCTTCGATGTGCTCCAGCTGGTGCTGGTGGTGAGCGCCCTGATGGCGGACATGGCCGCACTCTGGGCCATCACCGCGCGCATCTCGGAGTTCGGTCTGACGCCGAACCGTGTCGCCGCACTCGGACTCAATATCCTCCTCCTCATCAACCTCGCACGCTCCGCCGCGCTGGCGCTCCGTTTCGTGCGCGGCTCCGCACCGATCGGGGACCTGGAACGGTGGCAGACCTCGTATCTTCCGGTCTTTGCACTCTGGGCGGCGGTCGTAGTGTTCGTGTTCCCGCCATTGTTCGGATTCCGGTGACACCGGGCACCCTCTACGTGATGCGGCGTATTGCATTCCGGTGACGAACGTTCTATCTTACTGCATCGTTCATCATTTCATCGCACAGGGGGAATTACCATGATCCGTTCCACGTGGCTGACCGCCGCCGTGACCTTCGTCCTGCTTTCGTTCGCGGCCGGCTGTGATTCGTCCAATGACCCGGCTCCGGACACGACGAAGGAGACCGACGGCCGCATCTCGGTGAACAACAGCGAGCAGGAGCTCGCCGCACGGGTGACCGCACGGAATCAGATCGTTGCGGTAGACACCGCCGGGCTCGGGAAGCGCTCCGCTCCCGCGGCGTTCTCATTGACCCTGAAGTACGACCTTGCGCCGCCGACGGTGGGCGGGAAGGAAGTGCAGGCGACGTCGGTGCACATGTCCAGCACCCACGCCCACATCAGCTACAACCTTCAGGGAGCGGCCTACGGCGGAGCGGTGGACATCCTCTTCCTCCTCTTCGGCGGTTCCTGGGGCGCATATCCCATCTCGACCGCGTCGTTCGAAGGGACCGACGTCAGCAGCATCCGGTACGACGACGGATACGTCTATCTCGCCGAAGCGACCTCCGAAGCGAAGTTCGACCCCTACACCGCCGTCATGGAACGGATCAAGACCTCCCTGCTGCACACGCTGACCGTCGCGGACAACAAGCGGACCCCGCTGCAGAGCTTCGTGGCGACCTCCGTCGGGAGCGACGAGACGCATCTCTACGCCACCACCGGCAACACCGGGTACCTCTACCGCATCGACAAGAAGAGCCTCCTCCCCACCGATTCCGTCTCGCTGAGCGACGCACGCTGGGTGGACGTGGACGACAAGTACGTGGTGGTGATGCAGGGGACGCCGGGACGGCTCGCGGTCTTCAGCAAGTCCACCCTCGCCCCGGTGAAGACCATCAGCATCGGCGGCGCCACCATCCCGGAATCGAAGTCCACCGTGCAGCTCATCGGCGGCAAGGCGCTCGTGGCGGCCGGTGACGGCGGCGTGAAGCTGGTGGACCTCGCCTCCGGCACCGTGGTGGGTTCACTCCCCCGCGTCACCGTGTCGAAGCTCGATCCGTCGGTCACCGTCACCAACGCCGTCTCCGCGAGCGGAAAGTACGTCTTCATCGCGAACGGAGAAGCGGGCGTGTACGTGGCGGAAGCGTCCAAGGACCTCGAAGAGAGCACCGGTTCCGCCTCCATCTCCCTGAAGTACGTCGGCAAACTGCGGTTCGACGACCTGCAATCCGTCAACCATGTCGCCTACAACGGCTCCCACCTCATCGTGGCGTCCGGCACCGGCGGCGTGAAGATCGTGCGCGTCGAGTTCTGATCCGCGCCGTCCGTTCCATACCACGAGCCCGCTCCGGCGGGCTCGTTCGTTTTACGCACCGACCCTTTGTCCGCGAGCAAATTCTCCGTACGTTCCTTCCGGAACTCCATTGAAAGGAATCGCTCCATGGACATGACGCGCGAGCGGTGCGTCTTCGACTTCACCGTCTCCTCCTACGAATCCGACGTCACCGGCACGCTCTCCCTCTTCTCGCTCCTGAACCGGTTCCAGGACCTGGCCGGCATCCACGCCGCACACCTCGGGGTCGGTTATGCACCGCTGCGGGAGCGCCGTCTCGGCTGGATCCTCTCCCGCATCCTCGTCACCATGGACCGTCTCCCGGCGTGGAACGAAGCGGTGACCCTGACGACCTGGCCGAAGGGGATCGACCGGCTGTTCGCCATGCGCGACTTCATCCTTTCGGACGCCGGCGGCGCGCCCATCGTGCGCGCCACGACCGCGTGGCTGCTGGTGGACACCGAGAAGCTCCGTCCGCAGCGGGTGGAGCAGCACTTCCCCGACCTCGTGTTCCCCGGCGCTCCGGAGGCGATCGCCGAACGGCCGGACAAGCTTGCCGTTCCGGAACGCACGGAGCCGGTGTTCGACAAACCGGTGTGGCTGAGCGACCTGGACGTGAACCGGCATGTCAACAATGCGCAGTACGGCAAGTGGATCTCCGACTGCTTCCCGGAGGAGCAGTACCGCGGGCGGCGCGTCTCCTCTCTCCAGATCAACTACCTGGAAGAGACCGCGTTCGGCGATACCGTACGGCTCACCATCGACGGTACGGCGCCGGACGCACCGGCGTACTTCGTCGCCGGGACGAGCGTGCGGAGCGGACGGACGCTCTTCCATTCCCGCATCGGCTGGAGCGGACGGTGAACGGCACGCTCCTGCTGAAACGTCTTCTTCCGGGGCTCCTCCCCCTCCTGGTGTTCATCGTCGCGGACGAACTGTACGGCACCGAAGCGGGACTCGCCGTCGCCGTGTCGTTCGGCCTGCTCCAGCTCGCGTACA
>WBUG01000161.1 GCA_008933835.1 Bacteroidota bacterium | reverse complement strand
CGTCGACGAAGCTGGGACGGTTCCCTTTCCGGGTGTCGCCGTACAATGTGAACTGCGAGACGACCAGCGCTTCGCCCATCGTGTCGCGCAGCGAACGGTTCATCTTCCCCTCATCGTCCTCGAAGATTCGGAGGGACGCGCACTTCTCCGCCACGTACTCCGCCTCGCGCTCCGCGTCCCCGTTCCGGATGCCGAGCAGGATGAGCAGACCGGGGCCGATGGACGAGACGGCCGTGCCGTCGACCGTCACTCCCGCGGAAGAGACGCGCTGTACGACCGCCTTCACCGGGACGCTCCTTCCCGCGATGCGACGACGCACCGCCAATGTCCCTCGAAATCCTTCACCGCGTCCGTCCGGGTGAAACCCGCGGCGGTGAAGATGGCCCGCACCGCGTCGGACTGGTCGTATGCATGCTCCACGGCGATGAAGCCCTCCGGCCGGAGCGCGGTATCGCAGCGCTGCGCGATGGCCTTGTAGAATGTCAGTCCGTCACCGGAGTCCGTCAGCGCCGCGGCGGGCTCGTACCGGCGCACCTCCTCTGCCAGAAGTGCGTACTCGGCGGCGGAGATGTAGGGAGGGTTCGAGACGATGACGTGGTGCGGTCCATCCGGTAACGGCATGGTCAGGACGTCCGACGGCACGAACCGCACACGTTCCTGCACCCCGTTCCGCACGGCGTTCGCTTCCGCCTCGGCGAGGGCGTCCGGACTGATGTCCGTCGCGGTGACGGCCGACAGCGGCAGTTTGGATGCCAGGCTCACCGCCACGCATCCGCTGCCGGTACCGATGTCGAGGATGGAGAGCGGGGCATCGGGGGCGAACCGGCGTTTCACTTCCTGCAGAACGGATTCGATCAGCACTTCGGTATCGGGGCGCGGAATGAGGACGCGGGGCGAGACGTCGAACGGAAGCCCCATGAACTCGGTGTCTCCCAGGATGTACTGTACCGGTTCATGGGCGAGCCGGCGCTTGAACAGTTCCTTGAACCGGGCGAGTTCTTCGTCGGAGAGCGGTCGGTCGAAACCGGTGTAGAGCTGGA
>WBUG01000160.1 GCA_008933835.1 Bacteroidota bacterium | reverse complement strand
TCCAGCTCTACACCGGTTTCGACCGACCGCTCTCCGACGAAGAACTCGCCCGGTTCAAGGAACTGTTCAAGCGCCGGCTCGCCCATGAACCGGTACAGTACATCCTGGGAGACACCGAGTTCATGGGTCTTCCGTTCGCCGTCTCGCCCCACGTCCTCATTCCGCGCCCCGATACCGAAGTGCTGATCGAATCCGTTCTGCAGGAAGTGAAACGCCGGTTCGCCCCCGATGCCCCGCTCTCCATCCTCGACATCGGCACCGGCAGCGGCTGCGTGGCGGTGAGCCTGGCATCCAAGCTGCCGCTGTCGGCCGTCACCGCGACGGACATCAGTCCGGACGCCCTCGCCGAGGCCGAAGCGAACGCCGTGCGGAACGGCGTACAGGAACGCGTGCAGTTCGTGCCGTCGGACGTCCTGACCATGCCGTTACCGGATGGACCGTACCACGTCATCGTCTCGAACCCTCCCTACATCTCCGCCGCCGAATACGCACTTCTGGCAGAGGAGGTGCGCCGGTACGAGCCCGCCGCGGCGCTGACGGACTCCGGTGACGGACTGACATTCTACAAGGCCATCGCGCAGCGGAGCGAAACCGCGCTGCGGCCGGAGGGATTCATCGCCGTGGAACATGCGTACGACCAGTCCGACGCGGTGCGGGGCATCTTCGCCGCCGCGGGTTTCACCCGGACGGACGCGGTGAAGGATTTCGAGGGACATTGGCGGTGCATCGTCGCATCGCGGGAAGGAGCGTCCCGGTGAGAGCGGTCGTACAACGCGTCTCTTCCGCAGGAGTGACGGTCGACGGCGCGGCCGTCTCGTCCATCGGCCCCGGTCTGCTCATCCTGCTCGGCATCCGGAACGGGGACGCGGAGCGCGAGGCGGAGTACGTGGCGGAGAAGTGCGCGTCCCTCCGTATCTTCGAGGACGATGAGGGGAAGATGAACCGTTCGCTGCGCGACACGATGGGCGAAGCGCTGGTCGTCTCGCAGTTCACATTGTACGGCGACACCCGGAAAGGGAACCGTCCCAGCTTCGTCGACG
>WBUG01000159.1 GCA_008933835.1 Bacteroidota bacterium | reverse complement strand
CCGAAGAACGGATCGCCGCCGTTCCAGCGGAACGCTGGACGGAGGTGAAGCTCGTTCCCGCTGACGCGTTCCGGCTGACCCGACATTCGTACGACGTCGGTTCGTACCTCGACGCGGTGGAAGAGGAACGACCGCTGCCCGAACCGCGGAAGCACGATGTGCGCATCGCCGTCTGCCGGCTCGAGGGCCGGACCGGCTGGAGGACGCTGGAAGAGGGCGAAGGGGAACTGTTGCATCTCCTCGCCGCCGGCATGCCGGTCGGTGCCGCACTGGAACGGTTCGCCGGTGAGAGGAACGTGCGGCCGGAAGGGACCGGCGATGCCCTCTTCCGCTGGTTCGAACGGTGGACCGCCGGGGGATATTTTTCGGACATCGCATCATGATGAAGGAACGACGACCATGAACCCCCTCCTGCAGCGCCTCACCGCCGCGTACGCTTCCGGTGTCCTCCGCGCCGGTACGCTCCATCACCCGCTCATGCTCCTCGTGCGGCTCCAGTGGGGGTACGGGTTCTTCCGCACCGGCCTCGGCAAACTGTCCGATCTTCCGGCCACCGCGGAGTTCTTCGCCTCCCTTGGAATTCCGTTCCCGCATCTGAACGCCGTCGCAGCCGGTTCCACGGAGATGGTCGGCGGAGCGCTGCTGGCGCTCGGACTCGCGTCGCGCATCGCCGCGGTGCCGCTCATCGGCGTCATGGCGACCGCTTACGCCACGGACGACCGCGAGGCGCTGCTCGGTGTCTTCTCCGACCCTCAGGCGTTCGTCGACGCGGTCCCGTTCCCGTACCTGCTCGCATCGCTGCTGGTGCTGACGTACGGTCCCGGCGCGTTCTCCCTCGACGTTCTCATCGCCCGGTTCCGCCGCCGCACCTCCCGCTGACGCCGCAGAACCTCCTTTCCTCTTCCGGTGTTCATCGGATGGGACAGGTCACACAATGGTAAAACCGCGTTCCTTGTCCTGCGCTCATTTTTTCCCTATCTTGAACAGCAAATTTTCTCTTGTGCAGGTGCCTTCATGAACAACGTCGTCATCACCGGCATGGGTCTGATCTC
>WBUG01000033.1 GCA_008933835.1 Bacteroidota bacterium | reverse complement strand
GTTCCGTACTCGGCAACGGTCTCATCCAAGGGAAACGGTTCACGTCGCAGGAAGGGGTGCTCATCGTCTCCGGTGTGCTCGGCGGCGGACTGCTCGCGGCCAGCGTGCCGGTGCTGGCCGGAGCCGACACCAAGGTGAGCGTGGTGGCGAGCGGACTCGGTGCCGCGTTCGGGTACGGGATGATGTATTCCCGGTATGCCGACGTGGCCGCACAGCGGGGGAGCGCGTCGGGAGCATGGCAGTTCGGTCCGGCGGTGCTGCTCGCGCATGCGGCGATGGACCGGTACGGCGCTCCCGCTCCTCAGGTGATGCCGGCGCTGCGGCTGACGATGACGTTCTGAGACTCGGACCGGGTGCAATGAAAAACCCCGCTGCGGCGGGGTTTTTCATTCTATCGGCCGGACGCGCGCCGCCACCATCGGTCCAGCGCGGTACCGCTGGCCACGGCGGCGATGAAGAAGAGAACGCCGGCGAGCACGTCGATGCCGTAATGGTAGCGCATGTAGATGGTGGAGACGATGAGCAGCGAGCCGACGGCGAGGAGCCACCACCGGTGCAGGGAGCGCATCCGGAAGGCGATGTACATGGCGGTGAGGGTGAGCTGCGTGTGTCCGCTCGGGAACGCGTCACGGTGCACGGCGGCGAGCGGGTCCGCGCTGCCCGCCGGCGCTCCACCGCCGGCGTTGATGATGTCGCGCAGGTACGGCGTGAGGAGCAGACCGGGGAGTTCGGCGTCCGTGGCGGCGAAATCGTGAAGGGTGAATCGGGGTCCCACGGCGGGGACCAGCAGGTAGCCGACGTAGGAGAGGTAGAAACCGTATACGATGAGGAACGCGCCGGTCTCGAACGCCCGGCGGTCCGGCCGGCGCGAGAACTCGGCGATGAGCGCGATGAAGAAGAGGTAGTAGGACGAATACGCGAGCTGCAGCAGTTCCGTCAGGGCCGGGTGGGCGAACCGGAACGCCCAGACCGTCGGGTCGCCGCCGAAGAGGAAGCGGTCCGCGGCTATGAGCGCCTGGTCGTAGTCGCGTCCGTGCAGCGGAAACGCGATGGAGGAGGCCTGGGTATAGATATAGAGGATGATCGGCACGAGGTACCAGTCGCGGGCGAACCGCACCGCGGCGGGTGCGGAGGTTCCGCGCCGGTGCACGGTGAGGGCGAGCCCGGCGATGAGGGCGGCGATGCCCAGGTTCTGCGCGACGAGCTGTGTCCAACCCGGAACGCGGGAGGCGAAGACGCATTCGAGCGCGGAGAGGAGGAGAAGAAACACGACGGTGACGAGGTCCGCCGAGGTGAGGAAGCGCAGGGAGTTCCGCATGCGGCGGCCTACACGAGCAGCGAAAGGAAGAGGGTGGCGAAGCCGAGGAACGAGATGAATCCGAACGCGTCCGTGCAGGTGGTCACGAGGACCGCCGACGCCAGCGCCGGGTCGAGCTTCGCCCACTTCAGCAGCAGCGGGATGAGGGTCCCCATCAGCCCCGCGATGAAGAGGTTCGTGATCATCGCCAGGCACATCACCACGCCGAGCATCACGTTGCCGTAGGCGACGGCGATGACGGTGCCGGCCAGGAAGCCGACGAGCGCCCCGTTGAGCAGGCCGACGGTGACCTCCTTGATGAGCGCCTTGCGCGCCGCCGCCATGTCGATCTCGCCGAGGGCGATGCTGCGCACCATGAGCGTGATGGCCTGGGTGCCGGCGTTGCCCCCCATGCCGGCGACGATGGGCATGAGCGCGGCGAGCACGACGAAGGACTGGATGGTCTCGTGGAAGAGGTTGACGATGCTCGAGGTGATGAGCCCGGTGATGAGGTACACCGCCAGCCAGGGAACGCGCCGGCGGAGCGACTGCAGCGGCGGCGTGGTGACGCGCTCGTCCTCCGCGACGCCGCCCAGACGCAGGATGTCTTCGGACGCCTCCTCCGTGATGACGTCCACGATGTCGTCCACCGTGATGCGGCCGACGATCTTCCCCGCGAAGTCCGTGACCGGCAGCGAGACGATGTCGTACTTCTTGAAGATGTTCGCGACCTCCTCCTGGTCCACGTTCGTCTTCACGCTGATGATGTCCGCGTCCATCACCTTGTAGATGCGCTTCAGCGGGGAGAGGAGGATGAGGTTCGATACGGAGAGGCTCCCCACGAGCACGTCCTCGTCGTCCACCACGTACACCGCGTAGATCTGCTCCCCCGGATTCTCCTTCGCCGCCTTCCGGACCGCCTGCACCGCCTTCTTCACCGTCTCCTTCCGGTTGACGGTGATGAACTCCTTCTGCATCAGGCCGCCGGCGGTGTGTTCGCCGTACTGCAGCAGTTCCTGCAGTTCGGAGGAGTCCTCGGCGCTCAGTTCCTCCAGCACCTCCTCCGCCTTCTCCCTCGGGAGGTCCGCCACGAGGTCGGTCGCCTCGTCGGTCGGAAGTTCTTCGACGATGTCCGTCAGCGTGTCGCTCTTCAGCGAGGCGAGGAAGTGTTCGCGGTGGTCGTCATCCAGTTCGACGATGACGCGGCTCTGGTCCTCGACGCCGAGGAGGGAGAAGAGGTATTCGCCCTGCCCGAACTCGAGGCGGTTGATGATGTGCGCGATGTCCGCCGGGTGGAGGTCGCTGAGGATGTTCTTGATGAGGAAGTCGGACTTCGAGGCGATGAGTTCGCCGATGTCCGCCATCAGTTCGTCGTCGACCTCGATGAGGTCCTGCGGCACGTACCGGTCGTCACTCATCGCCCCCCTCCGCGACGGTGTTCAGGACGGCGGAGGCGGCCGGTTCCAGTTCGCCGGCGAGCCGGACGAAGTCGGCCGTGGTCAGCTCCTCCGGACGGAGTTCGAGGTCCACCGACAGGCGGTCGAACATGGCGGGCGGGACGCCGATGGTGCGCAGTCCGTTCCGCAGCGTCTTGCGCCGCACGCCGAAGGTCCCCCGCACCACCCGCCGGAAGAGGGCGTCGTTCGCCGCGGTCTGCGGGAACGGGGCGGTGAAGTCCAGATGAACGACGGTGGAGGAGACGGACGGCACGGGGAAGAAGGAGTTCTTCGACACCTGGAACTGGATGCGTGCCGTGCAGTAGTACTGCAGGAACACCGAGAGGATGCCGTACTCCTTGGTGCGGGGCTTCGCGGCGATGCGCTGCGCCACCTCGGTCTGCATCATCACGGAGAAATCGCGCACCGCGCGGCGGTGGCCGATCACATGGAAGAGGATGGGGGTGGTGATGTTGTACGGGATGTTGCCGATGAGCCGGAGCGCGCCCCCCGCGGGCGCGAGGGCGGAGAGGTCCACGTCGAGGATGTCGGAATGCAGCACGGTGAGCTGTCCGGGGTACTGCTCGGCGAGTCCGGCGGCCAGCGCATCGTCCAGTTCGACGACGGTCATGTGCGGCACGTGCGAGAGCAGCAGCGCCGTGAGGGCCCCTTTGCCGGGACCGATCTCGACGACGGTGTCCGCAGGTTTCGGATCGAACAGCCGCACGATCTTCTGCGCGACGTTGGCATCCTGAAGGAAATTCTGTCCGAGCGATTTTTTAGGACGGTGCACGGCGGTCTTCCAATGAACGGGTGATGACTGCAGAATATACGCAATGACGCTGCGGATATCAACGGTATTTGCCTCTGGGGCTTTTTTGTGCAATATTCTTCCATGCGACTCCGACGTCTCTTCTCCCATGCCGTCCGGCTCCTGACGCGCGACAGTCTCGCCGTCAAATGGACCGTCTTCCTCCTGCTGGTGCTCCTCATCGCGCTGATGTACCCTCAGGGGCTCTCGGTGGAGTCCGATTATGCCGTCGGCATCATCTGGACCGACACGGACCTCTACGCGCCCTTCGCCTTCCCCATCTACAAGAACGAGCGGGAGTACGAACGGGAGCGGGAACTGGCGGCGGCGAAGGTGTACAAGGTGTTCGAGGAGGACCCGGCGGTCGTCCAGACCAGCATCGACTCCCTCCAGCGCTTCTTCGACATGCTGGAGAAGGTGATCGACCGGCGCGCGGAGGACCTGCCCGAGATCGAGGTCGTCCTCGCCAACTTCCCGCTGGAACTGCGCGAGAGCGAATGGCGGACCCTGTGGCATCTGCGCACCGCGGACCGGAAGCGGGGGACGCCCCCCAAGTACTCGTTCGCCAAGCTGCGGAAGGACGTGATGCTGGTGGTGAACGGGGTCTACCTGCAGGGGATCATCGACCTGCGGAAGTCGCAGCTGAAGGAGAGCGAACTCATCGCCAAACGGCGGAAGACCGTCGAGCAGATCATTCCGGTGAACAAATTCCACGACACGGTGGAGCTGGGCCGTATCGTGCAGCAGACGTTCATCACGGGCTACGGCGGGGAGGACGACACCGTCTCGGTGGCGACCAAGATCGCGCTCTCGTTCCTGACGCCGAACGTGCTGTACCAGAAGGAGCAGACGGACCGCGAGGTGCGCTTCGCCGTGGACCTCGTCCCCCGCACGGTGGGGGCGGTGAGCGAGGGGGAGCGCATCATCGCGCGGAAGGAGCGGGTGACGCAGGAGATCAAACGGAAGCTCGACTCGCTGAAGAAGGCGAAGGAGGAGCGCGGCGCGGGCATCAATGCCTACATCACGTACGTGGGGAAGGCGCTGCACGTCTTCGCGGTGCTCTGGATGTTCGCGATGTACCTCTTCCTCTTCCGCAAGCGCATCTACCACGACAACGTGAAGCTCGTCCTCATCGGCGCGGGGTTCCTCGCCGTCTGCACCCTCGCGTACCTCACCGTGCTCTTCCCCTCCCCGGTGCCCCTCCGCTTCGCCGTCATCGTCCCGGCGATGGCGATGCTCATCGGCATCATCTTCGATTCGCGCGTGGCGTTCTACAGCACCGTCGTCTCGTCGTTCCTCATCGCCGGCATCCGGGGGAACGATTACGGCCTGGCGTTCGCTTCGCTCGTCGCCGGCTCGTTCGCCATCTACACGGCGCGGGACATCAAGAAACGGACGCAGATCTTCCGTTCCATCATCTACATCTTCGTCGGGTACGCCGTCCCCATCCTCGCGCTCGGCCTCGAGCGGTACGAGACGGCGGACGTCATCGGCGGACAGCTGCTCGCGGCGTCCTTCAACGCGGTGCTCTCGCCCGTGCTCACGTACGGCGTGCTGATCTTCGTGGAGCGCATCTTCAAGATCTCGACCGAACTCACCCTCGTGGAGCTGTCGGACCTGAACCATCCGCTGCTGAAGGAACTGGCGCACAAGGCCCCGGGCACGTTCCATCACAGCGTCACCGTGGCCACCCTCGCCGCCACCGCGGCCGAAGCGGTCGGCGCCAACTCGACCCTCGCCCGCGTCGGCGCGCTCTACCACGACATCGGCAAGACGCTCAGCCCGGAGCTCTTCTACGAGAACCAGATCGGTTCGGAGAACCGCCACCGTACGTTGAGCCCCCGTAAGAGCGCCCGCATCATCGCGTCGCACATCGAGGACGGCGTGAACCTCGGCCGGACCCACGCCCTGCCGGAGGGGGTCGTCGACTTCATCCGCATGCATCACGGCACCATGCGCATCGGCTTCTTCTACGAGAAGGCGCTCCGGACGAAGAAGTACAAGGGGGAGATCGACGAGAACGATTACCGGTACCCGGGACCGAAACCGAACACGAAAGAGACCGGCATCGTGCTGCTGGCGGACGGCATCGAGGCCTCCACGCGCGCCATCGACGAGCCGACCGTCGAGAAGATCGAAGCGAACATCGACTCCATCATCAAACTCCGTCTGCTCGAAGGGGAGCTGGACGAGAGCCCGCTCCACCTGCGGGACCTGACGCGCATCAAAGAGAGCTTCCTCAAGATCCTGGTCGGCATCCACCACTCTCGGCTCCGATATCCCGAGCAGGCCGCTCCGCCGGAACCCGCCGCCGCCGAGCCGCCCCCCGCGCCGAAACGCCGCCGGACGCCGCCGTCCCCTGCACCGGACCCGGACACACGTCTGCGGAGGACCATCGACACCATCGACCGGAAATGACGCACGAACTCCGGGCATACCTCCGGTTCCTTCAGCTGGAAAAATCGCTCGCCTCGAACTCCGTCGCTGCGTACGAGCGGGACCTGGTGCGGTACGTCGGTTTTTTGGGCGACGCGTCGTGCCGGTCGTTCGACGACGTATCGGACGACCTGCTCTCCCGGTTCCTCCGCACGCTCCGCGACGTCGGCCTCTCGCCCAAGAGCGTCGCGCGCTCCGTTTCAGCGGTCAAGGGACTGCACAAGTACCTCGCGGCGGAACGCATCACCCGCCGCGACCCGACCGGGAACCTCGAACTCCCCCGGACCGGCAAGCATCTTCCCGACGTGCTGAGTTTCGGCGAGGTCTCCGCCATCCTCGGCGCCGCGGACCCCGCCGCAGCGTCCGCCGTGCCGATGGTGTGGCGCGACCGCGCCATCCTGGAGACGCTCTACGCCACCGGCATGCGGGTGTCGGAACTGACGGGACTGACGCAGTCCAACGTGCTCGCGGAGCAGCAGCTGGTGAGGGTCTTCGGCAAAGGTTCGAAGGAACGCCTCGTCCCCATCGGCGAACCGGCGCTGGAGTGGATCGGGGAGTACACCCGCCGCATCCGCGTCCGTCTGGCGGAACGGAAACGGACCAACGACGCGCTCTTCCTGAACGCCCGGGGAACGCCCATCTCCCGCGTGTCGGTCTGGACCATCGTCACCGGGTACACGCGCCGCGCCGGCATCCGGAAGCGGATCCATCCGCACACCTTCCGGCATTCGTTCGCCACACACCTGCTGGAGGGAGGGGCGGACCTCCGCGCCGTGCAGGAGATGCTCGGCCATGCGGACATCGCCACCACGCAGATCTACACTCACATCGACCGGGAAGTGCTGAAGCAGCAGCACCGGCAGTTCCATCCCCGCGCATGACCGCCCGCGCTCCCCGGAACCGGACCATCACGCTCGGCCGCGCCGACCGGCTGCGGTACCGTCGGAGACTGCTCACGCTCACCGGACCCGCCGCGCTCCGGCGCGTGGTCGGACGCACCATCCTGCAGGACGCCGCCGAAGCGGCGGCGCTGCTGCCGGCCCGCTGCGCGGACCTGCTCATCCTCGACCCGCCGTACAACCTGACGAAGGAGTTCGGTTCCTCCCGCTTCACCGCCCGCTCCTCCGCCGCGTACGAGGAGTGGATGGAAACGTGGTTCCCGGCGATGCTCCGCCTTCTCAAACCGACGGCGTCGGTGTACATCTGCGGCGACTGGCGTTCCTCCGCGGCCGTCGAACGGGTGGCGGGACGGCATCTCATCGTCCGCAACCGCATCACGTGGGAACGGGAGAAGGGACGCGGCGCCGCGGCGAACTGGAAGAACGCGTCGGAGGACATCTGGTTCTGCACCGTTTCCGGCCGCTACACGTTCGACGTGGAGGCGGTGAAGATGAAACGGCGCGTGCTCGCGCCGTACACGGCGCACGGCGCTCCGAAGGATTGGAAGCGGACGGACGACGGCGACTTCCGCCTGACGCATCCGTCGAACCTCTGGACCGACCTCACCGTTCCGTTCTGGTCCATGCCCGAGAACACCGACCATCCGACGCAGAAGCCGGAGAAGCTCGCCGCCAAGCTCATCCTCGCCAGTTCGCGGCCGGGGGACGTCGTGCTCGATCCGTTTCTCGGTTCCGGCACCACCTCCGTGGCGGCGAAGAAGCTGGGACGCCGCTTCATCGGCATCGAGCGGGACGAGACGTACGCCTGTCTGGCGGAGAAACGGCTCGCGGCGGCGGAACGGGGGGATGAGATCCAGGGATTCCGTGACGGCGTCTTCTGGGAACGAAATTCACGCTGAAGGAACACGCATGACGCAACGAAGGATCCTCGCACTGGCGGAAGGGAGGTTCAGCCCTCTCCGCTCCAAGACCGCCAACGGCGCCATCGTCTATTTAAAGGATGAGGTCGTCGCGGTCATCGACAGCACGAAGAGCGGGATGACCGCGCAGGAGGTGCTCGGCTACGGCGGAACGATTCCGGTGGTGGGGAGCGTGGAAGAGGGTATGCCGTTCGCCCCGACGCACCTGCTCATCGGCATCGCTCCGTCCGGCGGACGGCTGCCGGAGACGTGGCGGGGATGGATCCTCACCGCTCTCCGGAACCGCCTGCATGTGCTCAGCGGACTCCACACCATCCTCTCCGACGATGCCGAGTTCGTCCGCGCCGCCGCGGAGCACGGCGTCACCATCACCGACTGGCGGCGCATCGCTCCGGAGTACGAGGTCGTGTCCAGAGGAAGCTACCGCACCCGCACCGCACGCACCGTCCTGACGGTGGGGGCGGACTGCAACATCGGGAAGATGACCACCTCGCTGCAGGTGCACGCCGAGTTCCGGAGACGGGGACTGAAGAGCGATTTCATCGGCACCGGACAGACCGGCATCATGATCGCCGGGAAAGGGGTGGCGGTGGACGCCATCATCAGCGACTACATCGCCGGCTCCATCGAACGGTGCATCGACGCCTCCGCGGCGGAGGGGCACGAGTACATCTTCGTGGAGGGACAGGGGGCGCTCACCCATCCCGGGTACAGCGGCGTCACCCTAGGGCTCATCCACGGTACCATGCCGGATGCGATGGTCCTCTGCGTCCAGCCCACCCGCACGGTGGACGATTACGGGCTCCCCATTCCGGACATCGGACGGCTCGTCCGGTTCCACGAAGAGGCGGTGGGATTCTTCCGTCCCTCCAGGGTCGTGGGCATCGGGGTCAATTCCATCGGTCTGACCGATGCGCAGAGCAGGGACGAGGCGAAGAAACTGGAGGACCGGACCGGACTTCCGGCGGCCGATGCGTTCCGGTTCGGCGGCGGGAAACTGGCGGACGCACTGCTGGAGCATTTCAAGGCCGGGTGAGTCCGCCGTGCTGCAAGGAATTTCCCGCACCGTCTTTCAACTGTGCGGGATTTTTTTTATCATACAAGGGAACAAGCCCGTTCCCCACTCCGAACTCCCGAGCCGCGGCTCGGGTTCTTTCTTTCTGAAATCGCTGTCCGTATGATCGTCATGAAGTTCGGCGGTACCTCCGTGGAGGACGCCGCCGCCATCCGTAATCTCACCGAACTCGTCCGGAAAGAGACGCCGCGCCGGCCCGTCGTGGTCGTGTCGGCGTGCGCCGGCGTCACCAACCAGCTCCTCGCCGCCGCGCAGCTCGCCGCGCAGGGGAAGAAGGAGGAGGCGCTCGCCGGCGTGACCGCCATCGAGGCGCGGCACAAACGCATCGTGAAGGAGCTGTTCGACGGCGAGACGCAGAAGTTCCTGTACCGCCACTTCGCCGCGCTGGCGGAGGACCTCGCCGCGCTCGTCAACGGCGTGGCGGTGCTCGGGGAGCTCACCCCCCGGTCGCTCGACACGTTCGCCTCGTACGGCGAACTGATGTCCTCCTTCATCATCCACCACTACTTCGAATCGCAGCGGATGAAGTCGTTCTGGACCGACGCCCGGACCTTCATGCGCACCGACGACCGGTTCACCAAGGCCTCCGTCCAGTTCGACGTGACGGAGCAGCGGCTGCGCGAGGTCGTCCGGCCGAAGCTCGACAACGGCTACATCGTGATGACGCAGGGATTCATCGGCGCGACCGCCGCGGGGGTGACGACCACCATCGGACGCGGGGGGTCGGACCTCTCGGCCGCCATCATCGGCGCGCTGCTCGACGCCGAGGACATCCAGATCTGGACCGACGTGGACGGCATCCTGACGGCGGACCCAACGGTGGTGAAGGACGCCCGCCGTATCAAGGTGATGTCGTTCGCCGAAGCGTCGGAGCTCGCGTACTTCGGCGCCCGCGTGCTCCATCCCGAGACCATCCTGCCGGCGGTGCGGAAGAACATCCCGGTGCGGGTGCTGAACTCGAAGAACCCGCGCTCCAGCGGCACCGTCATCGCGGCGAAGGCGCGGACCGACAAACGGTGCGTGGTGAAGTCCATCGCCTACAAGGAGGGGATCACCCTCATCACCATCGTCTCGTCGCGCATGTTCCTCGCGCACGGCTTCCTGGAGAACATCTTCGACGTGTTCCACAAGTACGAGACCGTGGTGCACACCGTGGCCACCTCCGAGGTCAGCGTCACCGCCACCGTGGACACCGTGAAGAACCTGCCGCACATCGTCCGCGAGCTGAAGCACTTCGCATCGGTCACCACCGCGGAGCGGAAGGCCATCGTCTGCATCGTGGGGGACAACCTCCGCAACAGTCCCGGCCTGGCGGTGCGGATGCTCACTCCCGTCAGCGACATCAACATCAACATGATCTCGCAGGGGGCGTCCGAGATCAACCTCTCGTTCGTCATCGATGAGGAGCATGTGGACGAGGCGGTGCGGCGGCTGCACGCGGAGCTGTTCGCGAACGCCGAGCGGTTCCCCGAAGTGTTCGAATAACGAGAGGACCCATGACCCATTTCCGGTTCATCGACGACGCGCTGCACTGCGAAGGAGTGCCGGTGCAGGAGCTGGCCGAGGAGTTCGGCACGCCGCTCTACGTCTACTCCAAACAGCAGCTCGTCGAGAACTTCCGCCGCATCGACGGGGCGTTCGCCGGCACGGACCACGTGACCTGCTACGCACTGAAGGCGAACAGCAACCACACCATCCTCCGCACGCTCGCCTCCGAAGGGGCGGGGGCGGACGCCGTCTCCGCCGGCGAGATCCATCTCGCCCTCCGCGCCGGGTTCGATCCGGCGAAGGTCACGTTCGCCGGCGTGGGGAAACGGGACGACGAGATCGAGTACGCGCTCGGGAAGGGGATCTTCGCGTTCAACGTGGAATCGCTCCAGGAACTGGAGGTCATCAACGGCATCGCGGGCCGCGTCGGCGTTCCGGCGCGCGTGGCGCTGCGGGTCAATCCGGACATCGACGCGTCGACCCATCCGTACATCTCCACCGGGCTCAAGACGAACAAGTTCGGCATCGACATCTCGGTGGCGGTCGAGGCGTTCCGGTACGCCGCGTCGCTCCCGCACCTGCGGGTGGAGGGGATCCATACGCACATCGGTTCGCAGATCCTGAAGCTCGAACCGTTCGAACAGACCGCCCGCACGGTGGTGCACCTCGTCCGCGAACTGCGGAGCGCCGGCATCGGCATCCACCACATCGACTTCGGCGGCGGCTTCGGCGTCACCTACCGCAACGCCCTGCGGCATCCGCTCCTCCCGCACGAGGCGGTGAACCCGGCGGACGAAGCTCCCCCGAACGACGCCTTCATCGCGGCGGTGCTCCCGGTGCTGAAGGAGGCGGGCTGCACGCTCGTCATCGAACCGGGCCGCTCCATCGTCGCCGACACCGGCCTCCTCGTGACGAAGGTGCTCTACCGCAAGGACAACGGGGTGAAGAAGTTCGTCATCGTGGACGCGGGGATGAACGACCTCATCCGGCCGAGCCTCTACAACGCCTACCATCAGATCGTCCCGCTCACGCTCCGGCAGCGCGAGGCGGATGCGGTGGACGTGGTGGGTCCGGTCTGCGAGACGGGCGATTTCTTCGCCCGCGAACGGATGCTGCCGGAGGTGGAACGAGGCGAGTACCTGGCGGTGCTCACCGCCGGCGCTTACGGCATCGTCAACGCTTCCCATTACAACGCCCGCCTCCGTCCGGCCGAAGTGCTCGTGAACGGCGAGAAGGTGCGGGTGGTCGGCGAACGCGAGACGTTCGACGACCTCTGAACGAACCCGGAACAACAACGACCGAACGCCCATGAAACGCTATACCGTCATCGTCGCCGGCGCCACCGGAATGGTGGGCCGCAAAATGGTCCAGGTGCTCGAAGAGCGCGCCTTCCCCGTCGAGCGCCTCGTGCCGCTCGCCTCCAAACGTTCCGAAGGGCTCAACGTCACCTTCAACGGCCGTCCGTGGAAAGTGCAGGAGCTCAGCGAGACGAACATCCGCAGCAGCGGCGCCGAGCTCGCGCTCTTCTCCGCCGGCGGTTCGGTGAGCCGCGAGTTCGCACCGATCTGCGCCGGATACGGCATCACCGTCATCGACAACAGCAGCGCCTGGCGCATGGACCCCGCGGTGCCGCTGGTGGTGCCGGAGGTGAACCGCGCCGCCATCTTCGGACCGGGCCGCATCATCGCCAATCCCAATTGCTCCACCATCCAGATGGTGGTGGTGCTCAAGCCGCTGCACGACGCGTTCCGCATCCGCCGCGTGGTGGTCTCGACGTACCAGTCCGTGACAGGGGCCGGCCAGAAGGGGTACGACCAGCTGATGAAGGAGTGGAAGGAGGAGACGGTCGCGCATCCGAAGTTCCCGTACCAGATCGCCTTCAACTGCCTCCCGCACATCGACGAGTTCACCGAGAGCGGCTACACGAAGGAGGAGCTCAAGATGGTGAACGAGACGAAGAAGATCATGGGGGACGACTCCATCCAGGTGTCGCCCACCTGCGTGCGCGTCCCCTCCATCGGCGGGCACAGCGAATCGGTGAACATCGAGTTCGAGCGGCCGTTCGAACTGGCGGAGGCCGTGGCGATGCTGGCGAAGGCGCCGGGCGTCGTTGTCGTGGACGATCCGGCGAACAAGAAGTACCCGATGCCCATCCACGCGCACGACCGGGACGAGACCTTCGTCGGCCGCATCCGGCGGGACCCCTCCGTACCGAACGGACTGAACCTGTGGATCGTCTCGGACAACATCCGCAAAGGGGCGGCCACCAACGCCGTCCAGATCGCGGAGGAGTGGATCAAGGGACGCTGACCCGAACGCGGTACGCGCCGGTCCGCGGGCCGGCGCGATTCCATCCAACGACGGAGCCTTCATGACGAACGCGCTCTCCCGCCGGAACTTCCTCACCGGCGTCTCCGCCACCACTCTGGCGGCCATCTATCCCCCCGAGTTCCTTTCGTTCCTCTCTACACAGTCGAAGCAGACCGGACCGCTTCCGCTCATCAGACCGAAGGCGCTCAAGCCGGGCGACACCGTCGGGCTCGTCGCCCCTGCCACCGCGGTGGAGGACCCCGAGACCATCGCGCTGGCGACGGACATCGCCGCATCGCTGGGTTTCAACGTCGTCGTCGGACGGAACGCCGGAAAGCGGTACGGATACCTCGGCGGCAGCGACAAGGAGAGGGCGGAGGACATCAACGAGATGTTCCGGCGGAGGGACATCGACGGCGTGCTCCCCATCCAGGGAGGCTGGGGGAGCATGCGGGTGCTTCCGCATATCGACTTCGACCTGGTCCGGAAGAACCCTAAAGTGTTCGTCGGATTCAGCGACATCACCACGCTGCTGCTCGCGTTCTACAAGTTCGCGGGACTCGTCACCGTGCACGGGCCGAACGTCCTGTACTCCTTCAATCCGTACGTGCGGGACTACTACACGCGCACGCTGATGTCCGTCGAACCGCTCGGACAGCTCCGCCAGCCGCCGCTGCCGGCGGGCGAGACCGTCGAACGCGAGAACCGGCTCGTCACCATCGCCGGGGGAACGGCCCGCGGTCCGCTCGTGGGCGGGAACCTGTCGCTCCTCGTCACCACGCTCGGAACGCCGTTCGAGGTGGACCTGAGAGGGAAACTGCTCTTCATCGAGGACGTGGGGGAGGAGCCGTACCGCATCGACCGCATGCTCACGCATCTCCATCTGAGCGGCGTGCTGAACGACGTCGCCGGCGTCATCCTCGGCAGGTTCCGCGACTGCGAACCGAAAGGGGGCGGAGCCGTCGGGTCCCTCACGCTCTACGAACTGTTCCGCACCCGCTTCGCGCCGCTCGGCAAGCCGTGCCTCGCCGGACTCTCGTTCGGTCACATCCGGGACCACATCCCGCTCCCCGTCGGCGTCACCGCCGAACTGAACGCGGACGCGAAGACGGTGACGCTGCTGGAGAGCGCCGTCTCCTGACGCGGCGGAAAGCGGATACACCGGTCGGCGTTGGCGCTTTCTTCTCTCTCCGCATTTCCCTATCTTCGTCACGAATCGCGCACCGGCGGTGTTCCGTGCCGCCGGTGGTTCCCACCCACTGACAGGAACGCATCGCCATGGTCAACGCACCCGCCGGACGCCCCGTCCATTCCATCGAGTTCCGGAAGCGCCGCGCGCTCAACTGGCTCACGCTCGGTTTCACCTACGC
Organism: Bacteroidota bacterium; assembly: GCA_008933835.1. Classification (GTDB taxonomy): domain Bacteria; phylum Bacteroidota; class Ignavibacteria; order UBA10030; family UBA8401; genus SpSt-333. The sequence goes on along the minus strand of WBUG01000033.1, from coordinate 22,623 downwards.
CGCCATGTACATGGGCCGGTACAACCTCTCCTTCGCCAACAAGGCCCTCTCCGACACCTACGGGTGGGACAAGACGCAGATCGGCACCATCATCACCGCCGCGCTGACCATCTACGGCATCTCCGCGCTCTTCAACGGGCCGGTGGCGGACAAGATCGGCGGCCGCAAGGCGATGATGATCGGCGTATTCGGCGCTGTGGTCTTCAATCTCGCCTTCGGCTTCGGCGCCTACCTCGGCGTGCTCGGCACCGGTCCGCTGCTCCTGGCCTACTTCGCCACCGTGTGGTCCATGAACATGTACTTCCAGTCCTACAGCGCCCTCGCCCTCATCAAGGTGAACTCCGGCTGGTTCCATGTGCGCGAACGCGGCGTCTTCTCCGCCATCTTCGGCTCCATGATCCAGAGCGGCCGCGCCCTCATCTTCGTGGTCGGCGGCATCGCGGTGGCGCTGCTCCCATGGCAGTGGGTCTTCTTCATCCCCGCCGGCATCATGCTCACCATGGGGGTCCTCACGGCGCTCTTCGTGCGGGACCAGCCGAAGGACGCGGGCTTCGAGAACTTCGACACGGCGGACGCCACGAGCGGCGACACGGAGAAGGTGGACCTGAAGTACATCACCAAGAAGGTCTTCACGAACCCCGTCACCCTCACCATCGCGGCGGCGGAGTTCTGCACCGGTTTCGTGCGTCACGGTTTCGAACAGTGGTTCCCCCGCTACATGCAGGAGGCGCAGCATCTGGCGCTGGATTCGGACGTCTTCCAGAAGGGGGCGCTCAGCGTCGTCATCGCCGGCATCCTCGGCGCGTTCGCCGCCGGGACCATCTCGGACTTCCTCTTCAAGTCGCGCCGGCCACCGGTGGCGTTCATCGGCTACGCGCTGCAGATCGCCTGTCTGGCGGTCATCTGGATGGCGCCGGGCATCGAGTGGATCATCGGGGCGTTCGTCGTGAACTCGTTCGCCATCAGCGTGGTGCATTCGATGCTCTCCGGCACCGCCTCCATGGACTTCGGCGGACAGAAGGCGGCGGCCTCGGCCACCGGACTGTTCGACGGCATGCAGTACGTCGGCGGAGCGGCGGTCGGCACGGGGATGGGATGGATGCTGGAGACGTTCGGATGGGGGACGTGGGGTCCGAGCATGATCGGGTTCGCGGTCATCGGAGCGGTGCTCATGCTGAAGCTCTGGAACACCGTCCCCAAAGGGGTCCGGGCGCACTGAGCGGACGGCACGGCAGGAAAACGAAGAGTCCGTACCCGCCCCGCGGATACGGACTCTTGCTTTGTACGAACTCCGGAACGGAAGCGCCCAGCTCACCGGTCGCGGCGCCCCGCCGTGATCACCTTACCGCTTGATCTCCCACAGCTTCTTCGTGGCCCGTTCGAGCTCCTGCTCGATCAGCTTCACGTCGTGCGTCTTCTCCGGCATGTTCTCGAAGACGACGTACGGAACCTTGATGCCGCGCACCTCGATGTACTGCGGATCCTTCGCCTCGATGGCCTCCCAGTCGTTCGTCTTATAATAGAACTCCATCTTCTCGTCCGGCAGGGAATGGTAGAGGATGGAATCCTCCTGCCCCGGCCGCGCCCGTTTCCGGTTCTTCCGTACCGATTCCTCGTACGGCACCTTGATATAGAGCAGCGACGCCTTGGAGAGCATCTCGTCCGTCAGGAACGACATGGCGTTCCGGATCCCGTTCTCCCCGCCGCGCGCGAACTCCACGACGGTGGTCATCCGCTGGTGATAATCGGGCTCCTTCAGCACTTTCTTCTTGTAGTCGAGCGCCAGCCGCTTCATATAGAGGTCCCAGATGTACTGGTCCTTGAACCAGTACTTCTCGTCGCTCCACACCCGCGGTTTCCCCATCTGCGTCATCAGGTCGTCCAGTTCGAAGGTCTCCCACACGTAGAGGAAGTCGTCCAGTTCCTCGAAATTGGCGATGTGGAACTTCTCCAGGCGGACGATGGGATCGCACTTCTTCAGGAAGTCGATCACTTCCGATTTGCCGGCGGCCGGACGCCCGGTGATGATGAGGATGGGGAAATGCTGGTTGCTCATAGTGGACTCCTTGACAATGGTCATGATATGCGGTCGAACGGATAGGAAGATACGAAGAAAAACTTTATTTTGAAGGAGAAAAGAGGCATGTCCGCACCGACCGACGATACCGCTTCGCTCTTCCGCCGTCTCTGCGCCTGGCTCGACGGGCAGGGGGCGGTGTACCGTACGGTCCGTCATGAACCGACCTACACCTCCGAAGAATCGGCCAGAGCGAGAGGGGAGGATGTTGCGGTGGGAGGGAAGGCCATCGTACTGAAAACGGACGAAACGTTCCGCATTGTGGTCCTCAGCGCCGCATGCAAGGTCGATTCGAAAAAGGTGAAGGAGCTCTTCGGCGTGAAGAATGTCCGGTTCGCGACGAGTGAAGAGCTCCTGGCCCTCACCGGTCTCGTCCCCGGTTCGGTGCCGCCGTTCGGCCGCCCCGTTCTTGACCTGGAATTGACGGTGGACGCCTCGGTGTTCCGCAACGACCGCATCGCGTTCAACGCCGGGTCGCTGACCGACTCCGTCATCATGAGCATCGGCGAATACCGCCGGGTCACCGGAGCGGTGCCGGCGGACCTCTCCCGAACCTGACCGACCACCAACCGTACGGATGCACCGCATGTTTCGACGCTGGATAACGCTCTGCTGTCTCGTTCTCACCCTGCTCTCCGCTGCCGCGGCGCAGCTCACCCGTCCGGAACGGACGAACGACGAGGAGACCTCGCGGTATGAGGACGTCATCGCGTTCCTCGATTCGCTCCCGCCGAACCCCTCCGTCCTGAAGTTCGGCTGGCTCGGTTACTCTCCGGCGGGCCGGCGTCTGCCGATGGCGGTGTACGGCGACGTGCCGGACATCCGTCCCGAAACGGTCCGCCGCTCCGGCAAGCTGGTGGTCTACGTGCAGGGGAACATCCATGCGGGAGAAGTGGAGGGGAAGGAGGCGATGCTCGAGCTGCTGCGCGAGCTGGCCCGCGGCGGACATGCGGAATGGCGGCGGCGCCTCATCGTCATCATCGTGCCGATCTTCAACGCGGACGGGAACGAGAACATCTCCCTCTTCAACCGTCCCTACCAGTACGGCCCGGTCGCGGGGATGGGACAGCGGGCGAACGGACAGGGACTCGACCTGAACCGCGACCATACGAAGCTCGAATCGCCCGAGGTCCGCGCCTTCGTGTCGCTGCTGGACCGGTACGATCCCCACATCGTGGTGGACCTGCACACGACCAACGGTTCGTTCCACGGGTACCACATCACCTACAGTCACGCGCTCCATCCCGCGCTGGACGGACCGCTCGACGCCTTTCAGCGCACGTCGTTCTTTCCGGCCGTCCACAAGCGGATGACAGCGCGCAAGTGGCGCGTCCACCGCTACGGAGACTATCTGGAGCGGACCCCCGCCGGGAAACCGGGCTACTTCTACTGGGCGCATGAGCCGCGGTACAACAGCAACTACGTCGGTCTCCGGAACCGCATCGCCGTCCTGAGCGAAGCGTACTCGTACGTCACCTTCCGCACCCGTATCGATGCGACCAAAGCGCTCGTCGAAGCGGTGCTGGACGAAGCGAACGCGAACTCGCGCGCCATCCGTGCGGCGGTCGCCGCGGCGGACGAGCGGGCCGTGCAGCTGCCGACGACCGACTCCCTCGCCGTCCGCGGCGAGATCGTCGAATCGTCCCCCGCCGAATCGCTGCTGCTCGCTCCGGTGCGCGAGGTGCGCAATCCGTACTCCGGCCAGACGATGTACCTGATGAAGGAGGAGAGCCTCCGCACCGTCGTCACGGCGGAGTTCTACGGCACGCGCGCGCTCCGTTCCGCCGCCGTTCCGGAGGGGTACCTCATCCCCGATTCCCTCCGCGCCGTCGCGGACCTGCTGCGGGACCACGGCATCCGCATCGATACGGTGCAGCAGCGCCGCACGGTCACCGCCGGACGTTTCCTCATCACTGCCGACCGTCTGTCCGAGCGGGAGTTCCAGAAGCACCGGATGCGGACCGTCGAGGGACGGTACGAGACCGTCACGCTCGACGTGCCGGCCGGAACCCTGTTCGTTCCGCTCGACCAGCCGCTGTCGCGGCTGGCGATGCAGCTCCTCGAACCCGAATCCGAGGACGGCGTCGTCGCCTGGAACGTCATGGACCGGTACCGGGGGAACGGCAGCGTCTATTCCATCGTCACCATCATCCCGAAACGATAGAAGGAGAGCCCCATGAACCGGATCATCGTCACCCTGCTGTTCGCGGCGGTCGCCGCGTACGGTCAGCTGCCGTATCCGAAGACCGCGAAGACGGAGCAGGCGGACACCTACCACGGCACCGTGGTGCACGACCCGTACCGGTGGCTCGAACAGGACACCGCCGCGGCGGTGAAACAATGGGTGCAGGGACAGAACGCGGTCACGTTCGGTTACCTGGACCGGATCCCGTTCCGGAACGCGGTGCTGGAACGGCTGACGAAGCTCTATAATTATCCGAAGCAGTCCGCGCCGTTCCGGGCCGGGAAGAACTGGTTCTTCTATAAGAACGACGGACTCCAGAACCAGTCCGTGCTCTACATCCGCCGCGGCTCGCTGGATGCGGAACCGAAGGTGTTCCTCGATCCGAACACCTTCTCCGCGGACGGCACGACCTCGCTCGCGGGACTGGCGTTCGACAAGCAGGGGAAGTACGCCGCCTATTCCGTCTCCAAAGCAGGTTCGGACTGGCGCGAGATCTTCGTGGTGGACGTCCGCACCGGAAAGCGGTTGGCGGACCGCATCGAATGGGCGAAGTTCACGGGAGTCTCCTGGTACGGGAACGGCTTCTACTATTCGGGGTACGACGCCCCGAAGGACACCGCCTCGAAACTCTCCACCTCGAACGCGTACCATAAAGTGTACTATCACATCCTCGGCACGCCGCAAGCGAAGGACATGCTGGTGTACCAGGACAAGGAGCACCCGCAGCGGCTCTTCGGTGTCGGATTGACCGAGGACCAGCGCTTCATCCAGCTCTCGGCCTCCCAGCGCGGCTCGAACGGCAACGCGCTGTACTACCGTGACCTGCGGAAACGGACCGCGTTCCTTCCCATCCTTGAGACGTTCGACGACGACATCTCCATCGTGGACAACGTCGGCGACAAACTGCTGCTCTCGACCAACCGCAGCGCACCGAACGGCCGCGTCGTGCTCTTCGACCCGGCCCGGCCGGCGGAGAAGCACTGGACCGACGTGCTGCCGGAGAGGCCCGAAGTGCTCAACGCCGTTTCGGTGGTGGGGGGCAAGCTCATCGCCGTCTACACCAAGGACGTCTCGCACCGCGTGTACGTGTACGACCTGAAGGGGAAGCTGGAGAACGAGATCCCGCTCTCCTCGTACGGCACCGTCGGCGGGTTCGGCGGAGAACGGGGTGACGCGTTCACCTTCTACACGCTCACCTCCTTCACCTCTCCCGCCTCGGTGTACCGGTACGACTTCGCGTCGCGCACCTCGTCGCTCTATCAGCGGACCGAGATCGATTTCGATCCGGAGAAGTACGAGACGAAGCAGGTCTTCTATCCGGGCAAGGACGGCACGAAGATCCCGATGTTCATCGTGCATAAGAAGGGGCTCGTGCTCGACGGCACCAACCCGACGCTGCTCTACGGGTACGGCGGATTCAACGTCTCGCTCATGCCGTCGTTCAGCGCCATCCGGCTCGCGTGGCTGGAGCAGGGCGGGGTGTACGCCCAGGCCAATCTCCGCGGCGGCGGCGAGTACGGCGAACAATGGCATCAGGCCGGGATGAAGCTCAACAAACAGAACGTCTTCGACGACTTCATCGCCGCCGGCGAATACCTGGTGAAGGAGCGGTACACGAGCCCGTCGCGCCTCGCGGTGCAGGGAGGCTCGAACGGCGGACTGCTGGTCGGCGCGGTCACCAATCAGCGGCCGGACCTCTTCAAGGTAGCGCTGCCGGCGGTGGGGGTGATGGACATGCTCCGCTACCACACGTTCACCATCGGATGGGCGTGGGTGAACGACTACGGCTCCAGCGACGACTCCGTTCACTTCACCAACCTGCTGAAGTACTCTCCGGTGCATAACATCCGTGAAGGAGTGGAGTATCCCGCGGTGCTGGTCACCACGGCGGACCACGACGACCGGGTGGTACCGGCCCATTCCTTCAAATACATCTCCACGCTGCAGGAGAAGTATAAGGGACCGAATCCGGTCCTCATCCGCATCGAGACCTCCGCCGGACACGGCGCCGGAAAACCGACCTCCAAGATCCTCGAAGAGTGGTCGGATATCTACTCCTTCACCTGGTGGAACATGGGGCTGACACCCCGGTACCTATTGAAAGAATAAGCACTTCGACACTGTGCCGGGCCATCACCCGGCACAGTCGTTTTCATCCCCGTCTAGTTCACGGTCCCGCCGTATGTTATCCCCGTCACCTCATTCGAAAAATTTAATGATACCACCACTTGCGTCTGAATGAGCGGATTGTTACGTTTGATTAAAGTTGTTCTTTTAACAGAGCACCTCTTGCCCATACACCTGCACCCCACACGTTTTCCCTCTGCTCCCGGTCCCATAGCATTGTTGTCTCCATTCTTTCCTGTCGCACGAATCAACTCCTTTTTCCGCTCACTATGTGAGGTCGTAACGACACAATGGCGAAGAAAAAGACCAAACTATTCGTTCTCGATACCAACGTGGTATTGCACGACAGTGCCAGCATCTATCAATTCAAGGAGCACGATGTCGTCATACCGGTGACCCTGCTGGAGGAGCTCGACGCCTTCAAAAAGGGGAACGAATCCATCAATTTCCACGCCCGCGAGTTCGCACGGAACGTGGATGCGATGAGCGGCGACCATATCTTCAACGGCGGCGTCCGCATCGGCAAGGGGCTCGGCAAGATCACCGTCCGGCTGGACCAGAACCTGCACAAGGACCTGCATTCCGTCTTCTCTCCCAACAAGCCGGACCACCAGATCCTCAACTGCGCCTACTGCATCGCCAAGGAGAATCCATCCCGCGAGGTCATCCTCGTCTCCAAGGATGTGAACCTCCGTATGAAGGCGAAAGCGGTCGGCATCCCCGCGCAGGACTACAAGAACGACCAGGTGCAGAACCTGACCGAGCTGTACACCGGTCACCGCACGGTGGAGAACGTGGACGAAAGGGTCATCCAGCGCCTCCATGCCAATCCCTACGAAGTGCGGCCGCAGGACCTTCCGACCAACCATTTCGTCCCGAACGAGTACATGATCCTCCGGAACGGGAAGCAGTCCGCCCTCGCCACCTATGACGCCGAACAGCAGCGCATCGCGAAGATCGAAAAGACCGTCGCCTACGGCATCGCGCCGCACAACGCCGAGCAGATCTTCGCGCTGAACGCCCTCCTGAACCCGGACATCCAGCTCGTCACCGTCTCGGGAAAGGCGGGGACCGGTAAGACACTGCTGGCGCTGGCGGCGGCCCTGGAACGGCGGAAACTGTACCGTCAGATCTTCATGGCCCGGCCCATCGTTCCCCTCTCCAACAAGGACATCGGCTACCTTCCGGGCGACATCCAGTCCAAGCTCGACCCCTACATGCAGCCGCTGTTCGATAACCTGGGGGTCATCAAGAACCAGTATCCCGAGAACGACCAGAACTTCACCAGAATCACCCAGATGATGCAGGACGAAAAGCTCGTCATCGAGCCCCTCTCCTATATCAGAGGGCGGAGTCTGGTGAAGATCTACTTCATCGTTGACGAGGCCCAGAACCTCACCCCCCACGAAGTGAAGACCATCATCACCCGGGCGGGCGAGGGGACGAAGATCGTGCTGACCGGGGACATCTACCAGATCGACCATCCGTACCTGGACAGCCAGTCCAACGGCCTGAGCTACCTCATCGCCAAGATGCAGGGACAGAAGCTCTACGCCCACATCAATCTCGAGAAAGGAGAGCGCTCCAAGCTCGCCGAACTGGCCAGCAACCTGCTCTGAACCCTCCGGCAGCGAGGCGGAGACATGTTGCTTGTCTCCGCCAAACTCGCTACTTTACCTCAGGAATCCAGCCTGTCGCTCACCTTTATAAGGGGGGATGTATGATACATCGCCTCGTTCTGCTCACCCTCATCTTCGCTTCGGCCGCCGCGGCCGGCGTCACCGGAAAGATCAAAGGACATGTCACGGACCGTTCGTCCGGCGAAGCGCTGCCGAACGCGACCGTGGCCGTCATCGGAACATCGTACGGCGCCGTCACGGACGTCGGCGGCGATTACCTCATGCTGAACATCCCGGCCGGCGTCTATTCGCTCCGCTTCTCGTTCCTCGGATACCGCTCCCTGACGGTGACCAACGTCGTCGTGACGCCGGACCTCACCACCGAAATGGACGCGGCGCTCGTCTCCGAAGGGATCGAGATGGGGGAAGTGACCATCACCGCGGAGCGGAAGGCGTTCCAGAAGGACGCCACCGCCACCCTCACTACGGTGGACGAACAGCAGATCCGTTCGCTGCCCATCAACACGTTCACCCAGGCGCTGGTCCTGGTGACCGGATTCGTCAGCAGCAACAACGGCAGCGGCGACGACGGCATCCATCTGCGCGGCGGCCGGTCCGGTGAGGTGACGTACCTCGTGGACGGCGTACGGGTGGACGACCCCATCTACGGCGGTCTGGCCATCGACCTGCCGCGCACCGGCGTCTCGTCCCTCACCGTGATGAGCGGAACGTTCAATGCCGAGTACGGACAGGCGCAGTCCGGCGTCGTCAACATCACCACGCCGGAAGGGGGGCGCCACTATCAGGGCTCCGTGCGGTTCGGCACGGACGGTTTCGGCGTCGCATCGAACGACTGGAACACCGTCCGTAAGGAAGTGACGCTCAGCGGTCCGGTCCCGTTCCTCTTCACGGACCCCGAGGCGCTCACCCTTTTCGTGAGCGGCGACCGTCTCTCCACGCAGACGTACCTCAACAAGGTGACCGGACCGTCGTACGAATCGCGCGGCGGGCGCCCCGTGCAGCGCGAGTTCGATTTCGGGCTGTTCGACCGGAAGGACCGCATCACGGGCAAGGTGACCTCACGTCCCGCGTCCGACCTGAAAGTGAACGCGGCCTTCTCCTACTCGCTGCGGAAGTGGCGCGACTACGACCAGTACTACAAGCAGTATCCCGAGTTCAACGACCAGCAGCGGCTCGAGAGCCAGCTCTACTCCGTGGCGCTCACGCACACCCTCAGTACCACCGCTTTCTATGAACTGAAGTTCTCGTACTTCAGCAAGCACGGTAACACGTTCACGTACGAGGAGGACCTGGACGGTCCGCTCGAGCAGCGGTTCCGGCGCATCTTCTATCCCGTGAGCGATGCGGTCGCGTTCGATTCCACCTCCAACTACGAGTTCGCCGGATACTACGCGCAGCCGCTCCTCTTCACCGACATCGCCGCGTACGGCCACCGCACGCTCGGTGCGGACCTCACGGACTCCTCCGGTGCCGTGGTGGCGTCGAAGGGGACGGTGCTGTCCGACGGTCTCATCGCCCAGCTCACCGCGCAGGGGATCGACCGCGCCATCGTGATGGTCCCCTCGGTCGACAACTTCTTCGAGGACAGCAAGACCACGACCCGCACCCTCATCGGCAACATCACGAGCCAGGTGGACAAGAACAATCTCGTGAAGGCGGGGTTCGAAGTGAAGTTCCACACCGTCAACAACTTCTGGATCAGCGGCATCAACAGCTACTGGGACCATATCGATCCGTCGTACGCCTTCTGGAAGCGGCATTCCGAGGTGACGTCGTACGAGTTCAGTCCCATGCAGCTCTCCGCTTACGTGCAGGACAAGCTCGAGTACGACGACATCATCCTCAACCTCGGCCTCCGGTTCGACTACCTGGACAGCAAGGCGCCCGACATCTACTCCATCATCAATGACCCGTCCAACACCGCGCTCCCCGACGCCGCGGTGAAGCCGAAGATGCACGTCAGTCCCCGCATCGGGTTCGCCCATCCCATCACGGACCGCATCAAGTTCCGCTTCTCGTACGGACAGTTCTACCAGTATCCGGACTTCAACTTCCTGTACCGGCGCTTCAACCAGATCGACCCGCAGTATCCGCAGCCGAACCTCGGCCAGGGGTACGAGCCTTCCATCGGCAACCCGAACCTGAAGCCCGAAGTGACCCACGCGTACGAGTTCGGCGGCGAGTTCGAAGTGGCGGAGAACGTCACCGGCAGCGTGACCCTGTTCTACAAGGACACCTACGACTACATCTCCACCGCCCGCATCGACGTGCGGCCGTACGCGTACACCCAGATCGTGAACCTGGACTACGCCAACTCCCGCGGCGTCGAACTCTCGCTGCGAAAACGGCTGGCGGACCACTACTCCTTCCAGGTGAACTACACCTACTCCCGCGCCGAGGGGAACGCCGACTACTGGCAGAGCCACGCGGACGAGGCGTACCTCGCCTCCGTCTACGGCATCGTGGCGCCGAAGAAGACCGTCACGCTCGGCTGGGACCAGCCGCACACGCTCAACTTCACCGCCAGCGTCGCCTACCCCTCCTGGGGCGCGAGCGTCATCGGCCAGTTCGGCAGCGGACTGCCGTACACCCCGGCCGATGCCCGCGGAAAACCCATCGGCGAACGCAACAGCGACCGGCAGCCTTGGACCGGCTCCGTCGACACCCGCGTGTACTATGAATGGGGGATGGACCCCGTCGGGCTCCTCTTCTACATCGACATCGACAACCTGCTCAACCGGCGGAACGTGTACAACGTCTTCAGTTCCACCGGCCGGCCGGACTACTCCGCGAACCCGAACACCAGCATCGAGGCGAGCCACATCCCGAACTGGTTCGGACCGCCGCGCCACGTGGAGCTCGGCGTCGAGATCAATTTCGACAAGACGTACCGGGAAGGACAATGACCATGAACCGCCTCATCGCCGTGCTCGCCCTCCCGCTCCTCCTCTTCGGACAGGATCCAGGGAAGATGACGAAGTACGAGTACTATAACACCGTGCTCGCCCCGGCGCGCGGGTACAAACCCCTTCCGCCGCCGTCGCTCTTGAAGCCGTCCCTCGTGGCGGACCGCAAGCTCTCCATCCTCGACGTCGGCAACGTCTGGGCCCGCATCTCCAATGCGGCGACCCTCGGCTACGACCGGTGGGGACTCTGTTACGAATATCCGGCGAAGTCGGGCTACACGTACCGCTGGACCATGGCGCCGCTCATCGGCGCCCGGAAATCCTCCGGCGCCAAGTTCGTCGCGAGCGGAACCCGCGGCGCGGCCCGGTTCAGCGAAGAGGAGTTCCAGCCGCTGAAAGGGTTCGATGCGGGAGTGGAGGACGAGAAGGCGAACATCGGCATCGCCTTCAGCGACAAACCGGCGAGCTGGCCGTCCGTGTGGCCCAACACCCGGCCCCTCTCCGAACTCCCGTCGTACGCCCGGAAGCTGACACAGAACGGTCTTTCGTACACCCAGCCCGCCGTCGGCCCCTCCGGTTTCCCCGGCATCGTCAACGGCGGCGTCCGCGCAACGCGCGAAGCGTACTTCGTCGTGACGGACAACGATACGGTGGACGGCAATAAACCGTCGCCGATGGACGTGCGGGTGGACATGTGGGCGCTGCAGTGGGACGACATCCTGAACCAGAACTTCATCGTGTACAAGATGCTGCTCACCAACGTCGGTACCGACACGCTCCACGACGTGTACATCGGCATGCACGACGATCCCGACTGTCCCGAGCAGGGGGGCGCGGAGTGGACCGACGATTTCGCCGCCTTCATCCCGCCGGGGACCGACGTGGCGGGATACGCGCCGAAGCAGGACTCCCTGCTGTGGAACTTCACCTACCTGTGGGACGGCGACGACAAGGTCGAAGGTCTCATCGCCAAGAACGTGGGCTGGGTCGGACTGAAGTTCCTTGAGACCCCGAACGACCCGAACACCGGACGGCCGAGGGGCATCTCCACGTTCCAGGTGTTCGAGTACTCCGCCGCGCCGCAGTCCGAAGTGACCGAGTACGACCAGCTGGCGGCAGGGCTGATGGCGCCGGTGAACGTCACGCCGCACCAGCGCGACTGGACGCAGACGCCGAACTCGTACGGTCCGGACATCACGTACGTGGTGGGAAGCGGACCGTTCACGCTCGTGCCGGGACAGCAGCTCAACTTCGCGTTCGCCACCGTCCATGCGGCGAACAAGAGCGACCTGTTCAACAACGCCATCTTCTGCCAGCTCCTCTATAATTCCAACTATCAGGCGGCGGAACCGCCCCCGGAGCCGGCCGTCCAGACCGTGGTCGGCGACCGCGAAGTGACGCTGTACTGGGACGACCGTTCGGAACGCGGCATCTATTATAAGGCGGACGGTTCGGTGGACCACGTCAACGACCGACTCACCACCACCAATGCGTTCCAGGGATACATGATCTTCAAGAGCACCGACCGCGGCATCACGTGGGGGGAGAAGATCGCCGACATCAAAGGGGGATTCAAGTACTGGAAGCCGCTCGCGCAGTACGATGCGAAGGACGGCGTCACCGGCGAGAGCAAGCTCGAACTGGGCCGCTACTTCTGGCTCGGCGACGACACCGGTCTGAAGCACACGTTCACCGACCGGAACGTCTCCAACGGATACGAGTACTGGTACGCCGTCTGCGCCTATGACGGCGACGACGGTGCCATCCCGCCGCTGATCAACTCCATCAAGGCGAGCCGTCAGCAGCTCGGCGGCAACACCGTCGCGGTCATCCCCGCGGCGCCGCCGAAGGGGGTCTCCGGAGGGGCGACGAAAGGTCAGCCGGTGCTGAAAGCGGGCCGTTCACAGGCGGTCCCCTCGGTGAAGGTGCTCGATCCGAAGAAGGTCACCGGGCGCTCCTACACCGTCTCGTACGACGCGTCCGTTCCGTCGGACAAACGGTACACCATCCGCTACAGCGGCACGTCGACGCCCGTCACCGGTTCCGTCGGCATCGCGTCCGATTCCATCGTCCGGAAGCCCCTCTTTTCACCGGACCGGGAGAACATCGCGCTCTTCGACGGACTCGGGGTGGAAGTGCGCGACATTCCCGTCGGCGTCTACGACCTCCGCCAGGTGCTTCCCTCCGCCGCGAAGAAGGCGAAGCTCGACCGCTGGCAGTACTATTTCGAAGATTCGTCCGGAAGCGGGCTCTCCGACGACTACGAGATCATCGTCGCTGACCCGGCCGTGTACGACACGCTCTGGAGCTACACCGCACGCGACTCGAACATGAACAGGATCTACCGCATTCCGCTGTACCTGCGCAACATCACCACGGGCAACCGAATCATCCCCATCCTCAACACCGCGGCGGGGGACAGTACGTTCGACATCGCGAACGGGGACGGACTCATCATCTGCAACGCCCTGTACGACACCGTCACGAACATCCGGCTGACCGGATTCCTTCCGGGCGTGAAGGCGCCGAAGACGACCTTCAACTATTACCTTTTCTTCGATTCCTCGTCCGTCGCATCGCCGGGGGACAAACTACAGCTCGTCACCAATCACCCGCTCACGTCCGAGGACGTGTTCGAGTTCCAGACCGTACCGTACAGCACCGCCACCATCACGAAGAGCGACCTGGCGATCACCGCGGTCCCCAATCCGTTCGTCGTCAGTTCGTACTATGAGACGAACAAGTTCGGCATCCAGAAGGAGGTGCAGTTCCACCACCTGCCGCCGCGGTGCACCATCCGCATCTTCAACGTGGCGGGGGACCTGGTGCGCACCATCGTGCACGATGCGGCGCGCGCGGCGCAGCCGACCATCGCCGCCTGGGACCTGCAGAGCTACAACGGCCAGGAGGTGTCGTACGGCATCTACATCTACCACGTGGAGGTGGACGGCGTGGGCGAGTACATCGGCAAGCTCGCCCTCATCAAATGATGACCGCGGCGAACCTCTCATGACTTCGGAGTGCGTATGAAACGATCTGTGGTCCTCATGCTCCTCGCGGCGGCCCTCCCCGCCTCCGCACAGTTCGACAACGCCGGCACGTCGGCGATGAACTTCCTGAAGATCGGCGTCGGCGCCCGCGCGCTCGCCATGGGCTCGTCCCAGGTGGCAGTGGCGAGCGACGCGTCGGCCCTTTATTGGAACCCGTCGGGCATCGCCAATCTCACCGGCAACCAGGTGCTCCTGTCCAACAATAACTGGATCGCCGACATCGCGCACAACTTCGTGGCGGTCGCCGCCCCCGTGGGGGAGTTCGGCGTCCTCGGCGTGAGCGTGTCGTACCTCAGCATGGGCGATATGAAGGTGACCAGCTGGGACGCCACCGCCGGCACCGGCGAGATCTTCTCGTCGCACAGCACCGCCATCGGCATCGGGTGGGCCCGGCAGATGAACGACCGGTTCAAGGTCGGGGTCCACCTGAAGTACCTCAACGAGACCATCTCCAACTCCTCCGCCAACACCTTCGCGGTGGACGTCGGCAGCCAGTACGATATCGGCTGGCTCCGGGTCGGCATGTCCATCCAGAACTTCGGTCCCGCCGCCGCCATCGCCGGCCGTGACCTGCAGGTGCGCATCGATCCGCTGCCGGACGTCGGTTCCAATCCGTCGGACGTCGTCGCCAATCTCGAGACGCAGGAGTGGGCGCTCCCGGTCGTCTTCCAGCTCGGCTTCGCGGTGACGCCGCTCCGCACCGACATGGTGCGGTTCACCGGCACGATGGACTACCGCGACGAGCGCGACTACCGGCCGCAGATGCACGTCGGAGCCGAGTTCGCGTTCGAAGAGATGCTCTTCCTCCGCGCGGGTCTGCGCAACCGCGTCGTCAGTTCCGTGGTGAACGGCACGGCGGAACTGGAGGAGGTGTACCTCTGGTCCGCCGGTGCGGGCGTCGCGTACGGCATCCCCGCGACCGGTCTGGCCGTCCATTTCGACTATGCGTATCAGCAGATGCGGTTCTTCACCGGAACGCAGATGATCACCATGCTCATCGATTTCTGACCCGAACGGACCACCCCATGAAACGACGCACCTTCCTCACCGCGACATCCTTCGCGGCCACGGGATACCTCGCCGGCTGTGCGGCACCCACCCTCGCGATGCGCAACCGCTTCGACCTCATCATCCGCAACGGCACGGTCATCGACGGCACCGGCGCCGGCGGGTTCGCGGCGGACGTCGGCGTGCGCGACGGCGTCATCACCGCGCTCGGCCGCATCGACGGCGATTCGGCGGACCGCATCGTCGACGCCCGCGGCCGCATGGTGGTGCCGGGCTTCGTGGACATCCACTCGCACACGGACGGCGCCATCCTGCGCCTCCCCACCGCCGACAGCAAACTGCGGCAGGGGGTGACGACGGAGGTCGGCGGGGCGGACGGAAGTTCACGCGCACCGCGCAAACGGCGGACGGAGGAGGACGAGGCGGACGACCCGCTCTATTCCGACATCGACGGGTTCCTGACCACGCTGCAGAAGCAGGGATGCGCGCAGAACTTCGCGACCATGATCGGACTCGGCACCGTCCGCGAGGTGGTGATGGGGGAGGACAACCGGCCGGCGACCCCGGAAGAGATGGAGGCGATGAAGCGCGAAGTGCGGAAGGCCATCGAACAGGGTTGCGTCGGCGTTTCGACCGGACTCGAGTACACGCCCGGCAGTTTCGCCGCCACCGAGGAACTGTGGGAGCTGACGAAGGCGGCCCCCGAACCGTACCGGCTCTACGCCTCTCACATGCGCAACGAGGATAACCGGCTTCTCGAAGCGCTGGACGAGGCCATCCGTATCGGCCGTCATGCCGGCGCCCGCCTGCAGATCTCGCACCTGAAAGCGCAGAACGCCTCCAACTGGCACAAACCGGAGATCACCCTGCGCATGATGGAGGCGGCCCTCGCCGAAGGGATCGAGGTCCATTGCGACCGGTATCCGTACCTCGCGTTCCAGACCGGAATGGCGAACCTCTTCCCGCTCTGGTGCCGCGACGGCGGCACGGAGAAGTTCATCGAACGGCTCAAGGACCCGTCGCAGCTCGCCAAGATACGGCCGGAGACGGAACGGAAGGTGGCGGGACTCAGTTCGTGGGACGCCGTCATGATCACCTCCACCCGGAACGAGGAGTCCAAACCCTACGTCGGCAAGACCGTCCTCGCCGTCACCACCGCGCTGAAGGCGGACCCGTTCGACTTCGTGGTGGACCTGATGATACGCGAGAACGGCTCGGTCGGCATCGTCGGGTTCGGCATGGACGAACCGGGGACCGAACTGACGCTGGGATGGAAGAACACGATGGTCTCGTCGGACGGCGGTGCGTACTCTCCCGCTTCCCGCTCCAATCCGCACCCGCGCACGTACGGCACCTTCCCGCGCGCCATCGCGTACTACCAGAAGGAACGGAAGGTCTGCTCGCTGCCGGAGATGATCCGGAAGATGACCTCGATGCCCGCCGAAAAGCTGCGGCTGAAGGACCGCGGAGTGCTCGCTCCGGGGAAGGCGGCCGACATCGTCATCTTCGACTACGAGACCATCCGGGACAACGCCACCTTCCTGAATCCGCACCAGTTCCCGACCGGCATCCCGTTCGTCTTCGTGAACGGCGTCGCGGCGGTGGACAATGACCGCATCACCGGGCGTCTCGCCGGACAGGTCCTGCGCAGCACGCTCACCGCTTCCTGACCGTCATGCACCTTCGCACGGCGGACTGCCGTGCGAAGGTCCTTTCATTTCAACCAACACTCGTGAACCGTATGATTCGCATCCTTGTGCTCCTCGTTCCCGTCCTGCTGCTCGGTCAGGATATCGACCTTGCCAAAGAGTACGTCAAACGCGAATACCGCATCCCGATGCGGGACGGCGTCCGACTGCACACCATCGTGTACACCCCGAAGGACACGGCGAAACGGTGGCCCATCATGCTCGGCCGCACGCCGTACACCGTGGCTCCGTACGGGGATGAATACCTGAAGGCCGGAGGGAACAACCACTGGATGGCGCAGGAGGGGTACATCATGGTGTTCCAGGACGTGCGGGGTCGCTTCATGTCCGAAGGGGAGTACGAGGACATCCGGCCGTACATCCCGGACAAGCGGTCGAAGAAGGAGACGGACGAGAGCAGCGACGCGTACGACACCATCGAATGGCTGCTGAAGAACCTGCGCCATCATAACGGGAAGGCCGGTATGATCGGCATCTCGTATCCCGGTTACTACGCCGCCATGGGGATGATCGACGCCCACCCGGCGCTGAAGGCGGTCTCGCCGCAGGCCCCCATCGCGGACTGGTTCCTCGGCGACGACTTCCACCACAACGGCGCGGTGATGCTCATCGACGCGTTCAACTTCTACCGTTCGTTCGGCAAGCCTCGTCCCGCCCTCACCACCGCATGGCCGCCGGGCTTTCCGTCACCGTCGCCGGACGCGTACCGATTCCTGCTCGATGCGGGTCCGCTCGCCTCCATCAAGCGGAGGTTCTACGGCGATACGGCGAAGTTCTGGAACGACGTCTTCGCGCATCCGGACTACGACGAATTCTGGAGGGTGCGCAGTCTGCCGCAGCACATGAAGAACATCCGCCCCGCCGTGCTCTTCGTCGGAGGCTCGTTCGATGCGGAGGACCTGCCGGGTCCGCTCAAGCTGTACGCCGCGGTGGAGCGGAACGATCCGAAGAACCGGTCGGCGCTGATGGTGGGACCGTGGTTCCACGGCGGCTGGGTCCGCTCGGACGGCAGCCGGCTCGGCGACATCGCGTTCGGCGGCGTGAAGAGTTCGGAGCGGTACGACCGCGTCATCCGCGCCTTCTTCGCCCATCACCTGAAAGGGGCGGCGGCGCCGGAGCTTCCGGAGGTGTCGTACTTCGAGACCGGTGCGAACGTCTGGCGGACGTACGAGTCGTGGCCGCTGAAGGAAGCGGCGAAGAAGAAGGTGTACCTGCGTGAAGGCGGAAGGCTCTCGTTCGACGCACCGGCCTCGGGCGCCGGAGCGGACGAGTACGTGAGCGATCCGATGCGGCCCGTTCCCTACACGAACCATATCACCGACGGGCGGGGGAGGGAGTACATGACCGAGGACCAGCGGTTCGCCTGGCAGCGTCCGGACGTCCTCTCCTACGAGACGCCGGTGCTCACGGAGGACCTCTCGGTCGCCGGTCCGGCGAACGTCGAACTCTTCTTCTCGTCGACGCAGAGCGATGCGGACGTCGTGGTGAAGGTCATCGACGTCTATCCGGACGACGCGAAGGACGACACGCTCAATGCGAAGCATATCAAGATGGGGGGATATCAGATGCTGGTGCGGGGCGAGGTGATGCGGCTGCGGTACCGGAACAGCTTCGAACGTCCCGAACCCCTCGCGCCCGGAGCGGTGACGCCGGTCCGCTACGCGCTGCCGGACTTCCACCATACCTTCCGGAAGGGGCACCGGATGATGGTGCAGGTGCAGAGTTCGTGGTTCCCGCTGGTGGACCGGAACCCGCAGCGGTTCGTCAACATCTACACCGCACACGATACGGACTTCGTCCGCGCCGTCCATACGGTGCAGCGGAACCGCCTCCATCCGTCGCATGTGGAGTTCGGCGTTATGGAGAAAAAGTAGGTCACGAGGGCTGAAATTCGGCAATCTTCCCGTTTTACCGCGATTTTCTGATGCAAACGAGAAGTCGCATTCCGTACGAAATCGTCGTTTCCCTGCTTCACTGATGGGGTTGGATGATTTTTCAAAATTATTCGTTCCTTTTTGTCCGATTTTTTGTATATTTGAAATCCCTATAGACCAAAAGTTCAGAGCAAGGAGAGTCTGAAATGGCAAAACAACAGTCATTCGGCGATAAAGTAAAGAAACAGGCCAAAGAAGGCGGCGCGAAGACCATCAAGTTCGTGGCGGCCGTGAAGACGGGCAAAGGGACCTACCGGTTCAACCAGAAGCTCGTGAAGATCCGCGACGAGAAGGCCGAAGAAGCGACGCTCGAAGCCGAATACCAGCGCATGGTCGCGGAAGCCAAGTAATCTTTCTATCACAAGGAACACCGACAATGTCCAAACGATGTGAAGTCTCCGGCACCGGCCCGATGTCCGGCCACAACGTCTCGCACGCGAACAACCGCACGAACCGCCGGTTCATGCCGAACATCCAGAGCAAGCGTATCTGGGTCCCGGAGCTGAAGCGGTACGTCAACGTGAAGCTCACCGCCAAGGCGCTGAAGTCGCTCACCAAGAACGGCACGGCGGAACTGGCGAACATGGTGCGTGCGGGCAAGATCTGAGCCGATGTCCCGGCATTCCTCGATACTCTCACTGCTCTTCCTGACGGTCTACGGCGCCCTGACGCTCGTCGCGGTGCCGCTGCACCATCATGCCCTGTCGTACGAGGATTCTCCCGCGCTCCACGCATCGTCCCATCACGGCGGCGACTGCGCGGTCTGCACCTTCTCTTCCAACTCGGCCGTCGACGTACCCGCTCCGGTCGCGGCCGCTCCGGACCATGCGGACGAACGTCCGCTGGCCGTCGTCTCCGATGCTCCCGTCTCCGCCGGCGCGGTCATCACCGCTCCGCACCGCGGACCTCCCGTCGCCCGCTCGTAATCCTCCGTTCCTGAATTCCTGAACGCCCGTCCGGACCTCCGGACACCGGTCCTTTTTTCCTTCATTCCATTCCGAGACTCTATGGCTGTGCGAGCGACCATCCTGGCGCTCTTCGCGCTGTTCCATACGGTGCAGGCCCAGACGGTGACCTTCTCCGGTTCCGTCGTGGACAGCACCACGAACACCGTGCTGGAGAACGCCACCATCTTCATCGTCGAGCGGAACGCCGGTGTTTCCACAGACCACCGCGGCGGATTCTCCGTGACGCTGCCGGAGGGACGGTACACCGTCATCTGCCGGCTGCTGGGCTATTCGGACCAGACCTCCGTGCTCACGCTGACGAAGGACCTGCACCGCATCTTCCGTCTCTCGCCGTCGGACATCGAACTCTCCGAAGTGCGCGTCTCCGCGAACCTGGACCGGGCAGGACTCACCGCTACGTCGCAGTCGGTCATCGTCATGACGCCGCAAGAGGTGGACCGGCACCGCGGACAGACGCTCGGCAAGGCGCTGGAGAGCATCACCGGCGTCACCGTCCTCACCACCGGTCCCTCCATCGCCAAACCGGTGCTGCGCGGACTCCACAGTCAGCGCGTGCGGGTGCTCAACGCCGGAGTGCCGCAGGAGGGACAGCAGTGGGGGGGCGAGCACGCGCCGGAGATCGATCCGTTCGCGCCGGCACGCATCGAGGTGTTGAAGGGGGTCGCCGGCGTGGAGTACGGCGCGGGTGCCATCGGCGGCGTCATCCGTCTCGAACCGCGCGAGATGCGCACGTCGCCCGGCATCGGCGGCGAGGTGTCGCTCAACGGATTCATGAACAACCGTCAGGCGGCCGGTTCGGCCCTCGTGGAAGGAGGACCGGGTCTGCTCGGCGGACTCACCTGGCGGCTGCAGGCGAGCGGACGGCAGGCGGGGAACTCATCGGCGCCGGATTACGTCATCGGTAATTCGGGATTCCGGGAGTTCGACGGTTCCGCGGCGTTCGGGTACACGCTGTCGGACCTTTCGCTGACCGCATACTACAGTCACTTCGGAACGGAGCTCGGCATCTACCGCGGTTCCCACCTCGGCAATCTGGACGACCTCAACCGCGCCATCGAAGCGGGACGGCCGCTGCAGGAGTATCCCTTCACGTACGACATCCAGCCGCCGAAGCAGGTCATCACGCATGACCTTTGGTCGGTGCACGCGTCGTATCCCGTTCGGGGAGTGGGGGAGTTCGAGATGCAGTACGGCTGGCAGAGCAACGGGCGCGAAGAGTACGACGGACATGCCCGTTCACGCGGCCGGGCGAACTTCGACCTCACCCTCACCACGTACAGCGCGGACGTGAAACTCCGTCATGCTCCCATCGGCGGCCTGTACGGGACCGTCGGCGTGAGCGGCATGCGGCAGGGGAACGTGGGACAGGGATTGAGCTTTCTCATCCCCAATTTCCGCTCGTACATCGGCGGCGCTTATATGCTCGAAACGTTCACGGAAGGGGTCTGGACCCTGAGCGCCGGCGGTCGGGTCGACATGCAGTCACTGCAGGTGTACGCCTATCCGTCGCGCTCCATTCCGAACGCGACCCATGAGTACACGAGCGCCTCCGGCGCGGCAGGGGTCATCTGGCAGTTCCAGCCGGAATGGTCGCTCAACCTCAATCTCGGCACCGGCTGGCGCCCGCCGTCGGTGAACGAACTCTATAGTTACGGTGTGCACCACGGTACGGCGCAGTTCGAGATCGGCGATCCGGGGCTCACGCCGGAACGGAGCGTGAGCGCGGACGTGACGTTCAAACACCGGAGCGAATCGTCCCTCGCGGAGATCTCGCTGTATGTGAACCGCATGGACGATTTCATCTTCGCGTTCCCGAGCCTGCAGCCCACGTTGACGCTGCGCGGCATCTTCCCGACGATGATCTACCGTCAGTCCGACGTGCTCATGACCGGTGCGGACCTTTCCTATGAGACCGACCTGACGGATGACCTTCGGGGCGGCGCGTCGCTCTCCGTCGTGCGCGGCGACGACATGGCGGCGGACCAGCCGCTCTTCCAGATGCCGTCGGACCGGGTGCGGCTCTGGCTCCACTATCACCTTCCGAGGCATCTGGGCCTCGAAGAGGCCTATGTCGAGGTGACCGGCACCGGCGTGGCGCGGCAGACCCGCGTTCCACCGAACGCGGACTACACCCCGGCTCCTCCCGGGTATGCGTTGTACGACATCGAGTACGGCGGGGAGTTCGTGATGGGACCGCACATGGTCCGGTTCAATATCTCCGTTCAGAACATCTTTAACACGCCGTACCGGGACTACCTCAGCCGCTTCCGGTACTTCATCGACAATCCCGGGAGGGACATCGTCGTCCGGATGCACATTCCGTTCGGGCGCACGACACGGCCGGAACCGGAGTGACGGTCCGGCGGTCCCGCAGTTCCCATTCATCCATCACTACACACCAGGAGGAGTCATCATGATGAAAAGCAGTCTGCTTCGGTCGCTCGGTCTGTTGGGGTTGTTCGCCCTGTTGTTGGCCGGCTGTAAAGAGGAAGAGGATCCCGTCACGCCGCCGGCGGACGATGAGCATGCGCCGCCGACCACGATGGTCGTGGTGCTGAAGGAGATCGGGAAGAGCGATTCGACGATGTCGCTGGTGCGCGACACCTCCGTCGTGAAGGGGAAGGCGCGCGTCGAGGACACGCTGCGCGTCGCCTCCGGCAAGAGCTACACCGGATACATCGTGCTGTACGACGAATCGAAGACGCCGCGTGAGGACGCGACGCATGAGATCGTGGAGGACCAGGACGCGCACCTGTTCGTCTTCACCGCCACCGGCGGCGCGAACGGACGGTTGACCGTCTCGAGCCTGAGCAAGGATTCGAAGGGACAGGATTTCGGTCTGACCTTCTCCGCGGCGGTGAGCGGAACCGGCGCCGCGACGGGGGGGCTGCGCATCCTGCTCCGTCATTATGGGACGGAGCCGAAGACGAGCACGACGTACGACACCGACATCGACCAGACGTTTCCGGTGAAGGTGCAGTGAGAACGACGAACCCCGGCTTTGCCGGGGTTCGCTGTT
>WBUG01000158.1 GCA_008933835.1 Bacteroidota bacterium | reverse complement strand
CCATGGAGGCGTGCGTCACCTCGCAGTTCGAGAACCACGTCCGGGCGGTCACAGGACTGCCGCTCGGCTCCACGGCGATGGTGGCGCCGGCCGCGGTGATGATCAATCTGCTCGGCCGTCCCGATCCGCAGACCCTGCCCGACGTCCACCGGACGGCGCTCCGTCATCCTTCGGCGCATCTGCACGTGTACGGGAAGCGTTCGTCGCGCATCGGACGGAAGATGGGACACATCACGCTCGTGGGACAGGACCGCGAAACGCTGCTGCGCGAGGCCGCGGCGGCCGAACGCCGCATCCGTCTCTGACGCCACCTCTGGAGGAACTATGAAACGTCCGCTCGTCGGCATCATCATGGGAAGCGACAGCGACCTTCCGACCATGCAGGAGGCGGCCGCCGTACTCACCGAGTTCGGCGTGCCGTTCGAGATGAAGATCACCTCCGCCCACCGGACGCCGGGGGTGATGGCCTCCTATGCCCGCACCGCCGCGAAACGGGGATTGAAGGTGATCATCGCCGGCGCCGGCGGCGCCGCACACCTCCCCGGCATGTCCGCCGCACACACCCCGCTGCCGGTCATCGGCGTCCCCATCAAGACCCGCTCGCTGGACGGGCTCGACTCCCTCCTCTCCATCGCGCAGATGCCCGGCGGCGTTCCGGTGGCGGCGGTGGCCATCGGCGGCGGGAAGAACGCCGGACTGCTCGCCGTGCAGATCCTCTCCGTCCGCGATGCGTCGCTGGTCAACAAGATGAGCGCGTTCAAGAAGAGGATGGAGCGGGAATCGAAGGGAAAGAACCGGGGGCTTCGCCGAACGAAGGCGTGAACGGAGCGTGACGGACGCCGTTCACTTCTTGCCGTACAGGAAGAGGAGCGGACGCCAGGTGCGGCGAGACCAGGAGAGTTCATTGTGGACGCCGTTCGGGTCGAGGTGATAGTCGAGATCCCTCCTCTTCGTATACCCCTGCTGCTTCAGGATCTCCGTCATACGCCGATACCCGCTCAGCAGTTCCTTCTCCCTCCCGCCGCAGTCCAGATACCAGCGCACCGCTTTCTTCGCCCCCGTGTATCCGCGGATCTCCTTCAGCGT
>WBUG01000032.1 GCA_008933835.1 Bacteroidota bacterium | reverse complement strand
CCGGGATATCTCGCGGAGGCCGACATGAAACACAACCTCGGTTTGGATACTGATTTTACTGCAATAATCCTTGGTCGGTTGGTATCTGGCAATCAAGTTCTACCCAGAAAGTGAGTCGTTCCCAAAAAATATTCAATATAATGCATCCATCTTTGGCGATTCAATGAAGTTCTCCGCGAGGTTGACGCAACATGATATCGGAAATATGAGCATAAGCGATACAATGATCATCGTTGAACGAGTAAAGGATTTGGTTGATTTTCGCAATGTACCAAGAAATGGAAGGTGGGGTTTCGCTCAAACCGATTCCGGAAGAGCCAGACACCAAGACGAGCATACTAATTGGGGCCTCGATTCACTATGCGAGAAACTGCAAAAAGGTATATCCGATTTTTACAAATGGTCCAAAGATAGTTTGGGTAGTCCACTTATTATCAGCATCAATGATATGAGTCTGCCTTACGGGGGAAGATTTGACGCAGATGGTTTGTGGAAGAAAAAGGAAGATCAAAAGCATTTATACCACCGATTAGGTGAAGCGGTCGACATAAATAGGAATTGTGGGTCAAATCGGTTGTTAAAAGATGGTGATGGTAATTGGACAAAATTTGGAGAGGCCCTTCGAAATATCCTAAGCAGATACAATCTTGAAGAGGAACCAGAAGAAACAATACACTTTCAACTAAAAGGATTCCACTAAAATGAAAATACTTCGCTATCTATTTCTCGAATTAATTGCATTATCATATGCCTATTCAATGCAAATCGAGACATTGGTAAAAAAGGCCGACTTTCCGTATCTCTCCAACGTTCAACTCTCTTGTGTTGTGAGACATGATCAACCATCTGGATTGTATACGTTTCAATATCAAGGTATGAATTCCATGCAAAACGCAGGGAGTATTTGGGATATCCAAATTGACATTTCACGCTCTTCATTTATGTCTTCGACCGACACTACCGGTCTCCTTTTTGCAAGGGAGTTGTTCCACGAATTATTTGTTGACCATTTTCCTTCCTTCGGCGACAGGGTCATAGCAACGTCTCCAGCAAAGCTTCCTACCCGTGGATGGCTTGCCGGCGTCGGCGAGAACTTGTCGATGCACGTGAGTCCGCTGGGAGATTATGTGAGGCCCGGTGAAGAGTTTTCAGGAATTGAACTGACCAGCAAAGGTCTTCCCGGTATTCGACGTTTCACCGTAATACCGAATCTGAATCTACGGGAGTTTTTCTTTGCAGGAGACGATTCTACGCAGCGTTGGACCCCTCACAAAATCGTCGATTCGATACGCTCAATCATCAACTTCCATGGCTGGACCATCGGTCCATCATCACCCCCCATTGCATACACGAATAAGGCGTGGTGTGATACGTTGCTGAGTTTTACCGTGCGCTCCAGATCGTACCAATGGATCGCTTCTGATGCAGACCGCGACCGGTATCTGACCCGATTCACACAGACTCGGACGCGGATCCAGGCGAACGACATCCGCGGCGCCCGTGATACGATCGCGCAGATCCTGACGGAGCTGAACCAGGACAGCAGCGGCGCACTGACGAGCGAAGCATACGCGCTGCTGCGGTACAATACGGAGTATCTGCTGTCGCAGCTGCCGCCGGTAAGACCGGAGAACCTCGCCGGCGCTCTCGGCGCGGGGTCGAACCGCGTTTCGCTGCAATGGACACCGGAGTACGGCGGCACGATGCTGCCGAACGGCGGCGGGTACGATGTGTACCGCTCGGTATATTACAACGGCGCCGCCGTGTCGTATGCGAAAGCGAACGGTGCGCTGGTCCAGTCCGGTTCCTTCACCGAAACGCCCCCCATTCCCGCGAACATTCCCGCCGGCAAGGATGTCTACCTTCGGTACTATGCGGTATCGAAGAACACGCTCGGCATCGTTTCGGCGCCCTCCGATACGCTCTCCCTCTTCGTCGGCACGACCATGGCGGGAACGGTCAGCAGTTCGGCGGTATGGTCCGGCGACCGCATCGTGACCGGGAACGTCACGGTGAACAGCGGAGTGACGCTGACCGTTCCGCCGGGGACCACGCTCCGGTTCGGGAGCGGGACCGGTATCTCCTCGTCGGGAGTCATCAGCGCCGTCGGTACGGAGGCGCAGCCGGTGAACTTCATCGCGCTGAACGGAACGGCGGCGGGCAGCTGGGGCTCGGTGGTGCTCAACGGCGCCGGGGCGGCGGGGAGCCTCTTCCGGTACGCGCGCTTCAAGCACGGCTCCGAACTGGCGGCCTACAACATCCCCTCCTCCTCCGCGGGGGTCGAGGTGTCGCAGTGCATCATCGACACGGCGGTGAACGGCATCCGCTTCAACAACGCAAAAGGGACGGCCGTGCAGAACGTCATCACCATGGCGCGGGACCACGGCATCATCTTCGACAACAACGCGGCGGGAGAGTGCCGGGAGAACATCATCACGAAGGTGAACAAGTCCGGAGCCGCGGTCATCTTCTCGGGAGGCGCGACCGGCAGCGCGTGGAAGAACCGGGTGGCGGGATACAACTGGGGACTGGCGAGTTATTGGGGAGCGATGCCGGTGTTCGGTCATTCGTCGAACCAGGGGGTGAACAACCATGTGACCGGCTGCCTGTACGGATTGCGCATCTACAACTGGAGCTATCCGGACGTCGGCCTGCCGGCGGCGCTGGACAGCGGCCGGACGTACGGCAACAACATCTTCGGGAACACGAAGAACGCGTACGTGAGCATGACGCCGGACGATACGGTGTTCGCACAGAACGTGTACTGGGGGACCGCCTCTCCGGCCGGAACGTTCACCATCGGCAGCGGGGTGAAGTCGTTCGACGTCCGCAACGTCCTGCCGGAGAGCACCTGGTCGTCCGCACCGAGCCTCCCGCCGACGGCGACCGCAGAGCGGCGCGCCCGCGCGGAGGATGCCGGCGGTGTGCGGGAGGGGATACGGATGAGGGAGCGGGGTGAGACGGTGAAAGCGGTGGGTCATTTCCGCCGGATGATCGAGCGCGAACCGTCGAACGTTCGGGCGTACCTTGAACTGCTCCGTCTGTACGGGCCGGCCACCGCGCGGGAGATCGGAACGGTCTTCGCTTCGGGCGGTACGGAGGCGCCGCCGGCGGTGAAACTGCTCCGCGGCGGCGTGTTCGAGCGCGAAGGACGGATGGAGAACGCCCGTTCGGCGTATCAGGAGGTGGTGCGGTCGCATCCGAACAGTGCATACAGCGCGCGGGCGCTGCTGAATCTGTTCTACATCGCGCTGTACACGGACAACAACTTCATCCTGGCCAGCGCGCTCTATGACGAGGCGGCCAAACGGCCGAAACTCACCACCGACATCGAACTGTCGCTGGCGGCCCATGCGCTGGCGACATTCCCCGGACGGAAGGAAGGAGGCAGGTGATATGGACCGGAAACATTGTCGATGAAATAGCGTTCTCTTTCGCTCACAATCCCGCGCTTCATGCGGGATCGTTGCTGACGGAGCGGACGGTACGGTGCACGGTCGGGCGGAGCGTTGCTGAGGAGTGCGGCGGAGCGGTCAGTACTCTTTCCGGTTCGCGTACACGTTGAGGAGGAGTCCCGCCATGATCATGTAGGAGACGAGGGAGGAGCCGCCGTAACTGAGGAACGGGAGCGGGATGCCGATGACCGGCATGAGTCCCACGGACATGCCGATGTTGACGAAGATGTGGAAGGCGAAGAGCGACGTGACGGCGACGGCGACGAGGGAGCCGAAGCGGTTCTTGGAGACCGACGCGAGATGGACGCCGCGGTAGAGCAGCACGGCGAAGAGGCCGAGCACCACAACGCCGCCGAGGAAGCCGAACTCCTCGCCCGGCACGCAGAAGATGAAGTCGGTCCACTGCTTGGGTATGAAGCTGAGCTGCGTCTGCGTGCCGCGCATGAACCCCTTGCCGAAGAGTCCCCCGGACCCGATGGCCACCTTCGCCTGGATGACGTTGTACCCCGCGCCGAGCGGGTCGTTGTTCGGGTCCAGGAACGTGGCGATGCGCTTCTGCTGGTAGAGCGGCAGTTTCTCGTACGCGACCTGCACCAGGAAGCCGACCACCACGTTCACGCCGAAGACGAGCGCCGCCACGAACTGGTTCTCGCGGCGGAGCATCCAGAGTCCCGCCCCGAGCAGCGCCAGCACGATGAGGAACGGGGTGGTGCCGATGATGGAGGCGGCGGCGACGATGGCCGGGGCGATGATGATGATGATGAGGAACTTCGACGCGCCGGCCCAGTAGAGCAGCGGCACGAACATGCCGAGGAAGGTGAGCGCGGTGCCGAAGTCGGGCTGCAGCATGATGAGGCCGATGGGGAGCACGAGCAGCGCGCCGGCCTTCACGAGGTCCTTCAGGTCGGTCGCCTTCACGTCGCTACGGCTGAGGTACGAGGCGAGCGCGAGCAGCGTGGTGATCTTCACGAACTCGGAGGGCTGGATGCCGAGTCCCCCCACGCCGAGCCAGCTCTGCGAGCCGTACACGCGCTTCCCGACGACGAGCACGAGCATCAGCAGCGTGAGCGAGGCGAAGAAGAGCGGTAGGGCCGAGCGCTGCAGCCAGCGGACCGGGAGGAGCATGGTGACGAGCATGGAGAAGAGGCCGATGACCGCCCAGAGGAGCTGGCGGTAGAAGTCGCGTCCGTCGTACGCGTCGAACGTGGCGGAGTAGATGGAGAGCAGTCCGATGCACGCGAGCGCGAGCACGCTGAAGAAGACCGTCCGGTCGAAATATTCCTTGAAGAAGTTCCCCATGTCCTACCGGTTCTCCGCCACGGGGGCCGGCTCCGTGGCCGCCTTCCGTTTCGCCGCGTTGTAGCGGATGATCTCGCCGTAAAGGTATTGTTCCATGCAGAGCCCTGCGATGGGGGCGGCGAACGAACCGCCGTAGCCGGCGTTCTCCACCAGCACGCAGACGGCGATCTTCGGGTCGTCGTACGGCGCGAAGCCGATGAACCATGCGTGCGACTTGCCGTGCGGGTTCTGCGCGGTGCCGGTCTTGCCGGCCGAGACGATGCCGGGGATGCGCGACGCCCAGCCGGTGCCTCCCGGTTCCATCACCACGCGCCGCATCCCTTCGCGCACCGGGTCCCACGCCCGGTCGGAGAGGGTCACCGTATCTTCCGGCACGGCGACGGGGCGCGCCCGTTTGGTGCGGCGGTCGTACACGGCGTTCACCACGTGCGGCTGGAAGTGCCGTCCCTTGTTCGCGAGCATCGCGGCGTAGTTGGCCATCTGCAGCGGCGTCACCCCCACCTCGCCCTGGCCGATGCCGAGGCTGATGAGGTACCCCTGCGTCCATTTCCCCTTGCCGTGCACCCGGTCGTAGTAGTCGCGGTCCGGCATCAGGCCGGCGTTCTCCTCGGTGATGTCGACCTTCGTCGTCCGGCCGAACCCGAACCGCCGTCCCATCGCGCTCCATTCGTCCAGTCCCACCTTCAGCATCAGCTGATAGAAGTAGACGTTGCACGAGCGGTGGATGGCCTCCACGAGCGCCACGCGTCCGTGCACGTGCTCGCACTTGAACACCTTGTTGCCGTAGCGGTAGGCGCCGGCGCAGGTGACGCTCCACTCCGTGTCTACGATCCCCTTCTCCAGTGCGGTGAGGGCGAGGAGCATCTTGAACGTGGAGCCGGGGGGATAGCGCGTGAGGGTGGCGCGGTTGAACAGCGGCTTGTCCGGGTCGTTGTTGAGGGCGCGCCACACGTCGGGGGGCGTCACGCCGCTGAAGTCGGTCAGGTCGTAGTCCGGTTTGCTCACCATGGCGATGATGCCGCCGGTGCGCGGGTCCACCGCCACCACGGCGCCGCGCTGGTCCGCCATGAGCGATTCGGCGAGCGCCTGCACGTCCGCGTCCACCGCGAGGCGCAGGTCGTACCCGTCCACCGGCGGGATGTCGTGCTTCCCGTTGTCGAACGTGCCGATGATCTGTCCCTTCGCGTTCTGCGAGATGAACTCCCATCCCTTCTCGCCGCGGAGGAAGGTCTCGTACTTCGATTCGAGTCCCGCGCTGCCGATGAGGTCGCCGGGCTGGTAGAACTCCCGGTTGCGCTCCAGCTGCGCGTCCGAGATCTCCTTCGCGTAGCCGAACATGTGGCTGCCGCGCACGCCGGCGGGGTAGAAGCGTTTCGCCTCCATCTGGATCTCGACGCCGTACAGTTTGTCGCGGTGCTCCTCCAGCATGGAGAGCTCGGCGAACGAGATGTCGCGCTTGACGCGGGAGGGGATGAAGGGATTGTAGCGGCGCGCCTGGCGGATCTTCGCCGCGATGTCGCTCTCGGACATCGACAGGATGGCGGAGAGGAGCGGCAGGTTCTCCGTCTGGAAGTCGATGGGGGTGAGCATCACGGTGTAGGAGGGACGGTTGTCCACCAGCAGCGTGCCGGTGCGGTCGTAGAGGTAGCCGCGGATGGGGACCTTCGGCACGTTGCGGATGGAGTTCGCCTCCGCCTCGCGGCCGTACACGTCGCCGTAGACGTACTGGAGCTGGAAGAGCCGGCCCAGCAGCAGCAGGAAGCCCGCCGCCAGCACGAGCTTGACGACGCGGCGGCGTTCTATGGAGCCGAACTCGTCCATCGGTGTCCTTCGCCTACCGCAGGTGCGGGGCCCGTTTGGTGATGAACATGGGGATGAACGCCACGAGCGTGGTGTAGAGCGCCGAGAAGAGCCCGAAGCGGAAGACGGCGGTGAGCAGGCTCACCTCGCTGCCGCTGGTGAAGATGACGAAGTAGATGACGTTGTGCACCAGCGCCGACACGCCGACGATGACGAGGAAGCGGTACGTGCCGAGGGTCATCTCCACCTTGTTCTCATGGAAGAAGTATCCGGCGATGAAGCCCGCCACCGTCTTGGTGAGCGCCGAGAGGCCGAGGAACTGTCCGCTCGCGATGTCGATGGTGAGGCCGATGCCGAACCCGAAGAGGGTCGCGGGGATCTGACCGCGCGTCACGGCGATGACGACGATCCAGATCATCATCACGTCCGGCACGATGGTGAGCACCGAGAGGAACGGGATGATGGTGGTCTGGAGCGCGATCAATACCAGCGTGATCGCGATGAGACGGACGGTCTGCTGCATGGGTTCGGTCGGGTGACGGTGGCCGCCGGCGTTGCACCGGCTTCGTACGACTTCAACATAGCGCAATTTGAAAAAAGAATCAATGCGGCGCCGGCGGGACCGGGGAATCTTTCATCTTGCATCTCACGGCTAGATTGATAACTTCCATGTATGGCCGACCTCGCCCGATACCTCGTCCCGCCGGACGCGTCGCTCTTCTTCACGAAGAACGACCCCTCCGACCCCCGCATGGGGGACCTGGTGCGGCGCGGCGTGAAGGGGCTCGATGCGGAGGGGACCGTCGTGGCGCTGCTCGGCGTTCCGACGGACGAAGGGGTGAAGCGGAACGGCGGCCGTACCGGCGCGAAAGAGGGACCGAACGCCCTCCGGCGCGAACTGTACAAACGGACGCCGTTCGTCATCGGCAAGGAGCGCTCTCCGGCCGGCACGGACGTGTGCGACCTCGGGGACGTCCGCACCGGCAAGACGCTGGAAGAGACGCACGAGACCCTGACGGCGGTGGTGAAGGAACTGTGCGCCGCCGGCATCGTGCCGGTGGTGATCGGCGGCGGTCACGACATCGCCTATCCGAACTTCGCCGGCTTCTCCGCCGGAACGGAGGGGGTCGGCGTCATCAACATCGATTCCCACCTCGACTACCGGAAACCCTCCCCCAAACGGAACAGCGGCACCCCCTTCCGGCAGATGCTCGACCACCGCAACAGTCCCCTTCGCGCCATGAACTTCGTCGAGGTCGCCGTCCAGTCCTTCGCCAACGCCCCGGAGCATTACGCGGAGCTCGTCGAACGCGGCGCCACCGTCTTCTCACTGCGCGACGTGCGGACCGAAGGGATCACCAAGGTGCTGGACCTTGCCTACGAACTCGCCACCACCGCGGTGGACTCGCTCTATATTAGCATGGACCTGGACGCGGTGAACGGGACCGACGCTCCCGGCGTGAGCACGTCGCTGCCGACCGGGCTGACCACGGAAGAGTTCCTCACCGCCGCCCTCTTCGCCGGAAAACGGCGGAAAACGAAGATGCTGGACATCGTGGAGCTCAATCCCAAGTACGACGTGGACGACCGGACCGCCAAGGTCGCCTCCCTGGCGGTGATGTACTTCCTGACCGGACTGGCGAACCGGTGAGACGCACCCGCTCCATCCCTCCTTGCTAATCCTGCGCATTCTTCGTATTTTAGTGAAAGAAACCCTGCCTGCACCACTTTTCGGCGGGGATTTTTGTTTGATGGAACGGTGAAGCTGAAGCAGTTTTGGAGTATCAGAGTCGTGGAGTAGTTGAGAAAAAACAGTATTCCACTTTAATCTCAACGACTCCACGACTTCAAGACTTCAAGACTCATACGCTCATCGACTCCATGACTCCCCGACTCCACGACTTTCTTAGTTTTCAATGAAAAACATCCGCAACTTCTGCATCATCGCCCATATCGACCACGGCAAATCGACGCTGGCGGACCGGCTGCTGGAATACACCGGCCGCATCACCAAGCGCGACCTGGTGGTGAACCAGGTGTTGGACGACATGGACCTGGAGCAGGAACGCGGCATCACCATCAAGCTCCACGCCATCCAGATGGAGTACAAGGCGAAGGACGGGCAGACCTACGTCCTGAACCTCATCGACACCCCCGGGCATGTGGACTTCACCTACGAGGTGTCGCGCTCCCTCGCCGCCTGCGAAGGGGCCATCCTGGTGGTGGACGCGTCGCAGGGGGTCGAGGCGCAGACCATCAGCAACCTCTACATGGCCATCGACGCCGGCCTGGAGATCATCCCGGTGATGAACAAGATCGACCTCCCCTCCGCCGCCACGATGATGGAGACGGTGCGCGACGAGGTGATCGGACTGCTCGGCTGCCGCGAGGAGGAGATCATCAAGGCCTCCGCCAAGGCGGGCATCGGCATCGAGGAGATCCTGGAGGCGGTGGTGAAGCGCATCCCGGCGCCGAAGGGGGACCCGGCGAAACCGCTGCGCGCGCTCATCTTCGACTCGAAGTTCGACGCCTACCGCGGCGCGGTGGCGTACGTGCGGGTGGTGGACGGCGTGCTGCGCGAGAAGGAGAAGGTCCGCTTCATCAACAACAAGACGCAGGCGGAGGTGGAGGAGTGCGGCGTGCTCTACATGAACAAGAGCCGCACCGGCGAACTGCAGGCGGGGAACGTCGGCTACGTCATCGCCGGACTGAAGAACGTGCGGGACACGAAGGTGGGGGACACCATCACCACGCAGTACCACGGCGCCACCGAGCCGCTCGCCGGCTACAAGGAGGTGAAGCCGATGGTCTTCAGCGGTCTCTACCCGACGAACGCGGACGACTTCGCCGAACTGCGCGACTCGCTGGAGAAGCTCTCCCTCAACGACTCGTCCCTCGTCTACGTCCCCGAATCGTCCGGCGCGCTCGGCTTCGGCTTCCGCTGCGGCTTCCTCGGCCTGCTGCACATGGAGATCATCCAGGAGCGGCTGGAGCGGGAGTTCGACCAGTCCCTCATCACCACCGTGCCGAACGTGGAGTTCCGCGTGGTGCTCACCGCCGGCGAGACGGTGACGGTGGACAATCCGGCGGACATGCCGGACCCGACGACCATCGACCACGTGGAGGAGCCGTACATCCGCGCGCAGATCATCACGCCGACGGAGTACATCGGCAACATCATGAAGCTCGCCACGGACCGCCGCGGCATCTGGAAGAACACCAGCTACCTCGACCCCACGCGCGCCGATGTGACGTACGAGTTCCCCCTCTCCGAGATCATCTTCGACTTCTACGACAAGCTGAAGTCCACCACGCGCGGCTACGCCTCCCTCGACTATGAGTACCTGGACTACCGCGAATCGGACCTGGTGAAGCTGGACATCCTGCTGAACGGAGAGCCGGTGGACGCGCTCTCCACCATCGTGCACCGGGACAAGTCGTTCGAGATGGGGAAGCGGCTCTGCACCAAGCTGAAGGAGCTCATTCCGCGGCAGATGTTCGAAGTGGCCATCCAGGCCGCCATCGGCAGCAAGGTCATCGCCCGCACCACCGTCTCGGCCATGCGCAAGAACGTGCTGGCGAAGTGCTACGGCGGCGACATCTCGCGCAAGCGCAAGCTCCTCGAGAAACAAAAGGAGGGGAAGAAGCGTATGAAACAGGTCGGCCGGGTGGAACTGCCGCAGGAGGCGTTCCTGGCGGTACTGCAGATGGGGGACGAGTAGGAATTTTGAAATTTTCAAATTTTCAAATTTTGAAATTGAGAAATTGAACCATTGATTCATCGGTTCATTGAATCATTGAACCGATGGATCAATGAATCAATGAACCGATGTTCTAATGATACCGTGATGCATCTCTACTTCCGGAAACGAGTGTCCGTATGACGAAGAACGACGAGAAGAAGGAACAGGCCGCCGAGGCGCCGAAGCCGTTCATGGAGCGGCTGAAGCATCAGGTGAAGGAGTTCGTCATCGTGTTCGGCGGGTTCCTGCTGCTGAACAACTTCGTCGTCGCATCGTTCCTCGTCCCCACCGGCTCCATGGAGAACGAGGTGATGACCGGCGACTTCCTGATGGTCAACAAGTTCCTCTACGGCGCCTCCACGCCGCGCAACATCATGTTCACCAACGTGCGCCTGCCGTGGACGACCCTGCCGGGGTTCCGCGACGTGGAGCGGGGGGACGTGATCGTGTTCGAGTTCCCCGGCTACCGTGAAGAGGTCAATCCGTCCGAGTTCACCTTCTATCTCAAACGCTGCATGGCCCTCGCCGGCGACACGCTCGAGGTGCGCAACCGCGTCGTCTACGTCAACGGCGAACAGGCCCCGCTCCCCAAGAACATGAAGTTCAACTTCTCGCCGAAACCGGCCGGGTACGCGGACGACCGCATCTTCCCGCCCACCGCCCCCTTCAACGAGGACCACTACGGACCCGTCGTCGTACCGAAGAAGGGGATGTCCGTGCCGCTCACCCCGGCCACGTTCGCGCAGTGGAAGACCGTCATCGAACGCGAAGGACACGCCGCGGCGCAGCTGGCGGACGGCACCGTGCTCGTGGACGGGGTCCGGGCGGACTCCTACACCGTGCAGCGCGACTACGTGTTCGGCATGGGGGACAACCGGGACAACTCGCTCGACAGCCGCTTCTGGGGCTTCATCCCCCGCGAGTACGTCGTCGGCACGCCGATGTTCGTCTACTTCTCGGTGGCGGACACGCGCGAGTACGCCGCCGAACTCTACGTGAAGGGCGAATCGCTCCGGATGGAGTGGATCTACACCACCTTCTCGGGACACAACATCCTGCTCGACATCGTCGCCAAGGCGTTCCTCGTCGTCTTCAATCCGGAGATGGTCCGTTTCGGCCGCATCGGCTACGTCATCGGTTAGGCCCCGCACGGCGATGGGCAGAAGGCTCCGCGACGTCCTGGCCGTGCTCCTCTTCACCCTCCTCTTCGCGGCGGGGATCAAGTCGTGCGTCATGGACGCCTACCGCATCCCCTCCGCCTCCATGAGCGGCACCATCGTCCCCGGCGACCTCATCCTCGTCAACAAGTTCCTCTACGGCGCACGGACACCGGAGAAGTTCCTCTACGTCCGGCTCCCCCAGTTCCGCTTCCCCGCCCTTGCGGCCGTCGCGCGCGGCGACGTCATCGTCTTCGATTTTCCCGGCGAACCGGACGAAGTGCTGCCGGTGCGGAACCAGTTCCTGGTGAAGCGCTGCGTGGGGCTGCCCGGCGACACGGTGGAGGTGGCGCAGCGGAACCTCATCGTCAACGGCTACCGCGACCCGCGCTCGTTCTCGCAGTACGACACCGTGCCGTTCCGCACCGTGGTGCCGTACGCCGGCATGACGGTGCCGCTGGACGCCGCATCGTTCCGCGATTGGAGCGTCTTCATTCAACGCGAGGGACACACGGCGGAACGGCGGAAGGAGGAGGTGCTCATCGACGGCCGGCCCGCCGCGTCCTACACGGTGGAGCGCGACTACTACTTCGCGGTGGGGGACAACGCGAAGAACAGCTACGACAGCCGGAGCTGGGGTTTCATTCCGGCGGAGAACATCATCGGACGCGCGATGCTCGTCTACTGGTCCCGCGGCGACGACGGCATCCGCTGGGAACGGATCGGAAAACTCGTACAATGAACAATCATCAATGA
The DNA here is from genome assembly GCA_008933835.1 of Bacteroidota bacterium. Classification (GTDB taxonomy): domain Bacteria; phylum Bacteroidota; class Ignavibacteria; order UBA10030; family UBA8401; genus SpSt-333. Next base: position 25,179 of record WBUG01000032.1, on the reverse strand, counting down.
ACAATGAACAGTAAACAGTGAACAATGAGCAATGAGCAATCATCAATGAACAAAGATGTTCCTGCTCAACGCCTAATGCCTAAAACCTGACACCTAATTATTCATTCTTCATTCATAATTATTCATTGTTCCTTTTTTGCTCTCTCTGTACTTCCATATTCCGTTCTGCGAGCACAAGTGCCTGTACTGTGACTTCTACTCCGTGGAGAACATGAGCTCCATGGAGACGTTCGTGGCGTCGCTGGAACGTGAGATCGAACTGCGCGGAAGGGAGGCCGGCGGACGGCAGGAGGTCGGCACCATCTTCTTCGGCGGCGGCACGCCGTCGCTCCTCACACGCGCCCACTTCGACCGTCTCTTCACGCGCATCCATGAGCACTTCCGGGTGGCGGCGGACGCGGAGGTGACCTGCGAATCGAATCCCGGTACGGTGGAGCTCTCCAAACTGACGGAGTTCCGTGCGGCGGGGTTCAACCGGGTGAGCTTCGGCGTGCAATCGTTCTTCGACGACGACCTGCGCTTCCTCACCCGCATCCACACGGCGGAGGAGGCGGAGCGGGCGGCCGAGAGCGCGTACCGCGCCGGGTTCGCGAACGTGAACCTGGACCTCATCTTCGCGCTCCCCGGCCAGACGCCGGAGCGGTGGCGCGAGAACCTGCGGCGCGCCGCGGCGCTGCGTCCCGCGCACATCTCGGCGTACGCCCTCATCGTGGAGGAGAACACGCCGCTGGCGGTGATGGTGAAGAACAAGCTGGTGGCGCCGCTGCCGGACGAGGAGGATGCGGCGATGTACGAGATCACCATCGAGACGCTCGCCGGCGCCGGGTACCGGCAGTACGAGGTCTCCAACTTCGCGCGGCCCGGTTACGAATGCCGGCACAACATGGCGTACTGGAACCATGCGGACTACCTCAGCTTCGGTCCGTCGGCGCATTCGTTCCGGAAGGATTCCCAGGTCACCGGCCGACGGTGGTGGAACGTGCGGAGCGTGCAGAGCTACATCGACGCGCTGGCGCGGGACGAGTTCCCCGTCTCCGGCGGAGAGGAGGTGACGCGGGAGAAGTTCTTTGACGAAGAGGTCTTCCTCGGTCTTCGGAGCACGGGCGTCGATCTCGGCCGGTTGGAACGGCTGTACGGTGCCGGCATCGTGACGGGGAAGGAGGGGCTGCTGCAGGAACTGGAACGGAGCGGACTGCTGCGGCGTCAAAAGAGCGTCATCGCGCTGACGGCGAAAGGGTACGCGGTGTGCGACGAGATCGCCCGGCGGCTCATCGGCTGAACCGGAGACCCGTTATTTTCTTTTGAAAATCGCCACTTTCCGAGTATATTATCCTGCTTTTTACCGCCGTTGTTCATCATCGAGGACCGAATGGAACATACCAAACTCAATAAGATCGTCGCAGCGGGCGTTTTCGTCGTTTCCCTGGCGGTCTACGTACTGACCCTGGCCGATACCGTCGTCTTCTGGGACGTGGGCGAGTTCATCGCCGCCTCCTATCTGCTCCAGGTGCCGCATCCCCCGGGGTCGCCCTTGTTCCTGCTCATCGGGAACATCTTCGGCATGGTGATGACGCCGTTCTACAAGGACCCGGCGGTCCGCGTCCACTTCATCTCGGCCCTCTCCAGCGCGCTCACGGTGCTCTTCCTCTACCTGTCCCTGGTGAAGCTCATCATCCTGTGGCGTCCGCGCACGGACGACCTGTGGAACAAGGCGACGCTGTACGGCGCCTCCGCCGTCGGCGCCCTGTCGCTCACCTTCAGCGCCACGTTCTGGTTCAACGCCGTCGAGGCGGAGGTGTACGGCATCAGCATGCTCTTCGTCGGCGCGGTCACCTGGCTGTCGCTCCGGTGGAACGAGCGGGCGGACACGCCGTCGCACCAGAAGTACATCCTCCTCATCGCGTACCTCATCGGTCTGTCGCTGGGGGTGCACCTGCTGGCGCTGCTGGTCATCTTCCCGTTCCTCATCATCGTCTTCTTCCGCCGGTACGATTTCTCCGTGCGCAACTACATCATCTTCGGCGCCATCGCGGTGGCGGTGTTCGCGGTGGTCTACCCGGGCATCGTGAAGATCCTGCCGAGCCTGCTGGACGGCAAGTACACCTTCGGCAGCGGCAAAGAGAGCGAGAGCGTCATCTGGACCCTCATCCCGCTCGGCATCATCGGTGCGGCGCTCTACGGCGTGTGGTACTCCGTCCGCGAGCGGAAGGAGATGCTCCACCTCGCCTCGATGTCGTTCCTGCTCATCCTGCTCGGCTACTCCACCTACACCATGGTGATCATCCGCGCCAACGCCCGGCCGCCGATGAACGAGAACGACCCGAGCACCCTGGAGAAGCTCGTCTCGTACCTCAACCGCGAGCAGTACGGCGAAGCGCCGCTCATGCAGCGCCGCTGGAGCCAGGAGCCGCAGCACCAGGGCATCTACACCAACTACAAGAGCGACTGGGACTACTTCCTGCGCTACCAGATGGACGAGATGTTCCTCCGCTACTTCCTCTGGCAGTACGCCGGCCGCGAGGGTGACTGGCAGGGGGCGGGCGTGAACTGGAAGCAGCTGTGGGGCATCCCGCTCTTCGTCGGGCTCTTCGGCTTCTACTACCACTGGAAGCGCGACAAGGCGATGTGGTGGACCTTCTTCAACTTCTTCCTGTTGATGGGGTTCATCATGGTGTTCTACTTCAACATGCAGAACCCGCAGCCCCGCGAGCGCGACTACTTCTACGTCGGCGCCTTCTTCGTCTTCTCGCTCTGGATCGGCATCGGCGCCGTCGGCATCCTCGACACGCTCCGCGAGATGGTGAAGGAACAGAAGCTGCAGAAGATGGTCACCTACGCGGTGCTCGCGCTGCTCGTCCTCTTCATCCCGGTCAACATGCTCTACACCAACTTCACGGTGTCGGACCGGAGCGGTGACTACGTGGCGTGGGACTACTCCTACAACCTGCTGCAGTCGTGCGAACCGGACGCCATCCTCTTCACGAACGGCGACAACGACACCTTCCCGCTCTGGTACCTGCAGGACGTGGAGGGGGTGCGCCGCGACGTCCGCATCGTGAACCTGAGCCTGGTGAACACCTCGTGGTACATCATGCAGCTCAAGCACGAGACGCCGCACGGCGCCAAGAAGGTCCCCATCAGCCTCAGCGACGCCGAGATCGCGCAGATCGGTCCCATGCAGTGGGAGCCGCGCGAGGTGGTCATCCCCGTGCCGCCGCACGTGATGAAGGAGTACGAGCAGTTCAACATGGACCGACCGGCCCAGCCGGCGAAGAGCGGCGCGGCCGCAGAGCAGGGGCCCGGCGTGGTCCGCTTCGTGATGCCGAACTCCATCCAGTTCGGCGACATCAAGGCCATCCGTGCGCAGGACATCATGGCGTACGACATCATCCGGACCAATAACTGGGAGCGTCCCGTCTACATGGCGGTGACCTCGAGCCCCGATTCCAAGATCGGTCTCGACCGGTACTTCCGGATGGACGGCCTGGCGATGAAGCTCATCCCGTACGCCGGTCCGACGGACGAAGGGGCCATCGACGAGCGCATCCTCTCCGCGAACCTGATGCAGCGTCCCGAGACGCCGAACAAGCAGTTCCAGCGCGGCTACCTCTTCCGGGGCCTGCAGGATTCCACCGTGTTCTACGACGAGAACGTGAAGCGGCTGGTGATGAACTACCGCAACGGGTTCATGCGTCTGGCGCTCCACTACCTCAACGTGACGCGCGAGAACGACAAGGCGGTGGCGGTGCTCGACTCGATGCAGGCGCTGATGCCGAACTCGGTGATGCCGATGGACTACCGCGTGGAGTACGACCTGACGAACTTCTACTACTACTCCGGCGACCGTGCACGGTACCGGCAGGTGACCGACCGCCTCATCGCCACGCTGAAGGTGATGACCTCCCGCCCGGTGACGGAGCCGTTCCAGAGCCAGTACCATCCGTACTACATGCTCTTCTCGCTCTACCAGAACCGCGAGGAGTACGACCTGGCCATCGCCACGCTGGACACCATCGCCGCGCAGTACGGCAAGGTGCAGGGACTGCCCGAATGGGTCGCCATGCAGCGGGCGCAGATGCAGGCGCGCCTGGCGCTGCAGCAGACCGCCGCGAAGGACACCGCGGCGAAGTGAGGCCGCACCGCGACGCCTGACCACGGAAAAGGACGGGGCCCTGCGCCGTCCTTTTTCTGTTTCCACACCGAACCTGACGGAACGACCATGAAAGAATCACGCCTCGAACACTGGGACGCCTTCTGGGAAGAGAAGAAGGAGGTGAAGGAGGTCTATTCCAACTCCGACCGCGTCGTCCGCAACCTCACGAAGGTGATGGACGTGAAGGGGAAACGCATCCTCGAGATCGGCGCGGGAACGGGACGCGACAGCTTCCCGCTCGTCGCCCTCGGCGCCGAAGTGTACCAGCTGGACTACTCCATGAACTCGCTCCGCATCATGAAGCGCATCGCGGAGGAGGAACGGATGGCGGTCACCATCGTCGGCGGCGACACGTTCGCCCTGCCGTTCAAGGACGGCACGTTCGACGCCGTGTTCCATCAGGGACTCCTCGAGCATTTCCGTCCCGCCAAGGCCGAAGCGCTGCTGAAGGAGAACATCCGCATCCTGAAGCCGGGCGGACTCCTCTGCGTCGACGTGCCGCAGCGGTACCACATCTACACCGTCATCAAGACGCTCCTCATCGCCGTGGACAAGTGGTTCGCGGGGTGGGAGCGCTCGTTCTCCGTGCCGGAACTGCGGCGCGAGATGGAGCGGCTCGGCCTGACCACCGTCCGCATCTACGGCGAGTGGATGTACCCCTCCCTTTTCTACCGCGCCGGTCGCGAAGCGCTGCGCAAGCTTGGCGTGCATCTGCCGCTGAACCCGAAGGTCCCGCTCCTCACCGCGCTGCGCAAATCGGTCCGCGACCGCGTGAAGGACACTCCGCTCGCGTACTACACCGCCCTCTCCATGGGCGTCATCGGCCGCAAAGCGTAACGCATGAACCTCCTCGTCCTCAACTGGCAGGACCTCTCCCATCCCCTCGCCGGAGGGGCCGAGGTGCATCTGCATGAGACGTACTCGCGCATCGCCGCGATGGGACACCGCGTCACGCTCTTCTGTTCGTCCTACGACGGGGCGAAACCCGCCGAGGAGATGAACGGCATCACCGTGCTGCGCGAAGGGGGACGCTTCCTCTTCAACTATGTCGCGATGCGGAGGTACCTCACGGACTTCCGCCACCGGAAGTTCGACGCGGTGGTGGACGACGTCAACAAAGTGCCGTTCTGCGCCCCCGCCTACGTGAAGGAACCGGTCCTCGGCGAGATCCACCACCTGCTGGGAACGAGCGTCTTCAAGGAGGCGTTCTTCCCCCTCGCTTCCTACGTCTACCTGGCCGAGCGCGCCTCGCTGCCGATGTACCGGAAGGTCCACTTCATGGTCCATTCCCCCAGCACGCACGCCGAACTCCTCGCCAACGGCTTCGCGCCGGAGCGCGTCCACCACGTCCACTACGGCGTGAACCACGGGCTCTTCCGCCGGACCGGCGTCGCCAAGTCCGCGACCCCCCTCGTCGGTGCGCTGGGACGGCTCAAGAAGTACAAGTCGTTCGACCACCTCATCGAAGCGTTCGCCATCGTGAAACGCGAGATGCCCGACGCGCGGCTCGAGATCGTGGGGGACGGCGACGACCGTCCGCGGCTCGAACAGCTCACGCGGACGCTCGGACTGACGGAGAGCGTCGCCTTCGCCGGATTCGTGAGCGAACAGGAGAAGGTGGACCGGCTCAACCGGATGCACGTCGCCGTCAACACCTCCGCGAAGGAGGGATGGGGGCTCACCGCCACCGAGGCGAACGCCTGCGGCACCACCACCGTCTCCAGCAACGTACAGGGGCTCCGGGACGCCGTGGTGGACGGCGAGACCGGTCTGCTCTACGAGTACGGCGACCGCGAACAGCTGGCGGAGAAGGTCCTGCTGCTGCTCCGAGACGCGAACCTGCGCGAACGGCTCGAACGGCAGGCGCTCGTCCGCTCGAAGGAGTTCGACTGGCAGACCGGCGCCGAACGCACCATGGAGGTCCTCGAACGCATCGTCCACGAACGCCGCCGCTCCGCCTGAGCGCGGCCCGCTCCCCATCATCCGCGGAGTTCCCATGAACGTCCGTATCCTCGTCACCGCCCTGCTCTTCACCGGAGCGATGTCGACCCTCGCCGCCCAGCCGCTCACCGAGCGGTACGCTCCGTTCGGCACCGTGCTCACGCCGCAGTTCGCCTCCGCCCCGTTCCCGCACCCCAAGCGCGCCGCCGGTCATACGTACGGCGGAACGGTGTTCCCCGCCGAACGGCACTATTCGGACAGCACCGTGCTCATCGTCGTGCCGAAGGGATACGTTCCGCATGAGACGGTGGACATCGTCCTCTATCTGCACGGTTGGTACAACTCGGTGGACAGCGCCTGCGCGCAGTTCCGGCTCATCCAACAGTTCGCCGGCGCGAAGAAGAACGCCATCTTCGTCTTTCCCGAAGGCCCGAAGCACGCCCCCGATTCCTTCGGCGGGAAGCTGGAGGAGGCCGACGGTCTGAAGGAGCTCGTGGCGGACGTCTTCCGACATCTCAAGGAACGGAAGCTCATCACGCACGCCCGCATCGGCCGCATCGTGCTCGCCGGACACAGCGGCGCCTACCGCGCCATCGCCTTCATGCTCCTCCGCGGCGGCATGACGCCGTACATCTCGGACGTCATCCTCTTCGACGCGTTGTACGGGCAGACGGAGAAGTACGCGTACTGGCTGGACCATTACAAAGGCCGCTTCGTCGCCGTCTATACCGACAGCGGCGGGACGAAGGGGGAGACGGAGAACCTGATGGCGGACCTGGACGCGTGGAAGATCCCGTACCGCCGCACGGAGGACACCGCCCTCACGCCGGCCGTGCTGCGGGGGAACCGGCTCCTCTTCATCCACACCGCGCTCGGACACAACGACGTGATTGCAACTCAGGACCAATTTCGCGATTTTCTCTCGACCAGTACGCTGCGACCCCTCCCGCACCGCTAGGGCGGCGCCGGACATCGCCTTTCAACGACGGAGAACACCATGAACTATCGACTGCTCGGCCGCTCGGGCCTGCGCGTTTCGGAACTGTCGCTCGGCACCATGACCTTCGGCGAAGAATGGGGATGGGGGGCGTCGAAGGAGGAGTGCCGGCGGATGTACGACCTGTACCGCGCCGCGGGAGGGAACTTCATCGACACCGCCAACCGGTACACCGAAGGGACGTCGGAACGCATCGTCGGCGAGCTCATCGCGCACGACCGCGAGAGCATCGTGCTGGCGACCAAGTACACGCTCAAGATGAAGGACGGCGACCCGAACTGGAGCGGGAACCACCGCAAGAACATGATGCAGTCGCTCAACCACAGCCTGAAACGGCTCAAGACCGATTACATCGACGTCTACTGGCTCCATGCGTGGGACTACACCACACCGGCGGAGGAGGTGCTGCGGGCCCTGGACGACGCGGTGCGGCAGGGGAAGGTGCTCTACATCGGCGTCTCCGACACGCCCGCCTGGATCGTGTCGCAGATGAACACCATCGCCGAACTGCGCGGATGGACGCAGTTCGTGGGGCTGCAGATCGAGTACAGTCTGGTGCAGCGGACGGTGGAACGGGAACTGCTCCCGCTCGCGCGGGCGTTCGATATGGCGGTGCTCGCCTGGTCCCCGCTCGGCGCCGGCGTGCTCACCGGGAAGTTCGCCGGTGGAGTGCCGGAGGCGGTGCGGCTGAAGGAGGGGAGCGGACGGCTGAGCGAACGGAACCTGGGCATCGCGGCGGAGACGGCGGCGGTGGCGAAGGAGTTCGGCGTGACGCCCGCACAGGTGGCGCTGGCGTGGCTGCGGCAGCAGAAGGGGAACATCATCCCCATCATCGGCGGGACGAAAGCGGCGCAGATCGAGGACAATCTCGGTTCGCTCTCGGTCTCGCTCGGCGAGGAACATCTGAAACGGTTGGACGCGGTGAGCAGGGTGGACATGGGATTTCCGTACGACTTCCTGAACTCAAAGCCGATCACGAACATCGTCTACGCCGGCACGCACGACCGCCTGCGCAACCACCGGGACGTCCGGTGACGGCGAAACGGCTCACCACACCGACAGACACGCTCCGCCTGACGAAGCTCGGCCGCGCCGCCGCTCCCGGCCGCACGCTCGAGACCTTCCCCAACCACCACCGCGGCCGCGACACGGTCATCACCCTCGTCACGGACGAGTTCACCACGCTCGGTCCGGTGAACCGCCAGCCCGATTTCGCGACGCTGACGGTCGAGTACGTTCCGGACCGGCATATCGTCGAATCGAAGTCCTTCAAACTCTACCTGCAGAGCTTCCGCAACGAGGAGACCTTCTACGAGCATGCGGTGAACGTCATCCTCGACGATCTCGTTGCGGCGCTGAAGCCGCGACGGTGCCGTGTGACGGCGGCGTACGCCGTCCGCGGCGGCATCGCGATGACGGTGGAGACGGAGTGGAGGAAGAGGTAGGAGAGGTCAGTCCCGGGTCAGCCGGGTGATGATGTCGGCATGCTGCGGGAACGCGCGCAGCAGCTCGTCCCGCTTACCCAGTTCGAAATCGTCGAAGTCGAATCCCGGCGCCACGAAACAGCCCACCAGCGCGAACGAATCCCGTTCGTCCACGCTCCCCCCGAACCAATGCCCCTGCGGCACCATCGCATGCGGCCGTTCCCCTTTTGCCGTGTTCTTTCCGATGCGGTGCGCCTCGTAGGAGCCGTCCGGCGCGATGCGGTGGATGGTGAGCGCCCCGCCGTCGATGTGGAACCACTGCTCGTCCGACCGGAGCCGGTGCAGCGACGAGACCTGATGTCCCTCCAGCAGATAGTAGATGGCCGTCGCATACGCCCGTCCCCCGCTGTACCGGAACGGCAGGTTCGGCTGCGCGATCATCCCTTCGGACCGGTAGATCTCGCGGTAGTATCCCCCCTCGGGATGAGGAAGGAGAGAGAGGAAGGAGATCCAGTCGTGCGCGATCATAAAGACCAAGAATGGACGATGAATGATGGAGGATGAATGATAAACGATGAATGATGAACGATAGGACAACGGATCAGCATCGCGTGAGCCGACCGATTCTGGTCAGGGACGAAGCGAAGCTTTCGCGGTAATGATGATCCGTTTGATGATGCGCAGGATTTCGGCGGCATCATCCACCAATTCCGTGGACGATGTCCCGCTGATGATCCCTGAGGCGTTCATGAGCTCCAACCAATAGATCGTCTCATCGCATTCTTTCTGGGCAACGGACATCTTGTGAATGAAGTCTGCTTTCGATTCGGCGTTGTCGGCCTCCCGTATGTTGGCGCCGATGGATGTCCCGGAGCGTAACAGTTGCCGGCTGAGCACGAACTCCTTCCGTTCTTCGGACAATGTTCGGGACAACGCGACGACCTTCACGGCGAAACGGAACGACCGCTCGCGAACGATGTTCTCTTTTTCCAATGCGCCCTCCGTTGTTGGCCGCGCTCACGGGTCTGGTCCGTGCCGGTGAGGCGTTCTGATGACGGGCGCTGTTGGTCTATCCACTCTCGTTCTTCGCGGTGCGTTCCTCGTTCCGCGTTCATCATTCCTGCATTTCTTTTTGGTCAGACCGCTCCGATCACCGCATTGATCGCCGTGGTGCTGACGATGTCGTCCACGCTGCAGCCGCGTGAGAGGTCAAAGGCGGGGCGTTTCAGTCCCTGCACCACCGGACCGATCGCTTCGGCGCCGGCCAGGCGCTGCGCGAGCTTGTAGCCGATGTTCCCCGCGTTGAGGTCCGGGAAGACGAGCACGTTCGCCGTGCCGGCCACGATGCTGCCCGGCGCCTTCGAGGCCCCCACCTTCGGCACGATGGCGGCGTCGAGCTGCAGTTCGCCGTCGAGCTTCAATGACGGGTTCTTCTGCTGCGCGATGGCGGTCGCCTTCTGCACCTTCTCCACGAGCGGATGCGCCGCGCTCCCCTTGGTGGAGAACGAGAGCATCGCCACGCGCGCCTCCTCGCCGGTGATCTTCCGGTGGTTCTCGGCGGAGGTGAGGGCGATGTCCGCGAGCTGTTCCGCGGTCGGGTCCGGCACCACCGCGCAGTCCGCGAAGGTGAGCAGCTTGTCCGGGAAGACCATGGCGAAGAAGCTGGAGACGATGCTGATCCCCTCCTTCATGCCGATGATCTGGATGGCCGCGCGGAGCACGTCGCCGGTGGTGGAGAGCGAACCCGCCACACTGCCGTCCGCGAGCCCTTCGCGCACCATCATCGCGCCGAAGAAGAGGGGCTTCTTCATCGTCTCCTGCGCCTCGGGCAGCTGCATCCCCTTGGACTTCCGCAGCTCGAAATATTTCTGCGCGAACGCCGCGAAGTGTTCGGAGGAGGCCGGGTCCATCACCGTGATGCCGTGCAGCGGGACGTTCTCCTTCTGCGCCACCGCGGCGATCTCCGCCGCCGGTCCGATGAGCACCGGCGTCGCGATCTTCTCGTCCGCCAGGATGCGCGCCGCCTTCACGGTCCGCGGATCGGTGGCGTCGGGCAGAACGATGGTCTTGTTGAGCTGTTTGGCTTTTGCGCGGATGTCGGCGATGAAATTCTGGGGATTCATGATGTGTGTCCTTTTGAAGAGGTGTCCGTTCCAGTGGAATATTGCAGTGGTTCAACATACCTCTTTTTTGCCCTGAATTCAATCGTTACAATTTCCTCCTGACGAATTGGCAATCCTTACTCGGCGGTGAAATCGGCGAAAACGATTCGTATTGGATTAATTTTCATTAATGTAGGACGGCCGAATTGTCCATCTGTCAGTCTTTCGGTATTTTTGTATCGCAATGATGAACGATTCGACACGGAAATTATATATCGAGACCTACGGCTGCCAGATGAACGTGGCGGACACCGAGGTCGTGCTGAGCATTCTGGGGGATGCCGGATTCCGGCAGACCGACCGGCCGGCCGATGCGAACCTCATTCTCGTGAACACGTGCAGTGTGCGCGACAATGCGGAGCACCGGGCCCATCAGCGCGTGTCGGAGCTGAAGGAGTACAAACGGAAGAACCCCGACGTGCTCATCGGCGTGCTCGGGTGCATGGCCGAACGGCTGCGCGTCTCGCTCGTGGAACGGAACAACCTGGTGGACCTGGTGGTGGGACCGGACGAGTACCGCCGGCTGCCGAAGCTGGTGGAGGACGCGTACGCCGGACAGCGCGGCATCGCCGTGAAGCTCTCCCGCGTGGAGAACTACGACGACGTCACCCCCCTCCGCACGGACGGCATCACCGCCTGGCTCTCCGTGATGCGCGGCTGCGACAAGTTCTGCACCTTCTGCGTGGTGCCGTTCACCCGCGGGCGCGAACGGAGCCGGACGCTGGAGAGCATCGTGCAGGAGGCGCGCGGACTCAGCGAACGGGGGTTCAAAGAGGTGACGCTGCTCGGGCAGAACGTCAACTCCTACCACGACGGCACGTACGACTTCGCCGACCTGCTGACCGCGGTGGCGCGGGTGGACCGCACCATGCGCGTACGGTACACCACGTCGCACCCGCAGGACATGAGCGGCCGGCTCATCGAAGCGATGGCGACGCACGACAACATCTGCAACTACATCCACCTTCCGGTGCAGTCCGGTTCGGACCGCGTGCTGAAACTGATGAACCGCACGTACACGGTGGAACAGTACCTCCGTCTGACGGAGCGCATCCGCCGCGCCATTCCCGGGGTCAGCTTCTCCACCGACATCATCGCCGGGTTCCCCACGGAGACCGCCGGGGATCACGCGCTGACCGTGGCGCTGATGAACGAAGTGCGGTACGACGGCGCGTACATGTTCAAGTACTCTCCGCGCGAGAACACGAAAGCGTGGGAGATGGGGGACGACGTGCCGGACGAGGTGAAGAACGAACGGCTGAACGAGATCATCGCGCTGCAGGAAGGGATCTCCGGCGACCTGAACCGGGCGATGATCGGGAGCGAGGTGGAGGTGCTGGCGGAACGGGACAGCTCGCGCTCCGCGGACGACCTGCTCGGCCGCACCGATACGAACAAGAAAGTGGTCTTCGCGCGCGGTTCCGCCGCCCCCGGAGAGTACCGCCGCGTCCGCATCGACCGCGCCAACGCCCACACCCTTTTCGGAACCCTCATCACGGGAGCGAACTGACATGAAGACCCTCATCCTGATGACGGCCCTCGCCGCGGTTCCGACCGCGGCCCAGGTGAGCGAGCAGGACGTCCGCGCCCGCCTCGACCTCATCAGCGTCGGCCGCGACGCCGAAGTGCGCACCCAGGTGCAGGAACTGCTCCGCACCTCGCCGAACGATCCCGGCGTGCTCTACCTCGACGCCGCCCTCACCGCCAACGGGGACCAGGCGGTGCGGAAGTACCAGGCGGTCGTGGACCGTTTCCCGAAGGATGTCTGGGCGGACGACGCGCTCTTCCGCGTGTACCAATACTACTATGCGGTCGGTCTGTACAAGACCGCCGAAGCGAAGATGGCGCAGCTGAACGCGCAGTATCCCTCCTCCGTGTACGCCACCAAACCGGTGAACGTGGCGGAACGCATCCCGGTGACCGCCCCTCCGGCGACGTCGGCGCGTACCGAACCCGAACCTGCCCCCGCTCCGGCCGTGAGCGCACCGGAGGTCCGTACCGCCGGCACAGGATTCGCGGTCCAGGTGGGGGTCTACTCGCAGGAAGCCACCGCGCAGCGGCAGGCGAAGGAGCTCACGCAGACGGTGGGACGCCCCGCAACGGTGTTCATGAAGATCAGCGGCGCCAAGGCGGTCTACGCCGTGGCGTTCGAAGGATTCACGGCCGAGACCGCGGCGCGGACCTTCGGTGCCGAGCTGAAATCACGGCACAACCTCGACTGGTTCCTGGTGAAGCGATGACGATGGAACGGAAGGAATTCCAGCAGCGGTTCGGCATCATCGGAGACTCCCTGGAGATGCAGGAGATCGTCCAGGTGGTGCAGCACGTCGCCCCCACGGACATCACGGTGCTCATCACCGGCGAGAGCGGCGCGGGCAAGGAGGTCATCGCCCACGCCATCCACGGCGCGAGCGCGCGGGCGAAGAAACCGATGGTGACGGTGAACTGCGGCGCCATCCCCGAGGGCATCATCGAATCCGAGCTCTTCGGGCACGAACGCGGCTCCTTCACCGGCGCGAGCAGCGAACGGAAGGGGTACTTCGAACTGGCGGACGGCGGCACCATCTTCCTGGACGAGATCGGCGAACTGCCGGTCGCCACGCAGGTGAAGTTCCTCCGCATCCTCGAGAACGGCGAGTTCCTCCGCGTCGGCTCCTCCTCCGCCCGCACGGTGGACGTGCGCGTCATCGCCGCGACGAACAAGGACCTGGAGCAGGAGGTGCGCAGCGGCCACTTCCGGCAGGACCTCTTCTACCGGCTCCGTTCCGTGAACGTGCGCATCCCGGCCCTGCGCGAGCGGCGCGACGACATCCCGCTGCTCTTCGAGAAGTTCGTGCGTGAACTCTCGGCCAAGAACCACATCCCGTTCGCCGGCATCAGTCCCGAAGCGATGGAGCTGCTGAAGGCGCACTACTGGAGCGGCAACGTGCGCGAGCTGCGCAACGTCACCGAGAGCATGCTCGTCATCGAGCGAGGACGACGGCTCGAGGCGGACGACGTGCGGAAGTACCTCCGCGCCGGCGCGGAGGAGCGGCCGCTGCCGATGCTCATGCCGAAGCAGTCGGACTTCGACGAACGCCAGCTCCTCTACCGCGCGCTCATCGAACTGAAGAACGACCTGCTGGAGGTGAAGAACCTGCTGAAGGGGATGGCGGCCGCCGGGATCGCTCCGGGGGCGCCGGGCGTCTCCTCCGTCACCGAGGTCCTCTCTCTGGAAGAGATGGAACGCCGGATGATCGAGACGGCGCTGAAGAAGTACCACGGCAACCGCCGCCTCGCCGCGGACGAACTGAACATCTCCGAACGGACCCTGTACCGGAAGATCAAGGAGTACGGACTGTGAACGTGCACGTCAACCGCAACACCGTCCGCCGGAAGGCGCTCCTCCTGCCGTTCCTGGCCCTGGCCTTCGCCGCTGCGGGCTGCTACACGTTCACCGGCGCCTCGGTGCCGCCGCACCTCAAGACCGTCGCCGTGCCGCTGTTCGAGGACGTGAGCGGTTTCGGCGAAGCGGGACTGCGCGAGAAGTTCACGCAGAAGGTCATCGAACTCTTCCGGAACGACAACAATCTGGAGATCGGCGAGCGTCTCACCTCGGACTCCGTCGTGGAGGGCTCCATCGTCCAGATCGTGGACGCGCCGCAGGTCATCACCGGCAACGACATCGTCACCACGCGCAAGGTCACCGTCATCGTGCGCGCCTCGTTCACGGACATGAAGCTGCGGAAGAAGGTGTGGGAGAAGGACTTCTCCAACTGGGGGGAGTACACGCAGGGACAGCAGACCCGCGCCGTCGCGCTCGAAACGGCCATCAACCGCGTGGCGGAGGACATCCTGCTCGAGACCGTTTCAGGATGGTGATCGGTGAACAGTGAACAGTGGACAGTCTTTGAATGAGTCAATGAAGCAATGAACCGATGAATCAATCATCGGCGGAATTGCGAACCGGAAAATAGTTATACCATCTCCCCACATACACATCACAACCATGGAACACATCATTCTCATCGCCTACATCGTCTGCCTGAGCATCCTCTTCGTCTTCGGCGCTCACGGCTTCGTCATGGTCTACCACTACTACCGTCACCGCAACGAGGTGGACGGCGTCCTGCCGCTGACCCGGACGCCGATGGTCACCATCCAGCTTCCGCTCTATAATGAAATGTACGTCGTTCGCCGGCTCATCGACGCCTCGTGCGCCATCGAGTATCCGAAGGACAAGCTCGAGATCCAGGTGCTGGACGATTCCACCGACGAGACGGTGGACCTCGTCGCCAGCATCGTCCGTGAGAAGCAGGAGCAGGGATACATCATCCACCACGTCCGGCGTCCGAACCGCAAGGGGTTCAAGGCCGGGGCGCTGAAGGAGGGGCTGAAGACCGCGGCGGGCGAGTTCGTGGCCATCTTCGACGCGGACTTCATCCCGAAGCCGGAGTTCCTGCGCATGACCGTCCCGTACTTCGACACCGACCCCTCCATCGGCATGGTGCAGACGCGGTGGGAGCACCTCAACGGCGATTACTCGCTGATGACCCGCACGCAGGCGATGGCGCTCGACGGTCACTTCGTCATCGAGCAGAACATCCGGAACAAGGCGGGCTACTTCATCAACTTCAACGGCACCGGCGGCGTGTGGCGCACCTCGTGCATCATGGACGCCGGCGACTGGCAGTCCGACACCCTCACCGAGGACCTGGACCTGAGCTACCGCGCGCAGCTGCGGGGCTGGAAGTTCAAGTTCCTCCGCGACGTGACCTCGCCCGCCGAACTGCCGGCGGAGATCAACGCGCTGAAGTCGCAGCAGTTCCGCTGGACCAAGGGGGCCATCGAGACCGCCCGGAAGCTCCTCCCCATGGTGTGGAGGTCCGACATCCCGTTCCGCATCAAGTTCCACAGCACGTTCCATCTGACGAACAACATCGTCTTCCCGTTCATCATCCTGGCGAGCCTCCTGAACGTCCCCCTCACGTTCATCAAGCACGCCGGCGGGTTCGACGCGTACTTCGACTTCATGTCGGTCTTCGTGCTGGCGTTCATCGGTTCGTTCCTCTTCTACCTGTACTCGCAGAAGGACATCTACCCCGACTGGCGCCGCCGCATCTTCCTCTTCCCGGTCTTCATGGCGGGGAGCATGGGTTTCGCGGTGAACAACAGCAAGGCGGTGCTCGAAGGGCTGTTCAAACGGAAGAGCGAGTTCGTCCGCACGCCGAAGTACGGCATCGAAGGGAAGAAGCAGTCGTGGAAGGACAAGAAGTACGTGCCGGTGAAGTTCAGCTGGACCGTCATCATCGAGATCGCGCTGGCGCTCTACTGCGGGGCCGGCGCCCTCGCGTCGCTCTACTATCTGGAGATCGCCGCCGTGCCGTTCCAGCTGCTGTTCACCATGGGCTACGGCTTCGTCGCCTACCTCTCGGTGCAGCAGGCGCTCGAAGCGCGCCGCGTGAAACTGGCGCAGATGGATCTGACGGTGGAGCCCATCGCGGCCTGACGCTCTGCATCGATCGCTGTCCAACGAAAAAGCCGGTCCTCAATGACCGGCTTTTTCGTTCTCGATCCCCTGTCTCCAGACCTCGAAGGCCAGCCACCAGTTGACCGTTCCGCCGTACCGTCGTTCGCTGCGGTAGTATCCCTCCACCGCCCGGCGTACCGCCGCAAGGTCGTACGCGTCGTACCGCGCCGTCGCGGCGGACCCGAGCGTGTCCAGCGCGAACTCCTTCACCGCATCGAGGAACCGGTGCAGGAACGGATCGGCGGAATGCGCGAAGCGGCGCGCAAGGGCGCTCCATGCGCGCGCCTGCAGCGTGGTGAGACGGTAGGGATACCGGACGCCGTTCTTCACCAGCGGGAATCGGGCGAGCGACGGACGGTGTTCGCGGATGATCCGCTTCATCAAACGGTTGTTCCTTCGCTCGCGCTCCGGCAGACGGACCGCGAGCTGCAGCAGGTCCGGCTGGGAGAAGGGCATGTAGTTCGTCAGGATGCCGTCCAGCCGTCCCTGTTCATCGCACGCGACGACGGGGATGCGGAAGAGCGCCGACCATCCGTCGAGGAAGTCGGCGAGCCCGATCTCGTCCGGCGGCGGAAGCGAGTGCAGAGATGCATGAAGGTCCTCCTCCGCTCCGCTCCGCATCTCCCGAAGGAACGGACCGGAGAAGATGTCCGCACGGCGCAGCGTGAACGCCGGGAAGAGCCGTTCGGTCCGGCGGTGCCGCAGGTCGTCCGAGGCGGTGACGGCCGCCCGCTGCAGGAACTGACGACGGAGGATCTCGCCGTTCCCGCCGTCGAGCATCACCGCGCCGCCGATGATGAGCGGGTACTGGTCCAGCCGGACGGACGATGCGGCGCCGTCGACGAGATTGGAGGTGCGCACGTACTCCTGCATCAATGCGACGCACCGGTCGCGGGAGGGGAACGGCTGCTGAAGGTGGTTGAACGGGACCCCTTCTCGGGCGGCGATCCGTTCGGCAAGGGCCACGTCCGCATCGGTCCGCTCTCCGAACGAGTGGACCGCGAACGGGACTTTCGATGACAATGCGACGGAGAGCAGCACGCGGGAATCGAGTCCGCCGGACAGGCCCAGGGAGACCGTTCTGTCCATGGGCGCGGTGAAGGCCGCGATGGTTCCGGCCACCGTCTCCGCATCGGTGACGCCGTCGAACTTCATCCAGGGAGAGGAGGTGACGGTGAGCGAGCCGTTCTCGACCCGGAACCGGCCGTTCGGCGGGAGTTTCACTGCTCCGCGGACGGGACTGCGGTGCGAACATTGCTGCAGCAGCAGCCAGCGTGAACCGAACGTCCGCCAGTCGATCCCGGCGTCCGGCACATCCCGGCACACCACGTCCAGCCGCGAACTGAAGATCCAGCCGTATTCCGTTCGCCCGATGTACACCGTACGCAATCCGGCCCGGTCGCTGAAGAGCTCGGTCCGGTTCCCGCGTCGGCGGACGGCGATGTAATGTCCGTTGAGGTCCCCCAGTCGGGGCTCGTCCGGAGCGAGACGCTCCGCCCAGTCATCGGCGGCGAGGATGCGTACCCGTCCTCTTTCTCGGAACAGTCCGGTACCCGACACGGCGAATGTGAACGGTAGCGTCTCCGGACCGATGACCGTCGTCGGCGAAACGGGCAGGGAGAGGGCGAAACCGTCAGTGGAAACGGCCAACGCGGCGGTCGTGAGACGGCGGAGGATGGCCGGAGCGGACCCCGCTCCGGGAACTTCACAGATGATGCCGGTGATCGTGTTCATGCTGTTGGCACATCACGGTACTCAACAATCCGAAGAAAAACAAAGCAATCTTGCAATTGAGGGGGAACTCAGCTATTTTTGTTCACAATGGACACCATCGAGTTCGATATCGAGTTCCTCTCGCAGAAGATAGCGGAGAATCCCCTGTCGCCCCTCTTTGCACGGCTGGCGGACCTCTATCTGCAGCAGGAGAAGAACGTCGAAGCGCTGAAGGTCTGTCAGGACGGCATCGCGACCTATCCCGACTACTACGCCGGATACATCGTCCTCGGCAAGGCTCACATCGCGCTGAAGGAGTTCTCGAAGGCGAAAGAAGCCTTTGCGGCCGCGCTCACGTTGTCGCCGTACAACCGCACCGTGCCGGCGCTGCTCCGCACGATGGAACAGCAGCCGGACAGCTCCGACCGTACGACGGACGAAGACTACTTCGTCCCCCCCGCTCCGGCCGCCGCCGTGTTGCAGGATGAGAACCCCGTCGCCGTCGAGCCCTCTCCGGCTTCCGTGCAGGAAAGCGCGCCGGTGTTCGAGATGCCGACCGAGGAGGAGATGGGTTTCTCCGGCATGAGCGAAGCGACGGTGTCAACGGCGGAGAGCACGGAGTTCTTCGCTCCGGCGGAACCGGGACAGCCCTTCCCGTCCCACGACGAGTACTATCAGCAGAACCAGGCGCGGATCGGCGGCATGGAGACCATCGCGCTCGACGAGTACCTGAACCGTTCCGACGCGCCGGTCACCGCCGCACCGGAGACGGAGCAGGAACCGGAACCGCTCCGCGAGTTCTCTGTGGAACCGGACGAACTTCCTGCCGCCGCGATCGCCCATGAACCGGAGACCCCCGCCGTTGCGGACGCGCCGGCGGAGGAAGAACCGCAGATGATCTTCGCCTCTCCCGAGCAGGCGGCGCTCTTCGCGGAGATGACGGGGGGAAGCGCGGCGGAACCGGAAGAGAACTTCGACGACCTGGCGGAACGTCTGCAGAACGCAGAGCGCATCGTGCCGCAGGCCGGCGCGGCGCCCGAACCACCGGCCGAAGAACCGGCCTCCTCCGGCTCGTTCGACGCCGGCATGATCACCCCGACCCTGGCGGAGATCTACGCGTCCCAGGGAGAGTACCAGGCCGCCATCCAGGCGTACGAGATCCTGATGTTCTCGCAGCCCGGACGCACCGCGGAGTTCCAGCAGCGTGTACGCGAACTGCAGCAGCTGAAGATGGAGAAGGACGGACTGGTGTAGCGGAGGAACAGGGAGGGGATGGAACGAAAAAGGCGGCCATGGGCCGCCTTTTCTCTTTTCCGGGGTTCCGGACGACGTCACTTCAGCTTGTTGACCGCCTTCGTCAGCTTCGACTTCTGGTTCGCCGCCTTGTTGGGGTGGATGACGTTCTTCCGCGCGAGCTTGTCCAGCACCGACACGGTCTCTTTCAGGAATACTTCCGCCTTCGTCTTGTCCTTCTCCGACCGGACCTTTTTGATGAGCGTCTTCATGGTCGACTTCTGCTCGGCGTTCCGGGCGCTGCGGCGCGCGGTGGAGCGGATGCGTTTTTCGGAGGATTTATGCTGTGCCATTGGTTCCCTTCACCCTAAGAATGTTTCGAAAAGTGGTTTAAGATAACGATTTTCGCCGGTAGTTACAATTTCTTTTCCCAGTAGATGTTCTTCCGCATCTCCTCCACCCACTGCTGATACTGGTTGGAGAGTTTGAACTGCAGCGCCAGCTGCTCCAGCCGCGGATAGTCGTCCTGCAGGTTCACCGTGTGCTCCGGGGTCACCGCCCGGACGTAGATGATGTGGTAGCCGTAGGCGTTCTGGTACGGCACCCGCCGCGGCTCGCTGATGTCGCCCCCCTTCGCCGCGGTCACGAAATCGGCGTACGAGGGATCGAGCTGGTCCGCCGCCACCTTCCCGAGGTCGCCCCCCACGTCCTTCGTGTCGGGGTCCTCCGAATGCTTCCGCGCCAGCACCCCGAAATCCCCTCCGGCGAGCGCCTCCGCCCGGATGCGGCCGAGCCGCGCCACGGCGGAATCGTCGTTCGCTTTCGACATCTCGATAGGGAAGAGGATGTGCCGCGTCCGCACCGCGTCGCCGCGACGTTCCATCAGCTGGATGACATGGAAGCCGAACTGCGTCTTCACCGGTTTGGACACTTCGTTCTCGCGCAAGGTGAACGCCACCTCCTCGAACTCCTTCACGAACGACCCGCGCCGCGCGAACCCGAGGTCGCCGCCGTTCGCGGCGGAGCCGTCGGACGAATGCCGCTTCGCGAACGCCGCGAAGTCGCCGCCGGCCTTGATGCTGTCCGCCACCGCCTGCGCCTTGTTCCGGATCGCCTGGAGCACGCTCGAATCGGGAAGCGGCTTCAGGAAGATGTGGCTCAGCGTGTACTCGGTCGGCACCATCGGAATGCTGTCTTTGTACGTCTGGAAGAACTCCTCCACCTCGCGGCGCGACACGGAGAGGGAGGCCTGCCGCTGCTGCTGCACCTTCTGCGTGAGGAGCTGCTTGCGGATGAGCTCGCGGAATTGGTAGTCGCGCTTCATCCGGCTCACGGTCATGCCGTAGACCTTCTCGAGCTGTTCCTGTCCACCCGCCTGGTAGGTGAGCCGCTGGATCTGCTGTTCGAGCCGGTCGGTCACCTCCTCTTCGGTCACCACCACGCTGTCCTCGATGGCCTGCGCGAGCACCAGCTTGTCGTTGATCATCCCGTCCAGCACCCGCTCGCGGAGGTCGGGCGCGTTGGGATCGAGCCGGTTCTGGAGCGCCACCTGCTGCACGGTGAAGGTGAGGTCCGAGAGCATGATGACCTCGCGGTCCACCACCGCCACCACCTTGTCGAGCGTGGTCTGTGCGGCGAGCGGCGCGGCGAGCATGGTCAGGATGAGGAGGAACGGCTTCGTCATTGGACTCCCAGGCCGGAAGTGTCCGGCGTTGAATATTGGTATTGGACCGTGTGCTTGCGCCGCACGCCCTGCAGGAACTCCGCGTACCGCTGCTGCCGGCGCTCCATCGCGAGCCGGTGACGGATGTCGTCGGCGATGTACTGGATGGGGGAGAGGCTCCCCTTCTTGTACTGTCCCAGCGACCGCATCACGACGTATCCCGCGCTGGTGTTGACCGGGAACGACACTTCGAACATGCCGAGGATGGAGGCCACCTTCCACAGCTCCGGCGGATAGAGCGACGCCGGCGTGAAGAAGAGGGAATCGGAGTGGGAGAGGACTCCGGCATCGGGGTCCGCACGGACGCGCGACACGCTCTCGTCCCACCCCGTGCCGCCGAGCGCGGAGGCGCGGAAGCGCGTCGCCGCATCGGAGGAGCGGAAGATGATGACCGAGAGGCGCACCAGGTCCTCCTTGAGCAGGTACTCGTCGGTATGCTGCTGGTAGTACATCGCCACGTCGGTGGTCGAGACGGAGCCTTCGGCGGCGGCGTACACCTCGCGCTCGAGCAGTTCCGCCACGGCGAGTTGGCGCCGCGCCTCCTCCACCTTGCGGCGGATCCCCTCCGTCTCGTCGTACCCCCGCGCCTTCGCCTCCTCGTACAGCAGCTGCGAGGTGATCCAGCGGTTGGCGTACTGGCGGACCTCGTCGTCCGTCAGCACGCGGCCGGGACCGGCGCTCTCGCGCACCATCTCGGTGGTGAGCACCGTGGTGTTCACCCGGGCCACCACCTCCCCCTGCGGCGCCGGTTCGGTGCATCCCGCCAGCAGGAGCAGCAGGAGGAGAGGGACAGTATAGGCGCGGAGGAAGGTCACCGGAACGCCGTCACTTCACTGCCGTTCCGCTGTAGGCGCTCTTCAGTCCCTCGGGGTTCAGCGTCACCGGGTACTTCGCCCGGAGCGACTCGTACCACTCGTCGCCGATGCGCTTCGTCTCGGACTCCTGGAACGCGCCGGAGAGCTCGGACTGCGCCTCTTCGTAGCTCTTCTCGCGCGCCGGGTCCTTCTGCAGCACCTTCACGAACGAGAAGCCATTCTCGAAGGGGAAGTAGAGCGTGGAATCCCCCGCCGCCATGTGCCAGCCGCGGCTGGTCAGGTCGTTGGTCGACGCCGGGAGCAGGCCCCAGGCGCCGCGCTGTTCCTTCGTCGCCGCGCGGGTGCCGTACAGCACCGCCGCCGAATCGAACGGAATGGGGGCGACCGCCGTACGGAGCGTGTCGAACTGCGGCTTCTTGGAGCGCGCCCTGGTCTTCTTCGGTACGAGGGTCTCCGTCGTGTATCCGGTGAGCGCCTGCTTCACCGCCTTCGCGGCGCTGTCCGTGGCGACGAAGATCTCCTGGATGTTCACGCGGTCCGGCCAGGTGTAGGCGGACGCATGGGCGGCGTGGTACGCCCGGAGCGCCGAATCGGTCGGCTGCACTTTGTTCCACACGTTCTCCTGCTCCGCCTTGAAGAGGAGGATACCCTCTTCGTACTCCTTCATCGTGCGGGCGAAGTCGGGGAAGCGGGCCTCGAGCTGCCGCGCATGGTGCTCGGTGATGAACTCCTTCCCGGTCCGTTCCACGATGGCGTCGACGGTCGAGGGGGCGTTGAGCGGGAGCCCCTTCAGTTCCGGCATCGGTTCGGCGGCGGCGATGGCCGCGCCGACGGAGACGGAGCGGCCGCCGAAGGTGAAGAGCGGCATGGCGCGCACCGCGTCGGTGACGGTGGAATCCCACCGCGCGTCGTTGGTCGTGGCCGTGGTGTCGACGGCGGCGGCGAACGCGCGCTTCGAGGCGTCGTTCACCGCGAAGGCGTACTGCGCCTTGATCTTGGCCACCATGTTGTCGTAGTCGTACTGGAAGCGGTTGCGCTGGTACTCGGTGCGCAGCTGCTGTTCGAGCTCCTTGAACGCCGGAATGCCGCGCGTCTCGTGGCGCTTCACCAGGTGCAGACCGAACTGCGTCTTGACGATGCCGGAGAGTTCGCCGTCCTTCAGCCCGAACATCGCCTCATCGAACTCGCGCACGGTGCGTCCGCGCTCCACGAAACCCAGGTCGCCGCCGCGCTGGCCGCTGAACGTGTCGTCGGACATCGTGCGGGCGAACTCGGCGAAGTCGCCGCCGCGCATCACGGAATCGCGCACCTTCAGCAGCTCCGCCGCGGCCGCGGTGGATTCCTCCGCCGCGGGCTGGGGGGCGAGGCGCTTCATGATGTGGCTGACGTGCACCGAGCCGGGATTGTCCTTGATGTCCGTGACCTTCACGATGTGGTAGCCGAACTGCGTCCGCACCACGCCGGTCTCGCCCGGCTTCAGGGAGAAGACCATGTCCTCGAACTCGGGCACCATCGCGCCGGCGGTGAAGTAGTAGAGGTCGCCGCCGTTGTAGCTGACCGACGGGTCCTGCGAGTTGTTGCGCGCCAGCGTCGTGAAATCGCCACCCGCTTTCAGCGAATCGTACACTTTCTGAATGGCGGTCCATGCGGCCAGCGTGTCCGCCGGGGAGGGGGATTCCTCGAGCCGCATCATGATGTGGCTCGCCCGCACCTCCTTCGTCCGGCGCTGGTACATCTTCTCGATGGCCGGACCGGTGATCTCCTGGTCCAGCATGTACGAGACGCCGAGGTTCTTACGGTACTCGGCCAGCTCCTTGGTCAGCTCCGGGTCCTTATCGTACCCCAGCGCGTACGCCTCCTTCACCTTCAGCCGGAACTTGACGTAGAGATCGAGGAACTTCTGCCGGTCCTCCGCCGAACTCTTCGCCGCCGCTTCGCGGCCGCCGTTGTTCTTCGCATAGACCTGCTCGAACTCCGCCGTGGAGATCTTCTCTCCGGCGATGTCCGCGACGTATGAACCGCCGCAACCGGCGATCCCGAGGAAGAGGAACAGGACCATGGCGTACGCCATCATCGACATCGAACGCATACCGTACTTCTCCTGAATGAGTGTTGAACGTTGGGGGAAAATCGGTGTAAGTATATAAAATTAATGAATTTAGGCCAGATTCGCAATCAAATCCGGAAGCCCGTATTGCGGATGACCGGCGGAACGGGCGTTTTTCGGCGGATTCGGCAGGGGTGGTCCGGCCTGGTTTTTCGACGCCGGGATGGCTATTTTGTTCCATGGACCTGTACGACACCTTTCTCTGCGCCTATTGCGGCGAAGAGAACGCCATCTTCATCGAGCCGGAGGACGGGCTCCGGCAGACCCTCACGGTGGACTGCGAGATCTGCTGCCGCCCGAACCTGCTCCGCATCCTCATTCAGGAAGACCGGACCGTCATCGAGGCGGAACCGGAAAGCTGATGTCCTTCGACCACCAACCCGCAGGAGACGCATGACCCCGCTGCAGTTCGTCGATTACGCCGAGCAGATGCTCCGGCCCACCGAGGCGCTCTTCCGGCTCGTCCCCGCGGACCGGACGGAATGGAAGCCGACCCCCGAATCGTTCACCGCGGGACAGTTGATGCTCCACATGGCGCAGGCGCTCCGGTTCAACGCGCAGGGACTGAAGACGAACGAGTGGGCGCTGCCGTCGCTCCGCCACATCCTGCTCGCCAACCGGCGCATCGAAACGGCGACGGTGGAAAGGGCGGTGGAGCTCTACCGGGAGAATGCGGAGTTCCTGTACGATGTGTTCAAGACGATGCCGGAGGAGGAGTTCCACCGTTCGCTGGTGGACACGCCGCAGTTCGGTCCGCAGGAGAAATGGCGCTACGCCCTCTTCACCGTGGCGCACCACCTGAACCACAAGGCGGAGCTCTTCATGTATCTGAAGATGATGGGAGTGCCGGCGGGTTCGAGGGAATTGTACGGGGGATGAACACGAGGCGGACGAGAGCGGAGATTCAAGCCATGAGGACTTCGCGGAGGGCATGATGAAGATCTCTGCTTGGTCGCAACAATCATCTCCCGTCATGCTGAATCCCGCTCTCTGACGGTCCCTCGGCAGGAATTCAGCATCTTCCTTTTCGAATAGATGCTGAATCACCGCGAAGAGCAACGATTGAGCGGTGTTCAGCATGACGATGAAGGAGTACCGTGTCATGCTGAACGCCCCTCGACAAGCCCCGACTGAAATCATCGGGACTCGACCTAGCAAACAACACCAGGTCGAGCTCGGGGCGTTGGGCGTTGCTCTACGACCGATTCAGCATCTTTTTTCGTGGAAGATGCTGATTCCCCGCACAAAGCAACACCAGGTAGGCGTACGTATCCTAACGAGAATACGAGGCGGCAGAAAATAAAGAAGGCGGACACGTCCGCCTTCCCTGTCATCCTCGCAAGGGATGATCCGCTGCGCTATTTCACTGCATCACTTCACCAACAACCCCGCACACAACGCG
>WBUG01000157.1 GCA_008933835.1 Bacteroidota bacterium | reverse complement strand
AGCTGGGTGAGGGCGGTGACGTTCAGGTTGAGGAGGTCGAGGGTCTCCTTCAGATCGATCTCATGGAAGAATCCATGCGTGCCGAATCCGGCGTTGTTCACGAGCACGTCCACCGTCAACCCGTTGCGCTGGGTATGCTGGAAGAGCTCGTCCGCCGCTCCGGGCAGAGCGAGATCGAACGGCGCGATGTGCACGGCGGTGTTCCACCGTTCCCTCAGCCCGTCCGCCGCATGCTTGAGCCCCTCCACGCTGCGTGCGACGAGGACGAGGTCGTACCCTCCCTGTGCGAACTGTCCGGCGAGTTCGTACCCGATGCCTCCCGAGGCGCCGGTGATGAGCGCGGTCTGTCGTGTCATGAGGGTGGCCTCCTATTTCAACAGCAGCATCTTCTTCGTGACGGACGAACCGCCGGCCTGCAGGCGGCAGAAGTACGTTCCGCTGGGGAGCGACGCGGCGTTCCACTCGGCGCGGAAGCGGCCCGGTTCCATCCATTGGTCCACCAGGACGCCGACGGAGCGTCCGTCCGCGGTGAAGATCTCCACGGAGGTGCGGCCGGCCTTCGCCACGGCGAAGGATATGGAAGTGGAGGGATTGAACGGATTGGGGTAGTTCTGCTCCAGGGAGAGCACGGCGGGATGCCCCGGTCCGGCCGGCCGGACCTGCGCAATGGAGAAGGCGCCGGCGTTGATGTAGGCGGTGTACCACAGACTGGCGAGCGCGACGGTCGCCTTCTGGACGCGCTGTTTCGTGTATGCCGCCGTCCGTTCCCACAATTTCTGGTAGTAGTCCGTCGGCAACGTACCGCTTCCGTTATATCCCGACGGCGGCGCGGCGTACCGGTCCGCCGCCATGACGGAATCGGTGTACGAATTGGACTCGAGGATGTACCCGAAGATGTACGTCATCGGGTCCTTGATATACTTCACGGAATCCTTCACGATGGAGACCGAGCCGATGTACTTCCCCATCATGGTTGATTCATACCGGGAGTGGATTCCTTTATTGCCGCTGAACTGCCCGTCGTAATTCCCCGTGGCGTGGAGGGGCTGATGCATGTCCCCCACGTAATGACCGAGGTCCGATGCGGTCTGGTACCGCGCCG
>WBUG01000031.1 GCA_008933835.1 Bacteroidota bacterium | reverse complement strand
TTCGGCTTCGCTCAGGATGGCCGGGCTAATCTTTTATAAAAGGGATGTACTGGACTGGATGCAAGAAGAAGAGTGTTCCCGGCCATCCTTCGGCTCCGCTCAGGATGGCCGGGCCCTATCCTTTTAAGAAGGGAAGTACTAGATCGGATGCAAGAAGAGTTGAGTTCCCGGCCATACTTCGGCTCCGCTCAGGATGGCCGGGGTCAGGTGTTCAGACTTGTCATTACAACACGGATACAGATGATCGAAACAGACGACATTGGGTTCGGTCGATGCGGATGGTCGTATGCACCGTTCCGTGCAGAAATAACAATCCCCGGCCGCCTTGCGGCGAACCGGGGATCCTCCTGACTGCCGGATCGTCCGTTACGACGGGTCCGGCATATCGTACAGACCGCCGGCATTCACGACGTTCGTGTAACCGTTCGCCTTGAGGAACCGGGCGGCGTACGCGCTGCGTGCGCCGGAGGCGCAATACACGATGATGGGGCGGTTCTTGTCGCCGTACTCGCTCATCCGCACCTGCGTCATCTCCACGGGGATGTTGAGCGCATTCGGATAGTGTTCATCCTCGTACTCCTCGGTAGAGCGGACATCGACGACGAGCGCGCCGGCTTTGATCAGTTGCTGCAAGTCAGACATAGTGTTCCCTTATAGAAGTGATGATTGATGTTCGATGCCGTTCACCGGAAGTTCCAACCGGGGACGAACTTCGCAGCGAGGTATCCGCCGGCGATGTTGTAGACCTCCGTCCAGCCGGCGGCCTTGAAGATCTGCGCCGACGTGTGGCCGAGGAAGCCGTCCTTGCTGAGCAGGTAGACCGGGCGTCCCTTCGGCACGTCGTCCAGCCGGTCCCGCAGTTCGTCCGCGGGAATGTGCAGCGCCTCTTCCAGCGGACCCTTGTTCCGTTCGCCGATGGTCCGCACGTCGAGGATGAGGCCGCCGTTCGAGGCCCGTTCCGCCGCCGTTTCGGCCGGCGTCTTCAGAACGCTGTAGCCGCTCCGGTGGTTCTGTCCGATGAAGGCGGCCATGTTGACCGGGTCGTTGGCGCTGTTGAACGGCGGCGCGTACGCCAGGTCCAGTTCCGCGAGGTCGTCCAGCGTCATGCGGCCGTGGAGGGCCGTCGCCAGCACGTCGATGCGTTTCTCGACGTCATGTTCGCCGTACGCCTGACCGCCGAGCAGCGCGCCGCTCTTCATGTCGTACACGATCTTGAGCGAAAGCTGCGACCCGCCGGGATAGTAGGTGACGTGATTGTCCTTGAAGACGTACGCCGTACCGGTCTCGAAGCCCGCTTCGCGCGCCGCCTTCTCGGTGAGTCCCGTCGCGGCGGCGGTGGCGTTGAACACCTTCACCACGGCGGTGCCGAGGGCGCCGCGGTACTTCATGGAGCCGCCGAGCGCGTTCGTGCCGGCGATGCGTCCCTGCCGGTTGGCCGGTCCTGCCAGCGGAATACGCACCTTCCTTCCGTGTACCTTGTGCGCGATCTCCACCATGTCTCCCGCCGCGAAGATGTGCGGGTCGCTCGTCCGCATCGTCTCGTCCACCAGCACGCCGCCGCTCGCGCCGATATCGAGCCCCGCCTCTTTCGCCAGCGTCAGTTCGGGACGCACGCCGATGGAGAGGAGCACCATGTCCGCGGGGACCTGTGTTCCGTCGCTCAAGAGGACCGTTCCGGGACGGATCTCCGCGAGACCGGCGCCGGTCCGTACCGACACGCCGTGCGCTTCCAGTCCCGCCTTCACCATCGCTCCGAACTCGGGGTCCATCTGGATCATCACCTGCGGCGCGAGTTCCGCCACCGTCACGGCGATGCCGCGCGCGTGGAGCGCTTCGGCCATTTCGAGGCCGATGAATCCCCCTCCGGCGACGACCGCCGCGGCGGGCTTCTTCTCCTCGATGAACTTGTGGATGCGGTCCATGTCCGGGATGGTCCAGAGCTTGAACACGTGCTCCTGCGTCACTCCCGGCAGGTTCGGCACGATGGGAGAGCCCCCCTGCGCGAGGATGAGAGCGTCGTATCCGAGCGTCTCTTCGCCGGCGGGAGTGCGTACGGTGACGCTCTTCGCCGTCCGATCGATCTTCACCGCTTCGGTCTTCGTCCGCACGTTCACGCGGTACCGGCTGAAGAACCCTTCGGGTGTCTGCAGGATGAGGCTCGAACGTTTCTGGATGTCGCGGCTGATGAAGTACGGCAGTCCGCAGTTGGCGAAGGAGACGTACGGTCCCTTTTCCAGCACGGTGATCTCCGCGCTCTCGTCCAGACGGCGGATGCGTGCGGCCGCGGTGGCTCCGCCGGCGACGCCGCCGATGATGAGGATCTTCCTTGGTGCCGATGTGCTCATAGTCGCTTCATTCCGGAACACGGTGGTTCCGGCCTTTTCTTTCGTGAAAAATACGGGGAAATTCACCGGAATGCATCAGTATGATGCATCGAAGCGGAAGAAGGATTCTTCGGAAGCAATAAAAAACCCCCTCGAAAGGGGGTCGGAAACAATGCCTCCGGCGCGCGGTCATTCCGGCACAACGACGGTCACCGCGGGATAATCGGCGAGGTAGTGCGAGGTGAAGAGACCGGTCTCGGTGACGGTACCGCAACCGGCACACCCGGGTTTATCATACGTCTGTTCGGCTTGCACCGCCTGCACGCTGACGGGGACCATCCAAACGGAGGATGCGAGCAGCGGCGCATCGGGACGGCTCACGACCACGCGCACTGAATCGACGCGCCATGAGCGGACGGAGAGGGTGAACGCGCCGCTCGAATCGGTCACTGCCGTGGAGGGAGCGGAATTCTGCGGAAGGGTGACGATGCTGTCCGCCCCGTACCACCGTGGATACGCCTGCAGGGCCACCACGTAGTTCTGTTTCGGTCCGCCGGACGTGCGGAGGATGTTCCCCCGGACGCGGTGTTCCGTCTGCGGCTCCGGCGTCGGCGACGTTCCGAAGAGCATCGGCAGCAGCGCCGCGCCGGTCAGGAGCTGCACAAGCCGTTGTTTCACGCCGGTCATACCGGACCGCTCCCTTCGAACCGTCCGGAGATCCACCGTTTCACCGCTTCGGTCCGTTCGTCCACGTACGAGAACGCCGTTGGCACTACGATGAGGGTGAGGAATGTGGAGATGGAGAGTCCGAAGATGATGGCGACCGCGAGCGGACGCCAGAAGCCGGCGCTCTCGGAACCGGTGACCAGTTTGAACTCGGACCAGTTGAAGTCCACCCCCGTCCCCATCGGGATGAGGGCGAGCACCGCGGCGGCGGCGGTGAGGAGCACCGGACGGAGACGCACGCGTCCCGCTTCGAGCAGCGCGTCGTCCAGCGACAGTCCTCCTTCATTGTGCTTGTGCTTCACGAAGTCCAGCAGGATGATGCCGTTGCGGACCACGATGCCCGCCAGCGCCACGATGCCGACGCCGGTCATCATCACGCTGAGCGGCGTCTGCGTCACCATCAGTCCGATGAGCACGCCGATGAGCGACAGGAGCACCGAGAGCATGATGACGAAGGGGACCTTCATGGAATTGAACTCCATCACCATGATGAGGAAGACGAGCAGCAGGGTGATGACGAACGCGCGGCTGAGGAAGTCCGACGCCTTCTGCTGTTCTTCCTGCGACCCGGTCAGTTTCACGCCGTAACCGTTCGGCATGGCGATGCCGGCGATGCGGGCCTGGACATCCTTGAGCACTTCGGACTGGACCCGTCCGGAGACGTCGCCGGAGACGGTGATGACGCGCTTCTGGTCCTTCCGCCGGATGTCGGTGACCGACGTCGTGCGGCGGATGTCCGCCACCGACGTGAGGGGGATGGAGAGGAGCTGTCCGCGCCGGTTCATGAAGTTGATGCGGAGGTTCTCCAGGTCCGCCGGGGCGGTGCGCTGGTCCTCCTTGAGCCGGACGCGGATCTTGTACTCGTCCTCGCCGACGCGGTACTTGGACGCTTCGACGCCGGCGATGGCGGCGCGCACGGTGGAGGCGATCTGCGCGGTGCTGGTGTAGAAGAGCCCCGCCTTCTCGCGGTCCACGATGATCTCCACCTCCGGGCGTCCGGTGTTGTAGTCGTCCTTCAGGTCCACCAGTCCGGGGATGTCCTTGACGGCGGCGCGGATGCGCCGGCTCAGTTCGGCGAGCTGGCCGTAGTCCTCGCCCGACACTTCGATGCTGACGGGTGAGCCGACCGGCGGGCCCATCTGCTGCTTCGTCAGGCGGAGGTCCGCCCCGGCGATGCCGAGGGTGGTCTTCCGGATCTCCTCCATCGTCTCGAAGGTGCTCTGCTGCCGAAGGGTCTTCTCGTGGAAGTTGATGGCGACGCGTCCCTTGTTGGAAGTTCCCTGTCCCCCCATGTCGAACATGTCGTCCGACGTGCCGACGCTGGTGGAGATGAATTCGATGTCCTGCCGTCCGGGGATGGTCTTGAGCCGTTCCTCGACGATGGCGGCGACGGCGTTGGTGACCTCGAGCGAGGAGCCGGAGGGGCACTCGATGCTGACGCTCACCTGCGACGGTTCAGTGTTGGGGAAGAACTCGACCCCCTTGTTGAAGACGCCGAACAGGACGATGACGAACGCCAGCAGACCGAGCGAGCCGAGGATGGTCGTCCGTTTATGCTGCAGGGTCCATCGGAGGGCGACGACGTACTGCCGCTGCATCCACGGGAAGAACTGCTCGTCCACCTTATGGTACAGGATGGTGAAGGGATTGTACTTCCGGTACCAGTGCGGATGCTCGAGGTTGTAGCGCGCCTTCGCGATCTCCTTCTGGTAGTCGATCCATGACGCGGCCTGCACGGGACTGATGACGTACGCGACGAAGAGCGAGGCCGTGAGCGTGACGATGAGCGTGATGGGGAGGAAGCTCATGAACTCGCCGACGATGCCGGGCCAGAAGAGGAGCGGCACGAAGGCCGAGAGGATGGTGACGGTGGAGGTGAGCACCGGCACGAAGACCTCGCCGGCCGCCTTCTTGGCGGCGGAGTTCGGCGGCTCGTTGTACTCCTGCTGGTGGCGGTACGTGTTCTCGATGACGACGATGGCGTCGTCCACCAGGATGCCGAGCGCCAGCACCAGCGCGAACAGCACCACGACGTTGAGCGTGATGCCCATGGCGCCGAGCACGATGTAGCCGACGAACATCGACAGAGGGATGGCGGTCGAGATGAGGAGCGAGTTCTTGAAGCCGAAGAACATGAAGAGCGACAGCACCACCAGGAACATGCCGGTGTAGATGCTGTTCTCCAGCTCGTGCACCATCCGTTTGATGAAGCGCGACTGGTCGTTCGACACCTCGAGCCGGATGCCGGCGGGGAGCGAAGCTTGTTCCGCCGCGACGATGGCCTTCACGTCGTCCGCGATGCGGATGAGGTTCTCGCCCGCCCGCTTCCGCACGGCGAGCGACACCACCTCGGCGTGGTTGAGCCGGGCGTAGGTGGCGCGGTCCTCGAACGAATACGTCACCGTCGCCACGTCGCGCAGGTAGATGGGCTTGCCGTTCTGGATCTTCAGCACGATGTCCTCCAGCGGCTTCACCTGCTTGAACTCGCCGGGGACGCGCACGGTGAGGTTCTTCTCGCTCGTCTCGATGGTGCCGCCGGGGATGGAGAGGTTCTCCATGCGGATGGCCCCCGACACGTCGTCGAAGCTCACCTGGTACGCGTTCATGCGGTACACGTCGACGTTCACCTGCACCTCGGGCTGCAGCCCGCCGGTGACGTCCGCCCGCAGCACCCCCTGGACCGCTTCGATGCGGTCCTGGAGCCCTTCGGCGATCTTCTTCAGGCGGGCGACGCCGACGTCCCCCACGACGTTGACGTACATGATGGGGAACTCGCTGAAGTTGATCTCGGAGACGATGGGATCGAGGATGTCCGCCGGGAGCTGATTGCGGGTGGAGTTGACCTTGTCGCGGACCCGCCGCAGCGCCTCGTCGATGTCCACCCCCGTGTTGAACTCCACGCGGATGGTGGAGAGGCCCTCCTTCGAGACGGAGGAGATCTGCTTGATGTCCTTCAGTCCTTTGAGCGCGCGTTCCAGCGGCTGGGAGATGAGCCCTTCGATGTCCACGGGGGAGACGCCGATGTACGGCGTCGAGACGATGACGAGGGGGATGGTGATGTCCGGCGTCGCCTCGCGCGGGAGGTCGCGGTACGAGGTCCAGCCGAAGACGACGATGAGCAGCATGAGCAGGTAGACCGCCGTCTTGTTGTCGACCGCTATGTTCCAGATCTTCATGGGTGTTCTCCTCGCGTCCGCGCCGGGACGCGCGATTCCGTTATTGGGTGACGATGACCGGCGTGCCGTTGACCAGTTTCTGGTATCCCGAGACGATGAGGCGGTCGCCCGCCTTCAGTCCGGAGGTCACTTCCACGCGGTTCCCCTGCCGGCCGCCGAGCGTCACGCGCCGTTCTTCGGCGGCGCCGTTGGACTCCACGTACACCACGTGGCGGTCGCGGTCCACCAGCTGCACCAGGTTCTCGCTCACGAGCACCGCGTCGGTCTTCTTACGGCGGACGACGGTGACCTTCGCCACCATCTCCGGCTTGATACGTCCGCCCGGATTGGGGAGCAGGAACTCCACCATCAGCGTCCGGTTGGCGGCGTTGACGGTGGAACCGACGAAGGAGACCTTCGCCTGCAGCGCCAGGTCCGGCACGGCGTCGAACGTGACCTCGGCTTCGGTCCCCGACCTGATGGTGCCGGAGTAGATCTCCGGGATCTCGGCCTGCACCTTGATGACGGCGGTGTTCACCACGCGGGCGATGGGGACGCCGGGGGGCGCCATCTCGCCGGCGTTCGGTACGGTGTTGTCCACCACGCCGTCGATGGGACTGCGGAGCTGCGTCCGTTCCCAGCGCGCCTTCATCAGCTCCGCGTTCGCTTTGGCGGCGTCGCGGCCGTACTCCATGTTCTTGAACTGGAGCTCGCTGATGCCGTTCTGTTCGTAGACGGACCGCTGCTTGTCCACGGTGAGCTGCGCCATCTTGTACTGCGCGTCCGCCGCCTCATAGCTCGCCTTGATGACCTCGTCCTTCAGCGTGACGATGAGGTCCCCCTTCTTCACCGCGTCCCCCTTCTTCTTCTTCCATTCCTTGACGATGCCCCCCTCTTCGGGGCTCATCATCACATCCTCCAGCGCCTTGGCCGCGCCCGCCACCTGTACGCCGTCCGTCATCGGCGACGGCTGGACGGTCTGCACGGTGATGTTGACGGGCTGGACGGCCTGGCCCTGGTCCGCCGGTTTCTCCTTCGAGCAGGAGCTGAACCCCGCCGCCAGCAGCAGGACGAGGAACGGAAGCATCATGTGGTTCTTCATCGTAATGGTCCTTTCGGTTCTTCACTGTGGGCCGGGACTCCTGTCCCGGCCTGAGCGTTGGAGCAAATCGAGCCGGGACTCCTGTCCCGGCCTGAGCGTTGGAGCAAATCGAGCCGGGACTCATGTCCCGGCCTGCGTCGTTGTAATGCTTTACGCCGGGACAGAGTCCAGGCCTACTTTTGCCGGGACTGACGTCCCGGCTTACATTTTACCGGGACAGGAGTCCCGGCCTACTCTTCGGGTTCGGCGGCGGCGTCGGGAATCCTGCCGAGCAGGGCGTCGAGGTCCGCAACGGCGACGAGATAATCATAGACGGCCTGCATCCGGTTCACCTGCGCCTGGGTGAGGGCCACCTGGGCGTCGTTCACTTCGAGCTGCGTCGCCGCGCTCGCGAGGAAGCGCGCGGTCACGATCTTGTACCCCCGTTCGGCGGTCTCGACCGTCCTCTGCTGCGCGTCGACCCGTTTGCGCGCCTGCCGCAGCGTGCCGACGGCGGAACGGACGCCGAGCGCGAGGTTCCGTTCGAGGCTCGCCAGCTGCTCCTCGCTCTTCTGCCGGTCGAGGGTCGCCTGCTCCACCCGGGCGCGGGTCTGCAGTCCCTGGAAGAGGCTCAGCGAGAACGACAGCCCCACCTGCGCCTGATTGTAGAAGTCGTTGGTCGAGATGCGGAGATCGTCCTTGATGGCGGTGTAGGAGTACGAACCGAACGCCACGACGGTGGGGAGGTAGTTCGCCCGCTCGGCCATGACCGAGGCGTCGTTCAGTTCGATCTGCTGACGCAGGATGCCGACCGCCGGGTTCGATTCCTGCACGGTCCGGTCCGCCGTGAGCACGACGGACTCGTCCGCCTCGCGCAGCACGAGCGAATCGGACAGTTCGAGCGTCACCGTATCGCCGACGCCGACGGTGTTCCGCAGGTTGGTGACGGCCAGGTCGAAGTTCGTTTCGGACTGCAGCACGAGAGGGCGCAGATTGTCCACCCCCACCGTCGCGCGCAGTTCGTCGTACTCGGAGACGATACCTTGCGTGCGCATCAGCTGCACGTTCTTCAGGTTCTCCTCCGCGTTCCGCAGGCTGCCGCGCATCATGGCGAGGGCGTCCTTGGCGAGCAGCGCGCCGAAGTACGCCTTGCGCACTTTCGTCACCGTCTCGACCTTCTTCTGCCGGTACAGGTCGCGGGAGAGCCGCGAGTAGATGGTGGCGGCGCCGACGCCGACGAAGACCGAGCCGTTGAAGAGGATCTGCCGCACGTTGAGCGAGGCGTTCGCCGAGTTCGTGGGGGTCATCGAGAACGGGAGCTCGATGAGCTGTCCGGTCGGCTTCGGCACCTTCGCGGTGGAGTCCATCAGTTTCACGAGCGGATAGTAGATGGCGTCCGGGAAGTAGCTCTTCGGCTTGGTGAGCATGTGGTTGAACGTGCCGCTCAGGTCCACGGTCGGCATCGTGTAGCCCCACGCCTCGCTGACGCGGGCGTCGGAGCGTTCCATCTCGAGACGGGCGGTGCGCAGGTCGGCGTTGTGACGCACGGCGAGCCGCAGCGCGCCGTCCAGCGTCAGAGGGGTCGGTTCGGTTCCCTGCGCCGCTGCCGTCGAGGCCAGCAGGAAGAGCGTGATAAGGATGAAAGAGTCGGTTCTCATGGATCCCTCGTCAATGGTGCACGGCGGCGTGCAGTTCTTCGCGGCCCGCGTCGGTCAGCGCCGATTCGAGCAGCATCAGGTTCGACATCCGCAGCGTGTTGTGCAGGTCGATGTTCAGTTTGGCGCGGAAGAGGTCGTACTGGTTGTCGATGCGCATCAGCAGTGTGGTGGCGCTGGACCACATGATGAGGGCGACCTCCATCGGGTCGAGGTCGGTCCGCACCGTCCCCTCGTCCATCCCGCTCCGGATGACGCCGATCATCAGCTCCCACAACGAACGGTTGTTCCGGTCGCAGGTGCGCATCACGTCGTCCGACACCTGTTTGTGGAACTGCGGCGTGTTGAAGAAGTGGAACATCCGGAAGTAGTTGCGGTGGTCGTCGAAGAACCGCGTGTACATCTCGGTCAGGTCGAGCATCCGCTGCACGGCCGGTTCGTTCCGCCGCACGGTCCGCTCCATCTGCACGCGGAGGATCTCCAGTCCGCGCATCATCACTGTGAGGTACAGGTCCTCCTTGCTGCGGTAGTACAGATAGAGCGTTCCTTTGGAGAGCTCCGCCGCCTCGGCGATCTCATCCATCGTGGCCGCGAAGAGCCCCTTCTCGAAGAAGACCTTCTGCGCGGCGTCGATGATGGATTCGCGCCGTATCTCTTTCTCCCGTTCCTTGCGTTCCGTGATTCCCATGGCCTCACCCGTCCGTTGCTGACTTACAGTCATTCATTGCACGCAAATCTTGCGAGGAATTTCCCGGTAAGCAAGGATAAATTGCGTCCGGAAAAACGCAAACAGGACGAAATTGTCCTGCCGAAACGAAATGATTCGGGGATTTCTTCGGACGGTGTGCATCGAGCGGACGGGAGAATTTCAAAGGACTGAAAGGTGGTATTTCAACCTGCCGGAAAGAGCGCCTCCCAAGTTGGAGCGGCACCGTCTCGAACGATATCGATGACCGGAAGTTTCACGGAATCCCGCATCGTGCGCGAGAGCGTTTCGGCATCCACGGTGTCTGCCTCGTACGATGTGCCGGTGAAACGGGGATAGAACGGATTGACGGTGACGGCGCCGAGCGTCATGGATGCGCGCAATGAAACGTTGACGCCGTGCCGTGCCAGTCGTTCGATGATGCGGAGCGTCTCCGAAGGAACGCCGCTGAGCAGCAGCGCGACCGGATCGTTGAGGACGATGGTGCTGATGCTGTGAGAGACCCGCGTGAGAGCATCAGCGAGGAGACCCCAGCCCTGCGTGCTGATGAGTCCGGGAAGATGCAGTACGTGCATGCCGGCGTGCCGGTCGAGCATGACGGACGTATCGTCCGCGGAGTGGAGCATGCGGGGGAGGCCGGGGGGAACGTCGTATGTTCCGCTGAAGAGGGGATGACGGAAGAGCGATGCGACCGCAGCGGTCTCCGCGGCGAGGCGGGCGATGTCGGTCTCCCGCGCGGCGCCGGTGGCGAGGATGAGCGTGTCCGCGACCGGCATCGGCGCGATGCGGTTGAGCGCGCCGTCCACCAGCACAATGCCGCAGCCGTACGACGCGAGCCGTTCCGTGACGCGCTTCAGGTCCGCCCGCGTCTTCGGTCCGGCAAGGACCACGGCGCCGCTCTTCTCGCACCGGGCGATGACGATCTCGCCGAGGGCGGAGAAGAGACCGGTGCGTTCCAGAACGCTCCAGCCGGCCGGCGGAAGGGTGCGCAGCGAGGTCGAGACGATCATGCCGGGGTGGAGGACGACGCGAGGCTTCGGAAGACCGGTGACGTTATCGAGCTCTTCACCGTCATACCCGATGCTCGTCACCCCGACCGGCACGCCGCGGCGGTGCGCTTCGCCGAGCAGCGCATTGAGCGCGGTCGTCTTACCGGTGTTCTTCGCCGTTCCTGCGATGCCGATGATGGACATATCGTATGAAGTCACAAATCACAAAACACAAAACACAAAACACAGAATGAGGAAGAGACGGGACGTACAGCATATCAATAAAACAAACCCCAACCCCCAATACCTAACACCTAACACCAGCCTCCTACGCTGTGACACTCCCTTTCCCGAACGTGCCGGGGTAGGCGCCGTCTTCGCGGCTGCCGAGCAGTCCGGCGTTGATGGCGTGAGGGAGCGAGGGCTGGGCGGCGACCGCTTCCAGCGTCCGTTCGATGTCCCTCACCATCTCTTCCGTGAACCGGTCCGCCTGCGCCGTCGGGGCGAAGGAGGCGTCCCCCATGAAGCGGTACGCGTCGGTGACGGCGCGGATGGAGTCGATGCGCGACGCGATGGTGATGGGACCGCGCGAGAACGCTTCGTCCGTGGAAGCGATGGTGATGGCGTCCACGCCGGCAGAGGCGGCGAGGGCGGCGTGGTACGACGTGGCGTTGGCGGACTGCACGCGCTCTTCCGTCTGCGTCATGAACGCGATGGGCTCGCCGGGCCACACCGGCACGTCGGCGACGGCGCGCAGGGCGCGCACTTTGGCGGCGTTGTAGTCGACGTAGTTACGCTCCATCTGTCCGTTGAGCACGATGTGCGGTCCGTAACAGAAGAGCGGTTTCAGGATGGCCTTGGCGCCGAGCCGCTTCCCGAGCATCACGTTGATGAGCTGTCCCGCGAGCGATTTATAGGCCGGCACGCCGCTCAGTTCGTCGTTCCCCGGGATGTCGAATCCCATCCCGTGCCGTCCGGCGATGCGCATCGCCTCGAGACCGTCCACCGTGAGCCGTTCGGGATCGGTGCCGGCGCCGAGGGAGCCGTAGACGAGATTGATCTTGGTGAGGTCCGCTCCGGCATGCGCCGCCAGCAGCACCGTCTCGGGGGTGTTGAGCCCGCGGTGTCCGCGCACGGTGAGGAGGGTGGAGGGATGGAGCAGTTCCCGGAGCAGCCGGATGTTCTCGAGCGAAGTGATGGTGCCGTCGTTCTCGTGCGTGAGGAGTCCGTGCAGCAGTCCTTCGTACCGTGCTTCCCAGGAGGGATTGATGATGAGGAATCCGTCGATGCCGTACCGTTCGCACACCTTGCCGTGGAGCAGGTCCATCGTCGGACAGCCGCTGCCGAGGAACTTGAAGAGGAGCGGGCGTTCGCCGGTGTGACGGATGCGGGAGGGATGGAGGGGCCGTTTTGCGTCGAGCAGACCGCGGAGCCGCGTGAGCTCCGTGTCGGTGATCCGGCGGACCCCCTTGGGGAACCGTCCGTCGCGGTTGCCGTCGGCAATGACCGGTTCACAGAGCGTATGGTACTCCGCGGTGAGCCGGGCGCGTCCGCCCCCGTCCGGTTCCGCGAGGATACGTTCCCGCAGCCGTGCGCGCTGCACGCCGGGGGAGCTCTTGTGTTCCGCCCAGGCGAGCGTCCGGTCCGCGATGGTCTCCAGCAGCGCACCGATGCGCGCGTGACGGAACTCGTACGAATACGGCGCGGTGATGCTCGGCTTGGGACCCCGCGTGTCGCCGGCGGCGACGGTCACCGGCCGTTCTTCGATGTAGGCGAAGATCTCTTCCAATGACGAATGTTCGCCGAAACCGTGGTCGAATCCGAGCTCCGCGGCCAGTTCCGGGGTGATGGGTTTGCCGCCGAGGACGATCTTGGCGGTGTCGCGGACCCCCGCCGCGTCGAGCAGATCGTTGAAGCGCGAGAGGAGCTCCGCCACGCCGTACCCGAGCGTGCGGCTGACGAGGATGAAGTCGTACGGCTGCGTGGCGGCGAGCCGGACCACCTCTTCCATCGGAAGGTCCGGCGGCAGGAGTTCGGTGTGATGACCGCGGTCGGCGAGCTTCCGCCGGATGATCTTGATGCCGACGTCGTGCACCGGGTCGAGGGGGACGCAGAGGATGCGTTTCATGGCGCCTCCTGTTCCAGCCAGCGGTAGCGCTGTGCGGGACGGTGGACGTACTTCCGCAGGCGGAGGCGGACGCCGTACCCGTCGAACTCCTCGAACATCACGTCCACCTCGCCGAGGTTCATCTCGCGGCCGATCTGCAGCGCGAGGGCGTGTCCCTGCTTCGCGTCGCTGCAGAGCAGGTAGGTCTCGATGTCCACCGCATCGACGACCGCGTTGAGTGCCGTTGTCTCCATACGATCACCGTTCCTTGTTGACATGAAGAACCCCCGTTCCGGCGGTGTACGGCCGGAACGGGGGCGGGAGGGAGCTCTACTGCTCGTGGATGCCGGCGTGGTTGCAGACGATCTCGACCAGCATCACCAGCGCGCGGATGACCCACTGGGCGCGCTCGTGGATGAGCTGACCCTTCGAGTCCGTGGTGCCGAGTCCGGGCGAGATGAAGAAGTTCGCGTCGTACTGGATGGTGGGGACGATGCCCATCGCCGTCATGCCGTCCTGGAACAGGTTGGAACCGGCGTACATGTCCTCGATGGAGAAGATGGGGATGCCGAGCTTCCCGTTCTTCCAGCTGTCCTCGTAGTTGATCTCCACCGCGCCGCTGTTCCGGCTCTTGTAGATCTTGAAGTACGGACGGATGCGCTCGTCGATCTTCGCGAACTCCTTCACGCAGATCTCGTACAGGTCGTCCACCGGTTTGGTGACCACTTCCGGCCGGTCGCGCAGCACACGCAGCGCCGCCACCTGGCCGGAGAGCCCTTCCTTGCCGGGATCCTGCGTCACGAACGCCGCCTTGCCGTACGAGGCGGTGGTGCCGTACCGGTTGCCGTGCATGCCGAGCGCGCGGCGGATGGGGACCATCACCTCTTCCTTGCCGATGATGAGGCCGCTCGTGGGGGAGCCGGTGGCCTTGTCCATGCTGTAGATCATCACGTCCGCGCCGATCTTCCGGATGCTGTTGCCGACGATGGGGATGCCCCACGCGTTGTCGATGATGTAGGGGACGTTGTACTGCTGCGCCAGGGAAGCGAGGCCTTTCTGCAGCAGCGGTGTGCCGTCAGCGTCCTTCTCGCCGTACCCGTACCCCGGCGAATCGTAGCCGAGCGAGGCGAAGCCGGTGAGGAGGCTCTCATGGCGCGCGGCGTTCTTCGCCAGTTCCGCCACCGATTCCTTCGCCTTCAGGTTCTTCATCAGCGGCACGGGATGGTACTTGATGCCATGTACCGGATACTCGGCGCCGACCATCGGCACGAGCACGGTGTCGAAGTTCTCCTGCCGCTTGCCGTAGAAGCCGAGCTCGCCCGCGGTGCTGCCGCGGTCCGCGAGGATGTCCTTGTACTTCGGCGGGAAGGGGCGGCCGTACGACGCCTGATGGTGCGTATGCCGTTCGAGCGGGGCGATGTAGCGGGCGCGGTAGTTGTCGCCGCGTCCCTGGAACGGCGGCGTCATCAGCGTCGCGAAGGTGGTCCACAGACCCGCCTCGCAGGTGTTCACCGGACAGGCGTCGTACTCGTCGCCGTACGCGTCCTTGATGATCTCGCGGATCTGGTCCACGTACACCGCCAGCGGAACGACCTTCCGTCCTTCGGCCGCCATCGCATGCTCGATGTCGTCGCGGAGGGGCGAGGGGCAGCCGGAGATGGCGCCGGTGAGGCCGATGACCCCCTTGAGTTCGGCGGGGATGTTGAGCGTTTCGACCGCCTTCTTCGCTTCGGCGTAGATCTGCGGCGTGCGCGCCTGCAGCTGTTTGTACATCTGGAACTTGAACTTCGGTGCAGCCATAGTGGTGTCCTTTATAATAGAGATGGTGTTCGTTGTCTTAATTCGTGAATCCGGAAATGACGATGCGGTCCTCCAGCGCCAGACCGAGCTCCCGGCCGGAGGTCCGCTTCTCCACCGCGACGATGACGTTCTGGTGGTTCGGCATGTGCGTGTCGTCGTACCCGGCGATGTGCCCGATGGTCCGCCCGTTCCACGCCACCGGATCGCCGGCGAGGATGACGCCGCTCCGTTCGAGCTCGACGAAGGCGATGTAGGCGATGGCCTGCACCTCCGCCCCCGGCGCGGCGGCCGGGTCGTCCGTGGCGATGAGCTCGATGACGGTCCCCGCCGCGTACGCGCGGGACATCGGTTGGATGAGCTTCAGACCTCGGTTCTCGAGATGACCGTCGAGCACCACGGCGACGCGGCCGGGCATGTCGCGCTTGGCGTGGAAGAAGTCGGTCTTGATGAGGTTCCGTGCGTACGGGTCCATGCGCGCCTCAGACGAGCTTCTTGATGAACGAATCGACGTCGCCGGGAAGGAAATCGCACACCGGCAGCTCGATCATGGTGTAGCAACCCGGTTTCTGCTTCATGGTGGCACGGGCGGCCGAGACCATCACCTGCGCGGTGAGGGCGGGATTGTTGATGCGCATCGAGAAGGAGAAAGACTGGTTGTTGGTGATGCCCGAGACCCCTGTTCGGTCGATGGTCACGCCGTGCCCCACGTCCAGCAGCGCCGCCACGCTCTCCACCTGCTTCACGATGGTCTCGTCGTGCGCGAAGTAGTCGTCCCCCTTGATGCGCTCGGCCACCGCGGTGAACGAGGCGTCGGGCTTCGTCTTCACGTACACGAGCCGCTTGTGGATCCCCATGCCGGCGGGAACGGTGATGGAGAGCGCGTCCTCGACCCCCTCGACAGCCTTCACGGCGCAGGTGTGTCCCATGGACATCCCGGGTCCGTAGTTCGTGTAGGTGATCCCCTTCGGCGCCATCGCCTCGTACCACGCGCGGATGACGGAGTCGATGCCGGGGTCCCAGCCGGCGGAGAGGATGGAGACGTTGCCGTTCACCTTGGCGATGTCGTCCAGTTTCTTCTTCAGCGGCAGGATCTCGTTGTGGATGTCGAACCCGTCCACGCAGTTGGCGCCGGACTCGAGCACCGTCTTCGCGAGGCGGTGGACGGCGCGGGAGGGACAGCAGAGGATGGCGACGTTGACGTCGCCGAGCTGCTTGATGTCGTCCACGATACGGGTGTCCTTCAGGACGGCGGGCTGCTGC
This sequence comes from Bacteroidota bacterium, assembly GCA_008933835.1. Lineage (GTDB taxonomy): Bacteria > Bacteroidota > Ignavibacteria > UBA10030 > UBA8401 > SpSt-333. The sequence continues at coordinate 22,521 of WBUG01000031.1, read as the reverse complement.
GGTTTGAGCTGGCACATGCTCTTCACCACGGGGGGGACCTCGACGATGCCGGCGAGTTCCATGTCGTTCGTTTCGAGGATGGAGTTGAGGACGCATTCGCCGACGTGGCCGTATCCGACGATGGCAACGGTGATCTTCTTCATAGGGGACTCCGAGAGGGTGACGTGGGTGATGGGTGCGAGAGCATGCGTGAACGGAGCGTCGCGAGGGCGGCGTCGTTGTGCAGACGGAGCAGCCGTTCGGTCTCGTCCGCGTCGCGGGCGGCGAGGGCGGCGATGATGGCCCGGTGTTCGTCCGCGGAACGGGTGAGCCGTGCGGCGGCGGAGAGGAAGACGTAGTTGTACCGGAGCGTCTGATGCCGCAGCGCGGTGATCTGCCGCGCCAGTTTCCGGTTGTCGCACGCGTCGTTGATGAGGGAGTGGAACTCGCTGTTGAGCCGCAGCGCCTCACGCAGGTCGGCGGAGCCGGACTTCGCGAGACGGTACAGTTCGTCGTTGACCGCGGTGAGGCGTTCGATCATCGCGGGCGTGCAGCGGTCCGCCGCCAGACGCGCAGCGAGTCCCTCGAGCACTCCCTTCAATTCGTACGTCTCCTCCGCGTCCCGGAGGGAGATCTCCTTCACCACCACGCCGCGCCGCGGTTCGACCTCCGCGAATCCTTCGGACACCAACTGAAAGAAGGCCTCGCGCACCGGTGTGCGGCTCACACCGAGCTGCCGCGCGATCTCCTCCTCCGTCAGCCGTTCTCCTGGCGGGATGCGGCCGTCGATGATGGAATCGCGAATGCTCTGCGCAAGCTGCTCTCGCAGCGTCTTCACTTCCCCGATGTTGATCTTCGCTTCGCTCACATTCATTCTGCTCTCATTGTATACTGTATACAGTATGCAACCTATCGGTTAATCGAAGGAGAGCAAGGAGTTTTTTCGCTCAATTTAGCGGAATAGCCCAATGAGCGGACAAATCACTCCGAATAAAGAACGGACAATGCCGGCGCTGAAAGGAAGAGGGTGGGAGGCTTATTATAGTCGCCCAGCGGACAAACGTGTCCGTGAGATTTCGGCGACGACGAAGACGAGGAGCGAGACGATGAGGGAAAGAAGGTAGCTGAGTTCGAAATGAAAAATGTAGTGCGCCGCACCCCAGGTGACGGCGCCGATGAGGAGCGTCGCCGATGCGGTCGTTCCGTCACCGCGTTGAGAATAGAGTCCGGCCATCATCACCACGAAGATGCCGGCACTGCCGAACGAGGAGGCGTCCTTCACCAGCTCGTACACGCCGTCCGCACCGAGCGCGAAGAACGCGGCCGCGATGCCGGCGACGATGACGATGGTGCGGTCCACCGCCACCTTCGTCCGCTCCGGCAGGTCGTTCCGCATCGGGAAGACGTTGTGTGACAGGAGCGCGGAGATGGCGAGCAGCGTGCTGTCCACCGTGGAGAGGATGGCGGAGATGATGGCGCCGGAGAAGATGATGAACATGGCAGGGGGAAGGAAACGTCGTGCGAGTTCGGGAAGGACCTGTTCGCCGTCGGACAGGCCGGGGATCAGGGAAGCGCCGGCGAGTCCGAGCGAAAGAGGGATGAAACCGATGAGGATGTACATCGTACCGGCGGTGAGCGATGCGCGGACCGCCGTCGCGGTGGAGCGGGAGGAGAGCATGCGCGAGATGAGCTCCTGCGCGAAGATGGAACCGCAGACCGGAATGAGCCAGCGTTCCGCCGTGAGGAGCGGGTTCCCGCCGGCGCTGCCGTCGTGCAGTCGAACGCCCGAGAGCACGGAACCGGCGAACGCGGCGATGCCCCCCGATTCCTCGGCGACGAAGTAGAGGACGAAGCCGAGTCCGATGATGAGGATCGTCCCCTGCAGCAGGTCGGTCACGACGTCCGCCAGCATTCCGCCGAACGAGGTGTAGAGCAGGACGATGGCGGTCGCCGCGACGACGCCGGCGGCGAGGGAGATGTCCGTGGCGGAGGAGAGGACCGTGCCGAACGCGCGGATCTGCGCAGCGGTCCAGAGGAACGAGGTGGGGACCATCAGCGCCGCGGTGATGCGGGCGGCGCGTTTCGAGAAGCGGTGCCGGACGAAATCGGCGACCGTCACCAGCTTCATATCCCAGAAGACCCGCGCGAAGAAGAGTCCCGCGATGAGGATGCAGAGCCCGTACCCGAACGGATCGGACGAGACGCCGGCCATCCCTTCGTCGTACGCCATGCCGGCGGAACCGATGACCGATTCGGCGCCGAACCAGGTGGCGAAGATGGAGAAGGTGGCGAGGAGCGGACCGAGCCGCCGTCCCGCGAGGAAGTAGTCGTCCTCCGTCCGCACGAACCGCGAGACGGCGATGCCGATGCCGAGCTGCGCGGTGATGAAGAGCGCGACGCCGATGATGACGGGATTCATGCCGGAAGGAGCGTGTTCATGACGTCCATAGTGTAATGAAATCGGAGAAAAAAATGAAACAGAAAATCACCCGCTGCGCCTCCCCGCCTGCCCGTTTATTGCTTTTCAGACGCTCCTTCGATACCTTCCATAAACGGCTCCATGCACCGGAATCCGCCACCGCCCACTATGGCTCCTTGGAAAGTCCAGGTCGTTTCCCGCGATGTCTCCGCTGCCCGCCGGCTGAGATCGGTCCTGCCGGTCTCCCGGTACCGTTTCCTTCCCTCGCTCACTCCCGCGAAGGCCGATGAGACCGCGCTGCGGAGACGGGCGCCGGACGTCATCATCGCCCGGCTGGACGCCTTGTCCACTCCGTCCGATACCGCTGCCGTGAAGGAGCTCAGCGTCGCTGCGGGTGTGCCGTTCTTCCTCATCGCCGCCGAGGGGAGCGCCCGGCGTCCCGCTCCGGTCCGTTTCGCCGCCGTCACCGCCGTCATCCATGAGCCGTTCGAACCGTCCGACCTCCGCGCGATGGTCGAGACCGCCATCGTGCGCTCCGCCGCCGAACGCCGTCTGGCGGAGCAGAAACGCTGGCTCGACACCACGCTCCGCAGCATCGGCGACGCGGTCATCGCCACGGACCGTTCCGGCCGCATCACGTTCATGAACCCCATCGCCGAAACGCTCACCGGCTGGAAGGAACGCGAGGCGTCCGGTCGCAAACTGAAGGAGGTCTTCGTCATCGTCAGCGAAGCGACCGGACGGCCGCAGCCGGACCCCGTGACGCGGGTGCTGCGCCGCCGCGGCACGGTGACGCTCGGCGACCGCACGCTCCTCCGTTCGCGCTCCGGCGCGTCGTACGCGGTGGACGATTCCGCCTCACCCATCTTCGGTGCGGACGGCACCGTCACCGGCATCGTCATCACCTTCCGCGACGCCACGGAGCAGCGCGCCGTGCAGCGCGCATTGTCCGACAATGAACGCCGCTACCGCGCCCTCATCGAGAAGAGCGCCGAAGCGGTCTCCATCCTCTCCGCGGACGGAACCATCCTCTTCACCTCACCGGTCACCGCCGCCATCCTCGGCCATCCGCTGGACGAGTTCGTGGGACGCAACGCGTTCGAGTTCGTCCATCCGGAGGAGCTGGAGACGAACACGGCCCTCTTCGCCCGCATCCTCACCGAACCGGACACCGGCATCGCCTCCGAACTCCGCTTCCGTCACCGCGACGGCAGCTACCGGTGGCTCGAAGCGACGAGCACGAACATGCTGCACGATCCCTCCGTGCGGGGCATCGTCATCAACTTCCGCGACATCGGACTGCGCAAGGCGGCGGAGGAGCAGCTCAGCCACATCAACAAGCGGCTCGACCTCATCGCGCGCGTCACCGGAGAGGTCATCGGCACCCTGCCCATCCAGAAACAGGTCCGCGCGATGGCGGAACAGGTGCTCGCCGCGTTCGGGGTGGACGCCGTCATCGTCCGCATCATCGAAGGGGAACGCCTGCTGCTGATGGCCAACGTGGGACAGACCCCCCAGCCGGTGCCCGAAGAGATCCCCGCGCACGAGGGGATCGCCGCGCGCATCCTCGACCACCGCCGGGCGGTCACCTACCCGGACGTCGCGAAAGAGTTCGCCCGCGAACCGATGCTGCCGGCGCCGGACGTTCCGAAGCGCGCGGAGTTCATCTCCTACGCCGGCGCCCCGCTCCTCATCGGTCACACCGTCATCGGCATCATCGGTCTCTACACCACCGCCGGGCGCCGCGAGTTCCGCCGCACCGACCTGGAGCACCTGCAGATCGTCGCCAACCATATCGCGGTGGCGGTGGCCAACCACCGGCTCTTCCGTGAAGTGCGCGAGCAGAACATCCAGATGACCCAGCACATCGAGGAGCAGAGCCGCGTCGAACGGCTGCTCCGCGTGAGCGAGGAACGGTACCGCGCGTTCGTCGAACAGAGCACCGAGGGGATCTACCGCACCGCGTTCGACCAGCCCATCCCGGTCACGCTGCCGGTGGACGAACAGATCCGCCTGATGTACGAGCGGGGCTACATCGCCGAATGCAACGCCGAGATGGCGAAGATGTACGGCTTCGGGAGCATCGAACGGACCGTGGGACGCCGCATCGCGGACCTGCTCGTGCCGGACGATCCGCACAACCACGCCTACATGGTCACCTTCATCTCGAACGGCTACAAGTTCTTCGACCAGGAATCGCACGAGGTGGACTCCGCCGGCGCGTCGAAACACTTCCTCAACAACGGCATCGGCATCGTGGAGGAGGGCCTCTGGTGGGGGGTGTGGGGGACGCAGCGCGACATCACCGAACGGAAACGGATGGAGCAGCGCCTCGTCATCTCCGAACGGTCGTACCGCGAGCTCATCAACAACGTGAACGAGGCCATCTACATCCAGGACGAGCAGGGACGATTCCTGGACGTGAACGCGACCGCCGAGCGATTCTACGGCTATACGAGGGAGGAGTTCCTCGGCCGGACCGCCGAGTTCCTCTCGGCGCCCGGCATGAACGACCTGGACGCCGTCGCCGCGCAGTTCGCCAAGGCGTACGCCGGCGAAACGCAGTTCTTCGAGTTCTACGGCCGCCGGAAGGACGGCTCCGTCTTCCCGAAGGACGTCAGCCTCACCTCCGGCGACTACTTCGGCCGGAAGGTCGTCATCGCCGTGGGGCGCGACACCAGCGACCGGAAGCGCTCCGAGACCGCCCTGCGCGAGAGCGAGGAACGGTACCGCGCCCTCGTGGAGTTCTCCCCGACCGCCATCGCCGTCCATGTGGACGGCGTCATCCAGTTCGTGAACCAGGCCGCCGTGCGCCTCGTCGGCGCGGCCTCCGCCGCCGACATCGTCGGCACCGAAGTGCTCCGCTACGTCCACCCGGACTTCCGTACGATGGCCTCCGAGCGCATCGCGAAGGTGTACGCCAACGAGACCGCCCCCGCACGCCAGCAGCGATGGGTGCGGGTGGACGGGTCCTCGGTGGACGTGGAGGTCGTCTCCATCCCCTTCCTCTACGAAGGGAAACGCGCCGCGCAGATCATCGCCCGCGACGTGACGGAACGGAAACAGGCGGAGGACGCCCTGCGCGAGTCCGAGCTCCGTTTCCGCTCCCTGTTCGAGAACGCGAAGGACGCCGTCTTCATCGCCGATACGCGCACCGGCGTCATCATCGACGCCAACGCCGAGGCGGAGAAACTCCTGCTCCGCCCCCGCACCGAGATCGTCGGCATGCACCAGACGCAGATCCATCCGCCGGACCGGGTGGACGAGGCGCTGCGGCTCTTCGCCGAGATGCAGCGCTCGAAGGGGGCCTCCCCGGTGGAGTTCGAGGTGGCGGACGCCGCGGGGAAGCGCATCCCGGTGGAGATCAAGGCGAGCGTCATCCGTCTGGACGACGACCGCATCGTCTTCCAGGGGATCTTCCGCGACATCACCGAACGGAAGAACGCCGAAGCGGCCCTGCGGCAGAGCGAGGAGAAGTACCGCGCGCTGTTCGAGGGGTCCAAGGACGGCATCTACATCAGCACGTACTACGGCCGATTCATCGACGTCAATCCGGCGATGGTGGAACTGCTCGGCTACGGTACGAAGCAGGAGGTGCTCGCCCTGGACATCGCCAAGGCGGTCTACTTCCACCCGCGCGACCGCGAGAAGTTCCAGAACGCCATCGCCAACCGGTCGTTCATCAAGGACCTGGAGGTGTCGCTGCGGAAGAAGGACGGCACCGAACTGAACGTGCTCCTCACCGCCACGGTGGAGCGGGGGGACGACGGACAGCCGCTCTACTACAGCGGCGCCGTCCGCGACATCACCGAACGGAAACGGCTGGAACAGCAGCTCTTCCAGGCGCAGAAGATGGAGAGCATCGGCACGCTCGCCGGCGGCATCGCGCACGACTTCAACAACCTGCTGGCGATGATCCTCGGCACCGCCGAGCTCATCAAACAGAAGACGAAGGACAACGCCGCGCTCAGCTCGTACGTGCAGCGCATCATCGAAGCGTCGGAACGGGGCGCCTCCATCTCGCGCCAGCTGCTGCTCTTCTCACGGCCGGAGCACGCCGAACTCCAGCCCGTCTCGGTCTCGCGCATCGTCGAACAGCTCGCCGAGTTCCTCAACCACTTCCTCCCCAAGAGCATCACCATCCGCTGCGACGTCGGCGCCGGGTCGGCGGTCATCATGGGGGACGGCGGCCACCTGCACCAGGCCCTCGTCAACCTCGCCATCAACGCGCGCGACGCCATGCCGGACGGCGGAACGCTCTCGCTCTCCGTCTCGGCCGCCACCGCCGCCGAGACGCGCGGCATCATCCCCGCCGCCGCCGAACACGAGTACGTGGCCGTGCGGGTGCAGGACACCGGCGCCGGCATGGAACCGCAGGTGCTCCGCCGCATCTTCGAGCCGTTCTTCTCCACCAAGACCCGCGGGAAAGGGACCGGACTCGGCCTCGCCATCGTCCACGGCATCGTGCAGCTCCACCAGGGATACGTGCACGTGGAGAGCGAACCGGGCCGCGGCACCGCCTTCACCCTCTTCCTGCCCGCCCTCGCGGTGGAGCTGAACGACGCCGGCTCCGACGCCCCGCGCGCCTCCGGTGCCGTCACCGCCACCGTACTGGTGGTGGACGACGAGGAGATCCTCCGCGAAGTGCTCAGCGAAAGCCTGCAGGAAGAGGGGTTCCGCGTCCTCTCCGCCGCCAACGGCAGCGAGGCGCTCGCGCTGTACGAGACGCACCGGAACGACATCGGCCTCGTCATCACCGACCTCGGCATGCCCATCATGACCGGCGAACAGCTCTACGACCGCCTCCGCGCCATCGACCCGGAGGTGAAGGTCATCGTCTCGTCCGGCTTCCTCGATTCGTCCAACAAGTCCGAGCTGCTGCGCAAAGGGATCAAGGATGTGCTCACCAAACCGTTCAAGTTCGAGCTCATCCGCGACACCGTGCAGCGCGTGCTCGCGGGAGGATAGAGCGTGAAGTTCGTCATCACCGGCGGCACCGGATTCATCGGCACTCGGCTGGTCCGTCACCTCTCCGCCGCCTCGCACGACATCGTCCTGCTCACCCGCTCCGCTCCGCGCACGGAACGCCTCAACGCCGCCGTCGTCCGGCGCGTCACCTGGGACCCCCTCCGTGCGGGAGGGTGGGGGAAGGAAGTGGACGGAGCGGACGCCGTCATCAACCTCGTCGGCAAGAACGTCTTCGAACAGCGGTGGAACGTCCGGGTGAAACGCGCCATCCTGGAGAGCCGCACCGTGCCGACCGCGCTGCTGGTGGAGGCGATGGCCGCCGCCGCGAAACGGCCCGCGCTGTTCGTCTCGGCCTCCGCCGTCGGATTCTACGGCGAACGGGGAGCGGAGGACGTCACGGAGGAGAGCGCGGGAGGGAGCGACTTCCTCGCGTACGTGGTGCAGGAATGGGAGGGAGCGGCGTACGCGGCGGAACGGCTCGGCGTGCGCGTCGCCACGCCGCGCATCGGTCTGGTACTGGCGAAGGAAGGGGGGATGGTGCAGCGGATGCTCCTGCCGTTCCGGCTCTTCGCCGGGGGCCCGGTCGGTTCCGGCCGGCAGTATCTTCCCTGGGTGCATATGGAGGACGTGGTGCGGGGACTCCTCTATCCGGTCGAGAACACCTCGTTCCGCGGTGTGTACAATCTCGCCTCGCCGTCACCGGTCACAATGCGGGAGTTCGCGTCGGCGTTCGGCGCGGTGCTCCGCCGTCCCTCCTGGGCCCCCGTGCCGCCGTTCGTCCTGTCGCTGCTCTTCGGCGAAGGGGGCGCGGTCATCCTTTCCGGCCAGCGCGCGCTGCCGAAACGGCTCGAGGAGGCGGGATTCCGGTTCTCCTATACCGACCTCCGCGCGGCGCTGGAGAACATCCTCCGCTGATCCTCACCAGCAAGACGCTCCCGGCGCGGCCGGGACGAACTCGAGGAGCTCTATGACACACCGACTCTCCCTCATCCTGCTGTTCGCCGCGGTGCAGTGCGCCGCCGCGCTCTCCGCACTGCCGGGGTTCTCCGTCAGTCCCTACTTCAGCGAACAGGTGAAGACCTTCGTCTTCACGCCGGAGGTCCGGCTCCACATCAACGCCCCCTCCGTCGCGGCGTTCGACCCCGCCAAACCGACCGCGCTCGTCTTCTACGCCCTGCCGAACGGCAACACCATCGAGATGACCGTCGGCAAGCAGCTGAAGGCGGGGGACGACTGGCACTACGACATCCAGCACATCGGCGCGCAGACGCGCTTCGTCCGGTCAAAGGTGAAGGACACGAACGTCGTCGTCATCTACTGCGAGGCGAACGCCGCCTCGGTGCCGCTGAGCTGGCCCACCTGGCGCAGCAAGTACGCCAACGACGCCGCGCTCGTGAAGGGCATCGTCGACTCCATGCGCACCCTCTTCGCTCCCTACGCGCCGTACGTGGTCCTCTCCAGCCACAGCGGCGGAGGCGGGTTCGAGTTCTCGTACTTCGACGCCGCGGCGTCCATCCCGGCGGAGGTGAAACGCATCACGTTCCTGGACGCCACGTACAACTATGACAACGCCTACGGCGCGAAGATCAAGGATTGGCTCCTCGGCGGTCCCGACCGTCACCTGAGCGTGCTGGCGTACAACGACAGCATTGCTCTCCTCAACGGCCAGCCCATCGTCAGTCCCACCGGCGGCACGTGGTACCGGACGAGGCAGATGGTATCGTACCTCTCCGGGTTCATGACGTTCACCACCGTGAGCGACGCGTCGTTCATCACCCACACCGCGCTCGACGGACGGGTGAAGATCCTCCTGAAACAGAACCCGGCCCAGGCCATCCTCCACACCGTGCAGGTGGAGCTGAACGGCTTCATCCAGACGATGCTCTCCGGCACCCCGCGCGAGGGGAGCGGCTACACGTACTACGGCGCACGTGCGTACACGTCCCTCGTCCAGACCTCCGCCGTGCTGCCGGTGCCGATGCAGATCCCGGCCCGACCGGCGGGCTCCCTCACCGGCTCGCAGTTCATGAACAGTCTTACCGGCCTCTCCTTCACCGCGCGCGAGAACGCCATCTATGCCGAGCTCGCCAAGGGGAACGTCCCGGACTTCCTTCGCACGCCGGTGAAGCTGCAGTCGTCGTTCCAGGACGCCAACGGCGTCTCCCACGCCGTGGTGTACGAGGTGATGCCGGACTACCTCGCCGTCGGGACGGACACCGACTACTGCCGCGTGCCGATGGGTCCGGTCACCGCGCAGAAGATCGCGAACCTCTTCGGCGGCGTCATGCCGACGGCGAAACTGGTGGACGATATCTACGCCAAGGCGCCGTTGAAGGTCGCGCCCCTTCCGCTCAGCGTACCGGACGCGGACAAGGTCACCCCCGCCACCTTCCTCAGTCACAACGGGATGATCGAACAGCAGCGTCTCTCTTCCGGTCTCCCGCTCGGCACGCTGATGGGAGGGACGAAGAAGGACGTGGTCATCAGCAACAAGATCACCGATCCGACGCGGCCGGGCAACGTCGTCATCTACGGCTGGCACCAGCTCAACGGCACGCCCATCCAGCCCCTGACGAACATCCACAGCGCCAGTTACGTGGACTACAGCCACGGCGTCCGGCTGATGAACGCCCAGATCCTTGTGGACAGCGTCACGCGCAGCGTGAAGACGATGCTCACGGACGCGGTGCAGTACAAGGTCCTCTCCAACGAGACCGGCGCCATGACGCAGCCGTCGTACGTCAAAGAGACGAACGCGCCGGCCGTGCCGAAGTCCTTCGGCGTCCGCTCCGAATCGCCGACCTCCCTCCGCGTCGTGGTGAAGCCGGACACCAACGCGTCGGAGTACATCGTCTACATGGGGAAGGACGGCCTCACCTTCACCGATACGCTCACCCTTCCCGCCGCGGCGGCGGTCATCACCGGTTTGCAGACCGACTCCGTCTATTATGTACGCCTCCGCGCCTCCAATAATGCCGGCGTGTCGGCGGTGTCCGAAGCGCTCGCCGGCGTACCGATCGCCTCCGGCACCGCACCGGCGCTCATCGTCAACGGATTCGACCGCGCCTCCGCCGGGAACACCTACAATTTCATCCGGCAGCACGCCGGCGCGTTCCAGGCGAACGGCATGCGCTTCGCCTCCGCCACCAACGACGCGGTGACGGACGGACTCTTTTCGCTCGGGAACCACACGATCGCGGACTACATTCTGGGGGACGAAAGCACGGCGGACGAGACCTTCAGTGCGGCGGAACAGACCCTCGTGAAGGCGTTCCTGCAGGGGGGCGGGGACCTCTTCGTATCGGGATGCGAGATCGGGTGGGACCTGGACCGTCCGTCGGTCCCTACCGCGGCGGACCGGGACTTCTTCAACAACTTCCTCAAGATGAAGTACGTCGCCGATGCGCCGAACAACACGAAGCAGACGACGTATCAGGCGGAGGTGCTGTCGGGAACGCCGTTCGCGGGGGTGCCGGCCATGGCGTTCGACAACGGAACGCACGGCACTATCGATGTGCAGTGGCCTGACGTGGTGCGGGCGAACGGCGGAGGCGTTCCCTTCGCGAAGTACACCGGACTCGATACGGCGTCGGGGGTCTCGGGAGTGTGCTTCGCCGGCGTCTTCCCGGGCGGAACGGCGAAGGGGAGCGTGGTGGCGCTGTCATTCCCGTTCGAGACCATCTACACGAAGAGCGTCCGGGACCAGCTGATGGGGAAGGCGCTCGAGTTCTTCGCCGCCGCGAACAGTGTCTCCGGCGAACCGCTCGCACCGGAACGGTTCACGCTCCATCAGAATTATCCCAACCCCTTTAATCCATCGACCACCATCTCCTACAGTATAGAGAAGAGCGGTCCGGTGTCCCTCATCGTCTACGACGCGCTCGGCCGCGAAGTACGGCAGCTCGTTGCGACTCACCAGCCGGCGGGACGCTACAGCGTCACCTTCGACGGTGCATCGCTCGCCAGCGGGGTGTACTATTGCGTTCTGCGTGCCGGCAGAAACCAGGCCACGCGGAAGATGCTGCTCGTCCGATGATGCGGTATGTGGTGAAGAACGCGCAGAGATGTGCAGCCGTTCTGCTGCTGTTCGCGGGCGCCCTGACGGCGCAGAAGAAGGAGTTCCTCGAATTCGATCTCGCGACCGGTGCGGCCCGGACATTCTTCGCCGGTAGTGACGCGGTCTCCGATACGGCCGGGCGCACTCCGTCCTTCCATGGTTCGCTCGATGGTACGGCGGTGCTGCCCGCCGCACCGCCGGCGGTACCGTTCCCCGGAGCCGGTTTCACGGACCTCCGCGCCGCTTCATCCCTCTTCGCCGTCTCTTCGTATCCTGTCCGCACCGCCGTCCGGTTGTTCCGCATCGATAACGATTCGCTGACCTCCATATGCAGCGGCGTGATGATCGGACCGGACCTCGTCCTGACCGCCGCCCATTGCGTCTATGCGTTCACCGCGGGAACGGATTCGTCGCACGTCAAAGACAGCCTGGTCGTCGTACCGGCGTACGACCGCGGCGTGCCCCAGACGGTCGTGAAGGCGACGCCGGTGCAGAAGGTCTTCGTTCCCGTCTCGTTCGCGTCCGAGAACGAGTTCGCCGAGGAGGATGTCGCGCTGCTCCAGACCGAGGTCCCCGTCGGACTGCAGACCGGTTATCTGGGCCTGCTCTTTCAGAATGGTGCCGAATACTTCAGCGGTCGCGTCTTCCACAAGTTCAGCTATCCCGGAGTCCCGGTCATGGTGTCGCCGGGCGATGTGCGGGAATACAATGGTGATACGCTATATTACCAGTACGGAACGCTGGACGTCGTTGAGTCGGTATGGCTTGGCTATCATATCGACGCCGTACGGGGGCAGAGCGGAAGTCCCCTGTTCGTGTCGGACTCAGCGGGGGAAGCAGTGGCGGGTGTCGCGAAGTGGTCCGGTTCGTCGCGGCATTATCGGTTCTCCGCAGAGATGTTCCATGCTCTCACGGACATCATGGAGCGGGTGATGGAAGCGCCGGTCCCCCACGCAATGCCGCTGACAAGCACGCTATCGCCGAATTATCCCAATCCCTTTAATCCATCGACCACCATCTCCTATAGAATAGAGAAGAGCGGTCCGGTGTCCCTCATCGTCTACGACGCGCTCGGCCGCGAAGTACGGCAGCTCGTTGCGACTCACCAGCCGGCGGGACGGCACAGTATCATATTTAACGGCGCTTCATTTGCGAGCGGAGTGTATTTCGTCCGTTTGAGCAGCGGCAGTTACAGCAGTGTCATCAAAATGTCGTTGATGAAGTGAAGATGTCCCACAATGTGCTCGCCATCAGTTGATCATCTCGATCATCTTTGCGGTTATCTGCGTTAATCTGCGAGATCTGCGGGAAACAGTTCAAGGACGATCGGCGGCAGAAATGGTCGCCCCGTTTTCCTAACCGCATTATCGCACGCGATGTGGTCGCTTGGTCATGCGCTGCCCTTCACGGCGAGCGCATCGCTGTATCGTACCGAACTGCGGGAACCATACTTCTCTGTCATTCCTCCCCCTCGCGCATCTATATAGAACCATGGCGCTCGGTGTCGGAATGACAAATGAGGAACGAGCAGTGTAGTTCGCGATGTGCTCGCCGCCTCCCCTATCATATCGATCATCACGATGCTCCTGACGAACGAAACTCTCCCGGAGCATTCGTTCCGTGTCATTTCACCAGCATCAGCTTCTTCGTCGCCGTGAACTCCCCTGCCCGCAGGGTGTAGAAGTACAGACCGCTTGCGAGATTGTTCCCATGGAACCGCACGGAATAGTACCCGGGCTCCTGGTGTTCGTTCACCAGCGTCGCGACCACCTTTCCGAGCACATCGTACACCGTCAGCCGCACGGTCCGGCTTTCCGCCACCGCGTAGCGGATGGTCGTCGACGGATTGAACGGATTGGGGTAGTTCTGCGCGAGGTCGTACGTCAACGGGGGGGCGACGCCGCGCACGGCGAGGATGACGGGAGCCGTCACGGAGTCGACGCCGACGTTGTTGAGCGTGTCATAGTCGGACTGCTGCGCGGTGACGAGCGCGGAATGGTGGACGATGCCGAACGAATCTGCGACGGCGAAGACGGCGATGACCGCCTTCTCCCCGGCGGCGAGCGACGGTATCGTCGCGGTGAGGACCCGGTCGGCGTAGACCGTCGTTCCCTTGGAGGCGGTGTCGGCGAGGTAGGTCAGCTTGCGCGAGAGGGTGTCGCGCACGATGACCTGCGTCGCGGAGTCGGGGCCGTTGTTGAACACCGTGATGAGGAAGGCGAGCGTGTCGCCCCGGCGAACCGTGTCCGCCGACGCTTCGACGGTCGCGGAGAGGTCGGCGAACGTGCCGCCGCTCTTCACCTCGACCCCCTTCGAGAACTCCGACGTGCTGCCCTGATAGCTCGTGGCCGTCGCGGTGACGATGTTCCCCGCGGCGACCGACGTCGGGAACAGGACGCTGAAGTACGCGAACCCGGTCGAATCGGTGCCGACCAGTTCGGTGCCGAGGAAGGTCTTCCCTTCGCCGTACCCCGACGGATCGGCGCTGCCCGACGAGAAGAACTCCACCGTCACCGTCTCGTTGGGGGTGCTCTTCAGCGTACCGACGATGCGGACCGGGAACGGACCGTCCGCGAAGATGAGCTCCGGAAAGTTCTGCTCTTCGTTCGTTCCGGCATCGGCGTCCAGCACGTCGTTCGGCGTCACCCCCCAGGCGCCGCTGTAGAGATCGATCCCCAGGTACGCGTTGCCGTGGATGGAGTTCTCTGAGATGGCGTTGTAGTACCCGTGGGCGACCGCGATGCCGTTGTAGCCGTTGTTCGCGATGACGTTGCCGCCGCCGGGCTTCCCGACGAGCGAACCGTACGGATACGAATAGAGTTCGATCCCGTTGTGACCGTTGCCGACCGTCTTCGTCCGTGTATAGTCCGTGCCGATGTTGTTGGCCACGATGCGGTTGAAGACGGAGTTCCCGATGACGGTGATGCCGGCCTTCGTGTTCCCCGAGATGGTGTTCCCGCTCTGGTTCACCTCCGTTCCGATGATGTTCCCGCTGGAACTGTCGACCATGATGCCGCTGAAACCGTTCGGGACCGCCGCCGTTTCAAGGGCGTTCATGCCGATGGTGTTCCGGTAGATCTTGTTGCTGTCGGCCATGTACAGGTAGATGCCTTCGGTCACGTTCCCGGAGATGATGTTCCCGGACAGAGGTTCCGTTCCGCCGATGATGTTGTGCTTGGCATAGTCGAGAACGATGCCGCGTCCGTTCGGAGCGGCGGTGACGCCGTCCGATGTCAGGCCGATGATGTTCCCCCGGACGATGTTCCCGCGCGACGTGTCGCCGTAGACATAGATGCCGTGCTCGTTCCCGGAGATGGTGTTGGACGAATCCTCCGCAGCGCCGCCGATGCGCGTGTTGCGGGCGTTGTACAGGTAGATCCCCTGACCGGCGTTCGGCACCGCGGAGGTGCCGTCGTAGTTCAGTCCGATCACGTTCCCGATGATGACGTTGCCGTCCGGTGTCGCGCCCGACTCGGTGTCAATGCCGATGCCGTCCCCGCCGTTGCCCGAGATGAGGTTCGCCTCGATGACGTTGTTGTTCGATGAGGAACTGATGTACACGCCGTTCGCCGTGTTCGGCAACGGCAGCGTCCCGGTGATCTGCGTCCCGATCAGGTTAAGACGGAGCCGATTGGAGGATCCCCCCTGGATCCATACGCCGTTCCCGCTGTTGCCGGAGATGAGATTGGCGTACGAGATGTCCGTTCCCCCGAACACGTTGTCGGAGCCGGCCTGGATGTACACGCCCCGGTCGCCGTTGGAAAGGGCCGCCGTGCCGGAGATGGTCGTGCCGATGAAATTGTTCGTGAACTCGTTCCGCGTCGGCACCCCGCCGACCGACCGCATCCACACCCCGTGGTGCTGGTTGCCGGAGATGAGATTGGAGCGGACGAAGTTGCTGTCGATGTATCCCCACAGGGTCAGACCGGTGCTGTTGGGGATCTTCCCCGTGCCGGTATAGTTCGCGCCGAGGTAATTGTTCTGGATGAGATTCCCCCGCACGTAGTTCGGATACGACGGCCCGGGGAAGGAGAACGTGATCCCGCCGTACATCTCGATGCCGCTCCCGCCGTTGCCGGAGATGATGTTCCGGTCGTCCGGCGACGGTCCGCCGATGACGTTGTTGCTGCTCAGGATGCTGATGCCGACGCCGGTGTTCCCCCAGGCCGTCATCGCGT
Organism: Bacteroidota bacterium; assembly: GCA_008933835.1. Taxonomy (GTDB): domain Bacteria; phylum Bacteroidota; class Ignavibacteria; order UBA10030; family UBA8401; genus SpSt-333. Next base: position 6,920 of record WBUG01000031.1, on the reverse strand, counting down.
CGGGGCTCGTTCCGATGTAGTTGTAGCGGACGTTCGTGCCGCCGGCGCCGCGGAGGGTGATGCCCGCCCCCTTGTTGGCGCAGATGATGTTCCCATCCACCGTCACTCCGCTTCCCAGGATCTGCAGTCCGCCGAACCGGTTGCCGATGAGGCTGTCCTCCGTCCGGTTCGTGCCGATGGAGTTGTAGCCGATGTAGCAGCCGGACGATTGGCCCAGCACCGTGATGCCGTACCCGTTCCCGCCGATGAAATTTCCGACGATGGAATCCTCGTCCGCGAACGTGCTGATGCCGTCGTACTGGTTCGGCAGGCGTCCGACGCCGTTCTTGTCCAGCCCGATGTTGTTGTTCTGCACGAACGTGTTCACGCTGAACTCGCCCATCTCGAGTCCCGAGTCGTTGTTGCCGGAGAGGGTGTTGTCCATCACCGTCGCCCGCTCTCCGAGCACGTACAGTCCGGAGTACGTGTTCGGCGAGGCGGTCACTCCGTCCGCCGAGCCGCTGACATTGTTCTGCACGAGGCAGTCGTTCGCGAACACCAGCGCGAACCCGTCCTGCGTGTTGTTGTACGAGACGTTGGCGTCGGCGGGATCGGGGCCGCCGATGACCGTGTTCGCGCCGTTGATGTTCAGTCCGGTCGAGTTGTGGACGAACACGCACCGCTTCACCGAGGTGTTCACCGCGCCGCTGCTCGTTCCGATGCCGACGCTCTTGAAGTGCTGCACCGTCATGTTCGTCACCGTGGAGGTCTTGCCGAGGATGAGCCCGGGACCGCTGGCGGTGAGCGAACCGTCGAGGACCACCTTCCCGGCGGCGACAGTGCCGTCGATGGTCACCCCGACGGTGATGGAGGGAAGGGCGGACGCCGGCATGATGGTCGTGATGCCGACGGCGAACTGGATGGAGTGCGCGCCGCCGAGCTTGTTGGCGTTCTGGATCGCCGAACGGAGCGTGGCGGGCGAGTAGATGCCGTCGTTGATGTCGAAGTCGTCGTCGTCGCCGGAGTTCGAGACGACGAACGCCACCGATGCGGCGCTGCCGGACGGCGGTGCGGTCCGTGCCGCCTGCCGCGTCTCTTCGAAGGTTCTCCGGACATCCTCCGGAAGCTCCTGGAACGAACGGTATTTCCCTTCCGCCGTACGCACGATGCAGATCACTCCGTCCTGGCGGAGCACATCGAACCGGTCGTTGGGGACCTTCGGCTGTGCGGTGAGCAGCAGCGTGACGAACAACAGCGGTAGATGCCGGCAATGCATGGAACCCTCCTCATTGTGGTTGTGCACTACCCATATAGTGTCCGGGACGCCGAAAAACTTTCACCGATCATCGTTCAAAAATCGCTGAAATCGGCCTTAATCGAGCCATCCGGAACGATTGGATTCGTTGCGAATGGCGGTAAAAATCGCTTTATTTTTCGGGGGAAGGAGGAAGGTGCAATGCGGTTCGTTTCCGTCTGCGGTCTGTTGATCATCTTCGGCGTGCAGGGCACGCCGGCCGGCGTCACTCCGGCCGATTCCCTCTACTCCGCCGCCCTGTCGCTGCAGGAACGGGCGAAACATGACAGCGCCGTGGTGCTGTTCGATGCCGCCGCGTCGCTGTTCGGCGCCGCGAACGACATCGGGGGGCGCGTGAAGTGCCTCATCGGCTCGGCCAACAGCTGGCGGTCGAAGGGACAGTTCGAGAAGTCGCTCGAAGCATTGCGCATGACCCCTCCGGCGGAAACGGAACTGCGGGAACTCCGTCCCCTCGTCGCGGCGCAGCGCTCCGTGACGCTCGGCGCGGTGTACCGGCAGACAGGGAAGTACGACACCGCGCTCACCCTCGCCTCATCGGCGCTCCTCCTCCATCAGCGCGGCGGACCAGACACGACGCTGCTCGCGGACATCTACACCCTCTTCGCCGGGATCCATCTGGACCTCGGCCGTCACGACAGCGCCCTCGCCTACAACCGCCGGGTCCTGGCCCTCTTCACCGTCCCCGACCTCAAGGTCAGCGCCGCCCTCAACAGCATCGCCGGCATGTACGAATCGCGCGGCGAGTACGGGAAGGCGCTGGAACACTATGAGCGCGCCCTCGCCATGCGCATCGCCGCGCTCGGTCCGCAGCACCCCGACATCGCGAACATCTACAACAACATCGCGGCGGTGTACTTCCGCACCGGCGACGCCGACCGCTCGCTGGAGTACTACTTCCGGTCCCTCTCCATCATGAAGGGGACGCTGGACGGATCGAATCCCGCGTTCGGCGTGCGGTACAACAACATCGCGATGTCGTACCGCGCGAAAGGGGAGTTCGGCACGGCGCTGGAGTACGGAGAGCGGTCCAAAGCGCTCTTCGTCCGGGCGTTCGGACCGGAACATCCGAACGTCGCCGGGGCGGTGAACAACATCGGCCGCATCCTCTTCGACATGAAGCAGTACCGCCGGGCGCTCGAAGCGTACCGCGAGGCGTACGCCCTCTGGAAGGCGAAGCTCGGCGCGACGCATCCCAACGTGCTGCAGTCCTGTTACAACATCGGCGAAGCGTACGGAAAACTGGGCGAGACCGGAGAAGCGGTCTCCTGGCTGACGCAGTCGCTGGAACTGCGCCGCAGGACGCTGGGGGAGAAGAACGTCAAGACGTCGCAGTCCTACGCCGGTCTCGGCGCGCTCCATGCCGATGCCGGACGGCCCGACTCCGCACTGCCGTACTACCAGCGCGCCATCATCGCGCTCGTCGAGGATTTCTCCGACAGCAGCCTCGCCGCCGATCCCGATGCGCCGCGCAGCCTGTCGGACCTCGACCTGCTCGGCTGCCTCATGCAGAAAGCGGAGGCGCTGGCGGGTTCACGGTACGGTGGGTCGCGGACGGAACGCCTCCGGGCGGCGCTTTCCACGTACGAACATGCGGCGCGGGTCGCCGAACGCATCCGCCGCGACATGTCCGCCGAAGGCTCGAAGCTGCAGTTCGGCGCGATGGCGTTCGCCGTGCTTGACCGGGGGATCGCGACCGCGCTGGCGCTGCGGGAGCTGACGAAGGATGCGGCCTACGCGGCGGCCGCCTGGTCGTTCGCCGAACGCGGGAAAGCGGGGGTCCTCCTCGATGCCATCGCCGAATCCGAGGCGAAGCGGTTCGCGGGGATCCCCGACAGCGTACTCGACCGCGAAGCCGCACTGCGCGCCGATATCGCCTTCACGGAAACGCAGATCGCGCGGGAGCGGGAGAAGAAAGAGAAGGCCGACCGGACGAAGTTATCACAGCGGGAGAACATCCTGTTCGATCTGCGGCGGGCGTCGGAAGAGCTCACGGCGAGATTGGAACGGGACTATCCGCGATACTACGAATTGAAACGGCAGACGGCCGTCGTTTCGCCGGACAGCGTCCGGCGCTCGCTGCCGGACCGGCGTACCGCGCTGCTGGAGTACGTCGTCGGCGAAAAGGGGACGACCCTCTTCGTCCTCACCAAAGGCGGATTCAGCGTCCGGCGTCTCCCCCTTGCCGCCGATACGCTTTCCGCGCTGGTGAAACGCTTCCGGCGCTCCGTCCAGTCGGCGGAAGGGACGGAACACATCGCGCTCGGCCACGAGCTCTACGCACGGCTCATCGCGCCGGCCGCATCCTCCCTGCGCTCCGTGGAGCGGCTCATCATCGTGCCGGACGGCATTCTCCACTACCTGCCGTTCGAAGCGCTCGCGATGAAACCCGCACCCTCCACTCCGCCGGCGGACTACTCCGGCGTGCCGTACCTCGTCACGAAGTACGACGTCGGATACCAGCTCTCCGCCGGTCTCTTCATGGCAGGACGGTGGAACGGAGCGGCAGAGGAGAGGACCGCGCAAGGAATGTTCGCCGGCATCGCGCCGGTGTTCCCCGACCCGCCCGCGCATTCGGCGAAACTGACGCCGGCGGAACGGGTCACCCGCTCCCGCATGGTGGAGGGCGAACGGTTCGGCGAGCTGAAGGAGTCCGAGCGGGAGGTGGAGGAGATCAAGCGGCTCTTCGACGAACGCCGGAAGCCGGCGACCCTCTTCCTCCGCGGCGGCGCGCAGGAATCGGTGCTGCGGACGACGGACGCGGAACGGTACCGCTACATCCACATCGCCACGCACGGCATCATCAACGAAGAGCGGCCGGAACTTTCGGGCATCGTCTTCGCGGCGCCGGACGAACGGTCGGGCGACGACGGGGTGCTCTATCTGGGGGAGGTGTACAACCTGGAGCTGGGGGCGGACCTGGTGGTGCTCAGCGCGTGCGAGACGGGATTGGGGACCATCGTGCGGGGAGAGGGGATGCTCGGATTGACGCGGGGATTTTTGTACGCCGGAGCCCGTTCGCTCGTCGTGTCGCTCTGGCAGGTGGGGGACCGTTCCACCGCGGACCTGATGACGCACTTCTACGCCGGCGTTCTCAACGGACGACCGTACTCCGCGGCGCTGCGCGACGCGAAACGGGCGATGATCGCCGGAAAGCGGCATTCGCATCCGGTCGAATGGAGTCCGTTCGTGCTGACGGGACGGTGAGCGCCCCGCTCAGCGCACGACCACTTTCCACGCTCCGGCCAATCTCTCGCCCACCGTCACTTTGATGTAGTACAGTCCCGGCGCGAGCCGCGCGTCCACCGTCGCGGACCGTGACCGCGCCTCTCCGCTCCACACCTTCGTGTTCGCGTTGTCGACGACGGTCACTTCGGCCGTTCCCTCCGGCGCCGTTCCCTGCCACCGGACGGTGAACGGAACGGCGACGGTGTCGCCGTTCTTCGGAACGATGATGGACACGGCCTCCCCCGACCGTACCGTCCGTTCGACGATGTTCTCCAGCGTTCCGTTCGGCGTGAAGCGCGCCGGGTCCGGTTCCGGTTCCGCCTGGGCGATCTCCGCGGCCGGCGGCATCGGCACTTCAGTGGTGGGGAGCAGCGTGCGGTACACCGCGGCTCCCAGCGCCAGCACCAGCACCGCGGCGGCGGCGTAGCGCACCGCGTTCTTCCGGACGCGGGGCCGTTCCGCCGCTCCTTCCGTCTCGTCCACCTCCCGCAGCCGCGCCGCGCAGTCCGTGCACGCCTCAAGATGCCGGCGGAGGAACTCCCGTTCCTTCGCGCTCAGGTCTTCCGGGAAATTGCGGTAGACCGACAGTGCGGCGTACGTCAGATGTGAGCCGGACGTGTCGAGGAACCGCGTGTATCCCTCCAGTCGTTCGTTCATGTCCCCTTCCATGGTTTCGTACCCTTGTAGTCTGACCGGAGCCCGGAAACTTTCCGGAAAAACGCTCCGGCGCTTCCATTCACAGGAACCGTTCCAATGTCTTCTCCGAGTAACCGAGCCGCCGCAGATGCTCCGCCAGTTTGAGGCGCAGCCGGCGGATGGTGGTGTCCAGCGTGTTCATGTTCAGCGCCATGGCCGCGGCGATGGCGGAGCGTTCCGTGTCGTCGATGAGGAGGTTCAGCACCTCCCGTTCCTTCGCTCCCAGCCCCGCCTTGAAGAGGTTGATGTGGGCCAGCAGGTCCGTTCCCTCCATCTCCGCCGGATGGCCGGGGTCGCCGGGAAGCTCGTCCGCCTCGTCGGCGGAGGTCATCGTCCGTTTCACCCGGAGCGCCTTGTCCAGCAATGTCCAGCAGTGCAGCTTCACGGCGCGCAGCAGGTAGTGGCTCGGATTCCGGACGTTCTCCAGGTCGGCGGAGGAGAGGGAGAGGAAGACCTCGTGGACCACATCGTCGATGTTCGAGAGGCCGAGACGGGAGAGCGCGTCCGCGTAGCGGAAATAGAACGCGCTGATGACGGCGTAGCCCGCCGTTCCGGGCCGGAGGTATTCCTCATAAAGCAGGTCGCCGTTCATGGTAGAGGCAAGATAGCGAGATTGCGGAGCGTTGGCAAGGAGCGGGCAGGGGGCGTCGCGGCATTCTACCCTTCACAGCGAGCGCATCGCTGAAAGAAAAAGGAGTTCTCCCGCCGACTGCCAGGATTCACACACTGCGTCATGCTGAACCCCGCCTTGTCGTTGCTTTCCGCGGGGATTCAGCATCTACCGCCTAAGGAGGATGCTGAATCGGTCGCAGAGCAACACCGGGGACCGTTCAGCATGACGCGGTGTTAATGGATACGTCATGCTGAAACCCCGCTCCGTTGTTGCTCTTTGCGGGGTATTCAGCATCTTCTATTAGAGAACGATTCCGAATCGGTCGCAGAGCAACGCCCAACGCCCCGAGCTTGGCCTGGCCCTGTGTGTCAGGTCGAGTCCCGACGATGTTAGTCGGGATGCAGTCGATGGATGGCGTGCAAGAACGGCTGTCCCACTATACATACAATAGGCCGTTCATTCATGGTCGGTGACCTTCTTTCACTCCAGAACTATTCTTCAATCCGTCATGCTGAACACCGCTCATTTGTTGCTCTCAGCGGTGATTCAGCATCTTCCTTCTTATAGAGAAAGATGCTGAATTCCCGCCTACGTTCCGCTTTGCGGTACTTCGGCGGGCTCACCCTCCCGTCCTTCCAGCGAACCGTCAATTCAGACATTCTTCTCCACTTCCCTATCGTATCTGTTCTGTTTTCGGCACTTCAGTGTACTGTTCACTGCTCACCGAAAAATCGATTGACATTAGCGGACAACCCCCTTTTTGCCTTGATTCTGTTCGTGAAAAAAGGGAGGTTTGAAAGGTTGGGAAGAGGGAGAGAGGATGGGACAACGTGAGTACTATACGACAATTTGTTCTATAACATGCGGCATAGCATACTATACGACAAACCGTCATTCATTCACGAGTTAGAACGCCTTCTAAGTTAAGAGGCTTTGGTTTACAACAAAACAGTCAAAAATAAACATGCTGGATTCTACAAGGAAGTGCAACGCAGTTGATTGAAGACTTCCTTCGGTGTTCGGTAATGTAAAACTTTTCTTGGTGTGTTGTTGAGTTTCCGTTCCAATCGTTTCACGTCAGCATCAGAGACA
>WBUG01000030.1 GCA_008933835.1 Bacteroidota bacterium | reverse complement strand
CCGCCGTTGATGTCGTCCGACGCGAGCCAGGTGCCGCGGGACCAGGTGATGCCCCCCTCGCGGCGCTGGATGGCGGTGGTGTACACCCGCGGCGTGTACGGCCGGCCGGACGAGTAGCGGAAGCGGAGGCTGAACTCCATGTCGTCCGACAGCGGAAGCAGGTACGTGGGATATTTGATGAAGAAGGGCATCGCATCGAGCGAGGCGCGGACGTCGTGCACCACCCTGCCCGCCACCAGGGTGACGAGCAGCGGGAAATCGTAGTCGTACGGGAAGCTTCCCTGGTTCACCGGTGCGAAGCCAGGCTCGTCCGTGCGCGGATCGACCGCCACCGTGGAGGAGTACGAGACGGAGAGGGTGCCGTAGTAGTCCTCCACCTGCTTCTGCTGGACGAAGAGCTCCACGCCGCGCGAGGTGCGCGCGCCGATGCTGAGCCGGCGGTCGGAGCGGAACGTCGGGTCGGCGGAGCGGACGAACTCTTCGTCCACCGGCAGGTCCGAATACTCCTTGTAGTACGCCTCCAGCGTCAGTTTCAGCCCCTCTCCCAGCAGATGCTCGGTGCCGAGCACGATGTGACGCGCGTGCGAATCGTCCAGGTTCCGGTTCGTGGTCCCGCCGGCGTTGTCGCCGTAGAGGGGGAACGACTGCGTCTGGTAGTACTCGCCGTACGCCAGCGTGACGGTGGAGATCATCGGCGTCAGCGCGTACGTGAGGCTCGCGCGGGGCGAGACGTTGCCCGTGCCGGAATAGGTGAAGTGGTCGTAGCGGAGTCCGACCGACGCGGTGAGTCGGTCCGACAGCGCGAAGCGGTCGCTGACGTACACCCCCGTCTTGAACTCGTCGCCGAAGCCGAGCTCCGTCCGGATGCGGCCGTCGCGGAAGGTGGACTGCGGAATCTCGAAGACGCCGTCGCCGTTCAGGTCGAAGCGGAGGGTGTCCGAATTGAACCGGACGTCGTTGTCGAACGTGAGCGAGGTGAGCACGCGCGCCCCGACGGAGAGCTCGTGGCCGCCGCCGGGATGGAAGAGGAGGTCGTACTTCAGACCGATCATCCGCTCCACCGCGTCGTTGCGGAACGTGGGAGAGGTGCGGAGCGGACGGTATGAGACGACGCGCCCCGCGCCGTCATAGACGCGGTCCATGAACTCCTCCGTCACCGTCACGTCGTACCGGTTTCCGACCGCGTAGAGCGAGAGCAGCGAGTACCCCTCCGCGCCGAAGAGGGTGCGCAGCGTGACGCCGGCGGCGAACTGGCGCGAGACGACGTCCACCGTCTCGACGCCGGTGGAGTCGTGCACGTTCCGCTTCCGGTCGTTGGTCTCGTCCGGTTCGCCGCTGAGCAGGATGCGGTCGTCGCCGTAGAGTCCGTTGACGATGAGCTTCTGTGTCGGCGACAGTTCGTACGTCCCTTTCGCCTGGATGTCGTAGTACTTCGGAACGGCGGTGATGCCGAGCGCGGTGATGCCGACGATCTGGTCCAGCGTCTCGAGGAAGCTCTGGCGGGCCGACACGATCCAGGTCCCCTTCCCCGCCGCGAACCCTCCCTCGAACACCGCACCGGCGCCGGCGAAATGGGCGAGCACGCTCCCCGCCAGGCGACGGTCACGGTCCCCCTCGCGCAGCGAGATGTCCATCACGGACGAGAGCTTGTCGCCGTACTGCGCCGGGAAGCCGCCGGTGGAGAAGCGGATGTCGTCGATGAGGTCCACGTTCACCATGTTGATGGGACCGCCGGAGTTGAACTGGTTGGGATAGTGGTTGGTGGTGGGGACCTCGATGTGGTCCATCACGGTGAGGTTCTCGTCCGGTGCGCCGCCCCGCACCAGCAGTTCGTTGCTCTGGTCGTTGCTGTTGGCGACGCTCGGAAGGTTCTGCACGATGCGCTGCATGTCCAGCGCGGAGCCGGGCGAGCGCTTCACCTCCGCCGCGTTGAGGCCGATGGTGGAGACGGGACTGATGCTCCCTTCGCTGCTGAAGTAGTTCGCGCGCACCGTCACCTCTCCCACCGTCACCGCCTCCTCCGTCATCCGCACCATCACCTTGCTGCTCCGGCCGGTCGAGACCACCACGTTGGTGAGGACGGCGGTCTGGTAGCCGATGAGGGAGAGGCGAAGACTGTACTCCCCGACCGGGATCCCTTTGAGCAGGAAGTTGCCCTCCGCATCGGTGACGCTGCCCGATGCGGGGCGTTCCACCACCACGACGTTGACGCCGACCAGCGGCTGGCGCGTCGTTCCGTCCATCACCTGCCCGGCGATGGAGCCCGCCAGCGGCGCCGATTCCGCCGCGGGACGCTCCGCCGCCGTCAGCGGCAGCGCGGTCATGAGCATGAGCATCATCCGTATCACGGTCATCCGACCGATCTCTGTCGTGCACATCGTTCCGTCATCCTTTCATCGTTGTCCGTGAACCGAGATACCACCGCACCGTCTCCCGTATTCCTTCGTCCACCGGCGCCGCCGTCCATCCGAACGAGCGTTCGAACTTGTCCGACGAGACGATGAACGGCCGTTCGTACTGGTACATCATCTCCACCGACTCATGCGCGGCGGGGATGAACAATCCTCCGATGCGCATCATCGTCCTTCCCATCACCGACCACCGCGGGGGCGTTCCGAGCTCGCGGAACGTCAGTTCCATGAAGGCTCTCTGCGTCACCGCCGGCGCGTTCGGCACGTGCCAGACCCGACCGTTCGCACGGTCGTCGGTACCCAGGTCCGCCAGCGCCCGGCCCACGTCGCGGATGTAGGTGAAGGTGTGCGGAAGATCGGGATCTCCGGTCATCGAGAACTTTCCGCCGGACACCGCCGCACCGAACTGCCGTTCCCCCATCGCGGAAGCGGTGACACGCGGACCGTAGAAGTCCGACGCCCGTCCGAACGTGACGCGCACTTCGCCCGTGTGATGACGCCGCATCGCTTCGTCCGCCATCCGAGCTCGGAGCATCCCCTTCTTCGTCCCTGCGGCATCGGGCAGCGTTTCGTCGATGACGCGGCCGCCGGCATCACCGTACATGTACACGTTCTCGCCGATGACGACCTTCGCCCGTTCCTTCGCCGCCGCATCGATGATGTTCCGCTGCATCACGGGGAAGAACGTTGTCCACTCGTGATACGGAGGATTGACGCATTGGTATACGACCGACGCTCCTTTCACCGCTTCGGCGATCCCCTCTCCGGTGAAGACATCGGCGCGGAATGATTCAACGCCGGCTGGCAATCCGGCAGCGCCACGGCGATTCACGATTCGCGCTCGAATGCCGCGTTTGTGCAGCTCTTCCATGACCGAAAGCCCCATCGGTCCGGAGCCGAATATTACATGCAATGACATAATTAGGAATTAGGAATTAGGAATTAGGAATTAAGAATTCCGGGTGCAAACGATGAGCAGATAATGAACAATGTTTAGTGATAGTGCAAAAAAAATCATTTCACGACATTCGCGAGGGAGAACTCCATGATCTTCGAGATGATGCGGCTATGCTGGTCGGCCGGGATCATGGGGGCGCGTTCGCGGATGAAGATGGAGACGACGCCGTGCATCAGTGCCCAAAGGGCGAACGTCGCGATCTTGGCGTCCGGAGTGCTGATGTGCCCGCCGTCGACGCAATCCTGCACGGTGGACTGCAGCAGCTCGTAGGAATGACGGCCAACGGTCCATTCTTCCGGCGACGGAAGAGCGTTCATCGGGGCGCGCATGATGAACATGAGGTCGTACATTTCGCGGTTTTCCAGAGCAAAATCACAGTATATCTTCCCGGATGCTTTCAGCCGGTCCACCGGGTGCGCAATGGACGACAGCACCTCCATCCTCCGGGAGAGCTCACGGAAACCGGTCTCCTGAAGAGCACAAAGAATGGAGTCTTTGTCCTTGTAATACAAATAGACCGTCGCGGGACTGTATTCGATCTCATCGGCAATGCGGCGGATGGTGACCGAATCAAAGCCTTCACGAATGAACAGTCTCTTCGCTGCAGAGAGGATCATCTCCCGCATTTCCAGCTTTTCGCGCTCTTTTCTTTCCGATAAACCCATAATTAACTATGATTATTTACTGAACATAGTTTAGCAAATAATAAATTCGAAGTCAAGAAGAATATTTATCTCTTATAGTACTGAAGAGGATTGGGAGGAAGACGGCATTCCTCCGCCAGATGGAGCGGCGCGATGAGCCCGTGATCCCGCAGTTCGTAAAGTCTCGGAACGAGCTTATCACGCAGATCGACCGGCGTGATGGGATTGATATAAATGGAGGTCCCCCCTTCGAATCCGGCGGGAACGTTGACGCGCCATTTGAGGAAGATGTGCCAGGGCATGGAATGGACGGCGTCGACGGGGGTGTAATACCATTCCTCGTTGCACGAGAGCTGCGAGCCCATGGCGGCGTGGCAGGCGTGCACCATATCGCTGACACCCCGCAGTTCCAGCGGGTCGTGTTCGTACGGTCGGGACGAGCGCGACTTGGAGTAGATCTCGATGGTGGGATACCGGTGGCCGATGCCGACGAACGCGATGGCGTGGTCGTTCTCGGCGAAGACGAGGTTGTACTGCGCCGCGAGGTTGGCGCCGAGCTCGTTGAACACGTTGGCGTCGGTCCGCAGCATCGCCACCTGGTCCGTGATGGAGGCGCCCCATTCGTCCAGTCCGCAGAGCTGCTTGTGGAGATGGTCGAACGACGCGCCGGAGAGACGGAGCCAGTTCTGGAAGACGCTGATGTACCGGATGTACCGGTTCGCATCGAGCATGTCGCGCATCGCCTCGATGGTGAACCGGAGGTACTGATAGTGCTCCTCCGGCGAGAGGTCGCCGGACGAACGGAACTGTGTGTCGGCCTCCGCCTTCGGATGGTAATGGCTCTTCGCGATGATGAGCTCGTGGCAGCCGCCGAAGAAGGCGTCCATCATGTTCACCTTCTCGTACGCGGACTTCTTGCGGATCTGCTCCGGCGTCTTGCCCGAGACCTCCAGTTTGTACCGGATGATGTCGTTGATGTGCTGCGCCCCTTTCGGGTCCGCGAAGTACGCGTCGCGCCACGCGGTCTGCGAGGCGCTGAGGCGGTAGCCGTAGTTCTTCTTCCAGTAGTCGATGGTGACGATCTCGAAGAGGTTGCCGGTGCGGCGGAACTCCGCCGCGGTGTCGAAGTAGCGGCCCGGTTCGAGGCGCCGCAGCGTTTCGTACCGTCCGTCCACGCGGACCAGCCGCGCCTTCTCGGGGGGCGTCTCGAAGTACCGCGCGGCGCAGAAGCTGCAGTGGTCCTCGGGGTCCGCGTGCCGGACCGGGCCGGCGGAGGCGGGAGGTTCGTTGGTGATGGGTTTGGTGCCGCGGCCGGGAACGGCCCACACCTCGGTGCCGGTGAAGGGATTGATCTGCTTCACCGTGCCGTCCGGCATGATGTTGTAGTAGGAGCTGTAGTTGCGGGAAAACATGCTGTTCCCCCTTCGTTGTACTGACGGTCAGGCGGTGCGCATCGTCTCGGTGTGGACGGTGACCGCGTCCAGCGCGGGCATCACCACGTCCACGCCGATGCCGGGACGGACCGGAACGTCCATCGTACCGTCCGCGTTGACGGTGAACGGCGGATCGACGATGTCCTGCGTGTAGTACCGGCTGCTGGCGGAGATGTCCCCGGGCAGCGTGAAGTTCGGGAGCGACGCGAGCGCGACGTTGCCGGCACGGCCGATGCCCGATTCGAGCATGCCGCCGTGCCAGACCGGGACGCCGGCCGACGCGCAGTAGTCATGGATGCGTTTCGATTCGGTGAAGCCGCCGACGCGGCCCGGTTTGATGTTGATGATGCCGCAGCTCTTCAGTTCGATGGCGGCCTGCGTGTCCGCCAGCGAATGGATGCTCTCGTCCAGGCAGAGGGGCGTGCGGAGCTCCTTCTGCAGTTTGGAGTGCTCGTAGATGTCGTTGTAGCCGAGCGGCTGCTCGATGAGGAGGAGGCGGTGCGCGTCCATCTCATGGAAGAGCGGCGCGTCCGCCAGCCGGTAGGCCGAGTTGGCGTCGACCTGCAGCATCAGGTCCGGGTACCGTTCGCGCACCGCGCGCACGAGGTCGATGTCGCGTCCCGGAGCGATCTTGATCTTGATGCGGCGGTATCCCTCCGCGAGGTGCGCCTCGACCTTCTTCACGAGGGCGGCGGGCGAGGCCTGGAGGCCGATGCTGACGCCGACGTCGATGCGGGACCGTGTGCCGCCGAACATCCGCGCGAGGGGGACCCCCTGCGCCTTGGCGAAGAGGTCCCACAGCGCCGCTTCGAGCCCCGCCTTGGCCATGTTGTGACCCCGCACGTGGTCGTTGATGTCGATGGCCTCCTGCACCGAAGCGAGGTCCTTCCCGAGCACGGAGGGGATGAGGAAGTCCTTCAGGATGTGCCAGGCGGTCTGGACCGTTTCGTAGGAGTAGAACGGTGTACCTTCCGCGACCGACTCGCCCCAGCCGGTGAGCCCTTCGCCGTCCACCCGGACGATGATGTGCTCTTCGTGGGTCTCGACGCCCATCGAGGTCTCGAAGGGGGAGACGAGTTCCATCGTGATGTGGCGGAGTTCGACGCGTTCGATGCGCATAGGCGGCGGTGCGGTTGGTGGACGGAAGGCGGCGGAACGCGAACGGCAGGCGTCGCCGCCTGCCGTTCCGTATGGTTCATCCGACGGATGTCGCCGCTTTGAGCATCTGCTGGACCTTCTTGGGAGAGTCCGCCTCCGCGTAGAAGCGGATGAGCGGTTCGGTGCCGGAGGCCCGAACGAGCATCCAGCCGTTCTTGGTGAAGAGCTTCACGCCGTCGGTGGTGTCCGTTTTGACGATCTCGAACGGTCCGACCTTCTTCGGCCGGCCGCCGAAGAACTTCATCACCTTCTCCTTCTGCGCGACGGTGAGGTGCTTGTCGACGCGGCCGAAGTGGTGTTCGCCGAACTGGTCGAACAGTTCCTTCACGAGTTCGCTGAGCTTCTTGCGGCGGACCGCCATCACTTCGGCGAGGAGGAAGCCGATGAAGATGCCGTCCCGTTCCGGGATGTGCCCCTTCACCGCGATGCCGCCGCTCTCCTCCCCCGCGATGATGATGTCGCGCTCCGTCATGAGACGGCAGAGGTGTTTGAAGCCGACGGGGGTCTCGTGCAGACGGATGTTGAACTCGTCGCACATCTTCGGGACGATCTCGGAGACCGAGAGCGATTTGGCGACGGCGCCGCGGAGGTGTTTGCGCTCCACGAGGTACTTCAGCAGGATGGCGAAGATGCGGTGCGAGTCGACGAAGTTCCCCTTCTCGTCCACCGCGCCGATGCGGTCCGCGTCGCCGTCCGTGGCGAAGCCCATGTGGTACTTGCCGGCACGGACCTCGACGCTGAGCTCTTCGGTGTTCTGCGGGAGCGGTTCGGGATTGGTGGTGCCGAACGACGGGTTGTAGTCGCTGCGGATGGAGCCCATCTTCGGCAGGAGGAGTTCCGGAATGCCCATGCCGGCGCCGTGCATGGCGTCGTGCAGGATCCTGATGCGGGTGGCCTTGATGAGGTCGAACCCGATCTTCGTCTGGAGGTCCGCCACGTAGATGCGGGTGAGGTCGACGAACTGGACCGCCTTCGCGGCGACGAGCTCGTCGAAGCTCTTCAGTTCCACCGGAAGCGACGTCACCTCCTGCAGCGGTTCGAGCTCCTTCTCCACTTCGGCGATCATCTCCGGATGGGCCGGTCCGCCGAAGTCCCCCTTGATCTTGAACCCGTTGTACTTCGCCGGGTTGTGGCTGGCGGTGATGACGACGCCGCCCGCCGCCTTCTTCTTGACGACGCCGAGCGAGACCATCTGTGTGGCGGAGATCTTGTCCGCCAGGAGCACCTTCACGCCGGCCGAGGCGATGACGCGGGCCGATTCGTGGGCGAACTCTTTGGAGAGGAAGCGCGCATCGTATCCGATGACGACGCCGTTCTTCGCGTTCTTATGCCGGGCGAAATAGCGTGCGGTGGCGAGGGCCACCTTCTGGACGTTGGCGAAGGTGAACTCTTCAGCGATGACGCCGCGCCAGCCGTCCGTACCGAACTTGATATGAGCCATGGATTCACTCCGAAGCGGGACGAAACCCTTTGTTTATGAGGCAAAATATACTAAAATTCAGCGGTGGATAAAAGCGTGAAAACCGGCCTCTCTGCCGCCCGTTCCGTGCTGCGGCGCGCCCTCATGGTGCTGGCGCTGGCGGCGTCTGCCGTACCGGCGCAGGAGCGGCCGCGGTACTACTTCTTCCGACCGGAGAACACCTTCGGATCCGACGCCCAGTTCGGTCCCGTCTCGCTCTTCCTCAACGGCGCGTACGACATGTTGCGGAACGGGGGGCACCACAAGAAGTTCCTCGCCTGGAACTACTCGGGGGACGGCGCGCACGTCTGGCGGAACCTCCGCGCCCCCATCGCGAACATCCGTGCGTTCGGCGTGCGGGAGTTCTTCGACCAGGAGATCTTCAACTTCACCATCGGCCGCCGGCACGCCGAGTTCCTTCCCAACATCGCGGACCACGCCATCGGCAACGGCATGGAGTACGCCAAACTGGCGGAGTACTTCGACCACCACGGCGTGCCGCTCCCGTACCTCTGGTCCGGTCTCACGACCACCTCCTACCAGGTGGTGAACGAGATCATCGAAGCGGACGGGTACCGCGGAGTGAACGTGGACCTGATCGCGGACATCTACCTCTTCAACACCGCCGGCATCGTCCTCTTCAGCACCGAATGGGGGAAACGGTTCTTCTCCGAAACGGTGCCGGTCTACAACTGGCCGGGACAGCCCGTCATCGAACCGGCGACCGGCTTCCTGCAGAACGCGGGGCAGCAGTACTTCGTGCGGCGGCGGTTCGACGCGCTGGGCCGGTGGTCCCCGATCTTCTACTGGGGGGTGTACGTGTTGCCCGGCGTGAGCTACGACCTGGACGGAGAGAACACGCTGACGGTGGGGGTCGGACGGGTGGTGAACAAACTGAAGGACGGACGGCTGCGCGGTTTCCGGAAGATCGATCCGCAGCTGGACGGCGCGGCGGGCTTCTTCTGGGACCGGAACAATTCGCTCCTGCTGTCGGTGCTGGGGACGGGCCCGGGGCTCTACAACGTGCAGGTGAACCTGTATCCCGGCGTGGCGGACCTGTGGGGCTTCTCGCCGGGGGTGTACGTCGCGTACGGAGAGTGGGACAAGTTCATCCTCGGCGTCACGGTCTCGGCGCTGCCGGCGGGACTGGGGTTTGGAAAACGGTGACGGGGCCGCGAGGGCCCCGTCCGGTACTGCGGCGACACCGGGAGAACGTCAGCGCTTCACGTTGAAGGCGGAGAGTCCGGCGAAGAGGCCGTTGGTGTCGAGCTCCTCCTCGATGCGGAGCAGCTGGTTGTACTTCGCGATGCGGTCCGTGCGCGAGGTGGAGCCGGTCTTGATCTGTCCGGCGTTGGTCGCCACGGCGATGTCCGCGATGGTCGCGTCCTCCGTCTCGCCCGAGCGGTGGCTGACGATGGCGGTGTAGTGCGCCTTCTTGGCCATCTCGATGGCGTCGAGGGTCTCGGTGAGGGTGCCGATCTGGTTCACCTTGATGAGGATGGAGTTGGCGACCCCCTGGGCGATGCCCTTGGCGAGGAACTCGGTGTTCGTCACGAACAGATCGTCCCCGACGAGCTGCACCTTGGAGCCCACCGTGTCCGTGAGGAGCTTCCATCCCGCCCAGTCGTTCTCCGCCATGCCGTCCTCGATGGAGATGATGGGATAGTTGTCCACCCACTTCTTCCAGTACGCCACCATCTGTTCCGCGGTGAACTTCTCCTGCGTCGACTTGTAGAAGAGGTACTTCCCGTCCTCGCCGTACATCTCGCTGGTGGCGGGATCGAGGGCGATGTAGATGTCCTGTCCCGGCTTGTAGCCCGCCTTCTCGATCGCCTCCATGATGACCTGCAGCGCCTCTTCGTTCGACTTCAGGCTGGGAGCGAAGCCTCCCTCGTCCCCGACGGCGGTGTTGTATCCCTTCTTCTTGAGCACCCCCTTGAGGGTGTGGAACACCTCGGCGCCCATGCGGAGCGCTTCGGCGAACGACGGGGCGTTCACCGGCATGATCATGAACTCCTGGAAGTCCACGTTGTTGTCCGCATGGCGGCCGCCGTTGATGATATTCATCATCGGGGCGGGGAGCACCTTGGCGTTCGTGCCGCCGATGTAGCGGTAGAGCGGCACGTTGAAGTAGTTGGCGGCGGCCTTCGACACCGCGAGCGAGACGGCGAGCATCGCGTTGGCGCCGAGCTTCGCCTTGTTGGGGGTGCCGTCCAGTTCGATCATCAGCTTGTCGATGCCGACCTGGTCCTGCGCGTCGAAGCCGACGAGCTCCTCCGCGATGATGTTGTTCACGTTCTCGACCGCCTTCAGGACCCCTTTGCCGAGGTAGCGGTTCTTGTCGTCATCGCGCAGTTCCACCGCCTCGTGTTCGCCGGTCGAGGCGCCGCTGGGGACCGCGGCGCGGCCGACGGTGCCGTCTTCGAGCTCCACATCCACTTCCACGGTCGGATTGCCGCGGGAATCCATGATCTCACGCGCCCACACATCAGCTATCTGTGACATATCGTTCTCCGTTCTCTATTATAGATTGAATTTCAGGTTGGTCGTTCGGATTGACGTCTGCGGAAACCGCTCAGCCGGCAAGAATGTGCCGAAAAATTGCCTGAAAAGCAAAGAGAGGGCTTGCGCGACGCCGTTCGATTCGGTAGTTTGACGATGAACCCACGTTCCACATTCCACTCACCAGCAGGAAGGGACAGCGTATGGAGCAGCCCAGGATTAATTTCACCGCCGTGATCATCGCGGCCGCGGCGATGTGGTTCGCCGGCATGGCATGGTACATGGCGTTGAGCGCGCCGTGGATGGCGTACACCGGCGTGACGGAGGAGATGGCGAAACAGATGAGCGGCATGGACATGGCGCTGGCGTACGGGGGCTCGTTCGCCGCCTACATCGTCCTCTTCTACTGCATGGCGCACGTGATGCATGCGTTCAAAGCGGTGACGGTCTCCGGCGCGGTGCAGGCGGGGTTCTGGTCGTGGCTCGGGTTCACCGCGACGGCGCTCTTCGTCTCGTACACCTACCAGGGCAAGCCGTTCGGACTGGTGCTCATCGACGGAGGGTACTGGCTCATCGGCATGGTGCTCGGCGCGGTCATTCTCGCGAAGATGCCGAAGAAAGAGAGCGCCTGACCGACCGTACGGGTCCGGCCCGTGCCGGACCCGTTTCCGTTCCTCCCTCTTGCACCTCTGCCGTTTTTTCCTACCTTATCTTCATGCTGACGTTCGACCACCTCATCCTCATCGCCTCGTCGCTCATCCTGCTGAGCGTCGCCATCGCGAAGGTCTCGGACAATCTCGGCGTTCCGACGCTGCTCCTCTTCCTCGGCATCGGCATGCTGGCGGGGTCGGACGGTCCCGGCGGTCTCTACTTCGACGACGCCAGACTGGCGCAGTCCATCGGCATCATCGCGCTCATCTTCATCCTCTTCGCGGGGGGACTCGACACGAAATGGTCCGACGTGCGGCCGGTGGTGCGCGAGGCGGGCATCCTCGCGACGGCGGGAGTGCTGGTGACGGCCGTGTCGGTGGCGGCGTTCATGGTGACCGTGTACGGACTGACCTGGCTCAACGGCCTGCTGCTGGGCGCCATCGTCTCCTCCACCGATGCGGCGGCCGTCTTCTCGGTGCTCCGGTCGCGCAACGTGTCGCTCCGCGGGACGCTCAAACCGCTGCTGGAACTGGAATCCGGCAGCAACGATCCGATGGCGGTCTTCCTCACCATCGGCACGCTGCAGCTCATCCTTTCGCCGTCGGATTCCGTCGCCGACATCGTCATGCTCTTCGTCTATCAGATGGGGATCGGCGCGGCGACCGGATACGGGTTCGGGCGCCTGATGACGGTGATCCTCAACCGGCTCCGGTTCCCGTACGAGGGGATCTATCCCGTGTTCACCATCGCGTACGCCGGGATGGTGTATGCGGCGACGGCGCTGGTGAACGGCAGCGGCTTCCTGGCGGTGTACATCGCGGGGCTCGTCATCGGCAACAGCGACATCATCCAGAAGAAGAGCCTGCTGCGCTTCTTCGACGGCCTGGGATGGCTCGGCCAGATCGCGATGTTCCTCACCATGGGACTGCTCGTCTTCCCGCACCAGCTCGTCCACATCGCCGGAAGCGGACTGCTCATCTCCTTCTTCCTCATCGTGGTGGCGCGACCGCTGGGGGTCTTCCTCTCCCTATCGTTCAGCCGGTACACGGTGAAGGAGAAGAGCTTCATCTCCTGGGTGGGACTGCGCGGCGCGGTCCCCATCATCCTGGCGACCTTCCCGCTGCTGGCGAAGACGCCCGACTCGGATGTCCTCTTCAACATCGTCTTCTTCATCGTCCTCACCTCCGCGCTCGTGCAGGGTTGGACCATCCCCGCCGCCGCGATGGTCTTCGGTGTGGACGCGCCGTCGCGGAAGACGCCGCAGTATCCCATCGAGTTCGCTGCGAACGAGACGAGCGAGACGCAGCTCGTCGACATCGTCATCCCCTACCACAGCGGGGTCATCGGCCGCCCCATCGTGGACCTCGGACTTCCGCCGGACAGCCTCGTGGTGCTCATCACCCGCAACGACACGTTCGTCGTCCCCAGCGGCGGTACACACATCGAAGAGGGGGACACGCTGCTGGTGCTCGTGAACAAGGAGAACCTCCCCGCCGTACGCCGCATCTTTTCGGAGCAGCGGCCGGACGCCTGACCCGCCGTCGCTTCCGGCACGAATTCTTCGTATACTTCCTCCGAACTTCCGTCCCACCGGACAACGACCCGAACGGCCATGTCCCCATCGAAACGCATCCTGCTGGTCCCCAACGCCATGAAAGGGGCCCTCACCGCTCCGCAGATCGCCGCGGTGATGAGGCGCTCGCTGCTCCGCGCCCGCGCGGGGCATGAGGTGGTCTCGCTCCCGGCGGCGGACGGCGGGAACGGGACGCTCGACTGTCTGATGTCGGCCCTCGGCGGCACGGTGACGGTCATGGACACGGCCGGACCGGTCGCCGGAGAGCGCGTCACCGCCCGGTACGGCGTGACGCCGGACGGGACCGGCATCATCGAGAGCGCGCTGGCGGCCGGACTGCAGCATATCAACCCTGCACCGGAGACCGTGGCGCACTCCACCACGCGCGGCGTGGGGGAACTGATGCGCGCAGCCTCCGAACGAGGAGCGCGCCGTCTGTGGGTGGGACTCGGCGGAACGGCGACGAACGACGCCGGCGCGGGGATGGCGCGCGCGCTGGGAGCGAACGTGACCGACGAGAACGGCGACGAGGTTCCCGACGGTGCCATCGCGCTCCTCCGCACCGCGCGCGTGTCCGCACCGGTGCTTCCATTGTCCGCCATCCCGGTGACGGCCTTGGCCGACGCACGGAATCCGTTGCTCGGCGGCGAGGGGGCGACGTACACGTACGCACGGCAGAAGGGCGCCTCCGACGAGCAGCTGCCGTACCTCGAGAGCGCCGTGCGGACCTTCGCCGACGCCGCCGAGGCGGCCGCCGGACGGCCGCACCGCGACCTCCCCGGCGCCGGTGCGGCGGGGGGACTGGGATTCGGGCTGTCGCTCTTCTGCGGCGCCGAGATCGTCTCCGGCATCGACCACATCCTGGACGCCGTCCGGTTCGACGAGATGGCCACCGCATGCGATGCCATCGTGACCGCCGAGGGGATGCTGGACGGGCAGACGCTGTTCGGCAAAGGGATCGCCGGCATCTGCCGGCGCGCGCAGCGGTTCGGCGTGCCGGTGCACGCGTTCGTGGGCCGCGTGCGCGGTGACGCCGAGGAACTCCGCATCGCGCTCGGGCTCGCCTCGCTCACCGCGATCTCTCCGGACGACCTGCCGCCGCTGCAGGCGATGCGCGATGCGAGCTGGCTGCTGGCGGACGCCATCTACCATCACCGATTCTGACCATGACGCTCACCGAAACGCTCGATCACTTGAAGCGCCGCGGCTCCGCCGCCAATGTGCGCGGTATGGCGCGCTTCGGCATCACCGCGGCGAAAGCGTTCGGCGTGCCGGCTCCCGCGATGCGGGAGCTGGCGCGCCGCATCGGCACGGACCACCGGTTGTCGGCAGCGCTGTGGAAGAGCGGCTGGTACGATGCCCGCATCCTGGCGGCGCTCGTGGCCGACCCGTCGACGGTCACCCGCGCCGGGGCCACGCGTCTCGCCGCGCAGTTCGACTCCTGGGCGGTGTGCGACGTCTGGTGCGCCGAGGTCTTCTGCCGTCTGCCGGAACCGCTGCCGCTCATCGCGCGATGGACGGCGGACGAACGCGAGTTCGTGAAGCGGGCCGGCTTCGTGATGATGGCGGCGCTCGCCGTCCACCGCAAGGAACTGCCGGACGCGCTCTTCCGCTCCTTCCTGCCGGTCATCGCGCGCCACGCGGAGGACGAACGGAACTTCGTCCGCAAAGGAGTGAACTGGGCGCTGCGGCAGATCGGAAAGAAGAATCCCGCGCTCCACCGGGCCGCGGCGGTGACGGCACGCGCCCTACGCGCCTCGGCGGACCGAACAGCGCGCTGGATCGGCCATGATGCGCTGCGGGACATGCAGAGTCCCTCCACACGACGGCGGTTCGAACGAATGAGAACGAGGAACGACCGATGAGACTCCTGACGTGCATCATCCTGTTGTACCACACGCTCACCGCCCGGACGCCCGAACAGCTCGGCGTCACGGTGACGGGAGCCGGGCGCCAGTACGTGTTCACCAACAAGGAGGCGGGAACGCTGCACGGCGAGGTGAACGGCGTCAACACCGGCGGATGGCAGGGATGGTTCATCAACGCTGAAAAGGTGCTCCACGATCACGCCGTGACCGTGAACGGCCGGACGCTGGACCGGAGCCGCGCCCGGTCCGTCGTGTACCCGGACAGGCTCGTCCGTACGTACGCCGGCGGCACGACCGAAACGGTGACGCTGCTGGACAGCATCGATGCCGTGCTGGTGCGTGTGAACCGCCGCGGCGCCCTCCTGTCGCTCACACCGTCCGACGCGTTCACACCGGCGGGCGGAGAGCGGTGGACACGGAACGGCCGCACGGCAGAGTTCTCCGCCGTCTCGCTCGGACTCTTCCGAAGCCTTCTCCCGAACGCCACCCTGTTCGTCATCGCGGCCGGACGCGACACCGCGGAGATGCTGCGGAACGGCCGGAACGCCCTTGCCGGCGCAGAGCGGCTCGCCGCCGCACGACGGAACCGCATCGCGGCGGTGCTGGAACGGACCGCGGCGTCCTTCAGCGACGCACGATTGACCGCAGCGTACGGCTGGGCCTCGGTGCAGATCGATGCGCTCATCATGAACCAGTCCACCGGCGGACGGCGGACGAAAGGGATCTTCGCCGGACTGCCGTGGTTCAACAACTACTGGGGGCGCGATTCGTTCATCGCCCTGCCGGGAGCGACGTACGTCTCGGGGAACTTCGATGATGCGCGCGACGTCCTGCTCTCGTACGCGGCCTTCCAGGAGTCCGACACCGCATCGGTCCATTATGGACGAATCCCGAACCTCGCCACGCCCCAGTCGGTCATCTACAACACCGCGGACGGGACGCCGTGGTTCGTGCGGTCGATGTACGAGTACGTGAAGTACTCCGGCGACACCGCGCTCGTGCGCGAGCTCTACCCGGTGCTCGTCCGCGCCATGGAGGGTGCGCTGCGCCGGCATGTCGATTCGCTCGGATTCCTGAGGCACGGCGACGCGGAGACGTGGATGGACGCGGTCGGTCCGGACGGTCCCTGGTCCCCCCGCGGCGACCGCGCGGTGGACGTGCAGGCGCTCTGGCATCAGCAGCTCATGATCGGCGTCTTCTGCGCCGAGCATCTCTTCGATTACGCGCGCGCCTCCGCCTGGAAGGAACGTGCGGACCGGCTGGAGAGGAACTTCCGCCGTCACTTCATCGACACCGCTCGCGCCGTCATCCACGACCATCTCAACGCCGACGGCTCGCCGTCGACGGAGGTGCGGCCGAACCAGCTGTACGCGATGGACATGGCGATACCGGAGTCGGTGCGTCAGTCCATGGTGCGCACCGTGCTCGGCCGGCTGACCTTCCCGTACGGCACCGCGACGCTGGACCAGGCGGACCCGAACTTCCATCCGCGCCATGAGTTCGCGCCGTACTACGTGAAGGATGCGGCGTACCACAACGGTACGGTGTGGACATGGCTGAACGGTCCGATGATCTACGCCGCCACGCGGTACGACCTGCAGGACCTCGTCTATCCCGTCACGGAGAATTCGGTGCACCAGATGCTCGACCGCGGCACCGTCGGCGCGCTCTCCGAACTGCTGGACGCGCACCCGTCCGGACCCGGCGCCGAGCCGCGGCTCTCCGGCACGTACTCGCAGGCGTGGAGCCTCTCCGAGTTCGTGCGGGCGGTGCGGCAGGACTACCTCGGCATCAGCGTCGATGTTCCGTCGAAGGTGCTGCGGGTAAATCCGAAACTCCCGCGGCACATCAGCTCCTTCTCCACCGTGCAGCGCGCCGGAAACGGTGCGTTCGGCATCTCGTTCCGGAGCGCCGGCGACAGCGTCGTGCTGCGGATCGAACCGTCCCGCATCTCCGGCGTCTGGGGGCTGAACTACCTGTATGTCTATCCGAACGGCGACGCCGTCAGCGCGCCGCTCGACCTTCCCGCCGGCCGGCCGCTGACCGTGCTCCATGTCCGGGACCGCCTCGTCGTTCTCACCGGCACCGACACGCTCCTCACCAGGAGCGGAACACCGGGCGTGTTCCTGAAGGATTTCTCCGACAAAAAGTATTTTGCCGGACTGTCGCTCGCGGCGCCGGAACTCTCGCGGGACTTCCCCGTCCTGCGCGGTCCTGCTCACCCGCTGCTGACGCACGCGCAGGTGCGCGCGCGGAACACCGGCGCGCGGCTCATCGCCGCGGCGGACGATCCGGCGGGGGACGACGCCGGCCCCGCCGGCACATACCGATATCCCTCCGGAGCCCATTTCCGTCCCGGCATTCTGGACATTACGCGCGCTTCCTTCTCCGCGGATGCACGGAACCTCTATTGTACGCTGACGTTCTCCTCCCTTTCCGATCCCGGCTGGCATCCCGAGTACGGATTCCAGCTCACCCTCGCGGCCGTCGCCATCGACACCGGCGGAGCGGCGCAGCGCGCGGTGGGAGTGAACTCCGGTCATCTTCTTCCCGTCGGCAGAGGATTCCACCGGCTCATCGTCGCGGGGGGCGGGCTGCGCGTGCTGGACAGCGGGGGCGCGGTACTGTGCGAATACCTTCCCCGTCCTGAGGATGCAAAAGACCCCATCGGCAGCGTGAAGGATCGTTCGATTGAGTTTGCCCTCCCCCTTGAGTATCTTGGTACACCCGGTCCGCACTGGCGGTTCACACTGCTCATCGGCGGACAGGACGACCACGGCGGGGCGGGAGTGGGCGAGTTCCGAGCGGTCGAAGCCGAGACCGGCGAATGGCACGGCGGCGGAAAACGTCCCGGCGACACAACGAACGTCTACGATATCCTCGACATCAACTAACCATCACCGGAGGCACCATGTTCTTCCTCATCTTCGTCATCGTCGCTGTCGCCGCATTCTTCACCTGGCGGACCCTCGGCACCAATCCGAACACCCGCGGCTCCGCGAACATCTCGCTGCTGGTGAGTCTCGGCGCGGCGCTCATCGCCCTCTCCAACTGCTTCACGGTGGTCCCCGCCGGCACCGTGGGAGTGGTGGACTTCTTCGGCACCGTTTCGGACAACACGCTGAAGTCCGGCATCAACTTCGTGAACCCCCTCGCCCGCGTCGTCAAGATGTCCATCAAGACGCAGGAGCTGAAGGAAGTGATGGAAGTGCCGTCCAAGGAAGGCCTCACGGTGCAGCTGGAGGTGAGCGTGCTGTACCATCTCAATCCGGAGAAGGCGGCGGACGTGTACAAGACGGTGGGCGAGGAGTACGAGAGCGTCATCCTCGAACCGCAGTTCCGTTCGGTGACCCGCGGCGTCACCGCCAGTTTCGAGGCGAAGGCGCTGTACACTTCCGAGCGTGAGCATCTCTCGCGGATGATCCTGGACGAGATCAAAGTGGCGACCGAAGCGCGCGGCATCACGGTGGAGTCCGCCCCGCTGCGCCGCGTGACGCTGCCACCGGGCCTGTCGGCCTCCATCGAACAGAAGCTGCAGTCCGAACAGGAGAGCCAGCGGATGCAGTTCGTGCTGACGAAGGAGAAGCAGGAAGCGGACCGCAAGCGCATCGAGGCGCAGGGCATCTCGGACTTCCAGAAGATCGTGAACCAGGGGCTGAACGAACAGCTGCTGCGGTGGAAGGGGATCGAGGCGACGGAGAAGCTGGCGAACTCGCCGAACACGAAGGTGGTCATCGTCGGGGGCAGGGACGGCCTTCCGCTCATCCTGGACACGAAGTGACGCGCTGACCGCGCACCGGTACCGCGTCAAGGCCCCATGACCGCCCGCCGCCGCACATCCGCCGCCGCCAGCGACGCCCTCACCATCGCGCTCATCGCGGTGGCGATGCTCGGGCTGGCGGTGCAGTTCGACCTGTTCGACGTCTTCATCGAATGGACGGTGCGGTACCGCGGGTACTACCTGCAGGAGATCGTCCTCGTCCTCGTCGCGCTGTCGATGTTCTTCGCCCTCTTCTCGTACCGGCGGTGGCGCGAACTGGTGCAGGAGGCGTCGGAGCACGACGAGTCCGAGAAGGCGCGGCAGGAGACCGAGCAGCGCAGCACGGCGGTGCTCACCACCATTCCGAACCTCACCTTCCGCATCCGGCGCGACGGGACGTACCTCGACTTCCGTACCGGCAATCCCGAGGACCTCTACACCACCACCGACGGTCTCGTCGGCTCCACCGTGAAGCAGCGGATGCCGCAGGTGCTCGCGAAGCAGTACATGGCGCACATCGAGCGCGCCATCGTCTCGAACACCGTGCAGTCCTTCGAGTACTCGCTCCCCATCCGCGGCGTGGTGAAGCGGTTCGAGGCGCGCATCTTCGCCAGCGGCGCGGACGAGGTGTTCGTCCTCATCCGGAACATCACCAACACGCAGGTGATGTCCGAAGCGCTCGCCGCCTCCGAAGCGCGCTTCCAGACGGTGGTGGAGAGCCTCAACGAGGGGCTCATCCTGACGGACCTCGACGACGCGGTCATCTACGTGAACCGGCGGATGACCGAACTGTGCGGGTGGACCCTGGGGGAGCTGCGCGGACGGCCCGCGGCCGACGTCTTCATCCGCGCGGACCAGCGCGCCGCCCACCGCGAGCGGAACGAACGCCGCCGCGACGGCGTGGCGGAGCGGTACGAGACGGAACTGCTGCGGCGGGACGGCACGGCGTTCTGGGCCGAGGTGTACGGCTCGCCGTACCGCGACACCGCGGGGAACGTGACCGGCACCGTCGGCATCGTCACGGACATCACCCAGCAGCGCTGGAACGAGCG
This sequence comes from Bacteroidota bacterium, assembly GCA_008933835.1. Taxonomy (GTDB): domain Bacteria; phylum Bacteroidota; class Ignavibacteria; order UBA10030; family UBA8401; genus SpSt-333. The sequence goes on along the minus strand of WBUG01000030.1, from coordinate 19,270 downwards.
GCTCCAGTCCGCCCTCTACCGCATCAACACCGTCGCGCGTTCCGCGTCGGACCTCCCATCCATGTTCGCCGAGATGCATGCGGTGATCGGCGAACTGATGTACGCGAAGAACTTCTACATCGCGCTGCACGATCCGGTGACCGAGACCATCTCGTTCCCCTACTTCGTGGACGAAGTGGACCCGCCGCCCCCGCCGCGCGCCTTCTCGCACGGTTCCACCGAATTCATCCTGGCCACCGGCACCATCCTCCACGCCCCCCAGTCCGTCTTCGAAGCGATGACGAGCGAGGGGGACGTGGAGCTCATCGGCGCACCGGCGGTGGACTGGCTCGGCATCCCGCTGAAGCACGCCGGCCGGACCTTCGGCGTGATGGCCATCCAGAGCTACGACCCGAAGGTCACCTTCTCGGAACAGGAGAAGGAGATCCTCGTGTTCGTGTCGGACCACATCTCCGCCGCCATCCGTCAGCGGTCCGATGCGGAGCTCTTCCGCTCCGTGTGGGAGCATTCCTCCGACGGCATGCGGGTGACGGACAAGGACGGCGTCATCGTGATGGTGAACGAGGCGTACGGCGCGATGGTGCGCCGGCCGAAGGAGGAACTGGTCGGCGCGCCGCTGTGGGCGGCGTACGCCGGCGGGGGGTCGGAGCTGCCGGAGGGACCGGAGGCGTACCGGCGGGCGTTCATCGCCGGCGAGTTCGAACAGCGGACGGAGACCGAGGCGGTGCTGCGCGGCGGCGAACGGATGTCGCTCGACGTGACGATGTCGTTCATCACGTACGGCATCAACGAACGGATGCTGCTGAGCGTGGTGCGCGACGTGACGGAGCGGAAGCGGCTGGAGGAGCAGCTGCTCCACGCGCAGAAGATGGACTCCATCGGCGTCCTCGCCGGCGGCATCGCGCACGACTTCAACAACGTGCTGGCGATGATCCTCGGCTCCGCGGAGCTGGTGAAGCACAAGGCGAAGGACCATCCGGAGGTGATGAAGTTCGCGCAGATGATCGGGAACGCGGCGGAGCGGGGTTCCGGCATCGCAAAACAGCTGCTCCTGTTCGCCCGGGCGGAGAAGGGCGTCCTCCGGCCCGTCTCGCTCACCGCGGCGGTGCGCGACGTGGTGAAGCTGCTCGAGCATTCCATCCCCAAATCCATCGCCATCACCCTGCAGGCCGGCACCGAGAACGACGTCATCCAGGGGAACGAGGACCAGCTCCATCAGATCCTCGTGAACCTCGCGGTGAACGCGCGCGACGCCATCCTCGCCTCCGGCACCTCCTCCGGCACGCTCTCCTTCCGCGTGGAATCGGTGCCGCACACCGCCCTCTCAAAATCCTTCCCCGGCGTCGTGCCGGGCCCGTACGTCGCGTTGTCGGTGCGCGACAACGGCATCGGCATGAACGACGATACCCTGAAACGCATCTTCGAACCGTTCTATTCGACGAAGGAACGGGGGAAAGGGACCGGACTGGGGCTCTCCATCGTACACGGCATCATGAAACACCACAACGGCGTCATCGACGTCGATTCATCGCCGAGGAACGGCACCGTCTTCCGCCTCTACTTCCCCGCCACGTACGTCGTGGACCTTCCGGCCCCCGTCCCGCCGCGGAGGTCACGCCCCTCCATCCGCCGCGCCCGAACGGCCGCACCATCCTGGTGGCGGACGACGAACCGGCGCTCCTGGAGATGATACGGGACCTGCTGGAATCGGACGGGTATTCGGTGCTGACGGCGGCGGACGGCCGCGAAGCGGCCGCCATCGTGAAGGAACGGCGGGAGGAACTGGCGCTCGTCATCTCCGATTTCGGGATGCCGAACGCCGACGGACAGGAGGTGCTCTCCACCGTGAAGGGTGCGTCGCCCGGTCTGCCGGTGGTGGTGATGACCGGTTACGGTTCGCCGGAGGCGCGCGCCGCGCTCTCGGCGGACGGTGCCGACGCCGTGCTGCTGAAACCGTTCCGCCTCGAAGAGGCGCTCGACATCGTCCACCGGCTCACCGGCCGGCACTGAGCTCCTTCGCCCATTCCCGCCTCCCGACCTCCGCCAGAACGAGATAGACCGCGTACAGCACCATGGTGAAGTAGAGCTCCTTTACGCCGTACATGCCGATGGAGCCGACGTTCACCGCGATCCAGACGTGCCACGACTCCAGGTACTTCCGCGCCATCAACCACTGCCCCGCCATGCTCAGCACCGCCAGGAACGAATCGACGTACGGAAGCGACGCGTCGGTGTACCGGTGGAGCGTCATCCCCAGCAGCGCGGTGCCGGCGGCGACCGCAGCAGCGGCCGCGGCGGCGAATCGGCGCGGAAGACGCGACACGCGGAGCGCGGTGCGGTTCTCGCCGCCGTACAGCCATTCGTACCATCCGTACGCCTGCAGCACGATGAAGAAGACCTGCAGCCCCATGTCCGCATAGAGCCGGACCTGATAGAAGATGTCGATGTAGAGGAAGACGGAGACGATGCCGAGGGGGTAGGTCCAGACGTTCTGCCGCGTGGAGAGGTAGACCGCGGCGATGCCGAGCAGCACCGCCGCCGCTTCGACGGCGGAGGTCATCGCGCCGCCGGATGGATGCGGAAGAGGAGCAGGTGCCCCGAACGAACCGAAACGGTCACCGTCGTTGCGACCGCCTCGTTGCTCGTCCCTTCGCGCACGCCGAACGCGAGCCGTTCGCTCCGGAGAGGGTACTTCAGTCCCGCGGTGGTCACCCCCTCGCAGGTCCCCATCGGCACGAGGGAGATCTGCTGTCCCAGCGACGCCCGGAACCGGACGCGCCTCCGGACCGCTTCGATGGTGCAGTGTTCGTCCAGGAACTGCAGCGCAAGCCGGGTGTGGTACTTCGCCAGGATGCTCAGGTTGCTCACCGTATGGTCCGCCCGCTCCCCCGTCGCGCCGATGACGACGGCGGAACGGACGCGGAGCCCGAGCAGATGGTCCAGCGCCTTCTCGAGGTCGGTGCTGTTCTGGTCCGGTTCATGGATGACCGGCACCTCGGAGAAGTGGTGGCGCGTGCGGTCGGTGATGGAGTCCAGGTCGCCGATGATGGCGTGCGGCGTGATGCCGAACGAGCGGATGCGGTTCGCGCCGCCGTCCGCACACAGGATGTACGGACGGCGTTTGAGGAGCGGCGCGATGAGCGCGCGCGAGGGCATCTCTCCGTTGCAGACGACGAGGGCGTGCGATGGACGTGTCATGATCAGAGCGTCAGCGTCAGTCCGATGAGGTAGTTCCGTTCGGCGGCGGGGAAGAACGCCTCCCCTTCGCCGTTCTGCAGGTAGAGCCGGTCGAAGAGGTTCCGCACCTCGCCGCGGACGGTAAGGTCCGCGCCGACCCCGAACGGGAGCGTGTACAGCGCTTCGAGGTTCACCACAGTATACGCATCATTCCGGTTGGATGCATTCGCAAAGTTGTCGGTGGGGAACGGACCGACGTACTTCACCAGGGCGGAGAGGCTCGCCCCCTGCCGTTCGGCGGTGATCCGCAGGTTGCCGAGGAGGTCCGGGAATCCGGCGATGGGATTGCCGTTAAGGCTGGTGCGGTACACCGTTCCGCCGGAGAGACTGTCCACCGCCGCGAAGTCCACGATGGTGTTGGACGACAGCGCCGCGTTGCCCTGCGCCGTGAGCCACGGCAGCAGCCGCACCCCCCACTCCACCTCCGCCCCGATGTGCCGCGTGCGCGGAGCGTTGCCGTACACCGGATTGCCGAACACGTCCACCTCGCCGCTCTTCACGAGCTCGTCGGAGAACTCCATCCAGTACAGGTTCGCGTTGAGCATGGCGCTTCCGGAACGGAACCGCGCGCCCGCCTCGAGGTTGAGCAGCCGCTCCGGTTTGGCGAGCGGCCTCGTGAAGTCGTACCGCACGGAGCCCCCCGCGGTGTCCGCCTCGAACGCCGGCGTCGCCCCGAAGTAGGCGTCCTCCGCCGCGTAGAGATTGCGCAGACGCGGCTCGCGCGAGGTGTAGCCGAACGAGGCGTACGCGCTCCACCGTTCGTCGAGGTTCACATTCACGCCGACGCGCGGATTGATGAAGTGGTACGGCACGCTGAACGAATGGCCGAGGAACCGTTCGTTGGCGATGGAGTACTCGTTGAACGCGTACTGCACGTTCAGCATCACGGTCGTCCGTTCGTCGGCGCGGTACGTCTCGGTCACGTACAGCGACGCCATGTGCTTGATGCCGTCGTACTGGTAGAACCGGTAGTCGGGATCGAAGTTCGCCGGCAGTCCCTCCGCATGGCGGATCTGCCCCCAGTGCGAACCGTGATGGTAGCGGTACTCGCCGCCGACGGTGAGCTGCCCGGACTCGTGGTCCCATTCGGTCCTCGAAAGCCATCCCCACTGCACCAGGTCCACCCCGCCCCGCACGATGGCGTTGGCGAAGCCGGCGCTCGGCGCGAACCCGTACGTACTGTCGACCCGGAGCGTCGCCGCGTCGGCCCGCGACGCGTCGTAGTCGAACCAGCCGTGACTGTCATAGAAGAAGAGCGTGTTGTGGAGCCGGACGTGCTCCGACACCGCCCAGTCGTTGATGAGCTCGTAGTGCGGCTGGTTGAACCGCTCGGTCTCCTGCGGACGCCGCGGCGCGGCGTACCCGTACCCGGTCCGCGCGGAATCGAACTCCCAGTACGAGAGGTTCATCCGCCGCAGCTTCCGGTCCCCGTTCACGAACTTCGGCAGTCCGGTGTACACCAGCTGGTCCTCGATGGGTCCGCCGAAGAGGTGGAGCCGCGTCGTCATCGCGCCGTCGATCCGGAGCGCGCCAAAGAAGTACGAGCCCATGGTGATGCCGGAGTGGATGCGGTACCCGTCGGACTCCACCTTCGCCACCCGGCCGTAGAGCATCGTGTTCCCGTTCACCAGTCCGGAACTGAACGAGGCGGAGAGCTTCCGCATCGTCATGGCGAGCGGACGCGAACTGTCGCCGAACTCCTGGAACCCCGCCATCGCCTCGAGCCGCGTGTACGGCTTCGGGGTGAAGGGATTGGTGATGATGTTGATAGAGCCGCCGATGGCCGGCGGACCGTAGAACGCGCTCCCCGCGCCGCGCTGGATCTGCACGCTGGAGGCGCTGGCGAGCAGGTCCGGGAAGTCGATCCAGTACACGTTGTGGTCCTCCGGATCGTTCTGCGGTACGCCGTTCACCATGATGGAGAGCCGCCGCTGGTCGAACCCGCGGAGGAAGATGAAGTTGTAGCCGACGCCGTTGCCGCCGTCGGAGAACGAGATCATGGAGGGCTGCTCGGCCAGCAGCACCGGCACGTCCTGCATCGAGTAGCGCTGCGTCAGGAAACCCCGGCCGACGTCGGTGAAGGTGACCGGCGTTTCGCGCTCGGTGGCCGTGGTGCCGGTGACGAGCACCGGGGCGAGACGGTAGCGTACGCTGTCCGCCTCCGGCGTCTGCGCCGGCACGGAGGCCGCGAACAGGACGAGACACAGCGCCGCCCGGAGGGGGCGCGACGACAACGGTGGGATTGGGAACGGACGACGTGACATGATGGGCTCCTCGATCGCTCCGCCACTGAGAGAACGGATGGTGTTTAAAATGCAAATGCCGTCACTGACGGTACGGCATCAGCAACGGCAACAAGTACGGACCGGAACGGTCCTTTGTCGTTTCCCTACGCTGGTATTATCCAGATCAGGTGGTTCTGACGCTGCGAGCGTCATCAAGGGTATGTTCTCAGTTTTCCGCGCGGACGCGGAATAACACCCCTAACGATGAAAGCGATATGAAAGAACGGTGCTGCGGTGGTAAGATACGAAGCTCCGGCGAAGAATCAAAGTCCGCCGGTCAGAAGTCGAGCACGACGCCGCTCTTGATCACCTTCCAGACGTGGTTGACGCCGTAATGGTAGGCGATGGTGCGGAAATCATGTACATCATAGACGACAACATCGGCGTTCTTCCCCGGTTCGATGCTGCCGGTCTCGGCGGAGATTCCGAGCGCCGCGGCGCCGTTCAGCGTGGCGGCGGTGACCGCCTCCTCGGGGGTGAGGCGCATCTGCGTGCAGGCGAGCGTGAGCATCATCGGCATGGAGAAGCACATCTGAGAGCCGGGGTTGAAGTCGGTGGCGATGGCCACCGGGATGCCGGCGTCGATCATCGCGCGGGCGGGGGCGTACGGATGGTTCAGGAAGAGCGAGCAGCCGGGCAGCACGGTGGCGATGGTCTGCGACGCCGCGAGCGCGGCGATCCCTTCCGGCGTGGTCTTCTCCAGATGGTCCACCGATACGGCGTTGTGCCGCGCGCCGAGCTCCGACGCTCCCATGGCCGTCAGCTGGTCCGCGTGCAGCTTCGGCACCAGACCGTGGCGTTTGGCTTCGAGGATGATCTGCTCCGTCGCGCGCAGGTCGAAGTATCCCTGTTCGCAGAAGACGTCCACGAACGTGGCGAGCCGTTTGGTGGCGACGTACGGCATCATGTAGTCGCAGATCCGGTCCACGTACCCCTGCCGGTCCCCCGCGTACTCCGGCGGCACGGCGTGCGCGCCGAGGAAGGTGGCGACGACGGAGGCGAAGTGGTCCCGCTTCAGGTCCGCGATGACCTCCAGCATCCTGATCTCCGCCTCGGGCGAGAGACCGTAGCCGCTCTTGATCTCGACGGTGGTGGTGCCGTGGCGGAGCATGGCGGTGAGCCGGCGTTCGGCGGAACGGTAGAGCTCCTTCTTCGTCGCCTCGCGCGTGGCGCGCATGGTGGAGAGGATGCCTCCCCCCGCGTCGGCGATCTCCTGGTAGCTCTTCCCTTCGGCGCGCAGGGCGAACTCGTGCTCGCGGCTCCCGGCGAAGACGGTGTGCGTGTGCGAATCGACGAAGCCGGGGAGCACGACGCGCCCCTCGGCGTCCATCACCTCCATCTCCTCCGGCACCGCGATGGATCCGGCGGGGCCGGAGCGGACGATGAGTCCGTTCTCGATGAGGAGGGCGGCGTCCGTCACGATGCCGAGGTCGCGCATGTCGGCGCCGGTCTTCACGCGGCGTCCGCCGGCGGCGACCGTCACCAGCTGGCCGATGTTGTCGATGAGAAGGTTCATGCCGTTCGTTCCGTTTCAGGTCCGGCCGGGTCCTCCGCCGCCGGTTCGTGTCCGGCGCAGACGGTGACGGGGAGCCGGGGATACTTGGGATAGGTCTTGACATCGGCCGCACGTCCGCAGAGGACGAAGCGCGAGCCGCGGGCGGAGATGACCTCCGTGCGGAACCGGCAGTCGTCGCAGAGTCCGGCGCCGCTCATGCCGTCAGGCGAGTTCCGAGCTCTCCCAGCGCGGCAGTGGTGCGGTCCAGTTCACGGCGCAGGAGCGGCATGCGGTCGGCGAGTCCGGCGAGGGCCTCTTCCGACTTGGACGACTCGATCTGGCGGCAGAACTCCGCGGCCGGGACGGCGCCGAGCGTGAGCAGCAGGCCGCGCAGTTTGTGGGCGTGGAAGACGCTCTCCTTCAGGTCGTTCTTCTCCACGCTCGCGCGGAGGTCGGACCAGCCGGATTCGAGCTGTTCCGGGATGCCGGCGATGAACTCGCGGATGAACTCGGCATCGGTCTCGGCCTGCAGGTCGCTCAGGCGCTTGAACATCATCGAGAAGAGCATGGAGTCCGAGACGCCGTTGCGCTTCGCCGCGATCCTCTTGCCGTACGATTCGAGCATGGCGCGGAGCGCCTCGAGCCGCACCGGCTTGCTGATGTAGTCGTCCATGCCGGCGTCGAGGCACCGTTCGCGGTCACCGGTCATCGCGTCCGCGGTCATGGCGATGATGACCGGCCGTACGGCGGGATCGGTCTGCGCCACGATGCGCCGCGTCGCCTCGAGACCGTCCAGTTCCGGCATGTGCAGGTCCATGAAGATGACGTCGTACGGCTGCCGTTCCAGCTTGCGGATGGCGACGGCGCCGTTCTCGGCCACGTCGGCCGTGTAGCCGAGCTGCTGCAGGAACCGGAGCGCGAGCTTCTGGTTGATGAGGTTGTCCTCGGCCACGAGGATGGAGAGCGGACACTGGTCCGCGAGCTTCTCGACGGCGGCAGGCTTCGGCGCCGCCGCGCTGCGGGCGCGTCCCGGTTCGGACGACATCGCGCCGGTGAGCGCCGCGTAGAGCTGCATCGCCTTCATCGGCTTGAGGATGATGTCCGCGAAGAGCTCCTGGTTCGGAATGGGGGCGTCGCTCTTCGACGAGCTCGTGAAGAGGACCATCGGCAGGGCGGCGCGGTCGCGGCGCCGTCGCACCTCTTCCGCGAAACGGACGCCGTCCATCCCCGGCATGTGATAGTCCACCACCGCCACGTCGAACGGATCCCCCGCGTCGAGCCACCGCAGCGCTTCGGCCGTGGAGGCGGTGGCGCGGGGTCGCATCCCCCAGTTGGAGCACTGGATGGAGAGGATGTTTAGGTTCGTGGGATTGTCGTCCACCAGCAGCACGCGCTTCCCGTTCAGTTCCGGTGTGGCGCCGCGGACGTACTTCTTCGGCATCGCGTCCAGGTCCTCCACCGTCGGCACGCTGATGGTGAAGTGGAAGACCGAGCCCTTCCCCAGTTCGCTCTCCGCCCAGAGCCGTCCCCCCATCAGTTCCACCAGCCGTTTGGTGATGGCCAGGCCGAGTCCCGTGCCGCCGTACTTCCGTGTGGTGGAGGCGTCGACCTGCGTGAACGCGTCGAACAGATGATGCACCTTCTCCTTCGAGATGCCGATGCCGGTGTCGCGGACGGAGAAGCGGAGCTCGGTCCGGCGTTCGCCGCGCGAGACCTCGGCCACGGTGACGAAGACCTCCCCCCGGTCGGTGAACTTGATGGCGTTGTTGGTGAGGTTGAGCAGCACCTGGCGGAGACGCGTCGGATCGCCGATGACGAACGGCGGCACCGCGGGCTCGATGAGGTAGACGAGGTCGAGCCGCTTGTCCACCGCGCGGTGGGCCACCAGGTCGAACGATTCCTCGATGAGGGACTGCACCTCCACCGGACGCTGTTCGAGCTCCAATTTGCCGGATTCGATCTTCGAGAAGTCGAGGATGTCGTTGATGAGCGTGAGCAGCGTCTCGCCGCTGGTGCGGATGATGTCCGTGAAGTCGCGCTGTTCGTCCGTGAGCTCCGTCTGCAGCAGCAGGTCGGTCATGCCGATGACACCGTTCATCGGCGTACGGATCTCGTGGCTCATGGTGGCGAGGAAGAGCGATTTGGCGACGGTCGCCGACTCGGCCGATTCCTTCGCCTGACGGAGCTCCGCCTCGTCGCGCTTGCGCAGGGTGATGTCGCGGTAGGCACTGAGGAACATGGTGCGGTTCTTCAGCCGGAGGAGCCGCGTGGAGACGAGGAGCGTCTTCGTCTCGCCGGACCGGGTGCGGATCTCGGTCTCGACGTTCTCGGTCATCCCGTCGAAGACCACCGTTTCGATGCGGTCCAGCGCCCGCTGCCGGTCCGCCGGGTCGGGATAGAGCTTGGCGGAGAAGTCGCCGTCGTTCGCCTCCTCCATCGAATATCCGGTGAGCTCCTCCATCTTGCGGTTGTAGATCTCGAAGCGTCCCCGCTCGTCGCTGAGCGTGATGCCTTCGCCGACGGTGTCGATGACCGTCTCGAACTGCCGCTTCTGGCGGGCGAGCAGTTCCTCGGTCCGTTTCGGCGCGGTGATGTCGCGCGCCAGCGCCTGGAACCCGATCACCGCCCCGTCCTTGAAGAGCAGCTGTACGTTCTGTCCGAGCACGATGCGTTCGCCGGAGCGGGTCACCGCGGTCACTTCGCGGTACGTGTTGCGGGTCCGGGAGAGGGTCTGCCGCACGTAGAACCGCCGCACCGCCTCCTGCTCGGCGGGAAGCAGCATGTCGGTGTACCGTTTCCCGGCGAGCTCCTCGGCGGAGTATCCGAAGAGGGCGACCCCCACCGGATTGACGTACGTGAACATCCCGCGGTTGTCGGTGCGGTAGATGACGTCCGTGGCGTTCTCGATGAACTGCCGGTACCGCTCCTCGCTTTCGGCGAGGCTCATCTCCACCTTCTTCTGGTCCGAGATGTCCACGAACGCCGCCATGGCATACTCCATCCGGCCGTCGGCGCCGATGATGGGGGCGCCGGTCACGAAGAGGGGGACCACGCGGTCGGGACGCCACACTTCAATGTCGGCGACGGTGCTCCGTTCCCCCGTGAGCGCGCGGGCGATGGGATGACGGTCCGGCGGATACGGTTGGTTCGTCCCCTGCACGTACGAGTCGAAGACCTCGTCCGCCTCCTCCGGCACAGCGGCGGGGTCCACCCCGCGCCCCAGAAGACGCTTCGCCTCTTCGTTGGCGAAGTACGGCTTCCCGTCGGGAGTGACGATGGTGATGCCGGCGGGCACGGCGCCGAGGAAACTGAGGAAGCGCCGCTCGCTGTCCCGTACGCCCTGCTCCGCCTGCGTGCGCTGCCGGATCTCGCGGTTGAGGAAGAGGAAGATGATGATGATGATGATGGCGACGCTCACCATGCCGCCGATGGTCACGAACGCGAGGGTCTGCCGCAGGATGCCGCGGGAATCCTCGGCGTGCTCGGTGCGCTGACGGTCCACGCGCAGCTGCACGGCGTGGATGAGGCTGTCGATGGAGCGGAGCGACCGCTGCGCGTCGCGGAGCGGGAGCAGCCGCTCGGCCTCTGCCGGACCGAACCGTTCGGTGAGCGCGATCTTCTCGTCGTTCCGTTCTTCGCGGAGCCGGAGCATCGTGCGCAGCGCGGCGAAGGCAAGACGGTCTTCGTCCGCGGAGACGTACCCCTCGGCGAGCGTGACGAGCTGGCGGAGCGTGTCGACGGAGGCGCGGTAGTAGGCGAGGTACTGCGGGTCGCGGGTGACGAAGAAGGCGCGGAGTTCGGTCTGACCGTACGAGACGGCGCCTTTGACGGCGTCGAGCCGGCGGTTCGTGTCGTACGCGCGGGCGATGGCCGTGGCGTCCTCCGCCTGACGGAGGACGGTGCGAAGGGACATCAGTCCGATGGCGCTCAGCGCGACGACGGCCGCGGAGAACACCGTGAGGAACTTCAGCGTACGGAGCGAACGGAACACTCGGGCACCGGTCTGTTAAGGATGGAACGAAAATACGGATTTGCCCGCTCAATTGAAACGGAGCGGCGCCGCTTTCACCGTTCCCGCATGGGAAGACGGACGTTCCACCGGGCGGCGTTCCGCAACGCCCGCGGATAGCCCGCATCCGCGTGGCGGATGATCCCCATGCCGGGGTCGTACGTGAGCACCCGCGCCAGCCGCTCGTCCGCCTCGGTCGTGCCGTCGCACACCACCACCATGCCGTTGTGGATGGAATTGCCGATGCCGACCCCGCCGCCGTGATGCACGCTCACCCAGCTGGCCCCGCCCGCGGCGTTCAGCATCGCCCCGAGCACCGGCCAGTCCGCGATGGCATCGCTCCCGTCCCGCATCCGCTCCGTCTCGCGGTTGGGGGAGGCGACACTGCCGCAGTCCAGATGGTCCCGGCCGATGACGATGGGGGCCGAGACTTCGCCGCGGCGGACGAGGTCGTTGAAGATGCGTCCCATCGCTGCCCGTTCGCCGTACCCGAGCCAGCAGATGCGCGCGGGAAGTCCCTGGAACGACACCATCCTCTGCGCCTTCTCGATCCAGGTTCGAAGCCGGGAGTTCGCAGGGAACGCTTCGAGCACCGCCCGGTCCGTCCGGTAGATGTCCTCCGGGTCGCCGGAGAGAGCCGCCCAGCGGAACGGACCTTTTCCGTCGCAGAAGAGGGGACGAATGTATTCGGGAACGAACCCGGGAACGTCGAACGCCTCTTGTACGCCGGCGGACTGCGCTTCGCCGCGGAGGTTGTTGCCGTAGTCGAACACCACCTTCCCTTTCTTCCGCAGCAGGAGCAGTCCCCGCATGTGGGCGGCGATGGAGGCGCGGGCGAGCGCGACGTACCGCTTCGGGTCCGAGCGGCGGAGGAGGAGCGCTTTCTCGTACGGCATCCCGGCGGGGACGTACCCGTTGAGCGGGTCGTGCGCCGACGTCTGGTCCGTTACGATGTCCGGCAGGAACCGCCCGCGCGCGATGCGCGGAACGATCTCCGCCGCGTTGCCGAGCAGTCCGACGGAGAGGGGACGCTTCGTCCGCTTCGCGTCGGCGATGAGGCGGAGCGCTTCATCGAGGTCGTCGCTCATCACGTCCAGGTACCGCGTGGCGAGCCGCTTTTCGATTCGGGTGCGGTCCACCTCCACGGCGAGACAGGCGGCGCCGTTCATTGTGGCGGCGAGCGGCTGCGCCCCTCCCATGCCGCCGAGTCCGGCGGTGAGGAGGAACTTGCCGGCGAGCGAACCGCGGAAATGCTTCCGCGCCGCTTCGGCGAAGGTCTCGTACGTTCCCTGCAGGATCCCCTGCGAGCCGATGTAGATCCAGCTGCCGGCGGTCATCTGTCCGTACATCGTGAGGCCGAGCGCCTCCAGCCGCCGGAACTCGTCCCACGTGGCCCACTTCGGCACGAGCAGCGAATTGGCGATGAGCACGCGCGGCGCGTTGGCGTGCGTGCGGAAGAGCCCGACCGGCTTCCCGGACTGCACCAGCAGCGTCTCGTCGCTCTCCAGCCTCCGCAGCGAGCGGACGATGGCGTCGAAGGACCTCCAGTCCCGCGCCGCTTTCCCGGTGCCGCCGTACACGACGAGGTCCTGCGGACGCTCGGCGACGTCGGGATCGAGATTGTTCATGAGCATGCGGAGGGCGGCCTCCTGCACCCAGCCTTTGGCGCTGAGAACGGAGCCGCGGGGGGAACGGATGGTTCGGCGTGGCATAGTGGTTGGGATTCGTGGTACGATGGGATGACCGATGGTATGTTTCAGCCGCCGAGGCGTCTCCGCGCTTCGGCGATGTGCTCGGGAGAGGTGCCGCAGCATCCGCCGATCATCGGCACCCCCAGCGCGGCGAGTTCGGACGCGAACGCGCCGAACGATTCGGCGTTCTCCGGATACCGGATGGCGCCGTTCTCGATGACCGGAATGCCGGCGTTGGTCTGGATGAGCACCGGCACCGAGGCGTGGATGCGGAACTCGGACGCCACCAGCCGCATCAGCTCGAAACCGGCGCCGCAGTTCGCTCCGACGAAGGAGGCTCCCTCCTGTGCGAGCCGCTCGGCCGCCTCGCGCACCGTTTCGCCGAACGACGTCCGCGGAACGCCGCCGATGAGCTCGAAGGTCATGGTGACGCCGGCGACCGCCGCTCCGGCGCGTTTCGCCGCGCGCAGCGCCGTCACCGCCTCGTCGAGCGAGATCATCGTTTCGATGAGCACGATGTCCGCCCCCGCTGCGACGAGGGCGGCGGCCTGCTCCGAAAAGAGCGCCTCCACGTCCGCCGCCGGGACGTCGCCGTACGGTTCCATCACCGCGCCGAAGGGACCGACCGAGCCGGCGACCAGCGCGCGCCCGCCGGCCGCCTGCCGTGCCAGCGCCACGGCGCGCGCGGTCACCTCTTCCACGCCGTACGACAGTCCGGACGAGTCGAGCCGCCGCCGCGTGGCGCCGAAGGTGCACGTTTCGATGATGCGGGCGCCGGCGTCGATGTACGCGCGGTGCACCGCCGTGACATCGTCCGGCCGTTCCATCACCCACTGTTCCGGCGCGGCCCCGACGGGGAGTCCCCGCCGCTGATATTCGGTTCCGGTGGCGCCGTCGAAGAGGACGGGAGCGTTGCGCAGGAGCGATGCGAAGTCCATGGTCATGTCCGTTTGAGCAGCCGGTTCACCAGGTCCACCGCGTCCACCGCGTTCTTCGCGTAACCGTCCGCGCCGATCTCGCCGGCGAACCGCTGGGTGACCGGCGCGCCGCCGACGATGACGGGAACGGGAATGCCGCGGGAGCGGAAGCCGGCGATGACCGTCGGCATGTACATCATCGTGGTGGTGAGCAGGGCGGAGAGTCCGACGACGTCCGGGCGGTGCTGTTCGTACGCCGCGAGGTACTTCTCCACCGGGTTCTGCGTGCCGATGTCCACCACGCGGTACCCGTTCCCCTGCAGCATCACGGAGACGAGGTTCTTTCCGATGTCGTGCACGTCCCCTTTCACCGTGCCGATGAGCACCGTCCCTTTCGGTTCGACGTTGCTCGCGGCGAGCAGCGGTTCGAGCACCGCCATCGCCGTCTTCATCGCGCGTGCGGAGACGAGCACCTGCGGGAGGAACATCTCGCCGTCGCGGAACCGCTGCCCCACCACCGCCATGCCGGGAAGGAGTCCGTCGTCGAGGACGGACATCGGGGACGCCCCCTCGCCGAGCAGCGTGCGGACGGTCTGTTCGGATTCGACGTGCCGTCCGTCGATGACGCACTGGGAGAGGATGAGCAGCAGCGAGTGGTGTGTCATGTCCCTCCGTACCGGTCCACGAGCGTTCGGAGCAGCCGCACATGCTCCCGCTTCACGCGCGGAGCGATGGAGCAGGCGGTACTGAGGATGAAGCCGGGGTGCGCGCGTCCGGTCTCGATGCGCCGGCGGACGTCGGCCTCGATCTCCGTCTCCGTCCCCTGCAGCAGCACCGTCACCGAATCGATATTCCCCTTGATGAAGCCCCGGTGTCCGATGCGGCGGAAGGCGTCCGCCAGGTCCACGTCGCCGAGCGGTTCCGGGTCCAGACATTCGATGCCGCTCACGCCGGCGTCGAACATCAGTTCGAGCCGGTCGTTCACCGCGCCGCAGGTGTGCGTGTAGATCTCGGTCCCCTGCGCCCGCACCGCGCGGGCGATGCGCCCCTCGTGCGGCAGGACGAACGCCGCGTAGAATTCCGGGGAGATGAAGGAGGAGCCGGCGTACGGGGAGGAGACCTTGATGGCGTCGATCCCCTCGCCGCACATCGCCACGGCGAGCTCTTCGATGAGCTCCGCGTAATGCCCCATGATCATCGCCACCGTCTCCGGCGCGTCGATCATGCCGATGAGCCCCTCCTGGTACCCGACGAAGTCGAGGTAGTAATCGAACGGCGACGTGATCTCCCCGTGCAGCGAGTACATCCCCCCCGTGCGGTCGTGCAGCGTGCGGAAGATGTCGAACCGGTGCGCGGGGTGGATGAAGAACTTGAGTCCCTGGGAGACGGGGATGACGTCGAGCGCCGCGGGAAGGTCGTTGCGCGAGACCTCGCCCACGGGAGGGAGTTCGCGCGGGCGCGCGGCGATGTGCTCCGGCAGGTCGTCGAACAGGTAGTGCGTGGCGTCGCCGTTCTTCCAGACGATCTCTTCGTACTCCTCCGTCATGCGGCGCGATGCGATGCCGCCGCGCCAGGAGGGATCGTGGCCGTGGAGGCTGACGAGGATGCCGTCGAAGCCGTACAGTTCGCGCAGCCGGACGAGCCCGTCCGCGAACGTATCGACGTCATGCCAGAAATCGGCCGGTGAGCACCGGTACTGCTGCAGCATGTGGCCGATGCTCATCTGGCACATCAGGGGAACGGTATCGACCGGTTCCCGCCGCATGGCGGCGAGGACCCGTTCGCGGGGCGTCATGGTCCGGTCCTGCGATGTGAACGATGGGGCAATGTAGAAAAAGATTCGCGGAGATGGAAGGGGGAAGCGCCGGGAGGGTGTACAAAGCAAGAGGCGAAGGACCGTACCGGTCCTTCGCCTCCGTTCGGCGTACCGCGAGGGTCAGCCGCGGCCGCCGGGACCCTTCTTCTTATTGCAGTAGTTCTTCTTGGACGACTGGGCGTGATGCTTGCCGCACTTCGCACATTTCCAGTTGTCGTTGTGCTTCCAGGAGCAGTGCGAGCATTTATAATCGTGCCACTTGTTCACATGGTTGTGCTTGCCGCACTTTTCGCACTTCCAGTGCTTCTTGTTGTGCCCCCGGCCGTGATGACCGCTGCCGCATCCGTCGTCGTCATCGTCATCGTCGTTCGACGGCGCGATGTACGGCGCGACCACGGTGGTCGAAGCGACCGCCGTCACGGTCCCGCCGACCGATGTCACGGTGAACGTGAAGAGCCGGCCGTCGGCATCGTTCGCGTTGGCGTTGGTCGGCAGCACCATCTCCAGCGTGACGGAACCGACGGTGAATCCCCCCGACGCACTGATGACGCCGTACTCGTCGGTCAGCGAATAGTACGCCGTATCGAAATTGCCGGCCACGCCGACGAAGGTGACGGAATCGGTCGCGCCGTCCGAAGAGAAGATGGAATCGACCGACGCGGTCGCGGACGCGGTGGGAGTCGACGGCGGAGGCAGAATGGCGTTCGACCGCAAGCCCGGCCGCTGCAGCTCTGCGACGGACTCATCCGCCGACGGTGTGACGATCTTCTCCATGGAACCGTCGGAACAGCCGGCCAGAAACGCGGCAACGACGGCGAATCGAAGCAAACCTACTTTCATTACACTCCTCCCCTGACAAGTGTTTTCGTTGACGAACAAAGAACGGGAAGTCGGGAGGCAAAGTCAAGAAAAATATCTGTTTTGTCGCTTGTCATAGGTTACACATTCACTTTCACACAAACGATGGTGATATCATCTTGTATCTCGCTCTTTCCGGCGAACGTCCGCACCTGCTCGACGGCCGAAACGCTCATGGCACCGGCCTCCGCCAATGGAAGGGTCGCGAGCATGACGCGAAGTCGTTCGGGACCGAACTCTTCGCCGCTGCTGTTCCGGCATTCCACCGCTCCGTCCGTGAAAAGAAAGATCGCATCGGCGTCCTCCAGCGAAACGAACGCCGAACGGTATTCCGTCTCCGGCGCGATGCCGAGCGCTACGCCGGGAATGCGCACCTCCTCGATCCGTCCGCCCTGTCGCCGGACGAGCACCGGCGGATGTCCCGCTGTCACGACCTCCGCTCTCTTCGCGGCCGTATCGACGAGCACCGCCGCACAGGTGATGAACATGTTCCGCTCCGTCACGGCGAACAGCGTCCGGTTCACGTTCGTGAGGAGCGCGGCCGGCGTGTGCGTGTGCCGAGCCTCCTGCAGGAGCGCGCTCTTGGTCATCGCGGAGAGCACTCCCGCTCCGGTACCGTGCCCTGACGCATCAGCGGCCACCACCAGCACCGACGCCGGTCCGAGTCTCACCACGTCGAAGAAATCGCCCCCCACTTCCGTCGCGGGTACGCTGATGCCTCCGGCCTCGCATCCTCCGCCGGTGTACGTCCCCTTCGGCAGGAGCGATGCATGGATGCGCTGCGCGAGCTTCATCTCCGCCTCGACCGCGGCCCGCCGCTTGTTCTCGCGGGAGATGACCCGGACGAACAGCGCGTATCCGACGGTGAGACAGAGGATGGCCGTCATCCCGAACATGGTCCGCTTCACGTTGAGGTCGGCCAGCTGTTCGCGGCTGAGAGCGAAGGGGACTCCGGGTTTCACCTCCACCGCCGGGACATCCGGCTCCAGAGCCTCGAAGCGGACGAAAGCGAGAAGCAGAGTGATGCAGATGTAGATGAGAACGGACCCCAGCAGTTTGAAGGGATTCCCCTTAGCGAGGATGATGGAGGCGGAGAAGGCTCCGCTGACGACCGTCATGACGAGCAGCCGGAGCCAGGAGGCGGCGATGATGGTGTCGTCCATGAGCAGCGTGAGGGGACCGATCATGGCGAAGAGGAACGCCACCGCCACCGCAAGCCGGCGGATGTCTGCGTCGCTCATCGTTCTCAGGATGTTGTGCTTCGATGCCATGTTCTCCTCCGTCGTCGGAACGTCTCCCTCCTGCTACGGCGATCGAGGAGGCGGTGTTGCGCCTACCATCTGTCCGCGGCATTCTCTATATTAATGTCACGAATGAACGCTTATTTATCGGAGAATTCAATGAAAATCTCGCTCCTGCTCCTCCTGCTGCTGCCCGTCTCCGCCCCGGGGCAATCCTACGCCGACTTCTTTACGGACCGGACGCTGCGGGTGGACTACCACCACACCGGCACCAAGGGGACGGAACTGTTCGCGCTGGACAAGCTGTACGACGAAGGCCCGTGGCCCGGAAGCCGGACGCAGCTGCTGGACGGGCTGAACTTCGGCGAGTACATGCTGCGGGTCTTCGATGCGGCCTCCGGCCGGCTCATCTACTCGCGCGGATTCTCCTCGATGTTCAACGAATGGCACTCCACGGACGAGGCGCTCGCCGGTACGATGAAAACGTTCCATGAGACGGTGCGCATTCCCATGCCGAAGGAACGGGTGCAGCTCACCATCTCCCGGCGGGACAAACAGATGAACTTCCGCGAGCTCTTCTCCGCGGTCATCGATCCGGCGAACGCCGCCGCCGTCAACCGGCAGAACCGCACACCCCTCTTCCCCTCCCGCAAGTTCATCGACAACGGTCCGCCGGAGAAGAAGGTGGACCTGCTCATCGTCGGCGACGGGTACGCGAAAGCGGACATGGAGAAGTTCCGCGAGGACGTGAAGCACTACACCGACGCGCTCTTCGGCACCTCCCCCTTCAAGGAGCGTCGGAAGGAGTTCAACGTGTGGATGATCGAGGTGGAATCGAAGGAGAGCGGCGTGGACCGTCCGATGTCCAACGAGTGGGTCGAGAACGCGCTCGGCACGATGTACGACACGTTCGGCTCCGCCCGGTACATCCTGACGGAGGAGAACCGCACGCTGCGCGACATCTGCGGGCAGGTGCCGTACGACGCGCTCGCCATCCTCGTGAACGACGACCGCTATGGGGGCGGAGGCATCTATAACCTCTACACCACCTGCTTCACGAAGACGGACAAGAAAGGGATGGAGTGGCAGATGGACTACGTGTTCGTGCACGAACTGGGTCACTCCTTCGGCGGCCTCGGCGACGAATACTACACCTCGTCCGTCGCCTACACCGACTTCTACCAGGCCGGGGTCGAACCGTGGGAACCGAACCTCACCACGCAGACCGACCGCACGAAGCTGAAATGGCGCTCCTTCGTCGCCGCCTCCACCCCCGTGCCGACACCGTGGCGGAAAGAGGAGTACGATTCGCTCGAGACGATGCGCGCGAAACTGGACCGTCTCGCACCGGACTACTATCAGAAACGGAAGCCGCTCTATGACGCGGGACAGGCGATCATCACCGGAGCGCAGTACAAGAATACGGTGGGGCTGTTCGAAGGGGGAGGCTACGTCTCGAAGGGGGTCTATCGTCCGGCGGTGGATTGCCGGATGTTCACGCTCAGTCTGGTGGGATTCGATCCGGTCTGCAGCGCCGCCATCAATAAGGTCATCGATACGTTTTGCAAGTAGATAACCTATCGATTTTTACAATTGGTAGATTCAAGTTTTTAACGCAACAGATCCAACAAGTTGGTTAAACGCATTTTTCGGGGTTCGCCAGTTGAGTGCTTCTCGTGGTCGCTCGTTCAACAGTTTTTGTACGTATTTGATTTCTCTTC
>WBUG01000156.1 GCA_008933835.1 Bacteroidota bacterium | reverse complement strand
AGAAGTATCCGAAGTACACCTTCTCGCACCGGGTGGATTCCTCCGCCGGGTACACCTCCATCGTGCGCATCACGCAGACCACCGGCACCTCCAACCCGTCGTTCTTCACCATGCCGGTGGACCTCCGCTTCGTCGGCACCGGACTGGACACGACGGTGACGGTGTTCAATGACGCGGCGGACCAGAGCTTCTCCGTGGCACTGCCGAAGAAGGCGTCGTCGGTGCAGTTCGATCCCGGAGAATGGATCCTGCGCGACGTGACGTTCAATCCCACCGGCGTGCATCAGACCGCACCGCCGTACGCGTTCGCGCTCCGGCAGAACTATCCGAACCCGTTCAATCCCTCCACTTCCGTCTTCTACAGCGTGCCGCAGGCCGGTCCGGTCCGGCTCACGGTGCACGACCTGCTCGGCCGCACCGTGGCGGTGCTCGAAGAGGGGATGAAGGACCCCGGCGACCATATGGCGTCGTTCGACGCTGCCGGATCGAGCAGCGGCGTCTACCTCTGCCGTCTCGCGCAGGGGAACCGCACCGCCGTCATCAAGATGCAGCTCGTGCGGTGAGCGCGCGAAGAGTCTGAGAACGCGAAAGCCCGGGACGGAACCCGGGCTTTTTCGTTTCGCGGCCGTAGCGGCGGACTACGTCAGCGCCTCCATCATCTCCTTCTGCTTCGCGAGCTCCTGCTGCAGGTGTTCCCGCATGTCGTAGAAATGCACGTCGCGCAGCGCGGGCGCGTACGGCGCCAGCACCGCCGCGCAGGCGTCGAACGATTGCGTGGACCCTTCGTCCGGCTCGCCGATGCCGTCCCCCCACGATTCGCACATCAGGTCCGCCATGCGCACGACGGCGGTGAGCACCGGCACCGCCGGCGACCGTTCCGGCTGATGATGGTGCAGCATCACTTCGATGTACTCCTTCGGGAGACGCCATTGTTCCCCCAGCTGCCGTCCGATCTCCGTGTGCGGCACCTGGATGGTCTGCCGTTCCGCCTCCACGTCGTCGATGCAGAGGTCTTCGATGAGCTGTTCCAGCACCGCGCATTCCTTCGGATAGTACTGGATGAGGACGAGCTTCCCCATGTCGTGCAGCAGCGCGGCGGTGTACTCCTTGCCGTCCGTCGGCAGGCGGTGTTCGCGGGCGA
>WBUG01000155.1 GCA_008933835.1 Bacteroidota bacterium | reverse complement strand
GCGTTCCCGTGTACCTTCCTTCCGGCGGCTTCACCGAAGCGCCCGCCGGAACGGCGTACCGTCACTTCAAGAGCATCATCTTCCGTGTGTAACTGAAGTCGCCCGCCGTCAGACGGTAGATGTAGATACCGCTCGCCAGCGTTCCGGCGTTGAACTTCGCTTCGTGCCAGCCGGCGTCCTTCTGTGCGTTCACCACCGTCGCCACCAGCGCTCCCGTCATGGAGTAGACCTTCAGCGTCACCTGCGACGCGCGCGGAATGGCGTACCGGATGGTCGTGGAGGGGTTGAACGGGTTCGGATAGTTCTGCCCCAGCGTGTACGCCGCCGGCGCCGCGCCGCTTCCCTTCACCGTGGTGATGCCCGCATGCATCCCCTTCGCGTACTTGGACGCCCAGGCGACGGACTTGTCCGTATGGCATTGCTTGCAGGTGTAGTCCAGCGTCAGTCCGGACATCCCGTTGCCGTCGGTCTTGATGAACTTGTATGTCACAGGGGGATTCGAGGTGCTGTTGATGTCGTCCAGGTTGTCGAACATGGTGATGGAATCGGTGATGACCTTCCAGTAGTGCGCGCTCTGTTCGGAGACGTACGCGGTCAGCTGGTCGCCGTTCCGGGCCGCCTTCGGCATGTGACAATCGGTGCATTCGGCCTTCGTCTTGGACGTTTCGTGCCCGGTGATCTCTTTTCCGGTATGGCACGTCTGACACGTGACCGACGCTTTCAACCCTCCCTGGTCGAAGTACACCCCCTTGTGCGGGTCGTGGCAGGTGACGCAGGCGAGGTTCTTGTGCTTCGACGCCGCCATCATGTCGCCCTGCTCGCGGTGCCGGATGAATCCGGTACTGATGCTGTTCACCGTCCGCGGCTGCCACTCGACGCGGTTGTTCCACGGATAGGTGCTGATGGAATCGTTCCGGTCGCGGGCGTGACAGTTGCTGCACGTCGCTTTGCCTTCCTTCGGGGGTTTCACCGACGACGGGCTGGCGGCATGCGCCGACGAGGGACCGTGACATCCTTCACAACCGATGCCCGCTTCCGCCCAGCTTCCTTCGATGCCGGGATACGCCTGGAACTCCGACGTCTTGACCTTGCTGGCGCCGGTGGTGTGGCACCGGTAGCACGAGTACGTGTACGATCCCTTCG
>WBUG01000154.1 GCA_008933835.1 Bacteroidota bacterium | reverse complement strand
CGAACGTGGACTACACGGTGGATTACATCATCGGCCAGGTCATCATCAAGAACCAGGCGGCGCTCGAACCGGGCAAGAACCTGCAGATCAAGTTCGAACAGAACGACCTGTTCCAACTCGCCTCCAAGACCCTGCTGGGCGTGCGCGGCGAGGTGGACCTCTCCGAGAGGACCAAGTTCGGCTTCACGGTGATGAACCTGGACCAGCAGACGCTGAGCGACAAGGTGCGGCTGAATGAGGAGCCCATCAATAACTCCATCTACGGTTTCGACGGACAGACCTCCGGCGACCTTCCTTTCCTCACCAAGGCGCTCGACGCGCTCCCGTTCTTCGATACGAAGGCGAAGTCCGATTTCAACCTGCGCGGCGAGGTGGCGTACATGAGCCCGGACCCGAACACGAAGAAGAGCACCATCCCCGATGACCAGGGGGCGGGCATCGCTTACATCGACGATTTCGAGGGGGCGAAGCGCATCATCCCGCTCGGCATCGGCTACGGACTCTGGCGCGACGCCAGTCCGCCCCTCTTCCAGGCGAACGTCGATGCCGACATCAAGAACCCCGCCGATGATACGACCCGCATCAAATCGAAAGCGCGGACGTTCTGGTACAACCCGTCGACGCCGACCTCCATCAACGACATCTACGGATTCGATGAGAAGGGGGAATCGATCAAAAAAGTGGCGAAGGGTCAGGACCAGATCACCGTCCTGTCGTTGAACTACAACCCGACGGCGCGCGGAACGTACAATTTCTCCCCTGACCTCCGTACGACGCTGTTGGCGGAACCGCGGAAGAACTGGGGCGGCGTGCAGCGGCTCATCTCCACCACGGCGCTCGACCTGGTGCGGGAGAACATCAACTTCATCGAAGTGTGGGTGAGGGTGAACAAGGGGACCATCGATTCCACCCGGAAGGTGTACATCAACCTCGGCAGCATCAGCGAGGATGTGCTCGTCAACTCATCGCTGGATACGGAGGACAAGGGGGCATTCAAGAACGGTATCCTGAACGAAGGGGAGGACACCGGAATCGACGGATTGACGGACGAACAGGAACGGAACACGTTCGCTTCCTTCCTGGCCTCCAATACGTGGGGACCGGACCTTCCGGACCCGACCGATGACCCTTCCGGCGACAACTGGAGCTGGAACTTCG
>WBUG01000100.1 GCA_008933835.1 Bacteroidota bacterium | reverse complement strand
TGTTCCATCACGCGCGGCCGGTCCTCTTCATGGACGAGCCGGAAGGAGGACATGTCGTACAGTTCCTCGGCGGAGTATCCGCTCAAAATGACCAGTCCCGGGTTGCAGTACGTGAAGACCGCCCGGCTGTCCGCCTCATAATACGCCTGGTGGATGTTCTCGACGATGCCGCGGTAGCGCTCTTCGGACTCCTGCAGTCTCCGTTCGTCCATCTTCCGCTCGGTGATGTCGCGGTTGCTGACGCGGCGGCCGAGATTCCGGCCGTCCTGTGTGATGATGGGACGGCAGAGGTGCTGTATCCAGCGCTCATCCCCGGTGCGGGTGATGATGCGCATCTCGAGCGCGTGCGTGGAACCGTCCCGGAGCTCCTGTTCCTGATGGGTGCGGTACTCAACGCGGTCGTCCGGATGGACCACCGTCGAGAGCAGCGAGGGGTCGCGGAGGAACTCCCCGGCGGCGTACCCGGTGATTCGTTCGCAGGACGGCGAGATGTACCGGATGGCCCCGTCGTTCCCGACCCACATCTCCCAGTCGTACGTGTAGTTGGCGACGGTGCGGTAGCGCTCTTCGCTGATGCGAAGCTCGTTCTCGAACCGCTTCCGTTCGGAGATGTCGATGATGGTGGTGAGCAGCTGCCGCTGTCCGCCGATGTCGATGGGGGTGGCGGAGAAGAGCGCGGGGATGAACCGTCGTCCGTTCACGCGCGCCGACACCTCCATATTGTCCACCCTGCCGTCCCGATTCAACCGTTCGACCGCCGCCGACCTCGCGGCATGATCGTCCCATAGTCCGAGTTCATCCGCCGGCCGGCCGAGCAGTTCGCTTCGCGCATAGCCGAAGAGCCGCACGGCGGCATCGTTCACATCGATGACCGTGCCCCCGTCGGCGGAGAGGAGCGCGTGCGCCATCGGCGACTCGTTGAAGAGCGTGGAGAAGCGCCGTTCGCTCTCGCGCACCGCCTCTTCGGCGCGGATGCGCTCGGTGATGTCGTGTCCGACGCACTGGATCTCGGTGGGGATCCCCTGCGCGTCGGTGATGGCGACGAACTCCCATTCAGTGACCGCGATGCCGTGGCGGGGATGCCGTTTGTGAATGGTGACGGGGACGGCGGTGCCGGGCTCGGCGAGGCAGCGTCCGACCGCTTCGTCCACCGCGGGATAGTCCTGCGGCAGGTAGGTCGCCCGGCAGTCGGTACCGAGCAGGCGCTCGCGTTCGTATCCGAAGGCGCGGCAGAACTGGTCGTTCACGAACGTGTACGCGCCGGTGATGTCGGTGCGTATCAGGTAGTTGGTCTGCGACTGTACCAGAGAACGGAACTGCTCGTTCGTCCTTCGCAGGTCCTCCTCGATGCGGACCCGTTCCGTGATGTCGAAGAACGAGGTGACGAACCGTCCGTTGACCGGCACCGACGTGGAGACGTGCATCCATCCGGGGAGACGAGGATCGAACAGGTCGGTCTTGATGGTGTCGGTATCTCCGCGGTGGTTCCTCCAGAATTCGGCGATGCTGTGCGGCGTCATGCCGTAGATGTCCGTCGCGAGCCGACCGACCGCCTGGTCGTGCGGGATGCCGGTGATGCGCTCGAAGGCGGAATTGACCTCGAGGATGCGGTAGTCCGTCACCTCGCCGCGGTCGTCGGTCACCAGTTCGTTCAGCGCGATCCCCTCTTCGGTGGCATCGAAGATGTTCCGCAATTTCTGTTCGTTCGCCCGGAGGCGCTCTTCCGCGTTCCGGCGTTCGGTGATGTCTTCGAACGTCGCGAACACTTCGGTCGGCACGGCGCTGCCGGGACCAAAGAGCGGCACCGCGTTGATGATGATCCAGGCGTACGAGTCCGAATCCGGATGGAACACTCCCATCATCGTATCGAAGACCGGCCGTCCCGTCCGCAGGGCGATCATTGCGGGATGTTCCGTCCCCGGGAACGGACCGCCGTCCTCCCGCACGGCGCCCCACCGCGGGTCCATGGAGGAGCGGCCGCGCAGCTGGTCCATCGTGAGGCCGAGGATGCGGGCGGCCGCCGGATTGGCGGCGGTGATGGCGCCGGTCGCATCGTGATAGACCACCCCTTGCGCCATCGTTTCGAAGAGGGTGCGGTACCGGCGTTCGCTGTCGGCGACGCTCTGTTCCATCGCCTTGCGTTCGGTGATGTCCTGCACGATGCCGATGGAGCGGAGCAGGCGCCCATCCGGCGACCAATCATGGATGCACCGTTCGAAGACGTGTCGTATCTCGCCGTTGTCCGGCCTGACGATGCGGTGCTCGATCTCATACCCGGCCGCCGCGGATTCGATCGAACCGGTATAGGCCTCGTCCACCATCCGGCGGTCCTCGGCGTGCACGGCGGCGAGGAAACGGTCGTAGGAGAGGGGGGGATCCTGCGGAGGGATCCCGAAGATGCGGTACGTCTCGTCGGACCAGCGAAGGTCGTCGGCAGCGACGTCGAGCACCCAGCTTCCGATGTGGGCGATCTGCTGGGAGCTCGACAGCAGCCGGTCCCGTTCGCGCAGCAACGATTCCGAACGCTTCCGTGCCGAGATGTCGCGGCAGAGGCAGTACAGCCGTCTCCGGCTGCCCCGCTCCATCGGGACCCACACCACTTCGATGTCGATGAGACCGCCGTCCTTGCGGCGGTGCTGCGTTTCGACGATGCCGCTGGTGCGGGGGATCTCGGGCCATACGTTCAGGAACGCTTTTTTGGAAGGAAAGGTGGCGTCCCAGTCCCAGGCGTGCTTGGCGAGCATCTCGTCCACCGTGTACCCGAGCATGTCGGCGAACCGATGGTTCGTTTCGATCACCTTCCGGTCCTCGTCCAACACCACGATGCCGTCGACGGAGTTCTCGAAGTGGAACCGCCGCCAGGCCGCCTCTTCGTCGGCGCGCTGCGTCTCCGCGATGGTGGCGAGGGCCAGGTAGCACTGGTGCATGAACGACTCGACCGTCGCCGGTTCGAACGAGAGCTCGGACGGGGTCATCAGGTCGATGTATCCGGCGTACGCCCCCCCCTCCGCGATTCCGACGGTGTACGTGTGCGAGACGCCGAGGAGCCGCTCGATCTTCCCGGCGACGATCTTCGGCACCACGCCGCTCGACGCCTCGTGCAGTCCGCCGGCCAAGCGCCGCAGTTTCGGGCGGCAGTACTTTTCATAGAATCCGTCGCGGTTCTCGAACGTACGGCCGATGGGATCGAACCGCAGGAGCGTCCGTCCGGTCTCGAGGATGTCCGGCCGGATGCCGCCGATCTCCATCAGCGTGCTCTTCCGTCCGTTCTCCAGCGTCTTCAGCACGAAGACGAGCGAGCCGGGAAGGTACGATGTGAACATGGAGGAGATGACCGAATACACCTGCTTCTCGTCGGTGCAATCGGCGAGCTTCGCCGACGCTTCGGCGAGGAACCGGTAGTCATGGTTCTGCCGCTTCAGCTGCTCCTCCGCGCCGCGCCGGTCCGTCACGTCCTGCACGATGCCGTCCCAGACGATGTCGCCGTTCTCCCTATGGTGCGGAGAGGCGTCGAGGCGAATCCACCGGACGCCGCCCGGGGTTCCGTACCGCACTTCGATGCTCGCTTCCTCGTCCCGCCGGAGGGAATCGGTGATCCACTGCGCGAAGGCGGCGCGGTCCTCTTCATGCACCAGGTCGACCACCCGGTCCACGTCCGACAGGAGCGGCGCGGTGTCGATGCCGAACATCTCGGCGACGCGGGGACTGAGGTACTCCAGCCGGTCCTCCCCCTGCGCCGTGCGGCGGAACTTGTAGAGCGCGAAGGGGACGCGGGTGAGCAGTTCTTCGTATTCGCGGTTCTGTTCCGCGAGGGACGATGCGTCGCGCTGGTGTGCGGAGACGTCGTGCAGCGCGCAGAGGATGGCGCCGGAATCGTCGTCACGGGTGAAGCGGAGGTCCGCCGTCAACGCGTCTCCGCGGGCGGCGATGAACGGAACGGCGTCGAACGAGGTGAGCTCCGCTTTGGAGTCCTTCCAGGCGGCGGAGAGGAGCGAGCGGTGGGATGGTTCGACGAGGGACCAGAGGGTCCGTTTGGTGAGCGACGCGGCGGCGATGCCGAGCCGTCGGCGAAGGCGCGCATCGATGTCGATGATGCGACCGGAGGGACGGAGGACGATGACACCGTCAGAGACCGACAGCAGAGCGGAACGGACGAGCGCACCGGAGGGGGAGAGGGCCGTACGGGCTTTACGAACGGACATATGGCATTCGTTATGACGGTCCGGGGGGACGAGCCGATGCGGCATCAAAGGCGTTGGGCGCCGTTGTGCGGAAGAGGTTCTGCGGCCACCGACCCGGGCGCGGTCGTGTACACGGTCGAACTCTGGAAACTACTGATACAAATACCGCCAGTCAATCATTTTCCCGCTTCGCCGCACCAAAAACGGATAAAATGGTGCGGTTATCTTCCCGAGGATTCAGGCGCTCGTTCCATCCGATAATGGAAGCGTGAAGGTGAACACGGCCCCTTTTCCCACCTCGCCTTCACCGGTGACCGTGCCGCCGTGCCGGTTCATGATGCGTTTCACGATCGAGAGACCGATGCCGGTCCCGGTGAAATCGGTCTCGGCATGAAGGCGCTGAAAGACCCCGAACAGTTTATCGGCGCTCTTCAGATCGAACCCGACGCCGTTGTCCCGCACCCAATAGACGGCCCGTCCCTCCTCGACCCTTCCGCCGATCTCGATGGCCGGACGTTCGACCCGCGCGGAATACTTCACGGCGTTGGAGACGAGGTTCGTCCAGACGAGCCGGATCATCACCTCGTCCGCATACGCCGGCGGAAGCGGAAGGATGGTGACCGCGCAACGGTCTCCTGCCGGTATGCAGTCTTCGGCGGTCTGCCGGACGATGCCGTCCATGTCGACCCGGACGGCGCGGAGCTCGTGCCCGCCGACACGGGAGAGCGTGAGGAGCGCCTCAAGATACTTCGCCATCTTCTGTACGTTCGAACGGACGGCGCCGAGCCGGCGGTGGGCCTCCGGCCGGAGACCGCCGCCGTGGTCCTCCAGGAACGTCGCCGTGACCGAATCGATGGCGCGGAGGGGCGCCCGCAGGTCGTGCGACACGGAGTAGACGAACGCTTCGAGCTCCTGATTGGTACCGGTCAGCTGCCGCGTCCGTTCCTCCACCTTCCGTTCGAGTTCTGCGTTCATGCGCTTCAGTGCGTTCTGCGCGGCGACGCGGTCCGTCACGTCGCGGATGATGTTGAGCACCCGGTCGCTGCCGAACGCGAGCATCCGCGCCTCGTAATACCGGGTGCCGGAGGCTGACGGGGTGCTGTACTCATACTGCACCACGCCGCCGTTCAGCGATTCGGCGAACTTCGGCCGCACGATGTCGGTGAGCCACG
>WBUG01000153.1 GCA_008933835.1 Bacteroidota bacterium | reverse complement strand
TTGATGATGACCTGGCCGATGATGTAATCCACCGTGTAGTCCACGTTCGGCGTCAGCGGCTGCCCGTCGAGCAGCACCTGCACGCTCCCCTCCACGATGTTGAAACCGAGCGAGATGGTGTTGGTGGAGGAGGCCGAAAAGTTCCCTTTGATGACGAAGCGGTCTTTGAGCGTGTTGTTCTGCGCCGCAGCGGAACTCGTGTCGTAGAGATTGTCGTACGTATACGTGGTGTCCGGCAGGGTCACGCCGTACGCCGCGAAGGCCGCCTTCAGTCCGTCGGTGAAGGGGCGAAGGCTCGGGAAGATGACCTCCCCCCGTTCCAGGTCGATGGTCTTCCCCGGCACGAAATCGAAGAGACCGTCCCCCGGCGGAACCCCGGCCGTGAGGGTGTCGAGGCCGAAGAGGGCGATGTTGTTCTTTCCGCCGACGGTCTTCTCGTCCTCTTTGCCCGACTCCCGGTAGAAGATGTCCAGCGTGAAACCCGACTCCGAAATCTTCCGCCCGCCGAGCGGATAGATGTTCTTGAGCATCAGGTTCCAGGCCGATTTGTACTGCGGAAGGAGGTTCTTCGGCTTGACGAGCTTGAGCACCAGCACCGTATCGCCGCTGGACTCGTTCTTGATGAGCGTGCCGTACAGACTGTCGTCGGCCGCGCTGGGTCCGTTCTCACGTCGGTACGCGATGCCGATGGCCTGACCGTCCTGGATCGAGCGGTTGATGGTGAGGACACCGGACTTGAGGTTGAGACGGAAGTCCTTCCCGGATTCCAGCCGGTCCCACTTCCCCGTCTCGACGAGCCCCGGTTGTTCGGTGAGGGTGACGGAACGGAACGAAGCGTCGTACGTGCCGCCGACCGGCCGCCCCGGCAAGAACAGGTAGGCGTTCGCCCGTCGGCTGTTGGGGTCCTCTTTCCCGATATGCTGCACCCACACCTCGAACTCGTTGTCCTTCACCTCGAGGTCCCCCTGGTACTCCTGGTACTTGATGTAGCGCTCGTAGAAGCGGATGTAGTTCGAATCGATGAAGAAGTGCTCTTTCGAGTAGTCCCACGCCCGTTTCTCGAACGGCGTGTTCTGCGCCCCTCCCGCCACCGTCTTCTCCTGGATCTGCCCCTTCTTCTGCGACGCGATGGCCACCAGTTTGAGGGGACCGACCTGCAGACCGGTCTTGA
>WBUG01000152.1 GCA_008933835.1 Bacteroidota bacterium | reverse complement strand
CAAGGACCGCGACGGTTTCGTGCTCGGCGAAGGGGCCGGCGTGTTCGTCATCGAGAGCGAAGAGCATGCGAAGCGGCGCGGCGCCCGCATCCACGGCCAGATCCTCGGCGTGGGGATGACCTCCGATGCGTACCACTTCACCGCGCCGCCGGACGACGGCGACGGCGCGATGCGCGCCATGAAGCTGGCGGTGAAGAACGCCGGGCTCGCGCCGGAGGACATCGATTACATCAACGCGCACGGCACCTCCACCGGACTGGGGGACATCGCCGAGACGAAGGCGGTGAAGCGGCTCTTCGGCGCCCAGGCGAAGGAACTGATGATGAGCTCCACCAAGTCCATGCACGGGCACCTGCTCGGCGCGGCGGGGGCGATCGAGGCGGCGCTGACCGTCATGGCCCTCAAGGAGGGCGTCGTACCGCCGACCATCAATCTCGAGAACCCCGATCCGGAGTGCGACCTGGACTACGTGGCGAACAGCGCGCGGAAACGCGACATCACCTACGCGCTCTCCAACGGGTTCGGCTTCGGCGGCACCAACGCCTCCATCTGTTTCGCGAAGTACTGACGGCCGCCCGCGCGGCCCTTCCTCCACCATTCGACACGGCATTCCTATGGCAACCCGGACCGTCAACATCGGACTCGTGCAGAACGCCTGCTCGGCCGACGTGCAGCAGAACATGGCCAAGGCCGCCGCGGGCATCCGCGAAGCGGCGAAGAAGGGGGCGAACATCGTCTGCCTGCAGGAGCTCTTCCGCTCGCTCTACTTCTGCGACAAGGAGGCGTACGAACCGTTCGAACTGGCGGAGGCCGTCCCCGGTCCCTCCACACAGGCGCTCTCCGCGCTGGCGAAGGAGCTGAACGTCGTCATCGTGGCCTCCCTCTTCGAGAAGCGCGCCGAAGGGCTCTACCACAACACCGCCGCCGTCATCGACGCGGACGGGACCTATCTCGGCAAGTACCGCAAGATGCACATCCCGGACGACCCGTCGTACTATGAGAAGTTCTACTTCACCCCCGGCGATCTCGGTTTCAGGACGTTCGACACGAAGGCCGGACGCATCGGCGTGCTCATCTGCTGGGACCAGTGGTACCCCGAGGCGGCGCGTCTCACCGCGCTCGCCGGCGCCGAGGTGCTCTTCTACCCCACCGCCATCGGCTGGTGGAACGGCGAAGAGCCG
>WBUG01000151.1 GCA_008933835.1 Bacteroidota bacterium | reverse complement strand
GACCGTCAGCGGCAGCGTCACCGCCGCCGCGTCGATCTGTTCTACAGACGAACCAGCGGTCCGTCTATTGTCCTTCCGTCCGGCGGAGAGGGAGAGGCGGTAGGCTCCCGCCGTCACCGTTCCACCGCTCGTCAATTCCGTTTCAAAGGGGGCGCGGGTCCCGCGGGACCGGATGATGATGCTCCGGTCGGTCCGTTCCGCGATGCGTCCGGCGTCGATGTCCGCCGCGGAACCCTTCTGCCGCTTCGCCAGTCCCTCCACCGCTTCGATGAGGGTGAACACCGGTTCGATGCCGTTCCGCTCCAGCGCCTCTTTCACCACCATGGAACGGAGGAACGGGGGAAGCGAGGCCAGCGCCTCAATGTCGATGCCTCCTCCCTGGAGCGTCCGTGCAACGGCCGCTTCGGTCTCCCGGCCGATGTGCTCCGTCAGCCGGGAGAAGAGCTCCGATTCTTTCCGCAGCGTCTCGGTGAGTCCGGGATTGACCCTCCGTTCCAGCAGCGGGATGACGGAGCGCCGGATGTAATTGCGCGTATAGTCCGTGCTTCGGTTGCTCGCATCCTCGCGATATTGGATGCGCCGCGACTTCGCGTAGGCGGCGATCTCCTTCCGCCGTACGCCGAGCAGGGGGCGGATGTACGCGTCCCGCACCGCGGGAATGCCCGCCAGACCTTTGATGCCGGTGCCGCGGACGAAATGGAAGAGCATCGTCTCGGCATTGTCGTCCGCGTGATGCGCCGTGGCGATGTGCCGGGCGCCGAGTTCCTTCCTCACCTGCTCGAAGAATCCGTACCGCAGTTGACGGGCCGCCTCTTGTACGGAGAGCTTTTCCTGTTCGGCGGTCCGTTTCACATCCACCCGTCCGCTCCGGAACTCCAATCCGCGTCTCTTCGCTTCGCCCTTCACGAACCGTTCGTCCGCGTCGGACGAGCGTCCGCGCAGCCGGTGGTTCACATGCACCACGCTCAACGTGCAGCCGAGAACGGGAGCGGCGTTCGCGAGAATGTCCATGAGCACCATGGAATCGATGCCGCCGCTTACCGCCACAATGACATGGTCCCCGGTCTGTACCAATTCTTTACGCTTCATGAATTGTAATACCGACAGGAAGACCGGGTGGTGTTTTTCTGTCAGGACCATGCGTTAAAAGTAAACCTCAATTTACGAAAAAACCCCGCCTTCTACAAGGAAAGTGGGGTCTCAATTCG
>WBUG01000150.1 GCA_008933835.1 Bacteroidota bacterium | reverse complement strand
GCGCAGGAGATCGAGAAATACAAGAAGAAGTGACGACGTTGACGCCCGTCATACCACAACACCCGTGCGCGCCGTACGTTGCACGGGTGTCGTCCATCAAACCACTCAGGTGAACATCATGAAGAATTGGAAGCGTGTCTCCGTCGCGGTCATCACGACCCTGCTGCTGGGCATCTTCTCCTGCGAAGAGGCCACCGGACCCGCCGCCAGCTATACGGTGACCGTCACGGGCACGGTCACGAGGCTCAACAACAACCTCCTGGACAGCGTCGTCGTCATCCTCAACAATCCGTTCCGGACCGATACCACCGGCACCGACGGGGTCTTTGATATCTCGTTCACGTCGACCGAGAAGAACACCACCTCCGGCCGTCTCACGTTCAGCCGCTACGGGTTCTATTCGGACACGATGACCATCCAGTACAGTTCCACCGACAAGGACAAGGACGTCGGTCAGGTGGCGCTCCGCGGGCTCACGAGCGCGCAGGACAGCGTCGTGACCAACCGTCCCTCCGCCCGTCCCGGCGTCATCGCCTTCGTCAGTTCCACGCTTCCCACCATCTCCATCCGCGGCGCCGGCTCCAATGATGCCACGAACCTCACCTTCGAAGTGCGCGATTCGCTCGGCGTCCCCGTCGATGCCGCCAACAAAGCGACGGTCGGCTTCCAGCTCGTCGCCGCCCCCGACGTCGTCGTGTCGCTCAACAAATCGACCGCCGTCACCAATTCGCTCGGGCAGGTGGTGGTGCAGCTGAGTTCCGGACAGCGGTCGGGCATCGCGCAGGTGCAGGCGTTCGCCGCCGTGAAGAAGGCGACCGACACGACCCAGGTCGACACCATCCGGTCCCCCATCGTCTCCGTCACCATCGCCGGAGGGAACCCGGTGCTGAGCAGCTTCACCATCGGTTCCGAGAAGGTGAACGTTCCCGGACTGGTGAAGTTCAATCAGAGCGTCGCCATCATCGCGATGGTCGGCGACACGTTCCGCAATCCGGTACAGCCCGGCACGTTCGTCTATTTCACCACCACGGGCGGCATCATCGAACCCGACGGCAAGACGACCGACAACGGTACGGTCTCGGTCTCGCTCCGGACCGGTCTGCCGCTCCCTCCGGGAGGCGTCGCCACCATCACCGCGCAGGTCGGCACCCCGGGCGCCGCGGTCGCGGGGAAGACCGGCGATGAACGCCGGGTGGACGAGAAGGTGATGGTGAAGGC
>WBUG01000029.1 GCA_008933835.1 Bacteroidota bacterium | reverse complement strand
AAAGTGTACCGCGTCACCTCCGGCATCGGCAACGGTGCCGTCATCGATTCCGCGATGGTCGTGTACCGCGTGAACAACGGCGCATGGCAGACCGTCGGGATGACCGCTCCGCAGGCGGGGGTCGACTCCACCTACTACGGCACCATACCGAAGCAGGCGGCCGGTGCCACGGTCCAGTACTTCATCAAGGTGCGCGACAAGGCGAACCTCACCACGCATCTCGCCAACAGCGCGACCCTGGTGCAGTTCGACACGTCGAAGGGGACCTTCTTCTATAAGTCGCTCGACCGCGCGGCGCAGCCGGTGCTGACCATCCGCGACGTGCAGTACACGCCGTTCATCAACGGACGCACGCCGTACCTCGGCGCGGTGGATTCCGTCGGCGGCATCGTCACGGCGGACACCTCCTCGCTCCGCATCTCGGCCCTCACCGCCGCCGGCACCAACGCCTGGTACATGCAGAGCGGCAACCAGCCGTACGGCGGCATCTGGATCTCCGGACCGGACTCCGTCATGACCAAGCTGCGCAACGGCGACAGCGTGGTGGTGAAGGGGAACATCTCCGAAACGAACGAGGTCACGCGCATCACCAACATCACCTCTGCGCGCGTCGTCGCGACCGGACTTCCGCTTCCGGCCCCCGTCGTGCTGAAGACGACCGTCTTCGGACCGGGCGCCACCAACGGCACCTTCGCGGCGGAGCAGTACGAGGGAATGCTCGTGCGGTTCGACACCGTCGTCGTGACGGACGTCTCGCCGGTGTTCGACCAGCCGACCGAGTTCGAGATCTCGAACGGCGGCCAGGCGGTGCTCGTGCGCCGCGACGGCAAGCACACCTACTCGAACGTGCCGGCCGATTCCGCCGTGGGCATGACCATCCTCCGCGCGGGGAACAAGATCGCCTCGCTCACCGGCATCATCTTCTACAATAACAACCGGTACAAGTTCGTGCCGCGCTCGAACGCCGATTTCGTCGGCGTGTCGCTGACCGGCGTCCGCCGCGAACAGGCGGTGGCGACGGCGTACGGACTGGACCAGAACTATCCCAATCCGTTCAACCCGGCCACCACCATCCGGTACGCCATCCCGCAGGCCGGATCGGTGACGCTGAAGGTCTTCAACGTCATCGGCCAGGAAGTGGCGACGCTCGTCAACGAGCGGCAGGAACGCGGAGTGTACTCGGTGAAGTTCGACGCGTCGCGTCTCGCGTCGGGCCTCTACCTCTACCGCGTCACCGCGGGCGACTTCGTCCAGGTGAAGAAGATGATGCTCGTGAAGTGAGCCATTGCCCTCCGGCGGTGTGAACCGCCGTTGGGCGCTGCCATGATGATGAAACGCCTCTTCCATATCGTCCTGCTCGCCGCGCTCGTGCTGGCCGGTTCCTGTCAGAAGGAACTGCCGAACGACCCGAAGCCGAACCGGATGCCGAGCACGCGTCTCTGGCTCTCGTCCGCGGACACGCTCAACGAGACCTCCTCCCGGCTGCACGCCCATTGGTACGGCGAGGACCCGGACGGGTACGTCAAGGGATTCCTCATCGCCGTACCGGAATCGGCGTCGACCGTCGCCGCGGCGTACCCGGACACGTTCACGTACGCCTGGACCACACGGAACGACAGCATCATCCCGCTGCCGCTCCTGAAACAGCGGAGCCTCTTCACGATGGTGGCGCGGGCGGTGGACAACACCTTCGCCGAGGACGCGTCGCTGGCGGAAGGGACGCCGGTGCGTCTCGTTCCGCAGCCGTACGCGGACCTGAACGGGAACGGAATGTACGACGGCGGGGACAGGGCGCTGCCGACCCTCGCCGGCGCGGTGGACCGGACAAGCGCGCAGCAGCTGCTCCCCATCAAGAACACGCCGCCGACCGTCTTCTTCGCCGTGAACGCGCTCGATTCCACCACCGTGCAGCAGCCGGACACGACGTACACCGTCGCGACCTTCTCGTGGTACGCGAACGACATCGACGGCAACAACACCATCGCCTCGTTCCGCATCGCGCTGAACGACACGACATCCCCGTCGCGGTGGCTGACGCTCTCCTCTTCGTCGACCACCGTCACACTCATCGTCTCCCGCACGGCCAGCGACGCCGCCGGAGCCGAGACGCCGGCGGAGGTCTATACCGGCACCTATCCGACGATGCAGTACCGCGGCACCGTCCCGGGTCTGAAGCTCAACGCGACCAACGAACTCTTCCTGCAGGCGCGCGACGTGGCGGGGGAGTACAGTCCCGCCGTGAAGATGCCTTCGGCCCCCTCGCGCAAATGGTACGTGAAGCGCCCCTCGGCGAAGATGCTCTTCGTGCTCGACTACGGCGTCACGAACAACACCGAGAAGAACGCCGTCGTCCCGTACTACCGGAAGGTCTTCGCGTCGCCCCTCATCGCGGGGGGGACGCTCGCCCAGTTCGACGTGCTGGACATCGTGAACAGCCAGCCGGCGTTCCTGAACCCGGCCCTCATCCGTACGCTGCAGCTCTATCCGCTCGTGCTCTGGGTGACGAACCGCACGCCGAGCATCCTGCCGGCGCAGGTCGGCCTCTTCAATTACACGCAGAGCGGCGGGAAGGTCATCTTCTCCACCACGTTCCAGACGGCGGTCACGTACGCGGAACTGAAGGCGCTGAACGACTTCTCGCCGATCGACAGCACCACGTCCGACACGACGTACTTCCAGAATAACAACGTGCCGCCGACGAACGCAGACCGGAGCATCAGCAAGAACGTGAAGGTGCTCTCCGTCGCCGCCGGGTATCCCGACCTCGTCGTCGATTCGCTGAACGTCTCGGGCGCCACCGTCAGTTCGCAGACGGTGAACATGCGGCGCATCTATAAGCGGACCGATTCGCGCTACATCTACCGCATCGATTCCTCGCGCGTCTCGCCGCCGCGGTACATCGGCGCGCCGGACATCGCCTGCATCGACAACGACCGGCGGTTCGTCCTCTTCGCGCTCCCGCTGCACATCCTCAACGGGAAGCCGGGCAGCCTGCCCCTCTTCTTCAAACAGGTCATCGAGAACGAGTTCGGTCTGAACTGATGCGACGGACGCTCCTTCCATATCTGCTCCTCCTCACGATGCTCGCCGGCTCCGCCGCCGGGCAGGTGCTGGACCGCCTCCGCGACCAGCAGGCGAACGCCGCCTCGCTCGGCCGCATCGTCGGCCGGGTCATCGACGGCGCGAACAAGGAGGGGCTCCCCAGCGCGAACGTGCAGGTGAAGGGGACGTACTACGGCGCCTCGGCGGACTTCGACGGCAACTTCAAGATCGAACGGGTCAATCCCGGCGTCTACAACATCGACGTCACGCTGCTGGGATACAAGACGGTCCAGTACTCGGGCATCAAAGTGGAGGCGGGGAAGACGGTGGAGCTCGACGTGACGATGACCGAATCGGTCCTGTCGCTCGGGCAGGAAGTGGTCATCATCGGCGAGAAGCGTCTGTTCGACGTGGAGGAGACCTCCAGCAAGCGCACCATCAAGACCGAGGACCTCTCGGTGGCGGCGGTGACGAACGTGAAGGACGTCGTCGGCCTCCAGACCGGCGTCGTGCAGTCCGACAACGAGATCCACATCCGCGGCAGCCGCGGGTACGAGAACGCGTACCTGGTGGACGGCGTGTCGGTGCAGGACGTGCTCGGCGGCTCCGGCTTCGGCCTGCAGATCAGTCCCGATGCCATCCAGGAGATGGAGGTCATCACCGGCGGCTACAACGCCGAGTACGGCCAGGCGACATCCGGCGTCGTGAACATCACGACGAAGGAGGGGAGCGACCGCTTCGGCGGCGGCATCGCGTACAAGACCGACCGCTTCCTCGGCACGCGGACGCGGCACTTCTTCAACACCGACATCCTCGAGACCAACATCAGCGGTCCGGTGCCGCTGCTGCACGGAGCGCTGCCCGGCAGCGTGAGCTTCTTCGCCAGTTTCTCCGCCAACATCACCGACGGCTACACGCGGTGGATGCAGGACATCCGGAACGGGCAGCCCGCCGGCAC
This sequence comes from Bacteroidota bacterium, assembly GCA_008933835.1. Lineage (GTDB taxonomy): Bacteria > Bacteroidota > Ignavibacteria > UBA10030 > UBA8401 > SpSt-333. The sequence goes on along the minus strand of WBUG01000029.1, from coordinate 38,374 downwards.
CTACGGCGCGCGCGTGCCGACGCAGCTCACGTCGTCCATCTTCAACGGCTCGGACTGGGCGTTCCGCCTCGCGAACAGCTTCTCCTGGGCGAGCAAACTGACCTGGAAGCCTTCGCCCACGTTCAAGTTCGCGTACTCGTACAACCAGTCCGTCTCCATCGACCAGAACACCGCCACCATCAAGACGACGCTGGAGCGCGAGGAGCCGCAGCCCGGCTACCAGTTCGAGTACCAGAACATCCTCGACAGCGCCAACACCTTTACGCAGATCAACATCCAGCACACCTTCTCGCTGACGCACACGCTGAACCCCAGTTCGTACTACGACATCCGCGTCAGCCGGTACACGGCGCACGTCCGCGGGGACATGAACGGGCAGGACTACCGGTACTACTCCGAACCGCGGGACATCGTCACGTTCCCCATCGAGTACTACCGGCCGGACAGTCTCCGCATCGGCGTCATCCCCGGCGACGGGTTCTACGATGTGGGAGGGCCGTACAACTGGCGCGACCACTACATCGACGACTACACGGTGAAGTTCGACTTCACCAACCACTTCAGCGAGAAGAACAAGTTCAAGACCGGCTTCGAGGCGAAGTTCCAGTACCTGCAGATGGCGGACATCTCGCAGCCGTGGATCAAGCCGCTCGGACTCAACAACGACATCTACCAGGTGAGCCCCGCTTCCGGCGCGCTCTACGCGCAGGACAACGTGACCATCAGCGGCATGGTGCTCAACTTCGGTCTCCGGTTCGACTACTGGTTCCCCGGCAAGTTCGTCGACGACGCCGTGAACAACCCGAACATCCCGCTCGCCTCGGAGGAGATCCGGCAGCAGTACAAGGACCAGACCTCGGTGCTGTTCGGACGGCATTGGAAGGGGCGTCTCAGTCCGCGTCTCGGCATCTCGCACCCGGTCTCGGACAACCAGACCCTCTTCTTCTCCTACGGCCATTTCTCGAAACTGCCGCGTCCCACGTACGTCTACTCCAAGCTCACCGAGAGCAGCGCACGTTCCTCCGCGCAGATCATCGGCAACCCGAACCTGAACCCCGAGACCACCGTCGCGTACGAACTGGGGATCCGGAACCAGATCACCGAGAACGACGTGCTCACGGTGACGACGTACTACAAGGACATCTTCGACTACATCACCGCCCGCTCCGTGCGCGCCACGAGCGTCCGGTTCTCCCGCGGGTCGTACACCACGTACGTGAACAGCGACTACGCCCGCACGCGGGGCCTGGAGGTGGAATATACGCACCGGTTCAACGCGAACTTCCGTTCCACCTTCTCCGGCTCGTACTCCATCGCCACCGGCAAGAGCTCCTCGGCCACCGAGGCGCTCTTCAACCTCACCAGCGGCGGCCGCGAGACCTCCATCAAGGAGAACTTCGTGCCGTGGGACCGTCCGGTGCAGATGCAGCTCACGAACGTGCTGAACGTGAAGAAGAACGAACCGCTGTACGACTTCGCGCCGGGCATCCTGGACGACTACAGCGTCTACCTGCGCGCCTTCTTCCAGTCCGGCAAGCGCTACACCGAGCAGCTCTACTCCGGCATCGGCGCGGACGGCCGTCCGGAGTACCGGTCGAACGTCGAGAACCCGTACCAGGAGGTGGGGGAGTACTGGTTCTACGTGAACATGAACATCGAGAAGTACTTCGACCTCGGCTTCGCGAAGATGACGCTGAGCCTGGAGGTCCAGAACCTGTTCGACAACGAGAACTCGCAGATCATCAATCCGGTGACCGGACGGGCGTACGAGTACGGCGACGATACGCCGCTGTCGTACAACGATCCGCGCTTCCCGGACCTGCAGGGGACCATCTCCCCGTATCCCTACAACCCGGCCCGTTACCTGGCGCCCCGCACGGCCCGTCTGGGCATCGCCCTGAGGTTCTGAGATGACCGGCCTGCGTCGCTCCATACCGCTCCGTTCCCTGCCGCTGCTCGCGCTCTGTCTCGCGCTCGCCGCGCCGCTCCGCGCGCAGCTGGTGCCGAACCTCGGCGGACAGCGCTCCGGCATCTCCTCGTTCCAGTTCCTCAAGATCGGCGCGGACGCCCGCGGCGCGGCGATGGGGGAGGCCACGGTCGCCACCGCGAACGACGTCGGAGCGCTCTTCTGGAATCCGGCCGGACTCACCAACATCACCGAGAACCAGGCGGTCTTCTCGCACGCCGCCTGGCTCGTGGACCTGTCGCATGACTTTGTCGGCGCCGCGTACATGCTCGGCGGCAGCGACGTCGTCGGACTCTCCTTCACGTCGCTCTCCACCGACCCGATGCCGGTCACCACGGAGTACATGCCGCGCGGCACCGGGAACTACTTCCGGTACGGCGACATCGCCGTCGGCGCCACGTACGCGCGCAAGATGACGGACCAGTTCAGCTTCGGCGCCACGGTCCGCTACGTCCGAGAGACCATCGGCGAGCTGCACACCGACGCGGTGCTGGTGGACATCGGGACCTACTACATGATGGGGATCGGTTCGTCGCGCTTCTCGGTGGTGGTCACGAACTTCGGCAACAACGTGAAACCTGCCGGCAGCGCGGTCACCGGCTCCGGCGTCTCCGTCTCGTCGTTCCAGGACTTCTCGCCGCCGACCATGTTCAAGCTCGGGTACGCCTTCGAGCCGTGGCAGGACGAGACGAACCGGCTCACCGTGTCGGTGCAGCTGAACCATCCGAACGACAATGCCGAGAACGTACGGCTCGGCGGCGAATACGAGTTCGACCGGATGCTCTTCCTGCGCGCGGGCGTAAAACGGACCATCGGCGAATCGCTCTTCGGCCGCTCGACCTCCTCCGCGGAGGACGTCTCGTTCGGCGCCGGCGTGCGCATCCCGCTCGGCATCACCACCGCGAACGTCGACTATGCGTACACCAATTTCAACGAACTCGGCACCGTGCACCGCATCTCCGTCGCCCTGACCTACTGATGAAACTCGTCCGCTATATCGCCCCGGTCCTGCTCCTGTTCACGATAGGATGCGAAGAGAAGTTCGACCTGTCGTCCCTGCCGAAGGAGACCGATGTCATCACCATCGGCGACACCACGTACGTCGAGAAGACCTCCTGGACCGGTCTGTTCAAGCGTCCCCGCGCCGTCCTGTACGGCCAGGACCAGCTCATCTATGTCGCGGACACGTACAACAACCGCATTGTGATGCTCAATCAGGCGGGACAGGTGCTGAGCGTGAGCGACACCATCCTGCATCCCGTCGCGGTCGCGCAGGACCAGCGGCTCGACCTGCTCGTCGGCGCCGAAACGCTGGAGCCATCCACCGGCGACACCATCGGCGTCATCCTCCGCATCAAGCTGGTGGCGGCGGCGCACGACCTGAGCTCGGCGCAGATCGACACCGTCTGGAAGGAACCCGCCCGTCCCAAACGCCGCTTCGTCGGCATCGGCGTCATCCTCAACGACGAGTACCTCGTGGCGCGCGACGGTCCGGACAACAGCAGCATCGTGGACCCGGACGGACGCGTGCTCCGCTTCCGGTACCGCCCTTCGGCGGCGAAGAAGGACTCGTTCATCACCCCCATCGGCGAACTGCAGGCGGGGGCGGGGAGCTCCGTCACGAACCTGAACCATCCGACCGGCATCGCGGTCTTCCCGAACAGCGGAGACTTCATCGTCACCCAGAGCTCTGACGGCATCCAGTACGCCGCCATCTGGATGACCTTCAACAAGTCCGCCGAGTTCGAGGGCTGGCTCCCCCGCTTCGACCCGGCGAACCCGGACCAGCGGAGCATCGACTTCGTGAGCCCCAACCGGTTCCGGAACGCCGCCGGCGTCGGCATCGACCGCATCCGGCGCGACATCTTCATCGTGGACGCGGAACTGGACAGCGTCGTCAAGTTCAACAACCGCGGACGCTTCAAGACCGAGTCGTTCGGCGCCCGCACCCCCGGCATGAAACAGCTGCTGCGCCATCCGGGCAGCGTGGCGGTGGCGGAGAACACGCTCTTTGTCTGCGACACGGACAATGACCGTATCGTCCTCTACCGGTTGTCCACCGACACCCAATGATCCGCAGCGGAGATCCCGGAAGGCAGAGGAGACTCTGCCTTCTTCATTTTCGCCCCTTCCGATGAACGAACCCTGGGCCGGCGTACCGCCGGACGATTACGAACGCCACATGGCGCATCCCTCCGTCGCGCAGACCGCGCTCCTTGCCTCCATCGTCCGGTCGCAGCTCGCCGAACACCGTCCTGCTTCGCTGGTGTACTTCGGCATCGCCACCGGCAACGGGCTCGAGCATGTCGACCCGTCGCGAACACACCGCGTGACCGGGATCGACATCAATGAGCGCTTCCTGGAGGTGTGCCGCACGCGGTTCGGGTCCCGGGGTTACGTTCTGGAACTGCTGAACGCCGACCTGAACCGGACGCCGGTGAGCCTTCCCGCGGCGGACCTGTTCATCGCCAATCTCTTCCTCGAATACGTGCCGGTCGAACGCATCCTCCCGCTGGTCACCGAGTTCGGGAATCCGGGCGCGGTGCTCTCGACCGTCATCCAGGAGAACAACGGCGCGCCCTTCGTCTCGCGCACCGGGGTGGAGAGTCTCGCCCCGCTCGAGGCCGTCCACCGCGACGTCTCCATCGCCGACCTGAACGATACGATGCTCCGGAACCGCTTCACTGTCGTCCGCACCTCGCTGCACCCGGCGCCGGGAGGGAAGACCTTCCGCCGAACCGATTACCGTATGGAGGAACGGTGAACGCCGCGCTGCGCATCGTCGTGTTCAGCGGCGCGGGACTTTCCGCCGAGAGCGGGATCCCGACGTTCCGTGATTCGGGCGGACTGTGGGAGCAGCACCGTATCGAGGATGTGGCGTCGCCGGAAGGGTGGAGGAGGGACCCGGAGTTGGTGCTGAACTTCTACGCGATGCGCTTCCGCGCGCAGGCAGGATGCGCGCCGAATCCCGCACACGAAGCCATCGCGAGGCTCGGTTCGGTGCACGAGGTCACGAACATCACGCAGAACATCGACACGCTGCTGGAACGGGCGGGATGCCGCGATGTGTGGCACCTGCACGGCCGCATCGACATGCAGAAGTGTGAACGGCACCGTTCGCTGTCGTTCGGCGAGGGGGATGACATGGAGTGCGACTACCGTTCCCGGATCGAACGACCGGTGGGGAGCGGGGACCGTTGTCCGAAATGCGGTGGCGCGCTGCGGCCGGACATCGTCTGGTTCGGCGAACCGGTGGACCTGCGGGAGGGAGAATTGATGCGGCTGGTGGCTTCGGCGGACATCTTCATCGGCGTGGGAACATCGGCGCAGGTGTATCCGGCGGCGGGACTGCTCCCGCTCTTCCGGAACACGCCGGAACGGTACTTCATCGACCCGCATCCGAACTACGAACTGCTGTCGGGGTATACGGTGCTGGAAGGGAGCGCGAGCGTGCGGATGCCGGAACTCGTCGACCGGCTGATCGGCCGGTGAGGGACCGTCTCAGCCGGTGTTCCGCAATCCTGCCGCGATGCCGTTGATGCAGAGGAACATCGCGTCGTCCAGTTCGCGCCGCTGTTCCTCCGGCAGACGCTGGCGGCGGAGACGGCGGAGCAGTTCGATCTGCATGAAGCTGAGCGGGTCCACGTACGGATTCCGGAGCCGGATGGAGCGCTGCAGCACCGGATTGCTCTCCAGCAGCCGCCGCTCTCCCGACACGGCCAGCACCGCCTCCGCCGAACGCCGGCTCGCCTCCCGAAGCGTCTCGTACACGGCACGGAAACCCTCTCCGCCGGCAAGCTCGGCGTACTCCCCCGCGATGTCCATGTCCGACTTCGCCATGATCATCTGCACGTTGTCCGTCAGCGCCTTGAAAAAATCCCAGTTCCGGTACATGGAGCGGAGCGCCGTCGTCACGTCCGGCGTCCCGCCGGTCATCGCGTCGACGCCGAGCCAGCCGGGCAGATTGTGCCGGCTCTGCATCCAGGCGAACACCCACGGTATGGCCCGCAGGTCCTCGATGCGTTCGGAATCCACCCGCTTGGCGGGACGGGAACCGATGCGCATCCTCGTGATCTCGCGCAGCGGGGTCGCCGCGAAGTAGTACCGCGCCAGCGCCGGGTCGTCGTACACCACCGAGCGGTACCGCCGGAATGCGCGCTGCGACGCCTCCTCCATCGTCACCATCCATTCGGGATGTTTCGCCACCCTCGTTTTGCTCAGGTTCGTCTTGTCGAAGAACTTCAGGAGCATCGCGGATGCGGTCAGCTCGAGCGTCCGCTGTGCCACCGCCGCATGGGAATACTTCAGGGAGATGACCTCGCCCTGTTCCGTGATCTTGATGCGTCCGTTGATGGAGCGTCCGTTCAGCGCCATGATGGCCTGGAACTCCGGCCCTCCGCCTCGTCCCACCGTTCCGCCCCGTCCGTGAAAGAACATCCAGTCGATGCCGTGCCGGGCCGCATGTTTGGAGAGAGCGCGCTGCGTCTTGTACAATTCCCAGTTGGAGGTGACGATGCCGCCGTCCTTGCTGCTGTCGGAGTATCCGAGCATGATCTCCTGCCGGTTCCGCCGGGATGCCAGGTGGGCGCGGTAGGCGGGGTCGGTGTACAGTCCCTCCATCACCGTCTCCGACGCCCGGAGGTCGCCGATGGTCTCGAACAACGGCACGATGTCGAGCCTGCCGGAAAGACCGGAGAGTGCGGCGAGGTAGAGGACCTCGAGCACGTCGGCGGGCGATTCGGTCATGCTGATGATGTAGGAACGGACTGAGGAAGGATCGATCTCATCGAGCGACCGCTTCATCACGTCGAACGTCTTCAGCGTCTCAACGGTCCCTGCCGAAAGGGCGGCGCGGTCCGTCGGGAGGAACACTCCGCCGGTCAACGCGCCGGAGAGCCAACGCTGCCGTTCGGTGTCCGAGAACGTTCCGTACTCCACTCCGGCGGCGGCGCACAGTTCGGCGAGCGCGGCGTTGTGCACACGCCGGTGCTGGCGGACGTCCAGCGTGGCGAGATGGAAGCCGTACGTCTCCGCAAGCCGGATGAGCCGCCGAAGCGGACCGCGGGACTGCACCATTCCTTTGTTCGAACGGAGGCTTGCCTCCATCGCCCGCAGATCATCAAGGAACTCTCCGCTGCCGGCGTACCGGAACGACGAACCGGAGGAATCCCCGCGGTTCCGGAAGTTCGTCAGCTTCCGGTGGATGTGCGAGAGATGCAGCCGGTACAGTTCGCTGCGGTTCCGGATGTACGACGGAAGCGGAGCGTCCGCTCGTTCCATGTCGCGCTCCACCCGCTGCCGAAGCTCCGGTGAGACGGGGACCTGTGTCGCGGACTCGCTGTGAATGCCGTACAACGCCTCCACTTCCCGCAGATAGAGGTCGACAGCGGCGGCGGATTGTTTCAGGAGCGCGGCCCAGGTCACGTCCGCCGTGACGAACGGATTGCCGTCACGGTCGCCGCCGATCCAGGAACCGAAGCGGACGAACGACGGCAGTTCATCGGCGAGGGACGGATAAGTGTCCCGGAGGGCCGCTTCGAACTCCTCGTAGAAGGTGGGGAGCGCTTCGGGAAGGACGTTCTTGAAGTAATACAGCCCGTTCGTCACCTCGTCCATCGGTGTGATGTCGTACTTCCGCGTCTCTTCGCTCTGCCAGAGGCTCGTCACCACGCGCGTGACCTCGTCCCGTTCGCGCCGCCGTTCGTCCGGCAGCAGTTCCATCCGTTCCATCCGTTCCAGGGAGCCCCAGATGACGGCGTGCTTGTCCAGCACCGTGCGGCGGAGCGCTTCGGTGGGATGAGCGGTGAAGACGGGGGAGACGAAGACGGTCTGGAGGAACCGGCGCATCTCGGCGGCGGTCACTTTCCGCTTCCGGGCCGTCTGCAGCGTGTGGCGGATGGAACCGGCCGGAGCCGCGCCGGGCCCCTTGCGGCGGTCGTCGCGCAGACGACGGATGCGGTGGTGCTGCTCGGCGATGTTGACCAATTGGAAGTAGATGGAGAAGGCGCGGACGAGCTTCCGGACGGTCGCGATATCGAGCGAACGGAGCGCCCGAGTGACACGCTTCTTCAACGCATCCTGCGGACGTGTACGGAGCGTTTTGGAGGAAAGACGGAAGAATTCGACGAGGTCGAAGAATCGTTTTCCCTCCTGCTCGCGGATGACACCGCCGAGAATGTCGCCGAGGAGGCGGATCTCGGCGCGAAGGAGAAGGTCGGAGCGTGACTCGTCGTTTGCGGAAACCATGGTGTCAGCGTTGGTGTCGTGTACGGAGGATGGAGAGGACGGCGGCGATCTCCCGGTCCCAGAATTTCCAGTCGTGCCGTCCCGGCATTTCGTGCAGCTCGAACGGGATCCCTTTCTTCCGCAGCGCCGCTGCGAACCGGTGCGTGTGCAGTACGATCTCCGAGAAGGCGTCGGACGAACCGACGGAAAGATAGAAGTACGGCGGTTCGGACGTGTTCATACGCTCCAGCAGCGGGTAGACATCGTTCTCGGTCCAACGACGGTTCTCCGAAAGACCGAATGCGGTCCGTACGCTGTTCCGGAGCGCCGGCGACCATCGTGCGGTGATGACGGAATCGTCCATGTCCGACGGGAACTGAAGCGCGGGACTCAGTCCTGCGGCGAAGGAAAACAGGGATGGATACTTCACTCCCAGCTTGACCGCGCCGTATCCTCCCATGGAGAGTCCGGCGACGGAGCGTTCGTGTTTCGCCCGAACGGTCCGGTACGACCGGTCGACAGCGGGGATGAGCTCCTGCACAAGATGGTCCTCGTTCCGGGCGGAGGAGTCCGTGCCGTTCGTGTACCAGCCGTTGTTGCCGTCCGGACAGACAACGATGAGGCGGTCGCCGGAGAGGTACCGGAGCAGGCCGGTGAGTTTGCTCCAATTCGTATGGTCTCCGCCGTATCCGTGCAGCAGGTACAGGGTCGGATACCGCTCGTCGCTCTTCCGATACCCGTCGGGAAGGATGACGGTGAACGGCACCGTTCGACCGAGTGCGGCGGACGGGATCGAGTCCACCCGGACGGTGACTTGACCGTCCAGCGGGCGGACGAGAAGTACTATCAGTATAAGGATCGTTCGCATGTCGTTGTCCTGTTCTCTCATTATCGTACTCAATCTTTGATGCACTTTCAAGTCCCGCGACCCGTTGATGCGTCGGAAAGAAACCGGTATATTGCGGAACGACGAAAAGGAGAGAACGAATGGCCGTCCGAACGAAGAGAGGGAAGGGCGCTGCGGGGACCGAGACCGTGTACATCAAGAACATGGTGTGCGACCGGTGCATCCGGGTGGTGCGGGAGGAGTTCACCAGCATGGGGTTGGATGTACGCCGTATCGACCTCGGCGAAGCGGAGGTGGGTTCGGTCCGGGGAGGGTTGGACCGCGATGCGGTACGGGATGTGCTGCAGCGGAACGGCTTCGAACTCATCGAGGATGCGAACGCGCGCCTGATCGAAGCGGTGAAGAAGGCGGTCATCACATTCGTCCACCATCGCACCGGTTCGGAACCGGGACGGCGGTACACCGACTTCATCGCATCAACGGTCGGCCGGGACTATCATTCCCTGAGCGTGTTGTTCTCTTCCGTCGAGAACGTCACCATCGAACAGTACTATATCCGTCAGCGGATCGAACGGGTGAAGGAATTGATGAAGTACGGCGACCGAACGTTGAGCGAGATCGCGTACATGATGGAGTACAGCAGCGTTCAGCATCTGTCCAATCAGTTCAAATCGGTCACCGGCCTTACCCCGTCACAGTTCAAAGCGCTCGGCAGCGGACATGCCGGCCGTCATCACCGTCTGCCGCTCGACAAGGTCCGTTGATACCGCCTCACGGTGCACATCTTCCCCGCTAAAGTGTAACGGTTGGGCGGAGGAGGAGACATATCTTGGTCCCATCAATCACCGTGAAAGGGACCGAGATGCAATCCAGAACCTTCCTTGCCGCGCTTCTGCTGATATCGCCGGTCTTCGGACAGGCCATCGACTCGTCCGGCCGGCGAGCCGACGGCCACCATCACCATCCTTCCCGAGGAACTTCGGCCGATGCTCCCGCCGCCGTCGAGAACGATTCGGTCCCGCCGTTGGACGCTCCTTCGTACGGGCATCACCATGCCGACGCACTCCGGAACGATGCTCCGTCGGAATGGGACCTCTCCGCTCACGGTTCCGTCTTCATCCGGTACCTCCGGCATGACGGACCCCGGGCGTATGAGGAATGGAGCATCCCGAACTGGGTCATGACCGATGCTCGGTACCATGTGAACGGACGGACGCAGGTCATAGGAAGAGCGATGTTCAGTCTGGACCGTGTGACCGACGGCGGAGAGGGCTATCCGCTCTTGTTCCAGTCCGGTGAGACCTGGAACCGGCGGCGGCTCGTCGACCGGCAGCATCCGCACGACCTGATCTCCGAGCTGTCGCTGGCCGTGAGGCATGAAACGGGGAACGGCGTCGCGCTGATGTTCTCCGCGGGGTACCCCGGCGCGCCGGCGCTCGGTCCGGAACCGTTCATGCACCGGCCGAGCGCGGCGATGAATCCGGACGCACCGATCGGTCACCATTGGCAGGATGCGACGCACATCTCGTTCGGCGTCGTCACCGCGGCCCTTCTGTTCCGGGACTGGTCGCTGGAAGGCTCATGGTTCAACGGACGCGAGCCGGATGAGGACCGCTTCAGGTTCGACAGGTTGAAACTCGATTCCTATAGCGGGCGATTGACCGTTCGGCCCATGACGGGATCGGTCTTTCAGATATCGTCCGGCCGTCTTCACGATCCGGAAGGGCATGACGAGACGGTCGACCGGTTGACCGCCTCTTTCCAGCAATCGAACGGACGGAATCACGATGCTCCATTCACGCTGACCATCATTTGGGGCCGTAATACGGCTCACGGTTCCGTCCTGGACAGCTATCTGGCCGAACTTTCATACCGGCTCCGGGATGCCGGCCTGTACAGCCGCCACGAATGGGTGGAAAAGAGCCGCGCAGAGTTCGGCATCAGCAGCGAGAGTTCGGTCACGGAGCGGGTCCGGCAGCATTCGGTCGGTCTCCGTCACCGTATCGGTTCCGCCGGTCCGTTGCGGGTCGACGGGGGAGTGCAGGCGACGCTGTCCATCGCTGGTCCGTTCCTGCGCGAACGTTATGGTGCCGCACCCCTTGGCGTTCAGATCTATCTGCACGTGCAATGACCGATGTACATTTCTCCCCGTAAAATGTACGGAGCACGACGGCTGTCCATCGTATCTTGCTTCTGTCAACAGCACTCACCATCAATCGGAGCGATGACCATGAAGAAACAGACCATTTCCATCGGCGGGATGACGTGCGGTCACTGCGTGATGTCCGTCCGGAAGGAGCTTTCCAGGATCCCGGGCCTCACCGTGGACGCGGTGCAGATCGGGAAAGCCGAGATCACGTTCAACGACACCACAGTCACCGATGACGACGTCCGCCGTGCCGTGGTGCAGGCGGGGTACACGGTGACCGAACAACAGTAAGGAGGGTTCCGCTATGGCTTCGACCGAAGAGAAAAGGATACAGACCGTCACGCTTCCGGTGGAGGGTATGACGTGCGCGAGCTGCGTCGCGAGGGTGGAGCGAACGCTCGGTACGGTCGCCGGTATCGCAAAGGTCACGGTGAACCTCGCCACCGAGAAGGCGACCGTGCAGTACGATCCGGACCGTGTGACGACGGAACGGATGGCCGAGGCCGTGAAGGAGGCTGGATATGCGCTCGTCCTGCCGGAACGTTCCGTGAGCCGGGAAGAAGCGCACGGCGACGCCCAGGACCGTTTGAAACGCGATCTGTACATCAGTTCCGTCATGACCGTTCCGGTGATGGTGCTGAGCATGGTGTCGATGACCGATTGGTTCATGCACACCGTGTCGTGGCCGATGGAGACGGTGAACCGGGTGCTGTTCCTCCTCACGACGGTCGTCATCGTCCGTACCGGACGACGGTTCTATTCCACCGCGTGGAGGCTCGCCAAACGAGCGGAGGCCGACATGAACACGCTGGTCGCCCTCGGCACGGGTATGGCGTACGTCTACAGCAGCGTCGCGGTCCTGTTCCCGGACCTGCTTCCCGGTTCGGTCGACCGCGGACATGTCTATTTCGACACCGCCGCTTCCATCATCACCCTGATCCTTCTGGGGAAATTCCTCGAAGCCCGGGCGAAGCAGCGGGCGTCGGACGCGATGCGCACCTTATTGAGCGTCCAGCCCAAGACGGCCCGCGTGCTGCGGGACGGTTCTTTCCTCGACGTGCCGGTGGGAACGCTGACGGTCGGGGATGTCGTTCAGGTCCGACCCGGCGAACGTATCCCGGTGGACGGCGTGGTGGCGGACGGCGCTTCGGCGGTGGACGAATCGATGATGACGGGGGAGAGCGTTCCGGTACCGAAACGGAAGGACGATACCGTCATCGGCGGCACGGTGAACACGACCGGCCGGATCGATGTTCGTGCGACCGCCGTCGGAAGCGATACGGTGCTGGCGCACATCGTCCGTTTGGTGGAGGATGCCCAGGGTTCGAAGGCTCCCATCCAGTCGTTGGCGGACCGCATCGCAGCGGTCTTCGTTCCTGTCGTCATCGGCATTGCGGCATTGACCGTCGTACTGTTATCGACGCTGTTCGGGCTCGGTCTGGTGCAATCCATGGTGCACGGTATCGCTGTCCTCATCATCGCCTGTCCCTGTGCGCTCGGACTCGCCACCCCCACCGCGATCATGGTCGGCACGGGCCGCGGAGCGTCGATGGGTGTTCTCATCAAGAACGCTGAAAGTCTCGAACGGGCGGGAGCGATCACGCACATCGTGTTCGACAAGACCGGTACGTTGACGGAGGGGCGTCCGTCCGTTTCGGAGGTGCACACGTTCGGCGGCCATACTGAGGACGAGGTGCTCTCCGCGGCCGCATCCGTGGAGCAGGCCTCGGAACACCCGCTGTCGAAAGCGGTCGTCGCTCACGCAGCGGCCCGCTCCGTACGGACGTCGGCGGTGACCGGATTCATCGCCAACCCTGGATTCGGAGTCACGGGACGAGTGGAGGGGGTCGAGATCGTCATCGGTAAGGAAGCGTTCCTTCGGGAATCGCTCATCGACGTCCGGCCGGCGGAAGGCATCGCCCGGGAATGGCAGTCGAAGGGTTTGACGGCCGTCTATGTGGGCATCGGCCGGTCGTTGGCCGGTCTTATCGCCGTCTCCGATACCCTCCGGTCTGGTGCGGCGGAGGCCGTGACCCGGCTGCGGAGCCGGGGCATCAGTGTGACGCTGCTGACCGGAGACAGCGAAGCCACGGCGCGAGCGGTGGCCGGACAGACGGGGATCGAGACCATCGTCGCCAACGCGACGCCGAAAGAGAAGGCAAACGAAGTGCGCCGGCTCCAGGCGGCCGGAGCGGTGGTGGGAATGGTGGGGGACGGCATCAACGACGCGCCGGCGCTCGCCCAGGCGGACGTGAGCATCGCCATGGCGTCCGGGAGCGATGTGGCCCTGGAGACCGCCGATATCGCCCTGATGCGGCACGACATCGCGGCGGTGGAGCAGGCGATCCTGTTGTCGCGGAGGACCATCGCGACCATCAAACAGAACCTCTTCTGGGCGTTCATCTACAACGTCGTGGGAATCCCGATGGCGGCGCTGGGACTGCTGAGTCCGACCATCGCTGCGGGCGCGATGGCCTTCAGTTCGGTGAGCGTGATCTCGAACTCGCTGCGGTTGCGGAGGGCGGTGCGTCGTTCAGCGTGAGGAGTGCTGCAGGGCCTTCTTGATGAGCTCTTCGAGCGACAGCGCAGAACCGTTCGCATCGTACAGAACGGCGCGAAGCGTCTGCTCCGCCTTATCGCGCGTGAATCCCAGCGAGAGCAGCGCGTTCAGCGCCTCGCCGCGGAGCGCCGACGGCGCGGTCGGCAGGTCGATGATCTTCTCCGCACCCTCCATCTTCGCCACCCGGTCCTTCAGTTCCAGGATCAGTCGCTCGGCGGTCTTGCGGCCCACTCCCGGAATGGCGGTCAGGGTCGACAGGGCGCTGTGCGTGATGGTGCGGACGAGCTCCTCCGTGCGGATGCCGGAAAGGATGGTCTGCGCCATGCGCGGGCCGATGCCTGACACGCCGATGAGCATCAGGAACATCTCCCGTTCGTTCTCCCGCATGAAGCCGTAGAGCGCCTGGACGTCCTCGCGGATGTGATGGTAGGTGAGCACCTTCACCGTGCTGTCCGGTTCCGGGAGCTGTTCGTACGTCGAGAGGGAGATGTGGACGGCGTAGCCGACGCCATGGACCTCCACCGTGATCTCGGTGGGGGTCTTGCGGGTGAGCGTGCCGTGCAGGTAGGTGATCATGCCGCCAATGTAATCACTCTTTCGTTCGCATCCAACGTGAAACTCAGCGCCGCTTCGGGGCGATGACCCGTTCGGGATGGGCGGCGACGAACGACGACCAGTCGCGGAAACCCTTGCGCGGTGCGGCGGTCCGGAAGGCGTGGCAGACCGCCACGGCGAGGGCGTCCGTGGCGTCGAAATGCTTCGGGGCGGCGGAGAGCCGCAGCAACGACATCATCATGAACCGCACCTGTTCCTTCGACGCGCCGCCGTTCCCCGTCACCGCCTTCTTGATCTCGCGAGGAGCGTACTCCGTCACCGGAAGTTCGCGCAGCGCTCCGGCAAGGATGGCGGCGCCGCGCGCCTGACCGATCTTGAGCGCGGACTGCGCGTTCTTGGAGTAGAAGGCCGTTTCGATGGCGAACTCGTCCGGGTGGTGACGGTCGATGACGGCGAGCAGCGTTTCGTGGAGGCGCCGCAGGCGGAGCGGCATCGACAGCGACGCGGCGTTCCGTACGACGCCGACCTCCAGCAGGGTGAGGGAGGAGCCCTCCGCCTCCACCACGCCGAATCCGGCGACGAGGGTGCCCGGATCGATGCCGATGATGGTCACCGCACGTCCTTGATCTTGAGCTGCGTCATCGCCGATCCCATGAAGTCGCTCTCGTCGATGGAGAACACCACATCCAGCGCGTTCTGCTTCGTCTTCACGAGCTCGAGCAGGCTGCCGAGCCCGAACCCGATGCAGTCGAACGTCACGCCGTTCTTCTTCACCTTGAACCGCAGATGGTCCTTCCCGACGATGCGGGGGAGCCCGACGACGGAGACCTCGCGCGCGAGGAAGGTGGGGCGCATGTTCTGGGGGCCGAACGGAGCGAACTGCTTCAGCACGCGCAGGTACTTCGGCGTCAGTTCGGAGAGGTCGATCTCCGTGTCGATGTGGATCTCCGGAGTCAGCAGGTCCTCGGTGAGCATGCCGCGGATGACCGCGTTGAACGCGTCGCGGAACTCGTCGATGCGGTCCAGGTCCACGCTCACGCCGGCGGCGTACTTATGACCGCCGAACTGCAGCAGCTTGTCCTCCACCGTCTTCAGCGCCTGATGGATGTTCACGCCGGCGATGCTCCGGGCGGAGCCCTTGGCGACCCCTTCCACGGTGGTGAGCATCACGGCGGGGCGGTAGTACCGCTCCACCATGCGCGACGCGACGATGCCGACCACGCCGGGGTGCCACTGCTCCTGATGCATCACGATGGCGCCGTCGCCGTGCTTCGTGAAGTACTCTTCCACCAGATTCTTCGCCTCCTCGAACACCCCTTCGTCGATCTTCCGCCGGTTGAGGTTCTCCTGTTCCAGCACCCGGGCGAAGCGGACGGAGCTCTCAAAGTCGGTACTGATGAGGAGTTCCACCGCCCGTTTGGCGTCCCCGAGCCGTCCCACTGCATTGATGCGCGGAGCGAGCGCGAAGACGACCTGTCCCGTCGTCATCTGTCCGATCTTCAGACCGGCCCCTTCGAGCAGCGCGCGGATGCCCGGGCGGGTGTCGGTGTTGAGGCGTTCGAGGCCGAGGCGCACGAAGACGCGGTTCTCGTCCACGAGCGGGACGATGTCCGCCGTGGTGGCGAGGGCGACGAAGTCGATGTACTTGGGGACGAGGTGGTCCTGACCGATGGTGCGGGCGATGGCCTGGATGAACTTGAAGCCGACGCCGGTGCCGCAGAGGCTCTTGAAGGGATATCGGCAGTTCGGTTTCAGCGCGTCGAGCACCGCGACGGCGTTCGGGATCTCCTCGGCCGGTTCGTGGTGGTCGCAGATGATGACGTCGATGCCGAGCTGCCGGGCGTACTCCACCTGGGCGAGCGCGGTGATGCCGCAGTCGATGGCGACGAGGAGGGTGACCCCTTCCTTCTTCGCGTACTCCACGCCGGTCTGCGAGATGCCGTACCCTTCGGTGAGACGGTCGGGGATGTAGTAGGCGGAGGTGCAGCCGATCTCGCTGAAGAAGAGATGGAGCATGCTCGCGCCGTTCGTGCCGTCCACGTCATAGTCGCCGTAGACGAGCACCTTCTCCTTCTGGTCGCGGGCGCGGAGCAGCCGGTCCACCGCAAGGTGCATCCCGTCCATCAGGAACGGGTCGTGGAGCTGATCGAGGGAGGGGCGGAAGTACTGCCGTGCCCGTTCGAAGGAATCGATGCCCCGGTTGATGAGCACCGAGACGAGCGAGGGTGCGATGGTGAGCTCTTCGGACAGTCTCGTGAGGAGGCCGTCCGGCGGTGGAGGAGCGACCGTCCACCGGTATGCTTTCTTGGTCGTCAATGCATTTCTCCGGTGCGAACCCTCCCGCATGGGGAGGGTCCCGGTGAGAAGATGCATCTTTCACTCCGAACGTCGTGCCGTCAAAAAGGCGAAGGAATGTGCCGATAAGCCGAATCCTGTCTTCTCCGCGGTGAAGCGGAGGAGGCAATCATTTCTCTGGGCGGTCCATCGCTGGAACGCTCTAGCGACCTACCCGTTTCGTCTCCCGAAGGAATTGAGCGGGCGTCTCTCTATCCGCAGAGCGGATGACGAAACCTACACGGTCTTGCTCTCAGTGGGGTTTGTCCTGCCGTCCGCATTACTGCGGACGCGGTGCGCTCTTACATTAAGGGGACTTGATCGCCCCCCGCACCTTTTCACCCTTATCCCGTTTGACCGGGACGGTATGTTTTCTGTGACACTTTCCGTATCCCGATCGCTCGGGACCCCGGATGTTATCCGGCACTGTGCCCGTCCCGGACGTCTGGGACGCCGCGGGACAGAGTTCGGACTTTCCTCCGTAATTCGTGATGAACTACAGCGATTGCCTGGCGCACGCCAACGCCTTGTTGACGATGCACGACGTTCCGCTGTCGTGAGTGAAGAGATGATGAATTAAAAAAGATCGTTCCCGACCGTTCGAGCGAGCGAAGGGCGGCGTGCATCATGATGATGCAGAGAATTTGGACGATGACGGGCATGGTCGTGATACGACGTTCCGCTTCAGGCCCGGAGGTCGATGGCGTCGTTGGCCAGACGGTCCGCCTCCGCGTTCTGCGCGCGGGGGATGTGCCGGACCGTGACCGTGAACGGGGCCTGTTTCACCTGTAATTTGACATTTTCGTACAACACTTTCAAGCCGGCGTCCTTCACCTTGTACTGGCCGCTGTACTGGCGAGCCATCAGTTCGCTGTCCGTGTGGACCACCAGCTCGGTGCACCGCGGGGCGTCGGCGGTGCGGAGGAACTCCAGCAGGGCGAGCAGGGCGGTGTACTCCGCCTGATTGTTCGTGGCGGTGCCGAGATACCGCTTCACGGTGGCGAGCACCGTTCCGTGCTCGTCCTTGACCACGACGCCGATGCCCGATTCGCCCGGGTTCCCCCGGGCGGCGCCGTCGGTGAAGGCGAGACACTTCATGAGGCGGCGACGGACTGGGCCAGTTCGTCCGAAACGACGATGCGGCCGCAATGCTGGCAGACGTACACCTTATCGTTGCGCCGGATCTCGATGATGTGCTGCGGAGGGATGCGGTTGCCGCATCCGCCGCACGATTCCTTCCGGAACGGCACGACCGCCTTGCCGCGGGCGGAACGGATCATGGTGTACTTCGCCAGGATGTCCTTGCCGATGCGGACGAGCAGCTTCTCGCGCTCGTGTCGGTACTTCCGTTCCTCCTCCTCGGTCTCCTTGGACAGTTCGGCGAGCTCGGCCTGGCGTTCGGTCAGCACGCCCTGGAGTTCGTTCAGACGCTCCTGCACTTCGTTCAGTTCGTTCTTTGCGATGCTCATCCGGTTCTCGAAATCCTCGAACTGCTTCGTGAGGTTCCGCACCGATTCCTCGGCGTACTCGATCTCCTTCGTGATGGCGTCGTACTCTTTGTTGTTGCGCACCTGGTACTGCTGCGCCTTGTACTTCTTCAGCTTCTCCTCGAAGTCCTTGATGTCGTTGTCCGCCGTGTTGCGGGCCAGGACGGAGGCGTCGATGGACGATTGTTTCGCGTTCAGGATATCGGTCGTTTCGGCGATCTGTGCCTCGAGGCCGCGCACCGTCGCGGGGAGGTCCCCCTTCGATTCCTCGACATCGTCGAGGTTGGTGTCGACACGCTGCAGCTGGAACAATAGGCGAAGAGTCTCTTCCACTGTGATGGTCTCCTTAGTTCGGTCATGTATGGTAGAACACCGGGTTCGGGGAGGTGCGCGTCACGATGACGCTTCCCCGGTACGACCTCTGGCGCAGCGCTTCGCGCAGCGCGCCGGCGAGGACGGGCAGCACGAGACGTTCCGTCTCGTAGTGTCCGGCATCCACCAGCAGCAGGCGTCCTTGATGCTCCTGGAACGTGTGGTACTTCAGGTCCGCCGTCACCAGGGCGTCGGCGCCGCGCCGCAGCGCGTCGCCGATCACGCTCTCGCCGGAACCGCCGCACACGGCCACGGTGCGCACCGGGCCGTCGCCGGGGGTGTACCGGAGCGCAGGGGTCTTGAGCGCGCGCTTCACGCGGGCGAGGAACGCTTTGGCGGACATCGGCTTCGGCAGCGTGCCGATCATCCCCAGGCCGTATTCGCCGTGCGCATTGGCGAGCGGAACGACGTCGTACGCCGCCTCTTCGTACGGATGGGCGGCGAGCATGCCGCGGACCACGCTGGGGGTCCGCCACGTTTCGCACATCATTTCGATGCGGGTCTCTTCGACGCGTTCATCGCTGCCCGGCGTGCCGATGAACGGCTTCGCGCCGTTCTTCCCGCGGAACGTTCCCATGCCGGCGCTCCGGAAGCTGCACCGGTCGTACCGGGCGAACATCCCCGCACCCTCGGCGTACATCGCCTCCGCCACACTGTCCGCATGGTCCGCCGGGACGTACACGACGATCTTCTCCAGACTTCCGGAGAGCGGAGAGAGGATGGAAGGGGTCTGCAGACCGAGCGCCATCGAGAGCGCGCCGTTTACCCCCCAGGGAACGCTGTCCAGGTTGGTGTGCGCCGCGAAGAGCGCGATCCGTTCCTCTGCCAGGGCGAGCGAGAGGGAGCCCACGCGGGTGCGGTCGGTGATGCTGCGCTGCGGATGGAACAGGAGAGGATGGTGCGCGACGATGAGGCTTGCGCCGATCCGCTTTGCTTCGAGGATGCACTCCGCCGTGACGTCCAGCGTGACGAGGATGTTCCGCACCGCCGCCTCCGGCCGGCCGATCTGGAGTCCGACGTTGTCGTTCTTCCAGGCGATGGAGGACGGTGCGAGCGTTTCGAAGATGTCGGAGAATTCTTGTATCGTCACAGTGGCGCCGGGAGAAAAAAAAGTCCCGATGGAGCATCGGGACGTCGTTACACCGGTGGAGTCGTGCGGAGGAGTTTCTTCTTCCGTGAGACCATCGAAATTTTTACCGGGTCAAGTTCTATCATTACTGTCAATGTAGCGAAACATGCGAAAATAAGCAAGATTGACTTTGCCTCATTTTTTCGGTAAGTTAGCATGCAATTTCGCGGTTGCACCTGCTCACTTCATCCTATTCTTGAAACACCGGAGACGTTCGCATTGGTCACCGAGTACGGCTACGATGTCTTCTTCACGGTCACGGCATTGTGCGTGGTCATCGGTCTGGGCGCCTACCTGTTCATCGACCAGGCGATCGTCCGTACCACCCTTGTCGCCGCGGCCATCCTCCTGTTCATCTTCACCCTCAATTTCTTCCGTGATCCTGAGCGCACCGTTCCTCCCGGCGAAGAGAACGTCGTCTCTCCGGCGGACGGAACGGTCATCAAGATCGAACGGGTGACGGAAGAACGCTTCATGAAGGGGGAGGCGTTGATGATCTGCGTCTTCATGTCCCCCGTAAACGTGCACGTGAACCGGCATCCCGTGTCAGGCGTCATCCGGCATTTCGAACACATCCCCGGCGAGTTCTTCGCGGCGTGGGAGGACAAGGCCTCGCTCAAGAACGAGCAGACGCACATCGGCATCGAGAACGAACGGGGAAAGGTCTTCTTCAAACAGATCGCCGGTTTCATCGCCCGGCGCATCGTGGCCCCGGTGGCGGTGGGGGACACAGCGGAGCGGGGGAAACGGTTCGGCATGATCAAGTTCGGGTCCCGGGTGGACATCTACGTACCGGTGACCGCGGAGGTGAAGGTGCGCCTCAACGAGAAGACGACGGCGGGCGAGACCGTCGTGGCGGTGCTGCGATGATGATGACGCGCGCCGTCGTACCGACGCTCTTCACGGTGCTGAACATGTTCTGCGGTTTCCTGTCGATCATCCATTCGAGCGACGGGAAGTTCGTGGAAGCGGGGTACTTCATCGTCCTCGCCGCCCTGTTCGATTCGCTCGACGGCCTCATGGCCCGCCTGACACGCTCCGCCAGCCAGTTCGGCGTGGAGATCGACTCCCTTTCGGACGTGGTCTCGTTCGGCGCCGCCCCCGCGTACCTCGTCTACGCGCTCTCGCTCCACCGTCTGGAGGAGTGGGGCATCATCATCAGTTCGCTGCAGATGGTCCTCGGCGGCATCCGGCTCGCCCGATTCAACGTGCAGCTCGTCGGTTTCGAGAAGGACCACTTCACCGGCCTCCCCATCCCCGCCGCAGCGCTCACGCTCGTCGCCTTCGTCCTGACCTTCGTGACGCCCGACGGAACGCTGACGGGGCTCCCCGAAACGATGCTGCCGGCCCTGGTGGTCGTCATCGCGCTCGTCATGGTGAGCACCGTGCGGTACGACACCTTCCCGAAACTGAGCGCGAAAGAGGTGAAGAAGCATCCGGTGAAGATGATCTCGTACTTCTTCGCGGCGCTCCTGCTCATCTTCACGAAAGGGGAGGCGGTCTTCTATCTGATGTCGGCCTTCGTCCTCTTCGGTATCGTGCAGCATGCGGCGCGGTGGGTCCGTTCCGGCGGGAAGCGGGAAGAGGAGACGGAAGAGGCGCCCGGTTACGATGTGTGAACCACTCTGAGGAATGACATGTATCAAGCGACCATCACGGTGACCCTCCGGAAATCCATCCTCGACGTGCAGGGGAAGGCGGTGGAGCTCGGGCTCCACACGCTCGGCATGGACGCGGTGCGCAACGTCCGCATCGGAAAGTCCATCACCATGACCGTGGAGGCGGCCGATGAGACGGAGGCGCGCCGGTTGACGGAGAACGCCTGCGCGAAACTGCTGGCGAACACGGTGATGGAGGACTATACGTTCACGGTGACGAAGGTATGAGCTCGGTCCGGTTCGGCATCGTCGTCTTCCCCGGTTCCAACTGCGACCATGACGCGTACCATGCGGTGAAGCATGTGCTGGGACATCCGGCGGAGTTCCTCTGGCACAAAGAGACGGACCTGAAGGGTTCCGACGTCATCATCCTCCCCGGAGGATTCTCCTACGGCGATTACCTGCGCACCGGCGCCATCGCGCGCTTCTCGCCGGTCATGAACGAGGTCGTACGGTTCGCCCGACAGGGGGGAGTGGTGATGGGCATCTGCAACGGCTTCCAGATCCTGTGCGAAGCGGGTCTGCTTCCCGGCGTGCTGATGCGCAACACGTCGCTCCGATTCGCATGCCGGCATCTCACCGTCCGCACCGAGAATCCGCGGACACGGTTCACCGCCGGCCTGCGCGACGGGGAGGTGCTGAACATCCCCATCGCCCACGGGGACGGGAATTATTTCGCCGACGACGAGACGGTGAAGCGGCTTGAGGGGGAGGGACGCGTGCTCTTCCGGTACTGCGCGCCGGACGGCACCGTGGACGCCGCGTCGAACCCGAACGGGTCCGTCGGCGGCATCGCCGGCATCATCAATGAGACCGGCACCGTGATGGGGATGATGCCTCATCCGGAACGGGCGTGCGAAGAGCGGCTCGGCTCGGCGGACGGCGTGAAGATCTTCGCATCACTCATCGGTTCATTCGCAGAACACACCGTGTAAGAAAGGAAGGCAATCGTGATGGGTCTAGGAACACAGGAGATCATCCTCATCCTCCTCGTCGTGCTCATCTTCTTCGGCGCGAAGAAGATCCCCGAGCTCGCGCGCGGCCTCGGCAAAGGGGTCAGCGAGTTCAAGAAGGGGATGAACGACGTGCAGAACGAGCTGAACAAAGAGATCACCGAGACGAAGACGGACGAGAAGAAGTCCTGACGCTTCGCCCGCGATGACCTCTGCCGTCGACACCCGGGAACCGTACGAATCCTACCGGCCTCGCCTCGGCCGCGGCGGCGAATCCGTCGCGGACCGTACCGCGGCGTACCTCGCCATGGCCGACCGGCGGAAGGAGCTGAACGCCTTCCTGGAGCTCTTCCGGGAGGATGCGGCCGCTTCGGCGCTGGCCGCCGACGCTGCGCTTGCGGACGGAACGGCGGGTCCGCTCGCCGGGATGGCGGTGGCGGTGAAGGACCTCATCGCCATCAAAGGGAAGCGCGCTTCGTGCGGTTCGCACATCCTCGAACGGTTCGAATCGGTGTACGACGCCACCGTCATCGCGAAGCTCCGGAAGGCCGGGGCGCTGTTCATCGGACGGACGAACATGGACGAGTTCGCGATGGGCTCCTCCAACGAGAATTCCGCATTCGGTCCGGTCCGGCATCCGCTCGATCCCGAACGGGTTCCCGGAGGTTCCAGCGGCGGCTCGGCCGTCGCGGTCGCCGCCGGCATGGCCACCGTCGCGCTCGGCAGCGATACGGGCGGCTCCGTCCGTCAGCCGGCGGGTCTTTGCGGTATCGCCGGTCTTAAACCGACCTACGGACGGCTCTCACGGTACGGCCTCACCGCCTTCGCCTCTTCCTTCGACCAGATCGGCATCTTCGCGAACTCCTGCACCGACATCGCCACGGTCCTCTCGGTCACGGCGGGTCATGATCCGCTGGACACGACCTCCGCGGACATGCCGGTGCCGGACTACCGCGCGGCGATGACCGGCAGCGTGAAGGGACTCCGCATCGGTCTGCCGAAGGAATATTTCAGCGATGCGCTCGGCGCCGGGGTCCGGACGGTGGTGGAGCGGAGCATCGCCCGCCTGAAGGAGGCCGGCGCCGTGTTCTCGGAAGTGTCCCTGCCGAACACCGAATACACCATCCCGGTCTACTACATTCTCGCGACCGCCGAAGCCTCTTCCAATCTCGCGCGGTTCGACGGCGCACGGTTCGGATACCGTTCGCCGGAGGCGAACGCACTGAACGACATGTACGTCCGTTCGCGGAGCGAGGGGTTCGGCGCGGAAGTGAAGCGGCGCATCATGCTCGGCACCTACGTCCTCTCGTCCGGCTACTATGACGCCTACTACGGGAAGGCGCAGCGGGTACGGCGGCTCATCCGCGACGATTTCCTCCGGGTCTTCGGGCAGGTCGACTGTCTCCTGACCCCCATCGCCCCCGGTACGGCGTTCCGGCTCGGGGAGAAGACGGAAGACCCGATGCAGATGTACCTGAGCGACATCTACACCGTCTCGGCGAACCTCGCCGGCATTCCCGGGCTCAGCGTTCCGGGCGGCACGGACGCCGCGGGGTTACCGGTCGGCGTGCAGCTGCTTGGAAGACATTTCGACGAAGCGACGCTCCTCCGCGCCGGAGGCGTCCTCGAACGGTTCTCGTAAGACCATCCACACACAACACCACACATCTATGAGCATCCTCGTCAACAAGAAGACACGACTCGTCGTCCAGGGCATCACCGGCGGCGAAGGAACGTTCCACACGTCGCAGATGCTGGCGTACGGAACGAACGTCGTCGCCGGCGTCACGCCGGGCAAGGGCGGCCTGAAGTACAAAGGGAACGAGAAGGACCAGTTCAACCGCGCCGTGCCGGTGTATGACACCGTCGCCGACGCCGTGAAGCACCAGGGAGCCGACACCTCCATCATCTACGTCCCGGCCGGTTTCGCGGCGGACGCCATCATGGAAGCGGCGGACGCCGGTGTGAAACTGATCGTCTGCATCACCGAAGGGATCCCGGTGAAGGACATGGTGAAGGCGTACGAGTACATCACCCGCAAGGGGGTCCGGCTCATCGGTCCCAACTGCCCCGGCATCATCACCCCGGGCGAGGCGAAGGTCGGCATCATGCCGGCGTTCATCCACAAGCCGGGTCGCATCGGCGTCGTTTCGCGGAGCGGAACATTGACCTACGAATCGGTCTGGCAGCTCACCGAACGGGGCATCGGTCAGTCCACCTGCATCGGCATCGGCGGAGACCCCATCATCGGCACGCGGTTCATCGATGCCATCACGCTCTTCAACGAGGATGACAGGACCGACGGCATCATCATGATCGGCGAGATCGGCGGCAGCGCCGAGGAGGAGGCCGCCGCGTACATCCGGAAGCACGTGAGCAAGCCGGTCGTCGGCTTCATCGCCGGCCGGACCGCGCCTCCGGGGCGCCGCATGGGCCATGCCGGCGCCATCATCTCCGGCGGCAAGGGGACGGCGAAGGAGAAGATGGACGCCATGCGCGCGGCGGGCATCGCCGTGGTCGACTCCCCCGCGATGATGGGAGAGACGATGAAGCTCGCGCTACAGAAGAAGTACAAGGCGACCTCGGTCATCAAGCCGCGGAAGGCGAAGAAAGGACCGGCGCCGAAACCGAAGAAACGCACGACGAAGAAATCCACAACCAACAAGAAGCGATAAGGAGATACCGTGGCCATCGAACGAACATTGTGCATCATGAAACCGGACTGCGTCCGGAAAGGTCTGCAGGGCGAGGTCCTCTCGCGCATCCAGAAGGCGGGCTTCACCGTCCTGGGCATGAAGCAGGTCCGTCTCACCAAAGAACAGGCCGGCGCGTTCTACGCCGTCCATAAGGAACGCCCCTTCTTCGCGTCGCTCGTCGAGTTCATGACCTCCGGTCCCGTCGTGCCGGTCGCGCTCCGCAAGGAGAACGCCGTGGCCGACTACCGGACGCTCATCGGAGCGACCGACCCGAAAGAGGCGGCGGAGGGGACCATCCGGAAGCTCTTCGCGGACAGCAAGGGCGAGAACATCGTGCACGGCTCCGATTCGGCCGAGAACGGCCGCATCGAGGTCGCGTTCTTCTTCGCGGAGTCGGAACTGGTCTGAGCCCGCGGCTCGTACGATGACGGTGGAACCGGAGGCCGCAGGGTTTTCCGGTTCTTCCATTTTCGGAGGTCAGGATGTTGAAACGGTGGACCAAAGAATCGTCACGGATCGTGACGGAGAACCCCTGGTGGACGTACCGCCTGGACCGGTTCCGCATTCCCGGCGGCGCGCAAGGGGAGTATCATTTCGTCGATTCCCGCGGTTCGAGCATGGTGGTGCCGGTGGACGGCGACGGACGCCTGCTGCTCGTCAACCAGTACCGCTACCTGTGCGACCGTGAGAGCGTCGAATTCCCGTGCGGCGGCGTGAAGGAGGGGAGGACGCATGCGGAGATGGCGGCCATCGAACTGGAGGAGGAGACCGGACATTCCGCCGAACGACTGGTCGAAGCGGGAACGTTCAACCCGTTCAACGGCGTGACGAACGAGATGTGCCGTGTCTACATCGCACGGGGACTCCGCCCGTCGGACCGCCGTCCGGACGAGACCGAAGAGTTCGAACTCCTCCGGTGCACGCCGGACGAGGTCGATGCGCTCATCACCGCCGGCACGATCTGGGACGGGATGTCCCTCGCCGCGTGGTGCATTGTCAAACCGAAGCTCAGGAGCAACGAATGAAGACCATGCTCATGTGTCTGCTCGGTGCCGCGGTCGCGTTCGCCGGGACCGGTCCGGTCCGGACGGGAGCCGACCGCATCCTCGATTCCCATATCCACCTCATCAAAGGGAAGCGTATCGGACTCGTCACGAACCACACCGCGCTTCGGTCTGACGGCGTGCATCTCGCCGACGCGCTGGCGAGCCGGAAGGATGTCACGCTCGCCGCGCTCTTCGGTCCGGAACACGGCGTACGGGGCGACGCGCCGGACGGACGCACCATCCGCGACACGGTGGACGCGAGCACCGGTGTGCCGGTCTACTCCCTCTACGGCAGCGTGAACAAACCGACGCCGGAGATGCTCAAGGGTGTCGACGTACTGATGTACGACATCCAGGATGTCGGCGCGCGCTTCTACACGTACATCAGCACGATGTTCCTCGCGATGGAGGCCGCCGCCGAACAGGGGATCCCCATCATCGTCCTGGACCGTCCCAATCCCATCACCGGAGTCCGCTGCGAAGGACCGATGCGTGTCGATTCACTGAAGACCTTCGTCGGCTGGGCGCCGATGCCGACCGCGCACGGACTGACGGTCGGAGAGCTCGCCGAAGCGGCGAACCGCGAAGGATGGCTGAAGGACGGGATGAAGGCGAAGCTCACCGTCGTGCCGATGGAGGGATGGAAGCGGTCCATGTGGTACGACCAGACCGGGCTGCGGTGGGTGAAGCCCTCGCCGAACATGAGCACGCTCGCCACGGCGGTCGTCTATCCGGGGCTCTGCATCATCGAAGGGCTCAACGTCTCCGAAGGACGCGGCACGGAGCGCCCGTTCGAAACGTTCGGAGCGCCGTGGATGAACGGCGAGGCGGTGGCGAAGCTGCTGAACGATCAGGGCCTTCCGGGCGTCCGTTTCTCGGCGGCGAAGTTCACGCCGCGGGAGATACCGTTCACCGCGTCCCGTCCGAAGTATCAGGACCGGGAATGTTCCGGCGTGTCCGTCACGGTGACGGACCGGAATGCGTTCGAACCGGTCCGGACCGGTGTCGCGGTGGTGTGGGCGCTGCATCGGCTCCATCCCGACTCGCTGAAGTTCCGAGACCGCGGCTTCGACCGTCTGATGGGAACGCCGGCCGCGCGGGAACGCATCGTACGGGGGGAAGGATATCAGGACATCGTGAAGGACTGGCGGAACGGGATGGACTCGTTCGCTGCGGTCCGGAAGGCGGTCATGCTCTACGGGGACAAATGAAACGTTCGGACCGGCGGAAGACCATCGCCATCATCGCACACGACGGAAAGAAAGCGGACCTGCTCGACTTCGTCCAGAAGAACCGGAAACGGCTCTCCAAATACCATCTGATCGCCACGCGGACCACGGGAACGATGGTCCGGGAGAAACTCGGCCTCGAGGTACGCTGCTACCGTTCCGGACCGTACGGCGGCGACGCCGAGATCGCGGCCCGCGTGGTGAACGGCGACGTGCATGCGGTCATCTTCATCACCGATCCGCTGGACGCGCATCCGCACGATCCGGACATCCATACGCTGCTGCGGGTCTGTAACGTCCACAACGTGCCGCTGGCGACCAATATCGCCACGGCGAACATGATCGTCGGAAAGCTCTAGCGGCGCGCCGTGCGGCGGACGGAACCCCGTCCGTTCGTTCGCGGCGCCGGAGCGGCGTTCTCGCCCGATTGCTGCCGCCAGAGGGCGTAGTAGAGCCCCTTCTTGCGCACGAGCGTCTCGTGCCGTCCCGACTCCGTGATCCGTCCTTTCTCAAGGACGTAGATGCGGTCCGCATGCATCACGGTGGAGAGCCGGTGCGCGATGAGGATGGTGATGAGGTCCCGCTCCGACGAGAGGGAACGGATGGTCTCCGTGATCTCCTCTTCGGTGAGCGAATCGAGCGACGAGGTCGCTTCGTCGAACACCAGCAGGTTCGGACGCCGCAGCAGCGCCCGAGCGATGGAGAGCCGCTGTTTCTCCCCGCCCGACACCTTCACGCCCCCTTCACCGATGACCGTATCGAGACCCTGCTCCGCCCGCTCGAGCAGCGGCAGACAGGCGGCCTTCCGCAGCACTTCCCGGCATTCCTCGTCCGTCGCCCTCGGGTTCACGAAGAGCAGGTTCTCCCGGATGGTCCCCGAAAAGAGCTGCGTGTCCTGCGTGACGAAACCGATCCGCTCGCGCAGCGCGTTGATGTCCACGGTGTCGTGCGCGTGCGCGTCGTACCGGATGACGCCGGCATCCGGGCGGTACAATCCCACGAGCAGTTTCACGAGCGTGGTCTTTCCGGCGCCGGACGGTCCCACGAACGCCACCGTTTCGCCCCGCTTCACGGAGAACGAGATGCCGTCCAGTGCGTTCGTCCGCGCAGTCTGATGGCGGAACGCCACCGAATCGAAGGAGAGGGCCGAGATGCGTTCCACGGTCACCGGTGACGGGGGGAGCGGCTCCTTCGGCGTGCGCAGGATGCGGTCGAAGTTGCTGAGCGAGACCTCCGCTTCCCGGTAGATGGTGATGACGTTCCCCAGTTCCTGGAGCGGACCGAAGATGAAGAAGGAGTAGATCCAGAGGGAGAAGAACTGACCGACGGAGATCTCGCGGCTGAAGATGAGGTACATCATCAGGAAGAGGATGGAGGTGCGGAGGAAGTTCACGGAGGTCCCCTGGATGAAGCTCAGCCCGCGGATGTACTTCACCTTCTTCAGTTCCAGACCCAGGATGCGGCGCGTGGTGCCGTTCAGCCGTTCGATCTCCTGCTGGGCGAGTCCGAGGCTCTTCACGAGTTCGATGTTGCGGAGCGATTCGGTGGTCGAACCCGCCAGCGCCGTCGTCTCCGCCACGATGGTCTTCTGCACCCCTTTGATGCGCCGGCTCAGGGTGGAGCTGAGGAAGGAGAGGATGGGGACGGTGAGGAAGTAGGCCGGTGCGATGAGCCAGTGCACCGTGAACGCGTAGGTCATCACGAACACGATGCCGACGACGGAGGTGAAGACGATGTTGATGGAGGCGGAGACGAGCCGTTCCACGTCGGTCCGCACCTTCTGGAGGATGCCGAGCGTCTCGCCGCTCCGCTGGTCCTCGAAGACGGAGTACGGAAGGTCCAGCGAATGCCGGATGCCGTCCGCGTAGATGCGGGCTCCGAGCTGCTGGACGATGACGTTGATGTAGTAGTCCTGGAAGTTCTTCGCGACGCGCGAGACGAACGCGACCCCCATGGAGGCGAGCAACAGCGTCACCACGCCGCGGAGGAACTGTTCCGTGGTGTACTGATCGAACCGCATGGCGTACTCGTCGATGACGTACCGGAAGATGAGCGGGTCCATCAGCGAGAACGTCTGGTTCACCGCGGCCAGGAAGAGCGCCAGCAGCACCAGCGGCCAGTAGTTTTTCAGGTACGAAAAGAGTAATTTCATTCGGCGGTCTCCTCGGTCGGTGACGGCATCGGTCCGATCCCGTCGTGAATGCTCAGCGGAACGTATTCCGTTGCTGTTCGTCTAACGTGTGTCCCCATCAACAGGAAGACGGATGAACCGTTTAATTATTGTGTCACTGTTTGTCGTCTTCCCGGCGCTCCTTTCCGCCGCCGATTCGACGCAGGTCTCCGCCTTCAAAGCGCGATTCCGGCTCTCCCAGGCCTTTTCGGTCGTTCGCCCTTCCACGGTCACCTATCAGTTGTGGGAAGGATTCTCGCTCGTCCGGAAGGCGAACTCGGGGGATGCGGAAGCGCTCCATGAGCTCGGCGTTCGTCATCTCGCCGGACAGGGGTTCCCGGCGGACACGGCGCGGGCGTTCGAACTCATCCGTAAGGCGGCCGATGCCGGTCATCTGCTCGCTCCGTTCAATCTCGGCGTCTTTCGCCACAACGGATGGGGAGGGGTCTGGGACCCCTTCGATGCTTTCCGGTACTTCCGCACCGCCGCGCGCAAAGGGGTGCGCGAAGGTGCCTTCGCCTATGCGCTCTATTATACGGACAATCTAGTGGTGGCCAAGGACCTGGAGCAAGCGGCGCATTGGATGCGCATCGCAGCGAACCAGGGATACGGTCCGGCAAAGGAAGTGCTTCCGGAGATCGACCGCATCCGGGCTCTGAACCGCGACACCACCGGCGCTCTGGCCAGAGCCTCCGCGAACGTCACGGCCACGTTCGAACCGCTCACGCTCAATTTCGACAATCCGCTGGAACAGGAGGCGGAGAACGAGTTCGACCTGCGGGAGCTCCTCGCATCGCTCGGGGACGCATGGAGAAAACGCGCCGCCGAGGTGAAGCCGGGGAGCGATTCCGCGCTCTTCCGCGCGCTGCTCCGGCATGCGGAGTGGGGTGTTCCGGAAGAGTTCACCATCATCGGCCGCTGTTATGAGAGCGGCATCGGTACCGGAATCGACACGGTGAAAGCGGTGACCGCCTACCTGCGGGCGGTACGGCTGGAGTCGCATCGCGCGCCCGCGCTGCTGCTGCGCCTGCTCAACGACGGGAACCGCGTCCAACGGATGCAGCAAAAGGCGTTGAAAGGCGATGTCGAAGCGCTCTTCGTCATTTCGGGACTCGCACTGACGGAAGTGATGCCACTGGTGCAGCGGCAGGACATCGTCGCCGCTCTGCAGAAAGGCGCGACCGCCGGATTCTTGCCTTCGCAGGTGGAACTGGGTTCGGTCTACTTCGCGGGACAGGCCGTCGCACGCGATACCGCCAAAGGGTTGTCGTGGTGGATGCGTGCGGCGGATGGGGGTTCCGGTGAGGCGAATGTGAGGCTCGCCTCCGCACGGCTCATCGCCGGGGCAGGATCCGTTCCGTACGATTCTGCGCAGCGGATGCTGCGCGAAGGAGTGACGGAAGGCTCCATCGTCGCACAACTGATGCTGGCGCGTCATCTCGAAGCGTCCGCAGCCGGCACGAAGGACTACGGTCCGTCGGTGCAGTTGTACCGTGCAGCGATGCAGCGGGGGAGCCGGAGCGCCTACGCCGCCCTGCAGCGCATCCACGACGGTCTCCGTCCCTCCGACGCAGAGTTCGTCATTCCTGAGACGGAGCCGTGAACGGCCATTCGCGCCGGATACGCGCCCGGACCATGAAGGCCGCGACGCCGGCGGAGAGGACCGTGAGGCCGGAGAGCGCGAACGACGCTCCGGTGGACGCGAGCACCGATGCCCATAGCACGATGGCCAGCACCACGGGAAGAGGATAGAGCCACATCCGGTACGGGATGTTCCCCGTTCCCAGTCTCCGCCGCAGCAGCATCACTCCCGCCGCCCCGCCGATGAACTGCACCAGGATCCGCATCGCCAGGATCGCTTTGATGACGTCCGCCATCCGGAACAGAAGACTGAACACGAACGCCGCACCGCCGAGCCACAGCAGGGAGATGTGGGGGAAATCCTTCACGGGATGGAGCCGGGCGAAGGAGGGGAAGAAGTTGCCGTCGGCCGCCGCGGCGTACGGGATGCGGGAGTATCCGAGCATCACCGCGAAGAGGGACGCGAAGGCGATCCAGAGGACCAGCACGGTGGCGAGGGCCGCGGCGCTGCTGCCGTAGAGCCGTTCGATGAGCGTGCTGACGATGAAGGGGGACTCCTTCGCCTCCTGCCACGGTATCACGCCGATGACGGCAAACTGCATCGCGATGTAGAGCAGCGCGATGCCGGCGATGGAGATGAAGATCGCGCGCGGAATGTTCCGCGCCGGGTCGCGGATCTCACCGCCGAGATGGTTCACGTTGTAGTATCCGAGGTACGAGTACATCGTCTGCACCGTCGCCTGCCCGAGCGCCACCCAGAACAGCCAGCCGAAATCGAACGCCCCCGGAGGGTACGAGAACGCCATCGCGGGATCGAAGTGCCACAGTCCTCCGATGATGAACCACGCCATGGTCGCCAGCACTCCCGCCCATAACGCCACCGAGATGCGGCCGAGCGTGGAGATGCGGCGGTAGAGGATGACGGTCAGAAGGATGACGAGAGAACCGGAGGCGATGCGGCGCGTGACGTCGTCCAATGGAACGAGGAAGGAGAGGTACTGGGCGAATCCGATGGATCCGGAGGCGATGACCAGCGGCGCCTGGATCATCGTTTGCCAGATGAAGAGGAACGACATCAGACGGCCCCACCGGGGACCGTACGCCTCCTTCAGAAAGACGTAACTTCCGCCGGCGCGGGGGAGCGCCGCACCGTACTCCGCCCAAATGAACCCGTCGACCATCGCGAGCACCGCCCCCGCCACCCAGGCCAGGACGTGCTGCGGTCCGCCCATGATGCCGATGACGATGGGGAGCACGACGAACGGACCGATCCCCACCATATCAATCATGTTCACCGCCACCGCCTGGAGGAGGGAGAGTTCGCGTTTCAGTGCGGGTCGTTCCATTCATTCGCTCCGTATGAGGCGGCCGTAGACGCGTTCTCCGTAGAACCGGTACCCATGTTCTTCCTGGGGGGTACGGAGCAGCATGGCGTGGATGAAGCCGTTCCGTTCCACCAGCACCGTGTGCAGGATGAGCGTATCGGGATTCTGATGAACGATGAAGCGGCTCTGTCCGCCGAATCCGCGCCACTCCGTCAGCGGGGGAGCGGAGGAAGAATCGATGGAGGTGCGGAGACGGAAACTGTGCAGCATCCGCTGCGTCGCGCGGTACGTTCCGCCGTCGGGTCCGACCACTTTCTTTCCGTTCAGGGTGATCTCCCGGTCATCGTAGGCGATGACCGCCAGCGTTCTCGCCGTGTCTTCGGCGAGCCAGTGCGTCAGTTTCCTTCCATGGCCGAGGGAATCGTCGTCGAAGCTGTAGTTGGCGTCGAGGTAGGCGATGCGGCGGACGAACGCGGGGAGGGTGTCGTACGCGTTCAGGAATCCGTTGATGAAGCTCCCGCCGCCGCTGTGGCCCGAGAGGGTGACGTTGTCCATCGCCCCGGTCTCGAACCGAAGGATGTCCGCCGTGCGCGCGATGACCGAAGCGTTGTCCGGATTGGTCCGACGCCAGGCGGGCCAGCTCTTCTGCGGCGTTTCGAGGTAGGCGACGAAGATGTTCCGATCCTTTGATGCTGCGCGGAGGAAACGTGTCTGTGCGGCGATGTGCTGAATGTCATAGTGCCAGTCGAGCCCTTCGTGCATCGTCCGTCCTGCGGTCATCTCGATGGTGTTGCCGTTCGGCAGCGCGTAAAGGATGAGCGCGGAGGGGAGGGTGCTGTCCACGGCCGCCGGTGCATCGAGCAGCACGCGGATGTCCGGCGGAAGCGTCAGCCAACGCCGGTGTTCGGGCACGGGGTCCGGAACCGCGACGGCGCAGCCGCCGCAGAGGATGACGATCGCGGCGGCCGTGATGATGACGAGAGCGCGGAGAGCGGTCACTGCTCGAGGATCTCGAACAGTTCGGAGAGTCGGGGAATGAGGATGATCTCCGTGCGGCGGTTCTTCGCCAGCGCATCCGGTGTCGATGCGGTGTCCACCGGCAGATACTCGCTGCGGCCAGAAGCGGTGATGCGCTTCGGGTCCATCTTCCCTTCGCCGGTCAGGTAGCGGACCACTTCGGTGGCACGGAGGACGCTCAGGTCCCAGTTGTCCTTGATGGCGCCGAGGTTCTTCACCGCCTGGTTGTCCGTATGACCTTCGACGAGGATGGAAAGGTCGGTCTGTTGATTGAGCACGGTGGCAAGGTCCTTCAGCGCCTCCTTACCGCGCTTGTCGATGTCCGTTCGGCCGGTGGAGAAGAGGAGCTGGTTGGAGAGGGAGACGTACACGCGTCCCTTCACGACGGTGATGGAGAGCCCGCTGCTGGTGAAGCCGAGGAGCGCATCGTTCAGCCGGGTCTTGAGGGCGTTCAGGGCGGAGTCGCGCGCCGAGAGACGGCGCTGGAGGTCCACCACCTTCTGTTCGCGGCCGATGAGGTCGCTCTGCATCACGGCGAGGGACGAATCGCGTACGGCGAGCGCCTCCTCGAAATCGCGCAGCCGCTGTTCGCGTGATGCGACGTCCCGCTGCAACGATTCGAGATTGGTGAGGAGCTTCTTGATCTCCGCCGAATTGCGCGACTTGGACTGCTCGTAGTTCTGCTTCAGCATGTCGAGCTCGTTCTGCAGGGCCCGGGAGCGTTCGGTGAGCGTGTCGGACATCAGTTCGAGGTCGGCGATGCGCTGCTGCTTCTCGGCGAGCTTTGATGAGAGGCCGGTGTTCTCCGTCCGCAGTTGGCCGATGCGGACGTCCATTTCCGCGACGACGTTCTTCAGGGAATCGAGGGAGACCTGAAGCGCGTCACGGTGTGTTTGCATCTCCTCGAACCGTCCGAGCGACACGCAGGCGGCGAGGAGGAAGGGGAACGTGAACGGAATGAGGCGGTGGAAGGTCTTCATGGCCGGTCCTTTCGACTGATCATGGATGACGAACGGAAGGGAGGGAACAAAAAGAGGACGTTCATCACGTCCCCTTTTTATTGGATTGTTCGTCGGGGTGAGAGGATTCGAACCTCCGGCCTCTTGGTCCCGAACCAAGCGCTCTAACCGGGCTGAGCCACACCCCGAACAATGATGCTGAAGCGGTGAAACTGGCGGAGAGGGAGGGATTTGAACCCTCGGTACGCCTTTACAGCGTACGGCGGTTTAGCAAACCGCTGGATTAAGCCACTCTCCCACCTCTCCATATCTCTTTTGGCTTAACAGTGCACTAAAATACGAAAACTGGCCTCACGGTGCAAGGTGAAAGTTACTTGGCGACCAACATTTTCCTCGTTTCGGAGTACGGTCCGGCGTTCAGGCGGTAGAGATAGACGCCGCTCGAGAGCGACGTGGAATCCCAATTCGCCGTGTGCGTTCCGGCGGAAAGCGTTCCGTCGACAAGGGTCGACACCTTCCGGCCGAGCAGGTCGTACACCGTCAGGGACGTGTATGCGGAACTGGGCAGCGTGAAGCGGATGGTGGTCACCGGATTGAACGGGTTGGGATAGTTCTGGTAGAGCGCGAAGGTGTGCGGTGTGAATTCCGGAGACGCTGCGCCGCTGAGCGTGAATGCGATCGCGGGGGTCGTCGTCTGTCCGCCGTCGTTCGTGATCTGGCGGATGCGGTACACCGCCGAGGTGAGCGCGCCGATATCGTCATAGTACGAGTACCGCTGCGTCGTGTCGGCGTTGCCGACGGCCGGGACGCTGCCGACCTCCGCGAACAGCGTTCCGTCATTGCTCCGCTCCACCACGTACCGGTTGATGCTGATCTCCGAGTTCACTCCCCACGCCACCCGTACCTGCCGGCCGGTGGAATCCCACGCCGCGCCGAAATCGATGAATCCGGAGGGGACCGTCAACGCGCTCGTCACCATCTTGTCCACGTAGAAGACCACCGTCTTTCCGTCCACCGTCGCGTTGTTCGCCTCCACGTGGAAGCCGTTGAACTTGTTCCCTGCGTCCACGATGGTGCCGGAGGTGATATACGTGGTGAACTTCGCCGCATCGAGGCGCACGCCGATGAGCTTCCATCCGGTGTGATTCACGGGAAAGGCGGGACCCTGGCACAGTCCGCTGGCGCCGCCGCGGATGACCGTGCGCATCGTGATGCCGAGATTGCCGTTCGCCCATACCCAGGCGCCGATGTAGCTGCCGCGCAGCATGTCCGCCAGCTCCGCACTGGTGGTGCGCGCGATGCGGATGTTCCAGTTCGTGGTCAGCGCCGGGTCGTCGATGAGGGTCCACTTGCCGCTGCCGCTCCCTTCATACCGCTGCTCGGCGGAATGTTCGAGCTTCGACGTGGTCAGGATCCCGACCGTCTGCCCGCTCCCCACGCCGAACGGCTGCAGCCATCCCGTGATGCCGGAATTGAAATCGTACAGCACCGACGGCGCCACCGCCCGGTTTGGATAATGCACGGTGATGTCGTCCAGGAAGATGGTGCCGACCGCTTTGGAACCGGACGTGACCGCCTCGCCGATGGACACCTGGACCTCGCGCAGCGTGACGGGGAAATCGAGCGTCCCCGAGGTGACCGGTTTGGCGTTCACCATCTTGAAGCCGACGTTCTGCCATGTGCCGTTCCAGGTCACGGACGACGGCGAGGTGATGGAGAACGATTCGCCGTCCTTGTCGGTGAAGAGCAGACGCAGCGTATGACCGCCGCCGTTCCCGTACACTTTCAGAAAGATGCTGTCCGGCCGGCTTGCGAGCGGCAGGTCGGTCCGCAGCTGAGCGACCACCGCGTCCGTGGTGGGGAAGCTGTAGAACACCCGGTAGGAGCCAGGAGCGGAGTATGCCGTGTCGGTGCTCAACCCGAAGAAAACATTGTCCGGGTCGGTGCCGGTGACGTCCTGCGACCAGAGGAAGAGATCGTCGAACCGTTCCGCAAAGACGGTGGTATCGACGCCGGAGAAATCGTACGTCATCGCCCGCTTCACGGTGTCGAGAGAGATGGTGATCGTCCCTTTCCCGAATCCCTGGGCGGTGACGGTCCGGGTGCCGGCATCGAAATGGATGTTCGGACCGGCGATGGACGTGAACACCTGGTTCCCTTCAAGAAGCACGTCGTTGTTCCCGGTATCGATGCCGTAGATCGTCAATGACACCTGTTCGCCGGGGACCATGGAGAGGGAGGCGGGATACACGCGGAGTTCCTTCACGATGCGGACATAGACGCGTGCCGAATCGGCGATGCCGTTGTAACGGACGGTGACCCAGCCGCTGTCGTTCACCTGGTTCGCCATGAAGAGTCCGGAGGCGGAAACGGTGCCGATGGACGGGGTGCACTCCCATGTTGTTCCGGCGGGCAGGGGGAGCGGATTGCGGTGCTCGTCCTTCCCTTCGGCGTGAAACTGGTAGCTCAGTCCCTGGAACACGTCACGGCGGTTCTCCAGAAGGTTGAGATAGTGTAAAGTGCCGACCGGCGCGGTGCTGACGACGTGGAGCGAATTGGCGACGGAACGTTCTCCGCCGGGATCGGACGGCGAGTTCACCACTGCTCCGCGCACCACCATCGTTGTGGAGCCGCCGCCGTCGAGATTGAAGGCGTCCTTCACGCCGATGGCGAGCAGGAAGTTCGCCATCTCGGTGAAGGACATGCCGAGACTCGATGTCTGCCGTCCGTCCACCGTGCAGAAGTAGACCTTGCTCGTGTCGTCGTTGTATCCCACGAACGTGCGGGGATGCCGGGCCTCATTGAAGCTGGAGCCGGACTGGTCATAATCTCCGATGGCGGGATAGGCGACGCCGTCCTTGATGAGACGGCCGTTGCCGGTGATGAGCTGGGTGATGCGCTTGATGTCGGCGCCGCTCCGCGGAACGTAATTGAGGTAGAGGCGGACTGTATCGCCCACCGCGAGCGCGTTGGCGACGAACGTCGCCGGAGACCCGCTTCCGCCGGAGACCACGTATCCGTCCCCGGGGATCGCCAGGTTGCCGCTCCCTTTCTGCGTCACCACCGCGGTCAGCGTGTCGTTGGCGGAAAGGTCCGAGAGGACCTTCAAGGCCGCCTCTTGTCCTGTCGCATCGGTTCCTGTCGCCGCGCCTTTGTACGATGAGAAGAGGACCGTCTGCGCCGCGTTGCGGGTCGTGTTGCTGCCGGTGAGGGTCAGCACCGTGCCGTTCTTCGCTTTCAGACTTCCGGTGAAACTGAAACCGTCGATGACGACGCGGCGGTCAGAGGTCACCGCGAAGGAGGATTTGATGGAGGAGATACCGAGCACCGCTTTGCCGTTCACGACCTGATTATGGATCGGCCATCCGGTTTCGAAGCTGAAGAAGTCCGCATTGATGGCGCCGATGACACGGTGCCCCGGTTGGTCGTTGGCGGCGGCCTGCACGGTGGTCTTTGTGAGTCCGTTCGGCCGGTAACTTTCGAATTGGATGTACGGCGCTTTCGTGTCGATCTCAAGAACGTCCAGTGTGAACGGGCCGGGGAGCGTGTATTGGGTGTGCACGACACCGTTGGTCACGACTTCGGTGGAGGTGGTGTCCGGCCATGAAGCGAAAGCGATTTGCATTGCTACGGAAAGGAGAGAGAGCGTTCTCATAGGAAACCTTTGCGCGATTGAATGGTGGCGTTTAGCCGGCAGCACGGTTCAGGCGGGAAGGGCGATGATGGTACTGTGGAGAAGGTACGCTTCTTTTGATTGATACGCTACGGGGCACGATGCAAGGGACGAAGGAAATTGATTGTCATCTATCGAAGACAATTCACAACGACAATTAGGAAATGAAACTTGACGGTTTCTTCCAGGCCTGGATGATGTCCACAGACATACATTCGATGCAAAGAAGGTATGGTGGTCAACAGAGAGCGGTGTGTTGTGATGCGAAGATGTGTTGCCTCACCGCATGGCAGTCGGGCAGGGAACCGCTGACCTACCCGATGCCCCTTCGGGGCATCGGGACGCTCTCCCAGCTATCGTCCCTCAATGATTCGAGCGATGGCTGAACGGCTCTTTTGCCGTTTGATCTCCCGCTCTCGAATCATCGCTTCAGACCGCGTCTG
>WBUG01000028.1 GCA_008933835.1 Bacteroidota bacterium | reverse complement strand
CTCGAAAAACGAAGGACCCCGGACGGTCTGCCGCTCCGGGGTCCGTTCGGTGTTGACGTTCCGTTTACTTCAGTTTCATCGACGCGACGACGCTCTCGAACGCCGGCTGGAAGTCGGCGGCCATCGGTTTGTACCAGGTCAGGATGATGCGGTAGATGCGCTCACCCTTGGCGACGAAGAAGACCTTCCGGTCGATCTGCGGGGCCGGCGATGCGGCGAGCACCTTCGCATCGAGGCCGTCCACCTTCCCCGCGGTCACGGACTTCGGCGAGAACTTCGCCTTATTGTCTTCGACGAACCGGTCGAACTTCACCTCTCCCTTGTCCGTCTTCGTCGGGAAGATGTCGAGGTCGATGGTGCAGTCCTTGCGGAGCCCTTCGAGGTGCAGCGAGTGGACCGCCCCACCCTTAGCGGCGGCCGGGGCCGCGGTGAAGTTGTCGGGATGCATGAACTCGACGAACTCGTTGCTGAACTTCGTCAGGTCCGGCGACGGCTTGGAGGCGGCGTTCGGGTCCTTGTAGGTCTCCTTCGGCTTCGGCAGCTTGATGGAGGCGATCATACGGTCGAAGACCGGCTCGTACGCCTTCGTGTAATCGTTGAACCCGGTGACGCTCACGGTGTAGAACACGCTGTCGTGGACGGCGAAGATCTTCCGGCCCGACATCGTGGTGTTCTTGCTCACCTTCACCGAGTACGAGAACCCGGCCCCGGTCTCCTTGCCCACCTGGACCGGCTTTTCGTCGGCGAGGCCGAGCGCCTCGTACGCCTTCAGCTGCTGCTCCTTGTACGCGTCGAGCGTCCCGGCCTGGGCGTCGGCGAAGGACTCCATGGCGATGGTGAGCTCCACGCCCCCCTCTTCGTCGTTCACGTCCGTGGTTCCGGTGGAGTACAGTTCGTAGAATTTCTGGGAGACAGCCTGCGTCGAATAGAGCTTCACGGCCTTCGGGTCGACGTTCTTCAGCCAGCCTTTGGGAAATTCGACCTCAAGACCGCTGATGGGGTCCTGATGGGTGTCCCA
Source organism: Bacteroidota bacterium (assembly GCA_008933835.1). GTDB lineage: Bacteria > Bacteroidota > Ignavibacteria > UBA10030 > UBA8401 > SpSt-333. Next base: position 41,495 of record WBUG01000028.1, on the reverse strand, counting down.
TTCCGAGATGACGGGGGTTTCGACGGGCTTCTTGCACGACGACATCGTGGCGGAGACCGTCAGGAGCAGCACGATGACGGCGGTGGTCGACAGACGGGCCAGCAGTGTGTTCATAAGGCACCTCATGAGTGGATGATTGGTGTCGGTGTCAGTTACAGTTCATCTGCGTCGATTCCTTCTTCGCCGCCGCGTTCTTCGGATTGATCTTCAGCACCAGCTTGTACTCGCGGCACGCCTTTTCGCGGAACGCCTTCCCGTCCGCCGCGGAGAGCTCCTGGTCGCCGCTCTTCACGGCGTACATCTGCGCCAGGAACAGGTGCAGTCCCTCGTCCTTCTTCTCCTTCTCGTACGCGACGGCCTTCTCGAGGTTCGCGATGGACGAGACGATGTTCTTCTCCTTGTAGTCGAACAGACCGAGCATCCGGTAGCCGTTGATGGCCATCGCGGCATGCTGCGCCGCCTTGCCGGGGTCCGCCTTCAGCGAACTGTCCGCCAGCGCGATGACGATGCCGGCATGGAAGCGTCCGCGGTCGAGGGAATCCTGCAGGCTGTAGATCTGCATCAGCGACTGGTGGGACTGGATGTTGTTCGGCCGGAGCGCCACGAGGCGCTGGAAAAATCCCTTCGCGGTGTCGTTCCGCTCGAGCACGTAGTTCGAATAACCGGCGTAGAAGAGCGCCGTGATGTTGTTCGGGTCCTTCTCCAGCAGTCGGTCGTACTGCACGGCGGCGAGGTCATACCGCTTCTGCTGAAGATAGATGGCGGCCAGCGTTCCGATGGCGTCGGTGTTCTCCTTGTCCATCGCCAGGGTCTTTTCGAGGTAGGTGATGGCCTTCACCGTGTCCTTCAGCTGGAAGGAGGAGAAACCCATGCGGTACACGTCGTCGGCGCCGAGCGAGTCCGGCGGGAGGCTCGCATACAGTTCGACGGAGCGCTTGTACTCCTTGGTGACGTAGAGGGAATGGGCGAGCATCGGCTTGAGCGCGAAGGCGTTCGTGTTCATCGCGATGGCCTTTTCGAGCACCGGAACGGCGTCCTGGTACGCGCGGGCGTTGTAGGCGGACGTGGCGTACATCTCCCACGCTTCGGCGTTGTCCTTCACCGCATCGGTGTACCGTTTGAAGAACTCCGCCGCTTCGCGCCAGTACTTGATACGGTAGAAGATGACCGCCGCGTCGTACACCGCTTTGTTGTTCGCCGGATCGAGGTCGATGGACTTCTTGAGCGCCGCGATGACCTCGCGGATCTGGTCGGCGTTGAGGCTCCGGTTCTTCAGGATGGTGGTGGCGAGCTTGTACCATACCGACGGGTCCTCGGGGGCCAGCGTCGATGCGGTGCGGAGGTTGTCCACCGCCAGCACGATGACGTTCTGCCGCGAGTAGACCTCCGCCAGCCCGATGTACGCGCGGACGTCCTTCTCATCGACCTCCTTCAGCTTCGAAAAATAGATGGAGGCTTTGTCCACCGAATCGGCCTCGAGAAAGGTCTCGGCGTAGGCCAGCGGAGCGAGCTTCCCCTTCTTGTGGTACTTCGCCGCCTCGTTGTACCGCTTCTGTGCCTTGTCCCATGCTTTCAGCCGGCCGTGCACGCGGATGATGGCCGCCAGCGCCGGTTCATATTCGTCGTCGAAGTCGAGGGTCCGCTCCAGCGCCTTCAGTGCGTTCTCCATGTCCCCCTTCAGCCGGTACGACTCTCCCACGACGTAGTTGGCTTCGACGTTCCGTGAGTTCCCCGCGAGGAACTTCTGAAGGGTCTCGATGGCCTGGTCGTACTGCCCTTTCATGAAGAGGTCCTTCCCCTTCGTGAGGTCGTCCTGGGCGAACGCTGTGACCGAAAAGATTGCGACGAGGAGGAGTGCGGTGAACTTCATGGCACGGGTGTCCTATTGTTGTGAAAGTTGTACGAGACGCACGGGCATGGTCGCGGGCACCAGGCCGTTCTTGACGATGATCTTCTGTCCTTCCGCCGCTGCGGCGAACGAGGTGAAACCGAGCGCCACGCCCCGTCCCGCGTTATGGGTGTGAACGTACACGGAACGGCGCATGGCGTAGAGCCCCTGATGGATGTACGCCTGATGCGGCGCAAAGAACTCCATCGCGGTGCCCGTGGTATCGCGCCGGAACGCCGGGTCCCCCACTTCCAGGACGCGCAGCGATTCCGGGAGCCCCTTCAACCACGCCTGCGGCACGAACCCGACCGCGTTCCGCCGTTTCTGCACGTCGGCGATGACATCGGCCGTGGTGGCGCCCGGCAGGACCACGGGAGCGAACTCCCGTCCTCCGTTGAGCCTCTGCTTCACATATTCGGAGACCGCGCTGTTCGGTTCGCCCATCGCCACCACCACCTGTCCGGTCAGGCCGGAACCGGGAACGGCGGACCAGGAGGTCACCGAGCCATCGAGGAACGAACGGAGCTGCGCCGTCGTCACCTGCGTGAGCCGGTTCCCTTCGTTGACGACCACCGCGACGGCGTCGTACGCGATGAGGGTGGAAGTGACGTCGAGCTCGTTCTTGGCGATGACGCGCCGCTCCTCGTCGTTGAACTCGCGGGGGATGACGATGAGCTTGACGCTGTCGTTGAGCAGCTGGACCACCGCATCGCGGGCGGACGAGTGACGGTGCGTGATGACGGCGCCGGTATAGGCGCGGGTGAAGTCCGTGACCTGCAGGTCGATGACCGGCGAGACGTCCTCGGACGAGATCATCGCGAGGGTCCCCTGTGTCGGGGTCTCGCGCGGTTCGTCGCGGCAGGACGAGTGCAGGAATGCGAGGGAGACGAGAATGACGGCCGAGAGGGTCCTAGAGATGCTGGTGTTGTTCATCATCCTGCTGACGCTGCTTGATACGCGTGGCGATGATCCGGTACAGGCCGTAGAGCACGAGCACAGTGCCGAACATCATGCGAAATTTCTCCGGCATGCGGAACTGTTCCGGAAGGAGGAAGAGCACGTAGCCCCCCATCACCAGGAACAGCCCCGCCATCGCATACCCGAAGTACCCGAAGATCCTCGAAGGGTCCATCGCTCCGTGTCAGCGCCCCTGATTCAGCTTGAACCGGAACGGGATGGAGACCCACACCGAGACCGGTCCGTTGTTCATGATGGCCGGCGTGAACTTCCACTTCATCGCCGCTTCGATGGCGGGCTGATTGAAGAGTTCCGCGTCGGACTTGAGGACCTGCGCCTTCTTCGGATTCCCCTCTTTGTCCACCCAGATCTTCACCCACACCGTCCCTTCGACGCCGGCACGGCGGGCGATCTCCGGATAGGTCGGCGAGGGATTGTTCCCCGGGATGGGCTGCGGCTGCTTCTCCACCGGTACGAAATCCGGCGGCGGCCCGTCGTCCTGGATGCTCACGTCCTCCTGGATCTCCACCGGACCTCCGTCGCCGACACCTTCGCCGATGGAAGGTCCGACCGCGGCCATTTCCGTCTGCGTGGCGATGGTCTGTTCCGGGTTGATCTCCGCGTCCGGCACCGGCACCGGCGTACCGACGGTCGGTTTCGCGACGGGCCCCTGCACCGAAACGGCGGGAGCCGCCTGCGAATTGGTGATGGAGGGGGGCGGACCGAGGTCGCTGTACTTCATGATGCGCACGGTGTACACCGGCTCGTCCTCTTCCATCAGCTTCTGGATGCCGTAGTAGGCGCCGATGACGCTGACGTGCAGGACTCCGGCCGACACCAGGGCGACGGTGGAGTACTTACGGGTCAGGATCCGGAGCTCCTGGAATCCGTACGTGGTTGTGGCGGCTGCTGTTGCCATGATCGCTGGGTTCCTTCGAAAAGATTAAAGCGCGGCGAGGATCTTCTTGTCGTCCTCCACCATCGGCGCAAGGCTGAACCGGTTGATGTTGTTCAGGTTCAGTTCATCCATCACGTCGACCATATCGATGTACTTCGCCTTCCCGTCAACCTTCACGAGGGTGATGAGCTTCGGGTTGGCGCTGTTCTGCTCCTTCAGCAGTTTGCCGAGGGCGATGAGCTTCGCCTTCTTGTCGCTGCCGTCCACCGCCACGGGCTTGCTGGTACCGATGTTCCAGAAGATGCGGAAGTCGTCCGTCACGCGCAGCGTGAGCAGGTTCGACTCCGCCACCTCCGCGGTCTGGCGGCCCGGCGGGAGGTTGATCTCCATCGTCTGCGGCTTGTTCATGGTGGTGGTCAGCATGAAGAAGGTCAGCAGCAGGAACGCGACGTCCACCATGGGCGTCATGTCGATGCGCACACCGACCCGCTTCTTCTTCCGCTTGCCGCCGTGCTTCTGCTTCCCTTTGGATTGTGAAAGATCTACATCTGCCATGATGAATTCTCCGGCTTATTTCTCGAGGTCGGTCACGAGGTTGAAACGGGTGATGTTCTCCTTCTGGAGGGTCTCCATCACCGTCTGGATGACGTTGTACTCGGATTCCTTATCGCCCTTGATGACCGTCCGCAGTTTCGGATTGCGAATGCGGGCCTCGCGCAGCAGTTTGCTGAGCTCGCTCAGCTGGACCTGCATTCCGGCCCGGAGCCTGTTCTCCACGCCGAAGAGCTGCGCCCGAAGGTTCTGCGAATCGACGCCGAGGTACACGTTCCCCTCTTTGTCGACCGTCACGACCATCACGTCGGAGTCGGGCAGCTTGAACGCGGAATGCGACGACGGAAGGACCACCTCCGCCACATCCTGCGGCTTGAACTGCGTGGTGAGCATGAAGAAGGTCAGCAGCAGGAACCCGACGTCCACCATCGGCGTCATGTCCAGCTTGAAACCGACACGTTTCGATTTTGACATGGTGAAGCCTCTCGGTGGATTATTCGTGCTTGGACGACAGGTTCATCAGGATGTCCTTGCTCGCCTCGTCGATCATGTAGGTCATGCCGTCGATCTTCGTGGTGAAGAAGTTGTAGGCCACGATGGCCGCGATGGCGATGGCGATACCGCCGGCGGTGTTGATGAGCGCTTCCGAGATACCGAGGGAGAGCGCCGTGGCGTCCGGAGCGCCGGCCTTCGCCAGAGCCGCGAACGAACGGATCATGCCGAGCACCGTTCCGAGCAGTCCCCACATCGTGGCGATGGAGGCGATGGTGGACAGGGCGATGAGGTTCCGTTCCAGGATGGGCATCTCGAGCATGGTCGCCTCTTCGATGACCCGCTTCACCTCTTCCATCTTCTCCTTCTTGGTGAGGTCCTTCTTGGAACCGACCTCCTGATAGCGCTCCAGACCGGTCTTCACGATGTTCGCGAGGGAGCCGCGCTGCTGGTCGCACGCCGCGATGGCGGCCGGGATGTCGTTGGAGTTCACGTTCTGAACGAGGTTCTTGAGGAACTTCGCCATCGGTCCGCGTCCGCCCGCCTTCTTGAGGGACAGATTGCGCTCAATGACGTAGGTGAGCACCATGATGGAGAGGGCGATGAGGCCGATCACGAGCTGACCGCCGTCCTTGATGAACTGCGGCATCATGAACTCGTAGATCGCCCATCCGATGACGGCGGCGCCGAAGATGATGATGAAATTCAACGAACCCTGTTTCATAAAGCGACTCCTTATAGGATGATAGTGTGATGGTGTGATCTTTATTTCGCGATATCGTAGATGGCATCCTCCCGCTTGTCGAAGGCGGCGAAGATGGTCGACAGTTTGGTCACGATGAAGACGTTGGAGATGCTCTTGTTCACATTGCAGAGGACCATCCTCCCCTGCCGGTTGAGGTACGACGTGTGGGCTGAGACGAGGGCGCCGATCGCGGAGGAATTGAGGTATTCGACGTTCCCGAGGTCGATGATGAGCTTGCGGTTCCCCTTCTCCAGAAGGTCCTGAATGGAACGCTTCAGTTCATCGGTCTCATCCCCGCCGACCAAAGAGCCCTTCGGTTCGAGGATGACGACCCGTCCTTCATCTATGGTGGAAGATTTCATTGGATGGTCCCGGAGTATTGATGGTTGTATACGTACGCGTTGACCATTATCAACACTGTAGTAATGAAGATAAATATAGAGTACTCAAGTTGCAATAAGAAATTTCGTGTTTTCCTTAATTTTACACTGAAAATCGACATATTACTCCGGTCACTTCCGCTCAACGGAATTGCGTCCGTTCAACCTCCCGCCGCGGCGGCGTCGGTCACCGGCAAGCGACAGGTGAAGCCGGAGCAGCGGTAGTACGTCCGCCGGCCTTCCACTGACGGAAGCGTTCGGGAGAATGCGAGCGGACCGCCGATGAAGCGGGACGTACCGTCGTTCACCTCAACACACTGCATCCATGGCCGGAACGATGCATGCAGAGCCCGGTCCATTCCCGGACCGTCTTCCGCCCCCTTCGGCACGATGAGACAATGGTCCGGTGCGCTTCGATAGAGATCCGCCGCACAGAGGAGGTACGGCATGATCTGCGGCGCCTGCGCGAAGACCGTCATGAACAGCTTCAGAGTCTTCTCGGCGCAGGAACGGAGTCCGTCGTTCCCGGTGAGACGGTGCAGCCGGAGAAGGTTCATCACCATGACGGCGTTACCGGACGGTTCCGCGCCGTCGTACGCGTCCTTGGTGCGGACGAGAATGGAAGGGTCCTTACCGGCCGTGTCGAAGAAGCCCCCCTCGGCGGAATCCCAGAAGAGCGTGACGGCCCGGCCGGTGAGCAGGTCCGCGCGGCGGAGCCATGCGGCGTCGTACGTCGCTTCGTACAGGTCGAGGAATCCGGCCGCAAGATTCGCATAGTCGTCCAGCAGCCCGTCGTGCTTCACCTCTCCGTCGCAATACCGGCGCCGGAGCACGGCGGTCGGTTCATCGTAGAGTTTCTCCCACACGAAGCGCGCCGCGTCCGCCGCCGCCGTGCGGTACCGCTCATCACCGACTGACAGGTACGCCTGCGAGAGCGCGCCGATGGTCATTCCGTTCCATGCGGCGATGACCTTCTCGTCGCGGTGCGGCCGCGGCCGCTTTATGCGGGCGGCGAGCAGCGCAGCGGAGGCGAGCTCCAATCGATTCCGCGCGTCGTCCTCGCGCAGACCGAGCTCACGAGCGCATTCGCCCGCCGTACGCGCAGCGAAAAGGATGTTCCGGCCGGTGAACTCTCCGTGCGCATCCTCCTGAACATTCCCTCCATCCGCGATCCCGTACTGCGTGCAGATCAGTTCTGCTATGTCTCGCGGAAGGAGCTGCTCTATCTCCTTCTTTTCCCACACATAGTACGCTCCTTCCCTCTTCACCGACGGTTCACGGGGATCGGCACTGTCCGCATCTTCGGCGGAGGCGAAACCGCCGTCCGGCGCGCTCAGCTCACGCAGCACATAGTCCGCCGTGCGGCGGGCGGTGACGGCGAAGGAGGCGTCGCCCGTGATACGGAAGGCGTCCACGTAGACCGTGATGAGCTGCGCCTGGTCATAGAGCATCTTCTCGAAGTGCGGAACGTGCCACCGCGCATCGACCGAGTAGCGGTGGAAGCCCCCTCCGAGCTGGTCCATCATTCCGCCGCGGGACATCGCCGTGAGCGTGTCGAGCGCCATGCGCAGCGCCGCGTCATCACCGGCGGCATGGTACCGCCGCATGAGGAACGAGAGGACCGCCGGACGGGGGAATTTTGGAGCGCGTCCGAACCCGGCATGCAGCGCATCGTAACCGGCGGAGAACTGGCGGACCGCAAGTTCCGGAAGCGCACCGCCGATGTCCGTCGCCGCACTGTCGGTGTACTCGCGGCGCTGCAGTTCCCGCGTCAGCTGTTCCGCCGAGTCGAGCACGTTCTCCCGCTCGGTGTTCCACACCTCAGCGATGCGGCGGAGCAGCGTTATGAAGCCGGGACGGCCGTGGGCGTCGCGCGGGGGGAAGTACGTGCCGCCGTAGAAGGGCTTCAGGTCCGGCGTGAGGAAGACGGAGAGGGGCCAGCCGCCGTGACCGGTCATCGCCTGTACGGCGGACATGTACACCTTGTCCACATCGGGACGCTCTTCACGGTCCACCTTGATGCTGACGAAGAGCTCGTTGAGCACGGCCGCCGCCGCGGGGTCTTCGAACGACTCGTGCTCCATCACATGGCACCAGTGACAGGTGGAGTAGCCGACGGAGAGGAAGATGGGTTTGTGCTCGCGCCGCGCGCGGTCGAACGCTTCGTCCCCCCACGGATGCCAATGCACCGGATTGCCGGCATGCTGGCGAAGGTACGGGGAGCGTTCGGTCGAGAGTCTGTTCATGCCGGAAGAACGGTCATGAGGCCGGCGGGGTTCCCTCCGCCCGAGCCGTCAGAGCCGGTCATTGTTCTGTTTGGTGAGCTTGATGTCCTGCAGCTGCGGCGCCTTCACCCGGATCTCGAACCGGTAACCGGAGACGGCGCCGAGCGGGGTCCAGTTGAAGTTCATGATCCAGCAGTGCAGGTCGCGGGAGATGTTGAGCTGCGGCGTGGCGACCTGACGGGTGACGAGGTCGTAGCCTGAGGAGGCGGTGAACTTCCAGTTCTCCGTCAGGTTGAAGTCCAGGCTGCCGCTGATGCTGGCGGAGCGGAACTTCTGGAGCGGATTCTCCTGACTCTGCGAGAAGTTGAAGCTGAGCGAGAGGCTCCACGGGATGCTGAAGTCCGGCTCCGGCGTGTCGTAAATGCCGCGGAAGCTGTTGAACGCGCGGTTCCGCCGGTCGTCCGCCACGCGCATGCTGTCGTTCACCTCCTGCTCCGTCTGGGCGGCGGAGCGTTCGCCGCGGAGCGAGGTGGAGAGGCTGATGTTGAACGACGTGAGCTGCGCGATCCCCTTCCCGTCCTCGAGCAGCGTCCGGTTGATGCGGGTGTTCGCCGCGCGGCTGAACTGGTAGAAGTTGTACGTGGCGCCGCCGCCGATGTTGAGCAGTTCGCCGATCTGCGTCGTGAACCCGATGGACAGGGGGGCGAGCCGCATCGTATCGGCCACGAAGTTGTACGCGGTCCGCGCCTGCAGGTTCAGCAGCCGGTACTTCTCCTCCCTCTCCGACGTGTCGCGGGCCGCGGTCTTCATCTCGAAGACGTTGCCGAGCGAGAACCCGACCGCCTGCTGCTCTCCGGCCGGCGCGCCGCCGTAGATCTCGCGCTGGAACCGGTCGAACTTCTGCGTCCGACCCGTCGAATCCTTGTAATGCACATAGTATCCCCACCGTTCCTCGGAGAAGTCCGGCTGGTAGTTGAAGGAGACCGACGGTTCCATCGTATGGCGGAACGCGACGATGCCCGGGATGGGGGAGTTCATCATGCCGTACAGCTTTGTGGAGGCGTTGACGCCGAGGTTGAACCACCGGACCGCTTCCAGTCCGCGCACGTCCCGGGCAGCGGCGAATCCTCCCATCCCGAAACTGTCGATGGCGGAGTGCTCGTCGTACCACTTTTCATTGTACGCGAAGTACGGAGAGACGGTGAAGAAGCCCGCCTTCGGCGCCGCGCTGAACGAGAGCGAATGGGTCGCCCCCTGCCGCGCGAAGTAGGTGTACGGCAGCGTGTCGGCCGAACGCGTTCGATTGTCCACGCGTTGGTACGATGATCCGTGCGACATGCTGATCATCTCGTACCACGCGTACTCCGACGAGCCGTTCCGTGTGCGCCCGAACCGGAACGGATAGGATTGTCCGAGGGAGAAATTGACGGAGGGGAGCGCGTTGGTGATGGAACCGGTGAGCAGGTTCTGCCGGCGGTTGATGTTGACGCTCATGCTGCTGTTCGTCCCCTCCCAGCTCTTGCTCAGCGTGGCGTTGGAGACGATCTCCTGACGGAGCCGGTCGTTGAGGGTCAGCGCGTTGTTGTACGTCTCCGAACTCGAGAAGGAGAAGTTGACGTCCAGCCGGGTCGTCGGATTGAAGGTCTGGTTGTGGGTGAGGTTCGCGAAGTACTCCTTCGAATTGTAGTAGTCCGGGTCCCCGGACTCATTCTCAACGGTGTTCTGATAATAACCGGCGAGCGAACCGGAGAAGTCGTACCGCTTGACGTACCGGAAGCTCGGGCTGAGCCGCCATGTGCCGCCGGTGAGCCAGTCCCCCGTCATCGCGAGGTCCATATAATCGCTGATGGCGACGTAGTACCCGAGATGTTCGAGACCGGTCCCGCGGGGCCCTTTGTCCACGAACGCCGGCGCGATGATGCCGGAGCGCCTTCCTCCCTGGCTCGGGAAGACGCCGAACGGCAGGACGAAGACCGGCACGTCCGCGATGTAGAGGTAGATGGGACGGGCGACGATCTTGTCGCGGAGGGTGACGCGCATCTCCGGCGTGGCGAAATAGAAGTGCGGATGGCCGAGCTCGCAGGTGGAGAAGAATCCGTTCGCGATGAACATCATCTCCTTGTCCACCCGTTTGATCTGCTCACCGTGATAGTACCCCTGGTCCTCCTCCGTCTCGCCGAGGGTGACGCGCCCCTTCTGCGAGCGGAAATTGTACGCGATCCTCCATCCTTCGTACACGTCCCCACCGTCGTTCATCACCGGCGTGCCGGTGTACCGCGCCTTGAGCGAATCGGTGGTGCGGGCGCGCACGGAATCGAGCACGCCGTACGCGTTGATGTCGTCGGTCTTCCAGTTCACCTCGATGATCTCGGAGCGGAGCGACATCGTCTTATGCTTCACGTCCCCCTGCCCGAACATCGTCATCGTCTTGTCATCGAACGTGAAGTTGATGGAGTCCTTGGCGGTGTAGGTGACGACGGAGTCGATGCCGCCGGCGGCGGGACGGAGGGAATCGGCGGCGACGGCGGCGGAGTCGGTCCGGACAGCGGCCGTGTCCGCCGTCTGGGCGGCGGCCGGCAGGGCGGCGAAGAGGAGCGCCGCGAAGAGCAGAACGGTATGCGTGGGTCGCCTGGTCACCGGCCTTGTGCGGGTCGCTACAGGACCATGCCGGCGGCGCCGAAGACGCCGGCGTCGTTGCCGAGCTCCGCACGGACGATGCGGATGCCGTCGCGGAGCGGTTTCTGGACGTTGTTCCGGACGGAGCGGAGGATGGCGTCGTAGACGAAATCGCCCACGGCGGAGACGCCGCCGCCGATGACGGTGATGCGGAAGTCGAGCGTGCTCATCACGCCGCCGATCATCACGCCGAGCAGCGTGCCCGCTTCGACGAGCACCTCCTTCGCCAGGTCGTCCCCCGCTTCCGCGGCCTGCGAAATGAACAGCGGCGTGATCCTCTCCGGGTCTCCGCCGGCCAGTTCGAGGATCTTGGAGGAGGGACTGGAGCGGACCTTCTCGGCGGTCCGTTTGGAAAGGTATTTCTGTCCGACGTACGCTTCGACACAGCCGCGGGTGCCGCAGTTGCAGAGGAGTCCGTTGTGATCGATGGAGATGTGTCCGACCTCGCCGGCGCCCCCCGTGGTGCCGCGGTAGATCTCACCGTTGAGGATGATGCCGCCGCCGACGCCGGTCCCCCAGATGATGAAGAGGAAATCGCGGTGCGTCCGTCCGGCGCCGAACTTCGCTTCCGCCACGGCGGCGACGTTGGCGTCGTTGTCCACCTCCACGCGCAGGCCGAACTCCCTCCGGATCTCGTCCGCAAGCGGCACCTCGTCCCACCCGTTCAGGTTCGGCGGACTCTTCACGATGCCGCCCGGATTCTGGATGAGGCCGGGGGCGCCGATGCCGATGCCGGCGACGGTGCGGCCGGCGGCGTGCGGCAGCACGTCGCGGATGGCCCGTTTGATCTGGCCGATCACCGCGGGAGGGTTCACTTCCGCCAGCGTGGGGAGTTTGGACTGTGCGATGACGGTGCCGCCGCTGTCGATGAGGGCCGTCTTGACGGTGGTGCCGCCGAGGTCGACCCCGACGGCGAGTTGATTGGTCATGGTGGTCCTACGGTGCCGCCGTGGTGGAGGGCGGATTGGTGAGGAGGAAGTCGTGCCGCGTCCGGATGTACTGCAGGATGGTCTCCGCGATGACGCGGTGTCCCTCCCGGTTCGGATGGATGCCGTCGCGGCAGATGAGCGTCGTGTAGTCCTCCGCCGCGAGGAACGAGGAGCGGATGTCGATGAGCCGCGTCTTCGTCTCCTCCGCCACGCGGAGGATGGCGGCGTTGTACTGTTCGTGCCAGGAGTAGATGCGCGACGCCGCACCGATGAACCGGAGGATGTTCTCCTTCGCCTCGGCGCTGTTGTGCGACACCCACTGCAGGTACCGTTCCGGGTCCAGCGGCGGCAGCGTGACGAGCACAGGGATGATGCGGAGCTCGTTCAGCCGGGCGATGAGGTCCGACAGGCGCCGCGCGAACTCGCCGCGGTCGGTCTTCGGCTGGTGCGGTCCGGTGGGGTCCTGCGCCACATCGTCCCACGCGAAGTCGCAGTCGTTCCCGCCGAACTCGATGAGGACGATGTCCGGCCGTTTCTGCAGCACGTCGTTCTGGAACCGCTGCAGCCCCTCCAGGATGGTGCTGCCGAACTTCGCGGCGTTCACCACCGCAGCGCGGAGCTGCTCCTTCACGATGTTCGCATAGCTCTCCAGCAGGAGCGAATGGCGCTGCTTCGTCTCGTCGAAGACGACGCCGCGGGAGATGGAATCGCCGAAGACCACAATGGTGCAGTGCTCCTTCAGGCGGTCGATGAGAGCGGATGCCTCGGTCATGTCACTTCTTCCCTTTCCACAGGTGGGTCAGCCGTTCCTTGATCTGTTTCTCCCGGCCGTTCTCGGTGGGACGGTAGTACCGTTTCTCCTTGAGACGGTCCGGAAGGTTCTGTTGTTCGACGAAGTTCCCGTCGTACTCGTGCGCGTACTTGTACTCGCGGCCGTACCCGAGCTCCTTCATCAGTTTCGTCGGCGCGTTACGCAGATGCAGCGGCACCGGCAGATTGGGGAGCCGCCGGACGTCCTCCATCGCTTCGCCGATGGCCGCGTACGACGCGTTGCTCTTGGGGGCTCCGGCGAGGTACGTGGCGACGTTCGCCAGGATGATGCGGGCTTCGGGCATGCCGACGTACTCCACCGCCGTGAACCCGTCCACCGCGAGCATGAGGGCCGCCGGATCGGCATTGCCGATGTCCTCGGACGCGAGGATGATCATCCGCCGCGCGATGAACGTCGGGTCCTCCCCTCCCTCCAGCATCCGGGCGAGCCAGTACACCGCCGCGTCCGGGTCGCTGCCGCGCATGCTCTTGATGAAGGCGGAGATGATGTCGTAGTGCTGCTCCCCCTTCTTGTCGTACAGCGAGTACCGGCGCTGGAACGCCTCTTCGAGCACCGCGTTGGTCAGCCGGCGCACGCCGCCGACGTCCGGCACCGCGGTCTGGAACGCGAGTTCGAGTCCGTTGAGCAGCTTCCGCGCGTCGCCGCCGGAGAGGAGAAAGAGATAGTCGCGGTCCTCCACCGCGACGGAGGCGGTGGTGATGACGTCGTCCGCCGCGAGGGTCTGCTCCAAAATGCGGTCCAGGTCCGCGCGCCCGAGCGGCTCCATCACGTACACCCGCATGCGCGAGAGGAGCGGCGAAATGACCTCGAACGAAGGGTTCTCCGTCGTCGCTCCGATGAGCGTGAGGACGCCCGATTCCACGCTGTGCAGGAGCGCGTCCTGCTGCGCCTTGTTGAACCGGTGGATCTCGTCGATGAAGAGGACGGTCCGCCGTCCCGACGCGCGGAACGCCTCCCCCTGGGCGATGACCTCACGGACGTCCTTGACGCCGGACGAGACGGCGTTGAGCGCGAAGAACTCCGCCTTCGTCTGGTTGGCGATGATGCGCGCGAGGGTCGTCTTGCCGACGCCCGGCGGTCCCCAGAGGATGAACGAACGGAGCTGGTCCTCCTCCACCATACGGCGGAGCGGCTTCCCGTCGCCCAGCAGATGCGACTGTCCGGCGAACTGAGCGATGGTCTGCGGTCGGACCCGTTCGGCCAGCGGTGCGCTATGGTCCCGGCTTCCTGTCACTTCTTCGGCGCCACTTTGTACACCTTCTCGTTCTCGCGCACCATGCCGTACTTCTCCCGCGCCACTTTTTCGATCGCCTTCGGATCGCCGTCGAGCGCCTTGGACTGGTCCTTCAGCTTCCGCTGCTCCTCTTCTGCCAGACGGATCTTCTCCTGCATCGCTTCGCGTTCCATTTCCAGTCTCACGCGCGGCAGCAGTCCATTGCTGTTGAAAATAATATAGAGCACGAGCAGGAACGTTCCGGCGATGACGGCGGTGCGCACCTTGTTCTCGCGCACCGATTCGAGGAGGTTCTCGGGACGCACCTGCTTGCGTATTTTACGGTAAAACTTCATGGAATCATTGAAAGGTAACAACAATTAGCGTAATTTGGTAGGAGAATATCGGTCCGAACACCGCACTCCACCGTCATTTCCGCCGTGCCGACACTGTCCGAACGTCTTCACTCCGCTTTCGCTCCGGCCGCGCCCCGTCCGCTCGCCGCGGGGGAATGCCGCACTCCCGCCGGAAAGCGTTGCGGGCTTTGCTTCGCCGGCCGCATCACGTACGAGACGGAGACCGCACAGAAACCCGCCCCTCTCGACGCGTTCTGGTCCGCGCTCGGCACCGGCATCCCCCTCGAACCGTTCGTCCCCTCCCCGCTCGGGCGGTTGTACCGCACCGTCTCCAAACGGAAGGCGTTCATCCGCGGCCGCACGTTCACGCTCGGACTCATCGGAACGGACGACGAGAGCGAGCGTTCCTTCCCGATGGACGTCGGACAGTGCGCCATCGAACCCGCCGTGCATGCTTCGGTGTACTCGGTGGTCCAGACGTACCTGCAGAAGAGGGAGAACTCCTCGCTCGCGGAGGAGTTCAACTACGTCATCGTGAAAGGGGGCGACGAGGCGGCCACCGTCATCTTCAACATGAACCACTTCTCCTCCGCGAACCGCCGGGAGGTGAACCGGATCTCCAAGCATCTCACCGGACGCGTGCCGGCGGTGAAGGGACTGTTCGTCTTCGTGGACGAGGAACGCTCCCGGTACTATCTTTCCGGACGGCCGACCCGTTCCGAGCGCCCCTCCACTCCCCGCGCACAGAAGCTCTTCGGCACCGACCTCCTTTCGCATTCGGTCTCCGGCACACCTTTCCGCTATTCGCCGCTGTCGTTCTCGCAGACGAACCATGCCATCCTGCCGGAGTTCACCGGACGGGCCGCGTCGCTGCTGCAGCTCTCGAAGGACGATGCGCTGTACGACCTGTACTGCGGATACGGACTGTTCTCCTTAACCCTTGCGCCGCAGGTCCGCTCCGTCACCGGCGTGGAACTGTCGCGCGGCTCCATCTCGGACGCCATCGCCAACGCGCGCCGGCTCCGTGCGGAGAACGTGAAGTTCCTCTCGGCCGACATCTCGCCGGCCATGATGCGCCGTCTGCTCGGCGGAGCGGAGAAAGGAACGCGCAAGGTCCTTCTCGACCCGCCCCGCAGCGGCACCGCCTCCGGCGTCATCGACGTCATCGCCGAAGCCCGGCCCGCCGCCGTGCTCCACATCTTCTGCAATCCGCCGGTCATCGCCTCCGAACTGCAACGGTGGAAGAACGCGGGATACGCGCCGGTCACCGCCGTGCCGTTCGACATGTTCCCCGGAACGGACGAAGTGGAACTGATGGTGCTGCTCCGCCGGTCCGCATGACGACCGGAGGACCGTTCGTCCCCGTATCAGCGCCCTTTTTCCCTCCTTGACATCATCATCGAAATGTCGGTACATTGTACCGTCAGCACGAAAGGAGGTGCGCCATGAAAGCTCTCCTGTGTGTCATCGTTCTCCTGCTTGCCGGCGGATGCTCCTCCACTCCCGAGGTCGCCGACCTCACGCTGCCGGCTCTCATCTATCAGGCCCCGTTCCCCCCGTTCCCGTATCCCGTCACCGCCCCCGATGTGCGCATCGAACTCAACATCCTCATCGACGAACAGGGCGCGGTGCGGTACGTGGACCTGCTCCGCGGCAGCGGTTCGACGGAGTGGGATTCGTCCGCCCGAGCGGCCGTGTTCCGCTGGCGGTATTCGCCCGCGCAGTACAAAGGGAAATCGCTGAAGCTCTGGCTCCATCAGTCCGCCGTGGTGCAGTTCGCGCAGCCCAACTACATGACGCTCGCGGAACTGTACTGCGCAACGCAGGAGGAGGCCGATTCGGTCTACCGGAAACTGACGGAAGGATGCGATTTCTGCGAGATGGTGCTGCTCCATTCGGTCGCTCCATCGCGGGACCAGCGAGGCACCGTGGGACGGGTGAACATCCAGCAGTATCCGGAGGAGATCCGGCGGATCCTCTCCCGGCTGGAAGGTGAGGAATGGACGGAACCGGTGAAGTACGGCGAGTGGTACGCCATCTTCAAACGGGTGGACGACCGTTGAAACGGTGTTTACTCTCGGCGAAGAATTGACGATATTCGCGCAACAGAGAAAGGACGTTCCATGAGACGATTCTTCGCCGCCGGTTGGCTGACGTTATCATTGCTCTTCTTCGGATGCCCGGCCCGTTCCCTCAATCCTCTCTTCACGGAGGAGGAATCGGTGTACAACCCCGCGCTCACCGGCCAATGGCGCGGCGACGGTACGACCCTCACGTTCACGCGGAACGGCGCGAAGGAGTACCGTGCGGTGTATCGCGACACCCAGAGCGGCGATTCGCTCGTCTATGCCGTGCGGCTCGGCACGGTCGGCGACCGGTGGTTCCTGGATTCCTCCCCGATGGAGAGTCCGAAGGACGACCACCTCGTCACCGCGCATATGATCTCGAAGATCTGGTTCGAGAAGGACCGGCTGCACATCGCGATGCTGGAAGCGGACTGGCTGGCGAAGATGGTCGACGCGGGGAAGATGAAGGTGTCGCACGTGCGGCGCGGCCATGAGGTGATCCTCACCGCCCCCACCGCGACGCTGAAGCAGCTCGCCGAGAAGTTCGGCGGCAGCAAAGAGGCGTTCCCGGAATCGGGCGCGCCGTTCGTCCGTGTGAAGTGACCCGGCGGGCCGGCGTCACTTCACCGGACTGAGCAGTTCCGTCACGACCTTCCAGGAGCCGTCGTTCCGCCAGACGCGCAGGAAGGCCGCGGTGTCCCCCGCCGCGCTCACCGCCGTCCCGACGACGTAGCCGAGTCCGCCGGAGGGCGCGACGGTCATCCGGGCCGTCGAATACGAATACCGCTCTTTCTCTGTGGACGACCGCTGCAGCGCCGCCGCGCGACCGGCAACCGGACGTTCGCCGTTCCGGTAGACGCGTGCATCAACGGAGGCGAACCGTTCGAACGCCGCACGGCGCGACCGTTCCTTCTCCACATTCCGGAACTCCTCCTCCGCCTCCTCCATCCGCACCGCCGAAGGCGCTGCCGAGGGCACGGGAATGACCGTCACCGAATCCGGTTCATGCACCGTCAACGGCATCATGATGCCGGTATCGAACGTCACCTTCCACGCCCCGCCCTTCCTCTCCCAGATGGAAAAGAACCATCCACGGACGACCGCGGGATTCCCCATCGACGCGGGACGGATCTCCCACGGGCCGGTGGAGTATCCGAACGTTCCGTCGGACGACGCCTCCACGACCGCCGGACGCCAGAGCAGGAAGCTCTTCGGTTCCGGAACACTGCCGTAGTACGCCTTCGCATCGGCCGGGAGCGGATTGAAGAAGAGCGCGCCGTCGGCGAAGAACTCGAGGAACGACGCGTTCCTCCCTTTCACCACCGCCGTATGGGCGAAGAGCAGCTCCTGATGGACGATCTCCTTGGCGGCGGACGGAGCGTCCGGTTGTGCGGACAGCGACAGCGCCGCCGCCATGGTCAACACGAAGATGTACCGCATGGTGTTCCCTCCTGAATGGTCCGCCGCTATTCCATACCGCTGTTCGGTTCCTGCCGTTCCACCGCCGGTCGATGCGTCCGGTTCGCCAGCCGGGCAGCCAGCGCCCGCACCGTCCGCACCACCTTCTCGTACTTCACCGCGTCGATACGGTCGGTCTCGTCATCGACGGAATGGTAGTTCTCATGCAGCCCGTCGAAGAAGAAGACGATGGGCACACCCTTCTTCGCATAGTTGATGTGATCGCTGCGGTCGTACAGACGCTGGGGATCGTCCGGAGAATCGAAACGATAGTTGAGACGCAGGGACGAAGCGGAACGGTTCGACTCTTCCACGAGCCGTCCGAGTTCGGCGCTCTGCATGCGGGAACCGATGACGAAGATCTCGTCGGAGGCCGAGACGTCGTTACGCGACCGTTCGGGCGTCCGTTCGGTACGGCTCCGGCCGATCATGTCCATATTGACCAGCGTCGTGACCGTAGAGAGCGGCACCGTCGGGAACCGCGTGAAATACTTCGAGCCCCAGAGCCCCTTCTCCTCCCCCGTATGCCAGATGAAGAGCAGAGAGCGCTTCGGACGGGGAGCATCGGCGAACGACTCGGCCAGCGCCAGCAGGGCGGCCGCTCCGGAACCGTCGTCGTCCGCACCGTTATAGATGGAGTCGCCGTTCACCGGCGTTCCCGTTCCGACATGATCGTAATGCGCGCTGAGCGCGACATGCTCCGACGAGAGCACCGCATCGGCGCCGGGGAGACGGGCAACGATGTTGCTCGTGTACTGCGTGTCGGTCTCGACCGAAAGCGTGATGCCGAGCCGGAGTGCGGAGGAGAGACGGAACGGAGCGACCGAATCGGCCGCGGACTCCGATGCCAAGGACGCAACCGGGAGCGATTCGCCGGCAAAGAGTGCGTCGACCAGTGCGGAAGAAGCGGTGATGGAAACGGGTGCGGCGGGAGTTCCATCCAACGCCGGTACGACATGTTCACCCCGTTCGGCGTACCGTTTCCGGTTCTTCTCCCACTGCGTGAGCGCGGAGGATGCGGGTATGACGATCACCGCGGCGGCTCCGTGTGCACGGGCGGCGCCGGACGGAGTCTCGAAATCCACTCCGGAGGTCCCCTTGAAATCCGACGGACCGACGCCGGAAGGATATCCGCCCGACACGATGAGCACGGACCCTTTCAGGTCCAATCCCTTGTACGGATCGATGTTCTTCGACCTCACCATGTATCCGTGTCCGGCGTACACCGCCGGAAGGTCCGCACCGGAGAACGGTACGGGGGGCGCGATGAAGCCGCCGCCGTATCCGAACCGCCGGCCGTTGACCGTGATGAACGAACGTTCCGCGACCGCGCGCGTTCTTCGGAGCGCGATGCGCTGAAAGAAAGAACCGCTGTCGCCGGCCGGCGTCCAGCCGCAGCGGGTGAGATGGGCGGCGATGTACCGGGCGGCGATATCGAGTCCGCGCGACGGGGTGTCGCGCCCTTCGAGTTCGTCCGACGCGATGAACGAAAGGTGTCCCATCAACCGCCGCTGCAGGGTCGCGTCGCGGTCACCATCGGAGGAGGGCAACTGCGCGGCGGCCGTTACGGAGACGAGGAACAGGGCGAGAGCGGTCCGGAAGTACGATGCGATGCCCGTAGTTTTCATACGGGGAGAAAATAGAACGAAAAAGGGAGAGTTCCAACTCCCGGAGAGCTCCGCTTGCTCCTCCCGGCAACTTTCAATATACTGAAGAGGAAAGGAGCCCCATGAAGCATACAGCGTTGCTCTTATTCATCGTTCTCTCCCTGACACGGGGGCAGGACGGTGCGTCCGAGGCGGGACCGTTCACGATCGACTGGGAACGGGAGGCATGGATCGCCGGAGGGGGAGTGCTTCTTGGAACTGCGGCGCTGGCAGCGGACCGGGATTTCGCGCCGCCGACCCCGGCTGACCTGGCGGCGCTGGACCGTTCATCGGTGAACGGGTTCGACCGTTTTGCAGCGGGACGCTATTCCTCTTCCCAGATGGTGATGAGCGACGTGACCGCCGCGCTCGCCATCGCCTCTCCACTCGCGCTGGCGCTGGACGAGAGGGTCCGCAGCGATTGGATGACCGCCGCCGTCCTGTATGCCGAAGTGGGACTCTATTCGGGCATCGTGCCATTCATCGCCAAAGGGGCCGTCCGGAGGTACCGGCCGTACACGTATGCGGCCGACGCACCCATGGAAGAACGGCAGGACCCTGACGCGATCCGGTCGTTCTTTTCCGGACATGCGACCCGTTCGTTCGCGCCCGCGGTGCTCACTGCCGTGATGTACCAGGAGTACTTTCCGGACTCGCCGCACCGCACGCTGGTGTGGAGCGCCTGTCTCGGCACCGCGGCGCTCTGTTCCGCTCTTCGTATCTCGTCCGGAGCGCACTTCCCCACCGATGTGCTGGCCGGAGCGGCGGTCGGTTCCGCTATCGGATACATCATTCCCGCGATGCACAAGCGGAAGGCGGGCATCGTGCTCACACCGCTCCTTCTTCGGGACGGACACGGTATCGCACTGCAGGTCCGCTTTTAAAAACGCGAAGGCCGTCCGGAACACCGGACGGCCTTCAACCTTGCTTATCGGAACGTACTGCTACAATCGGACAACTTTCCGTTCCGCTCCTTTGCGAAATCCCTCCTTCTCGCGTTCCAAACCCCGCAGTAAGAGCAGCATCGTCAGCACGGAGAGCGGAAGGGTCTCTGCCGGCAGGATCAGCATCGCTGAGACGAGCACAGCGGAGAGCAGGGTTCCCAGTACGATGACCTTGAACACGTTTCCTCCCTTCGATTCAAAACGATGTCACCTCGTTACGGACGGCCGCCGGGTCCATGCGGTCCGTGCGGCCCGTGGGGACGACCCGGTCTCCCGCCGCCGCCATGCCGCCGGTCCCAGAACCGCTCGATCCATCCGTCCAGCAGCTCCTTCTGTTCATCGGTGAGAATGGAGGTGAGCGAAGCGATGAACTCGTCCCGTGCGGCTTGTATGAGCGAGCGGGCGCTCTCCTTCGTCAGAACACTGTCCCGTACCTGCAGCCGGATCCCCTGCAGCTTCTCGAACAGCGTCTTGCCGTACACCTTCACGCTCTCCACCTGTGCATCGGTGAGTCCGAGATGCCGTTTCAGCGTACCGAGCATCTTCCCGTGCCGAAGCGAGTCATGAGCAAGGCTGTCCGCCCGCATCACTGCATACTCGGCGTCCGTCGCGACAGCGGTGGTGTACATCGAGAGCTCGCTGTACTCGGCCTCGCCGGCGGACGGTGCCTCGACCGGATTCCCGGAATTGTCGCAGCCGGTCATCGCCAGCAGGAAGAGTGCGGCAACAAGCAGGTTCTTCATTGGTACTCCTTCGAATAGATGGATGAATGGATGGATGGATGGAGCCGTGCCTTTTGTACTGCAATCGGCGTGCCACCGCCGATCCCGTCTTTCCGTCAGAAACAGCCGAGTCGTCGTTCTCCGGTGCGCAGAACGTGCATATCGGTGCAAACGATGCATGAACGAAAAAGCCCGCCTTGAGGCGGGCTTTTTGGAACGGACGACCGGATGCGTCTCACTTCACCTTCACATCGATGACCTTCGGTTTCGCCTCTTCCGCTTTCGGCAGCGTGAGCGTGAGCAGTCCGTCCTTGTACTGCGCGTCGATACCACCGGCCCGGACGGTGCCGGGAAGGGTGAACGACCGTTCGAACAGACCGTAACTCCGTTCCACGCGGCGGAGAGAGGCGTTGTTCGTCTCCGACGCCCCCTTCTTCTCACCGCGGATGGTGAGCACGCTGTTCTCCAGCGTGATCTTCACATCGTCCTTCGCGATGCCGGGCAGCTCGGCCTTGAGCACGTAGGCGTCCGAAGTCTCGACGATGTCCACGGCCGGCGTCCAGTCGCGGCCGAAGAACGATTCATCGGCGGTGACGTCGCCCCGGAAGAAGTCGTCGAAAATGCGGTTCATGTCCCGGCGAAGCGATTCGAGTCCGCGGAAGGCGGGGAACTCGGTGCTCCACCGGGTCACGTCCTGGGCAGGGTTCCATTTGACGAGTGACATAGTGATCGCTCCTTTCTGTGATGGTACGGTTCAGTTGATGGAGATCTCTTTCGGAAGATACTGGGTCTTCTTGTTCAGGGTGATGGTCAGGACGCCGAGCTCGTACCGGGCGTCGATGGACTGCACATCCACGTCGTTGGCCAGCGAGAACTCACGGCGGTACTCCCGTACCGGCTCGATGTCCTTCGAGACCTCTCCGGCCGCCGACACGGGGGCGGAGACGGTGAGCGTGTTCTCTTCGACCTTCGCGGAGATGCGTTCCCGTTCCGCGCCGGGGATGTCCAGCCGGACGACGTACGCCGCGGGCGTCTCGATGATGTCCACGGCCGGGACGAGGGTGTGGGCGGTCTGTCGTGTTTCGTTCGTCATGATGTCGGTTCCTTTCGTTCAGCGAATGGCGATCTGTTTCGGTTTGGCCTCTTCGGCCTTCGGCAGCACGATGCGGAGCAGGCCGTTCTCGTGCGCAGCGGTCACGTTCTCCGTCACCACCGGATACGGGAGCGCCACCGAGCGTTCGGTGCGTCCGTAGCCGATCTCGTTACGGAGCCAGCGTTCGTTCTCCTTCAGTTCCGGAGCGCGGCGCTCGGCGACGACGGTGAGCAGACCGTCGTGCAGCGTCACCTTCACATCCTCTTTCGCGATGCCGGGAAGCGCGAGCGTCACCGAGAGCGAATCGCCGGCGTCCTTCATCGACAATGCGGAAGGGGCGTTGGTGTACGACGGCGTGCGGCGGACGGGGAACGCGGTGTCGAAGATGGTGTCGATATCCGACAGCAGCGAGGGAATGGTACGATAGCGCAGCAGCATGGTTGTTTCTCCTTTGTTGGTGAATGTTCGTTGTGCTGCCGAATAGATGTCAAGCCGTGTGCCAAAATTAAATCCGGAATTTCACCCCATTTTCAGGCCTTCGTTCTTTGCTCTGATGAAGAGACGTCAGGAATTTCTGTCAACTTTTCGGACGAGATGAACTTCCGTCGGAGAACACTGACAAAAAAAACGCTTCCCGGAGGAAGCGTTGTTCATTTCTCTTGATGTTAAAGAGTGCATCTATTCACGTTCGGCGAGCCAACGCTCGGCATCCAGAGCGGCCATGCAGCCGCTCCCTGCCGCCGTGATGGCCTGCCGATAGTAGGCATCGGCGACGTCGCCGGCCGCGAAGACCCCCTCGATGTTGGTGCGAGTGGAACCGGGCTGCACCTTCAGGTATCCGTTCGGATGCATGTCCAGGATACCGTTGAAGATGGCGGTGTTCGGCTGATGACCGATGGCGAGGAAGAGACCGTCCGCCTTCACTTCCTTCACCGCTCCCGTCTTCACGTTCTTCAGCCGGAGTCCGGTCATCTTCTTCTTATTGTTCTCCGTCACGCCGAGCACCTCTTCCACCACGGAGTCCCATTCCACCGAGACCTTCGGATTGTTCAGAACGCGGTCCTGCATCACTTTGGAGGCGCGGAACTCGTTCCGCCGGTGCACGAGCGTGAGCTTCGAAGCGAACTTCGTGAGGAAGCTCGCCTCTTCCATCGCCGTATCGCCGCCGCCGACGACGTACACTTCCTGGTTCCGGAAGAAGAAGCCGTCGCACGTGGCGCAGGCCGAGACGCCGTAGCCGGAGAACTCCTTCTCCGACGGGATGCCGAGCCACTTGGCCGATGCGCCGGTCGCCACGATGACGGCGTCCGCCGTGTAGACCTCATCGTCCGCCCACAGCGTGAACGGACGCTTCGAGAAGTCCACCTTGGTGACGATCTTGTAGAGCGATTCGGCGCCGAACCGGTGCGCCTGTTTCCGCATCGTCTCCATCAGTTCCGGTCCCATGATACCGTGCTCGAAACCGGGATAGTTCTCTACTTCGGTGGTGATGGTGAGCTGGCCTCCGGGCTGCAGTCCTTCGAAGATGAGCGGTCTCAGGTTCGCCCGCGACGCGTACAATGCGGCGGTGAATCCGGCCGGACCGGATCCGATGATGATGAGGTGACGATGGTTCGTTGCAGACATAGCGACTCGCGACGTTGGTGATGGGATGATGCTGATGACGTTGTAGTACTATTCTCCCCCTGGGGAGAGTGTATCCGGACCGGACCGGTCCGGTTTCTGTTCATTCCTCAGGATGATGGAAGCGTTCCGCTGCAGACCCTCCCGCTTCGTCCGTTTCACCGGCGAATGACGGAATCGTGCAGAGAAGTCCTCCTGTGTGAGCGACACGATCTCTTTCAGCTCCGGCGCAATTCCCCCCTCGCGCGGACGGTATTCCGGATGTTGCGTCTCTTTCTGAAATCTGTTCCACGGACAGACATCCTGACAGATGTCGCAGCCGTAGATCCAGCGGTCGAACCGTTCCCCCAGCGCGTGCGCGATCTCACCCCGGTGTTCGATGGTGAGGTACGAGATGCAGCGTCCGGCATCCACCACATACGGTTCCGGAATGGCGCCGGTGGGACACGCGTCGAGACACGCCGTACAGGTGCCGCAGAGGTCCTCGGCCGGTGTATCGTACACCAGGTCGGCCGTCGTGATGATCTCGCCGAGGAAGACCCAAGAACCGAACTCCCGCGTGATGACGTTGGTATGCTTCCCCTGCCAGCCGATGCCCGCCCTGACCGCCCACGCCTTCTCCATCACCGGACCGGTATCGACATAATACCGGCCGGAGGAACCGGGCTCCCATTGTGAGATGCAGTCAAAGAGCGTTTGGATTCGGGATGTGAGATGACGGTGGTAATCATCCCCCCACGCGTACCGGGAGATCTTCCCGTGGTCGGCATCGTCCGGTCTCACCGCCGGGTGATAGTAGTTGACGGCGACGGAGAGGACCGAATGGGCGCCGGGCACCAGCAAGCGCGGATCGGAACGGCGGTCCGGGTCCTTCTCCATCCACCGCATGGTCGCCTGGTAACCGCGCGTGAGCCAATCTTTGAGATGGCTCCGTTCCCGCTCCAGCAGCGCGGCGGGTGCGACGCCGACCTTGTCCAATCCGAGCGCAGCGGCCTGCGCCTTGATACGCTCCGTGAGTTCCTTCGGGCTCACCACGGGTCCGGAAGAGTGACGAACACGCGTCCGTTCCGGACCTCCGCCGGGAAGCGGGTGAGCTGTCCGGAGGCGTTGAGCGATCTCCCGGTCCGGACGTCGAACGCCCAGCCATGCATCGGACACGTGAGGACGCCATCGGTGAAGCTCCCTTCGTGCAGCAGTTCCACGCGCTGATGCGGACAGCGGTTGCGGAACGCCGCGACGGTACCGTCCACCGAACAGAGGATGATGTTCTCCCCTTCCGCGTAGTAGCGGCGGCGTTCGCCCGGCCGCAATTCGTCCGCTCCGCAAAGGTCCACGACCGCCATCAGAACGTCAGCGTACGGTCGATGCCGTACCCCTTCTCGGTCCGTTTCAGCGTGACCGCGACGGTTTCGGGATCGTGTTCGAAGAAGAGGACCCATCCCTCCTTCTCCGCCCGCGGCAGGATCCGTTTCTTCTCCTCGAGCGTGGTGAGGGGACGGAGATCGTACCCCATGACGTACGGGAACGGGATGTGCGACGCCGTCGGTACGAGGTCGCAGAGGAAGAGGAGCGTCGTGCTTCCGTCCGTGATCTTCGGCAGCTGCTGAGCGGTGGTATGCCCGTTGCACACCAGCACGCTGATGCCGGGGAAGAGTTCCTGCTCCCCCTCCACGAAGCGGAGCATCCCCCGTTCCTTCAGCACCATGAAGTCGTCCTTCATGAAACTGGCCCGGTCGCGGTCCGTGGGGTCCTGCGAACACTCCCAATGCGCGCGCTGCACGTGGTGCACCGCGTTCACAAAGACCGGTTCCGGCGAACCGTTCACCATCCGCGTGCTGCCGCCGGCATGATCGAAGTGGAGATGGGTGAGGATGACGTCCGTGACCTCCTCCGGAGCGACGCCGGCCGCGGCGAGGGAACGGTGCAGCTCGGAGTGCTCGGTGTCCAGCCGGTAAATGTCCTTCAGTTTTGCGTTCCACTTGTCCCCGTTACCGTTGTCCACGAGGATGGTACGGCCGTTGCCGCGGATGAGAAGGCAGCGGGCGGCGAGTGTGATGCGCTGCCGTTCGTCCGGGGGATTCGTCCTGGACCAGAAGACCCACGGAACGACGCCGAACATGGCGCCGCCGTCCAGGGCGAAACGGCCGGTCTCGATGGAGGTCAGTTCGTACGGTCCGATGGTCATGGTGCGGTCCGGAATGCGTTGAAATAAAAAAAGTCGGTCCGGAGAACGGACCGACTTCGTGAAAACGGTGACGACCGCTTACTTGCGGAAGCGGGAGTTCGTCGCGCTGAGCTCGGCGAACTGACGGTCCGGATGCAGTTCCTTCGCGCGGGCGAAGAGGGCATCCTCCGTTTCGGCATGGTTCGGATCGGGGACGCAGCAGTCCACCGGACAGACGGCGGCGCACTGTTCCTGGTCGAAATGGCCCACGCACTCGGTGCACTTCTGCGGAACGATATAATAGAAGTCGTTCGACAGCGCATCGGTGTTCTGGCCTTTAAATTCGTACTGGGCGCCGCCGGCATAGATGGCGGTGTTCGGACATTCGGGTTCGCATGCGCCGCAGTTGATGCATTCTTCGGTGATCATTGTTGCCATGACGGAATCTCCTTACGTGTAAAGGTGGTCGGTAGTGCTCTGAAGAAAGTAGTGATTTGTGTCGTGAAACTCAACACGCCAAAAACGGACTTGCCGCTCCGCGTTCGGCACGCGGAAGGCACATCCGGTTCATTCTACAGATACTTCCGTTCAAGAATCGTGCCATCGGGTCCGAAACGGTACAGCAGCGGTGCGCCGGTGGGGATATTCAACTCTAACACCTGTTCTTTCGTGAGGTTATCCAGATGCATCACGATGGAGCGGAGGCTGTTGCCGTGCGCTGCGACGATGATATTTTTCCCATTTTTGATTTCGGGAAATATCTTTTTCTCCCAATAAGGAAGGGTGCGGGCGGCAGTGTCCTTGAGACTCTCGCTGTACCCGTCCGGATTGAGTTCCGTGATATCCTTCGGCGGCGGGACATCGTAGCTGCGGCGCCACACCTTCACCTGTTCATCGCCGTACTTCTGGGCGGTCTCGGCCTTGTTCAGTCCCTGCAGCGCGCCGTAGTGGCGTTCGTTCAGGGCGACATCGAACTCCATCGGGATGGCGGTCTGGCCGGAGGCGGCGAGGATGAAGCGGAGAGTGTCGTTCGCACGTTTCAACTTGGAGGTGAACGCGAGGTCGAACGTGTACGCTTTGAGCTTCTCGCCGGCGGCCTTCGCTTCCTGCTCCCCTTTCGGAGAGAGCGGGACATCGACCCAGCCGGTGAAACGGTTCTCGAGGTTCCACTGGGATTCCCCGTGGCGGATGAGCACGCAATAGGACATAGGTGACCTTTCTATTCTTCGATCGTTGTGAGCGGAGAGCGTGACGGCAACGGCGGACCCACCGCCGTGCTCTCCAGGATTGGACGCCACCGCCGCGTCACCGGACGTTGAAGTACCGGGCCTCGGGATGGTGGACGATGATGGCATCGGTGGACTGTTCGGGATCGAGCATGAACTCGTCCGTGAGCCGCACACCGATGCGTTCGGGCTGCAGGAGCTCGAAGAGCTTCGCATGGTCCTCCAGGTTCGGACAGGCGGGATAGCCGAAGCTGTAGCGCGACCCCTGGTAGCCCTGGCTGAAGAGCCGCCGGATATCCTTCGCGTCGTTCACGGCGATGCCGAGCTCTTCGCGCACGCGTTTGTGCCACAGTTCGGCGAGCGCTTCGGTGGTCTCGACGCTCAGTCCGTGGAAGTACAGATACTCCTTGTAGTTGTTCTCCGCGTAAAGGGCGGCGGAATGTTCCGACGCCCGTTTGCCCATCGTGACCATGTGGAACGCGACGACGTCGGTGCGTCCGCTCCCCTTCGGTGCGAAGTAGTCCGCAAGACAGAGGAACCGGTCGTCCGACTGGCGCGGGAAGGTGAAGCGCATCCGCTCCGACGCACGGTCGTCCTGCAGGATGACGAGATCGTTCCCCTCCGAGACGCACGGGAAGTAGCCGTACACGACCTTGGGCTGCAGCAGCCGTTCGCGCACCGCCTGCTCTTTGAGCCGATCGAGGTCGGGACGGACGTTCTCCTGCAGGAACGCGCGGTACTCCTCTTCGCTCCTCTTCCCTTTGCGCACCTGCCACTGACCTTTGATGAGGGCGGCCTCGTTGATGTAGGGATAGAGTTCCTCCAGCGGAACATCCTGCACCACCTTCGTGCCCCAGAACGGCGGCTGCGGGATGCGGACCTCCGTCGAGACCGCGGAGCGGGAGGGCGGTTCGGGGCGTTCGCGGAGCGCCGCGGCGATCTTCGCTTCCGCGCCGGTGAGGAGCTCTTCACCGTCCTCTTCCGGTGCGGCGTCCGGCGCCGACGGAACGGCGAAGCTTCCGGCGCCCTTGGTCTTCAGCTGTTCCATGAAGCGGAGTCCGTCGAACGCATCGCTCGCGTAGACGACCGGGCCTTTATAGAGGGAGCGGAGGTCCTGTTCGACGAAGCGCCGCGTGAGCGCCGCCCCGCCGAGCACCACCGGCGGCGTGAGGCCGCGCTCGTTGAGCACCTCCAGATTCTCCTTCATGATGGCGGTGGACTTCACGAGCAGTCCGCTCATGCCGATGGCGTCCGCCCGGTGTTCCTCCCACGCATGGATGATGGCCTCCACCGGCTGTTTGATGCCGAGGTTGACCACCTTGTATCCGTTGTTGGTGAGGATGATGTCCACCAGGTTCTTGCCGATGTCGTGGACGTCCCCCTTCACCGTCGCGAGGACCATCGTCCCTTTGTTCGTCGCTTCGGACTTGTCCATGAAGCGTTCGAGGTAGGCGACGGCGCTCTTCATCGTCTCGGCGGACTGGAGTACGAACGGAAGCTGCATCTCGCCGCGGCCGAAGAGGTCGCCGACCGTCTTCATTCCGTCCAGAAGGATGTCGTTGATGATCTGCAGGGCGGTGTACGTCGTGAGGGCCGTATCCAGGTCCGCGGCGATGTCCTGCCGGTCTCCGTCCACGATGCGTCCCTTCAGCACCTCTTCGATGGGGCCGGTGCGGACCTTCCGTTCGTCCTTCTTCTCCGCCTTGCGGTCCGCATAGAACGCCATCAGTTCGGTGAGCGGGTCGAAGGTGCACTGCTCGCCCTCGAACCGCCGTTCGTCGAACACGAGCTGCCGGCAGAGTTCGCGCCCCTTCTCGTCGATGCGGTAGAGCGGTTTGATCTTCTGCGAGTTGACGATGGCCTGCGTGAGTCCCGCTTCGATGGCGTAGTGGAGGAACACGGAGTTGAGGTCGTGCCGCGCGGCCGGCGAGAGACCGAACGAGATGTTGCTCACGCCGAGGATGAACCCGACCTCCGGGAACTCGCGCTTGATGAGACGGACGGCCTCGATGGTCTCGATGCCCGCCTTCCGGAACTCCTCGTCGCCGGAGCCGAGCGTGAAGGTGAGCGTGTCGAAGATGAGGTCCGACGGCCGCATGCCGTGCTTCCCCACCACCAGTCCGTAGATGCGTTTGGCGATCTCGAACTTCTCCTTCGCCGTCTTCGCCATGCCGCGCTCGTCGATGGTGAGCGCCACCACCGCCGCGCCGTACTTCCGGCAGAGCGGAACGACCGCGTCGATGCGCTCCTCGCCGTCCTCCAGGTTGACGGAGTTGACGATGGCCTTCCCGGCCGTGAGCTGCAGCGCCGCTTCGATGACGTCCTTCTCGGTCGAATCGATCATGAGCGGAAGGGGCACCTGCGTGTTGAGGCGGGAGACGAACTCGCGCATGTCGCGCGCCTCGTCGCGCCCGACGTACGCCACGCAGACGTCGAGCACGTGCGCCCCCTCCTTCATCGCCTCCTTCGCCATCGTCACCATGCCGTCGTAATCCTCGGCGTTGAGCAGTTCTCGGAACTTCTTCGAGCCGTTCGCGTTCGTCCGCTCCCCCACGATGAGCGGACCGGGGTCCACCGCCATCACCTGGCTCGCATAGAGACTGGAGACGGAAGGCTGGGGCTGCACACGGCGCACGCGCGGCGACAGGCCGCCCACCGCTTCCACCACCGCCCTGAGATGTACCGGCCGCGTCCCGCAGCATCCGCCCACCACGCCGACGCCGATGTCCTTCACGAAGTGCGACATCCAATGGACCATCTCGTCCGGCGTGAGGTGATAGTGCGCCGTTCCGCCGACGTTCTCCGGCAGTCCGGCGTTGGGGATGCACGAGACCGGGATGCGGGAGTTCTCGCAGAGGTAGCGGATGTTCTCGGACATCTCCTTCGGACCGGTGGCGCAGTTCATGCCGATGACGGAGATGTCGTACGGTTCGAGGGCCGTGAGCGCTGCGGCGATCTCGGTCCCCATCAGCATCGTCCCCATCGTCTCGATGGTGACCGAGGTCATGACGGGGAGCTTGACGCGCTTGTCCGCCATGCAGCGGAACGCCGCGCCGAGGGCCGCCTTGATCTGCAGCAGGTCCTGCGCCGTTTCGATGATGAGCAGGTCCGCCCCGCCGTCCACGAGTCCTGCCACCTGTTCATAGAAAGAGCGTTCCATTTCCGTGAACCCGATGTGGCCGAGCGACGGAAGCTTGGTGGTGGGACCGATGGAGCCGGCGACGAACCGGGGATGTGCGGCGGTGGAGAAGTCGAGCACGGTCCGTTTGGCGAGTTCCGCCGACAAACGGCTGATCTCATACGCCTTGCCCTGCAGCCCGTACTCGGCGAGCACGATGGAGGAGGAACCGAAGGAATCCGTTTCGATGACGTCCACCCCCGCCGCCAGGAAGTCCGCATGGACCTTCTGCACCGCGGCGGGTCTGGTGAGGAGCAGGTGTTCGTTGCAGCCGTTGAAGTGTTCACCGCCGAAATCGTCCGCCGTGAGGTTCTGCAGCTGCAGGTTGGTCCCCATGGCGCCGTCGAAGACGACGACCTTCTCGTTCAAGACCTGAAGAAAGCTTTTATTCATAGACAACCGTTCGGCGCCGCCCTTCCTGGAAATGAAGAACCCCGACGACATCGCCGGGGTACAGGTGGTACGACCGTCGACGCTTTAGCATCTTCCACGCGAGGTGGCTGCATGTCCGTCTCGGCATCGGAACGTTCCGCGGACGGACCGCATGTGGCGGGCAAGCTGTCGGGTTCAAATCGCCACTGTGACAATGTACCGAAAGAAGGGCTGAATATCAACCGGAGCGGGCCAGTCGCTCCCGGGCCGCGTGGAACTCCTCCATCATCCTCCGCACCACCTCGCGGGCCGGCGGCACATCGCGCACGAGCGCGGCGCTCTGTCCCATCTCCATCTCCCCCTCCTGCCAGTCACCCTCGAAGATCCCCTTCCGTTCGCGCCCCTTCGCGTGGAGCTCCATCATCCGCTCGCGCGTCATGCCGCGCTCCCGTTCCTCCCGTTCCACCGACGCCATGAACGGGTTGCGGAGCGCGCGCACCGGAAGGATGCCGCGGTAGGTCAGCACCGTGTCCCCTTCGCCCGCTTCGACGATGCGGCGTTTGTAGTCGTCATGTCCGGACGATTCGACCGTGGCCGCGAAGCGCGTCCCGACCTGCACACCCTCGGCGCCGAGCGCGAACGCGGCGGCCATCTGCCGTCCGTCCGCGATGCCCCCCGCTGCGATGACCGGCACCGAGACGGCGTCCGCGATCAGCGGGACGAGCGTGAGGGTGGTGAGTTCGTCCATGCCGTTGTGCCCCCCCGCCTCGAACCCTTCGGCCACCACCGCGTCGCAGCCGCACTCCTGCGCCTTCAGCGCCTGCTTCACGTTCGCCACCACGTGCACCACCGTCGCGCCGTAGCGCTTGAACCGTTCGATGTGGCGGCCGGGATGCCCCGCCGCCGTGAAGACCACCGGCACCCGTTCCTCCGCCACCACGTCGATGAGCGCGCCGATGTCCCCCCGCAGCAAGGGAAGGTTCACGCCGAACGTCCGGTCCGTCGCGGCGCGCGCTTTGGTGATGTGTTCGCGGAGGAGCTCCGGTTTCATCGAACCGGCGCCGATGAGTCCCAGCGCGCCGGCCGCCGAAACGGCCGACGCGAGACGCCACCCGGAGACCCAGACCATGCCCGCCTGAACGATGGGAAGTTCGGTGCGGAAGAGGGATGTGATACGGCCGGGCATAGGATGGGCGTTCAGTTCCGGAGGTGTCCGTCGTCGGTGCGGAGAGGATCGCGTCCGGCAAAGGTGATGCTGGAAATGAGATAGATGCGGGTCCCTTCCGCGGAGGGGATGAGCTTGAGCCGGTGCGGCTGCGCGCTGGTGTTCTTCAGCACGGAGAAGGCACGCGGTTCCTCGACGGCGATGTAGGTCTGACCGTTCCGGTCCTTCTTCACATCGTCCCCCATCACGGCGATCTTCAGCGGTTCGCCGTCCAGCTCCAGCCGGACGACGGTGCGGCCGTTCCCTTCCGCGAGCACGGATGTCTCGTCCCCCTCCACCGGACAGAGGAGATACCCTTCGCCGCCGGCGAAGACGAGCGCGTCGCGTTCCGCGCGCCAGACGCCGTGCGCGTAGAACTTTCCGCCGACGTGCAGTCCGGGATCGCGGTACTCCGCCGCGAGTTCGGGACTGTACCCTTCCGGGTTCCCGAGCGCGCCGTGCGCGTACCCGGCGGTGAGCTCCGCGACATCGTCCGGCAGAAGACGGTAACCGCGGTCGTACGCCGGATTGATGAGGATGGGAAGTTCGCCGCGGTAGCCGGACTGGCGGAGGAGGTATTGGACCGAACGCTCCAGCCGTTCCGGCACGAGTCCGGTGCCGAGCGTGTCGTAGATGTCCCCCTTCGCGTCGATGAGACAGACGGAGGGAACGGAGGAGATGCGGTACGCGTTCAGCACCGACCGTTCGTTGTCCGTGACGATCGGAAAGAGGATAAGGCTCTTCCGGACCCACTGTTCGACCCGGCGAGGGTCCCGTGCGAAGGAGAAGGCGGGGGAATGGACGCCGATGCAGGTCATGCCGTACCCGCTGTAGAGCGCGTGGATACCGTTGATGAGGGGGATGAGCGCGTTGGCGTGCGGTGCGGCCAGGTCGCAGAAGAACAGGAGCACCGGCCTGCCGTGGCATTCGCGCACCGAGAGGGGTTCGGAATTGAGCCACTGGTCCCCGAACAGTTCGGGAGCCCGCGCGGGCTGCGATGTCATGCGGAGCGCTTTCATACGGACAATGTAGCGAATGCGGCGTCGAGCCGCAACGCGGTCAGCGCCCCTTCCCTTCGATGACGAGGACGAACTCCCCCTTGCGCTCCTCCCGCTCGAAGCGGAGCGCGAGCTCCGGCGCCGTGCCGTGGAAGACCGCTTCGTCCGGCATGGTGAGATCGAACGCGACCGCCACGCGCCGCGACGAACCGAAGACCTCCGCGATGTCCTTCATCAGCGGCACGAGCCGGTACGGAGTGTCCATGAGGACGATGGTCCGTTGTTCGCGCCGGAGCTGCTGCAGTTCCGCGATGCGGCGCGGACGCTTGGGAGAGAGCCAGCCGTAGAAGACGAACTGGTCGATGGGGAAACCGGAGACCGTGAGCGCGGGCATCAGGGACGACGCGCCGGGGATGGGGACGACCTTCATCCCCGCCTCCACCGTCCTGCGGACGAGCATCTGGCCCGGGTCGGAGAAGACCGGCGTGCCGCAGTCCGACACGAGCGCGACGTTCTTCCCGTTCTTGAGGTGGTCCAGGATGATGAAGGTGGCGGCCGCTTCGTTGTGCTCGTTGAGGCTCTCCACCGGCTTCTCGATGCCGAAGTGCCGCAGCAGGCGTCCCCCCTCCTTCCGTTCCTCGTACACCACCACGTCCACGCTCTTGAGCACGTCGATGGCGCGGAAGGTCATGTCCGCGAGGTTGCCGATGGGGGTGGCGACGAGGTAGAGCGTGCCGGTCACGTGGCGGCCCCTTCCTCGGTGAGCTCCCGTTTCACGTTCGACTCCCATTCCTTCACCGAGACGATGATGATGGCCGCGGCGGGGATGGCGATGAGCAGGCCGATGAAGCCGAGGAAGTACCCGAAGACGAACAGCGAAAGGAGCAGCAGCACGGGATGGAGGCCGATCTTTCCGCCGATGAACTTCGGCGTGAGCACGTAGTTCTCGATGATGTGCAGCGTGCCGAGGAACGCCACCGTGGTGATGACGGGAAGGCCGACCGCCCCCATGCTCAGCGACGCGACGAACGCGGAGACGGAGAGGATGGTGAGGAACCCGAAGTACGGGATGAAGAACATCAGTCCGGAGAGGATGCCGAGCACCAGCGGATACGGGATGCCGATGATCCAGAGCCCGGTGGAGACCGCGACGGCGTCGATGAGCGCGATGATGGTGGTGCCGCGGATGTAGCGGCCCAGGATCTCGTCCACGCGGTGGTAGAACCGCACCGACTGCTCGCGGCGTTTCCGCGGGATGAGCATCTTGATGCGGTGCCGGACGAGGAGGAAGTCGCGCAGCAGGAAGAAGGTGAGGAACGGGAAGATGACGATGTTGACGATGCCCGACACCACGACCTGCAGGCCGCTGACGATGCCGAACGTGCCGGTGAGGAGCCCCTTCAGGATGTCCTCCACGCGCGGAGCGATGGTGGTGGTGAGCATGTCGCGGAGCTGCCCATGCGAGATGCCGTACCGCTGCAGCACCTTCATGTACCGTCCGTCGAGCACCCACTCCACGAACTGGGTGGAGATGACGGTGACGGACTGCAGGATGCCTTCGAACTGTCCGATGACGTGCGGCAGCCCCAGCACGATGATGACGATGAGCATGGCGATGATGCAGAGGATGACGAAGACCGCGGCGGTCCACCGCGGTATGCGCAGCTTCTCCTCCAGCACGGTGACGATGGGGTGGAGCAGGTACGCCATGAAGAGGGAGAGGACGAACGGCGCCAGGATCTCTTCGATGGTGTAGAAGAACCAGAGCAGGAAGAGAGCGGCGGCGAGGAGCATCACGTTCCGCGCGACGGGATTGGTGCGCAGCGGATAGAGCAGGAAGACGATGGTGCCGAGGATGAGGAACGGCGAGATGAGGTTCTGGATGGTGTACAGCAGCAGCATCAGGAGCAACAGACCGGCGGCGATGACCACGATCTCCAGCGGTGCGTTCCCGTTCAGTGTCCCGTTCCCACTACTCCGTTTCGTCGTCGGTCGCGGCATGGCCAGTTCCCCGTTCAGTGAGAGACACCGGTGCTCCCGAAGCCCCCCGCTCCCCGGCCGGTACCGGACAGCGCATCGGTTTCCACCCATTCCACCCGCTCGTACCGCGCCACGACCATCTGCGCGATGCGGTCCCCGCGATTCACAACGAAATCCCCGCTCCCGAAGTTCGTGAGGATGACCTTCACCTCCCCCCGGTAATCCGAGTCGATGGTGCCGGGAGCGTTCATGATGCCGATGGAGTGCTTCACCGCCAGTCCGCTCCGCGGCCGTACCTGCGCTTCGTATCCCGGGATGAGTTCCATCGAGAACCCGGTCGGGACCAGCACCGTCTCCCCCGGTTTGACGGTCATCGGGTTATCCACCGCGGCATGAATGTCCATGCCGGCGGAGCCTTCCGTGGCGTAGCGGGGAAGCGGAACATCCGCCGTTGTGTCGGACAGACGGTTGATTTTTATTTTCAGCGGGGTCACGGAAACCTTTCAAGTATCGGTTGAAGCCCGCGTAGGGGCGGTCCAATGGACACGCCAATTTCGGCTATTTTCCGCAATTTTCAAAGAAAATAAATTGTTCATCCCCCGGATATTGACTTACCCCCCCTCTTTTCGTTTATTGAAAGGGCAATATCCTCGGACACTCTCTATATAGTCTGCACCACATGTCGACCTACGACCCCGACAATTTTGATGATGATTTCAGCGGCGATTATTCCCCCCGGCGGGACCGGAGCGAGGAGATCGAGCGGTATAAGGAGCTTCTCCGGCGCGGAAACGGCGGCCTGAAGAGCATCGAAGCGCTGGAAGAGATCATCAGTTATTGCTTCGAGAAGGAGAAATTCGACGAAGCGCTGACCTTCGCCGCGCAACTGGTGGAGTACGCCCCCTATTCGTCCGATTCCTGGATGAAAAAAGGGATGGTGCTGAACAATCTTTTCCGGTATCAGGAAGCGCTGGAGTGTTACGACCAGGCCATCGCGCTGAACCCGAACGACAGCGACCTGTTCATCAACCGGGGCATCACGCTGGACAACGCCAACCGGAACGACGAGGCGCTGGCGGACTTCGAGCAGGCGCTCATCCTCAATCCCGGCGACTACGAAGGGCTCATCAACAAGGCGGTCATCCTCGAGAAGATGGAGCGGTTCGACGAGGCGCTGGAGATCCTGAAGTTCCTCTCCAAGGAGGAACCGCAGAACTCCGAAGTGTGGTTCGAGCTCGCATTCTGCTTCGATCTGATGGACCGCACGACGGAATCGCTCGCCTGCTACAACCGGAACATCGACCTCGACCCGTACAACGTCAACGCCTGGTACAACCGCGGCATCGTCCTGAACCGGCTCGGCCGGCACCAGGAGGCCATCGACAGCTACGACATGGCGCTCGCCATCAAGGAGGACTTCCCCTCCGCCCTCTATAACAAGGGGAACGTGCTCGCCGCCGTCGGGAAGCTGGACGACGCCGTGGAATGCTACAAGCAGACCCTGCGGTTCGAACCGAAGGACGTTCCCGCGCTGCACAATCTCGGCAACGCGTACGAGGAGCAGGGGAACTACACCGAGGCCATCAAGTGCTTCACCCTCGCCGTGAAGTACGACAACACCCATTACGAATCGTACTTCGGCCGCGGCTCGTGCTACGACGCGATGGAGCAGTACCGCAAGGCGCTGACCGACTACAACCGCGCGCTGGAGATCTGCCGTGAGTATCCCGAACTGTGGTACGCCAAAGCGGACGCGGAGTTCAACCTCGGCAAATTCAAGGAGTGCCTCCTCAGCTATAAGATGGTGGTGCAGATGGACCCGGAGAACTACGAAGCGTGGTACGACTACGGGGACACCCTCTTCTTCACGGGATACCTGAAGGAGGGGCTGAAAGCGCTGAACCGCTCCATCGAGCTGAACGCGAACTTCGCCGATTCCTACTACAGTCGCGCCAAGGTGCTCTTCGTGCTCGAACGGAACCTGGACGCGGTCGAGTCGCTCAAAGCGGCCTTCCGACTCAATCCCGACCTCCGGAAGAAGTTCGAAGTGGAGTTCAAAGGGGTCCGTTCCGTGAAGGAGTTCGCCGCGCTGCTGCAATCGTGACCGGTCCCGCATAGTGCTGCATACGAACCTGATCCGCCCGGATTAGGTTTTTTTTTGACTCTTTTCCGCTATATTGAAGCGATGAAGACCCCCTCCACATCGCCGCGCCTGCTGGGCATCATCGGCCGCTCCCTGTCCCACACCATGTCGCCGCTGATGTACACCACGGCGTTCCGGGTCGACGGCGCCGACTTGCGGTACGGCGTGCTGCAGTCCGAACCGGCGATGCTGCCGCATCTCGTCGGCACGCTCCGCTCTCCGTCGTTCCGCGGCGCCAACGTGACGGTGCCGTACAAGCAGACCGTGATGCCGATGCTGGACGCGCTCTCCGACGAGGCCTCCGTCATCGGCGCTGTGAACACCATCGTCAACGACGGCGGACGGCTGACGGGATACAACACGGACGCCGATGGGGTGCGCCATGCGCTCGCACCGTTCGAAGCGGAACTGCGGCAGGCCCCGGTGCTCGTGTTCGGCGCCGGCGGCGGGGCCCGCGCCGTGCTGTACACCCTCGCCCGCGATTTTTCCCCCTCATCCATCGTCATCGTCAACCGGACGGCGGAGACCGCCGTGACGCTCGCTCGGGAGTTCGCCGCACTCTTCCCCGCCGTTCCGTTCCGTACGGCGGTCACGGCCGCGGAAACCGCCGCGGAACTCGAGCGATCGCTCCTTCTGGTGAACACCACCACGCTCGGAATGTCGCCGGACACCGGTTCCACCCCCCTCCCTGACGGCTCGGTGATACGGCGCAACCAGATTGTGTTCGACATTGTGTACAATCCACTCCGAACGGCGCTCCTCGCCGCAGCGGAGACATCCGGCGCCCGGACGGTATCGGGACTGGAGATGCTGCTCGGTCAGGGAGCACGCTCCTACGTCCTATACACTCAACGCCCGTTCCCGTTCGATGCCGCCCGCGAGGCGGTGCTGCGGGAACTGCAGAAGGAGGGGCGGTCATGACCGACAAACATTTCGCCATCAGCGAGCTGCTGCGCGGCGCGGACAAGGAGATCAAAGCGGGCCGCCTGGCGGAGGCCCTCAACTTCATCAACCGCGTCTTCGAGCTCGACACGCGCAACATCTACGCCAAGGCGTACAAGGAGCGCATCCTCTCGCTGATGGAGGCGCAGGGGATCACCCGCGCGGACGCCCATCAGATGGCGGCGCACGTTTCTCCGGCCGCGCCTGAACCTGCCGCGCCGACGGTGAAGAACGCCCCCGCGAAGAGCGAGGCGAAGGGAACGAAGACCGAAGCGAAACCGGCGGAAGCCCCTTCACCCGCCGCTCCGGCCGACCCTCCGTCTCCCCCGTCTGCCGGAAAGACGGGCGGCACCATCCGCCGCAGCGCGGCGGCCGCCGAAGCGTACCGCACGCTGCTGCTGGAGATCTGGAAGGACGGCTCCATCACCCCCGAGGAACAGCAGCGGGTGGACTCGATGCGCGACACGTTCGCCATCACCGTTGAGGAGCACGCGGAGATCGAGCAGTCGGTCCGGGCCACCGCCTACCTGCACGCGGTGCGCGACGCCTGGAAGAAAGGGACGACGAACTTCCAGCCGGTGCGGCAGCGGTTCGGTCTGACCGACCAGGAACGCACCGCGCTCGAGCCGAAAGTGCTCCAGCTGCTGCAGTCGCTGCAGTCCAAAGGCTCCGTGCTCGTGATGGACGACGACAAAGCGTTCCTCACCGTCATCACCGAGATCCTCACCGAAGCGGGGTACTACTGCTTCACCGCCGTCTCCGGCGAGGAGGCCCTCAACCTGCTCGACACGATGACGCCGGACATCGTCATCTGTGACATCAACTTCCAGAAACCGAACATGAGCGGCTTCGCCTTCTACGAGAAGTTCCGCTCCATCGACAAGTTCCTCACCACGCCGTTCATCTTCCTGAGCGCGCTGGACCAGGAGGTGCTGGTGCGCACCGGCAAGAAGCTCGGCGCGGACGACTACCTGACGAAGCCGGTGGACGCCGAGATGCTCACCGCCACGCTCGAAGGGAAGCTCCGCCGTTCGCGGGAACTCCGCCGCAGCGCCGAATGACGACGGTCCTATGAGAACCCTTCTCCAGCGCCTCCGCTCGTTCACCTTCAACCTCGGCCTCGTCGAGCAGGCGCAGATCGTCGCCTCCACCGCGGTCATCGTGATGCTCGTGACCATCATCGCGGCGAACATCCTGCTCAAGAAGGAGCTCAGCTACCTCGATTTCATCGGCATCATCACCATCGGCATCATCGGCTACGCCTCGGTGTTCTTCTCGCTGAAGTACGGCCGGCAGATCGAGGAGCAGCGGAAGGAGCTCGAAGCGCTGAACACCGTTTCGCAGGTCGTCAGCCAGTCCATCAACCTCAACTACATCTTCAGCAACATCCTGCAGAGCGTCACCCAGGTGCTCCGGACGGAGTACGGGTGGCTGTACGTCATCCAGGGGGAGCGGCTCATCCTGAAGAACGTCTACGGCGCGGGGAGCGGGTTCTTCTCGGACGCGGTGCTGCGGAACCGCGCGTTCATCGACTGGGTGAAGACGCTCCGGACCGAGCAGGAGGCCTCCGGGACCGACGCCGTGATGTTCCATGACGGCATCGCCACGCTGCGCATCCTCTCCTGGGTGTCGGTGCCGCTGAAGGTGGCGGACCGGACGGAGGGGATCCTGCTGCTGGCGAGCGGTCTGAAGGGCTTCTTCACCCCGCGGAAAGTGAACCTCATCGCGGCGTTCAGCAACCAGATCGGCGTGGCGCTCAACAACGCGCACCTGTTCGACAAGCTGCGCGAATCCGAGGAGCGGTACGCGGACCTCTTCGAGAACTCGCCGGACATGTACCATCTGGTGAACCGCGACGGCGTCATCGTGGGATGCAACCAGACCGAGTCGCAGATCCTCGGCTACGGGAAGTCCGAGATCGTCGGCCGGCCGATGTCGCACCTCTACCCCCCGGCCGCGCGCGAGAAGGTGAACTCGGTCATCCGCGAATCGTTCCAGTTCCGCCGCGAGATCCGCGGCAGCGAGGAGCAGATGATGAAGAAGGACGGGGCGATGCTCGACGTCTCGGTGAACACCTCGCTGGTGTACGACGACAACGGCAGTCCCGTACTGATGCGCTGTCTGGTGCGCGACATCACCGAGAAGAAGCGCTTCGAACTGCAGATCCTCCAGTCGCAGCGCATCGACAGCATCGGGAACATCGCCGGCGGCATCGCGCACGACTTCAACAACATCCTCACCTCCATCATGGGAGCGGCCTCCATCATGCGGCGGCGCATCACCCCCCGCAACCGGCTCTACCCGTTCGTCGACATCATCGAGACCGCCTCCACCCGCGGGAAGTCGCTCACGAACCAGCTGCTCACGTTCGCCCGCCGGACGCCGGTGGAGTTCCACCCCATCAACCTGCACGACCTGCTCGAGGAGACGCTCCGCATCTTCGAACCGAGCGTGAAACCCCTCGTCACCGTCACCCGCCGGTACGCCGATGCGCCCCCCATCGTGAACGGGGACGACGGACAGGTGCAGCAGGCCATCCTCAACCTCTTCATCAACGCGCGGGACGCGATGCCCTCCGGCGGCGAGCTGACCATCGCCACGTCCGTGACCGATACGACCGTCACCATCACGGTCGCCGACAACGGCGTCGGCATGCCCCCCGCGGTGCAGGAACAGGTGTTCGTCCCCTTCTTCACGACGAAGGAGCAGGGAAAGGGGACCGGCCTCGGTCTGTCCGTGGTGTACGGCGTGATGCAGTCGCACAACGGCTCGGTCACCTTCACGAGCGCCGTCGGTGCGGGGAGTTCGTTCGTGCTCACCTTCCCGCTCTACGCGAACTACCCGAAGGAGATGATGGCGGCGGCGCCGCGCCGTCTGACGAAGGGGACCGAGAGCGTGCTCATCGTGGACGACGAGGAGTTCGTGCGGATGACGCTGCGGACGATGCTTGCGGACCTCGGCTACACGGTGACGGTGGCGACCACCGGCGCCGAAGCGCTCACCGCCGTACGGAAACGGAAACGGACCTTCGACCTCATCATCCTCGACATGAACATGCCCGAGATGGGAGGCAAGAAGGTGTTCGAAGCGGTCCGCGCGATGAAGGTCCCTTCCGCCGTCATCGTTTCCAGCGGGTATTCGGACGACATCCTGGGGGCGGACTTCGCCAGCCGGGTGGACGGATTCCTGCAGAAACCGTACAAGATCGAAGAACTCGCCAAGAA
The DNA here is from genome assembly GCA_008933835.1 of Bacteroidota bacterium. Classification (GTDB taxonomy): domain Bacteria; phylum Bacteroidota; class Ignavibacteria; order UBA10030; family UBA8401; genus SpSt-333. The sequence continues at coordinate 369 of WBUG01000028.1, read as the reverse complement.
ACTGCGCGACGTGCTGGACGGCCGCCGGTGACCGCCGGGTTGAAGCCCGCCCGATTTTTTTCTATCTTGTCCCATCGTTCAACCGTTCACCGTCACCCCAATCCATGAATCCGTTCTCCGAACAATTACGCTCCGGCCGGGAAGCGCGCGGCATCACGCTTGCGGACATCGCCCGCACCACCCGCATCAACATCAAGTACCTCGAAGCGCTCGAGCAGGGGGCGTTCGACGTCCTGCCGCAGACGTACATCCGGGCGTTCATCCGCTCCTACGCGGAGGCGATCGGCACACCGCCCGAGCGTCTCCTCCATCAGTACGACCTCATCGTCACCGAGCGGTACACCGGCGCCTCCGGCGCCCCCCCCGCCC
>WBUG01000149.1 GCA_008933835.1 Bacteroidota bacterium | reverse complement strand
GGCGGACGCGGTCGAAGTCATGGTCCGGCGCCTCGGCCAGCAGGTTCTTCAGCGCGCCGTCCGTGCCGACGGGGGAGAGGGCCATCGTCACCGTGACGCTCTCGCCGGCGCGCACCGGCAGGTCGAACCAGGCGCGGAGGTTCCGGCCCGCCATCTCGGGGAAGTTCTTCCGCTCGTCGAACTTACGCCAGAAGCCGCGGTACACCGACGTGTCGTACTTTGCGTGACCGTACGCCGTCACCGGTCTGCTGAAGGTCATCGCGAAGTACAGCGTGCGCGTGCGGGCCCAGCCGCTCGTCTGCCGCCAGCCGGTGACGAGGGTGTCGTTCTCCACCCGCACGTGCGTCCAGACGTTCTTGCCGTCGTGATTGTAGATGCCGTGCATCAGGTCCAGGATGATGTGCGCGGTGCCGGAATCGGAGAAGGTGTAGCGGTGCACGCCGGTGCGGGGCGAGGCGGTCAGTTCGGCGAGGATGCCGTGTTCCTGCAGGCGCACGCGGTAGTAGCCCGGCTCGGCATGCTCCTCCGCGTGCGAGAAGCGGGAGCGGTATCCCTGCTCCGGATTGCGCGCCGTGCCGGGGTTGAGCTGCAGCGGACCCATCGTCGGCATGACGAGGAAGTCCCCCAGGTCCGAATGCCCGGTACCGCTGAAGTGCGTATGAGAGAAACCGACGATGGTCGGGTCATCGTACTGGTAGCCGGCGCAGTACTGATAGACCTCCTTGTGATACTTTCCGTCTTTCTCGTAGCTCAGCGTGTCAGTGTCCGGACTGAGCTGCACCATGCCGAAGGGTACGGTTGCGCCGGGATAGGTGTGCCCCATCCGTTGCGTGCCGGTGAGGGGGCGGACGAATGATGTGTAGTTTGATTGTGACCAAAGAGGCATTGCAGACACAACCGTAAAAACCAACGTTAAGATCTTCTTCATGTTTGGTGAGAATTTAGATTTGTCTCCCTGGGATCTTCTGATGAAGTAAATGTATGGAAAAAGTATGGAAATATCCGTTTTTTATCAAGATTTATACCATATCGGGTATAATCAAAATATTTATTGCATATTTGCACCCGTAAGGGTATAATACACGAGGAAGAAAGATATTTATACCCTATCGGGGGCATTATGATGACAGAAGATATAAAATCATTTGTGAAGACGAAGCGAAAACAATTCAAACTTTCTCAACCGGAATTGGCGGAAAAAGCAGGAGTAGGACTGAGGTTCATCCGCGA
>WBUG01000027.1 GCA_008933835.1 Bacteroidota bacterium | reverse complement strand
CTCCTGCTGAAACGTCTTCTTCCGGGGCTCCTCCCCCTCCTGGTGTTCATCGTCGCGGACGAACTGTACGGCACCGAAGCGGGACTCGCCGTCGCCGTGTCGTTCGGCCTGCTCCAGCTCGCGTACATGTACATCCTGCACCGGACCGTCGACCGCTTCACGCTCTACGACACACTGCTCATCATCGCACTGGGAGGGGCCTCGCTCCTTCTGGAGAACGACCTCTTCTTCAAACTGAAACCGGTGCTCGTCGGCGTCATCCTCTGCGCGCTGCTCGGCATCTCCGCCTTCTCCCGCACGAACCTGGTGGCGATGATGACGAAACGGTACATGGGGGATGCCGCGTTCTCCGCCGAGCAGACGGAACGGATGCGGTCCGGACTCCGGACGATGTTCGTGCTCTTCTCGCTCCACACCGCGCTCGTCCTCTACGCGGCCCTCTTCCTTTCCACTGAAGCGTGGGCGTTCATCAGCACCGCCGTCTTCTACATGATGTTCGGCCTCTACCTTGCCGTCGAGCTCGCCGCGAACTGGTTCCGGCGCCGGCGGCTCCGGAACGAAGAATGGCTGCCGCTGGTAGACGAAGAGGGAAAGGTGACCGGTCAGGCGCCCCGCTCCGTCGTGCACGGGAACAACGAGATGCTCCATCCCGTCGTACACCTGCATGTACTCAACGGCCGCAACGAGGTCTTTCTCCAGAAGCGGTCCCTCACCAAAGCGGCGCAGCCGGGGAAATGGGATTCCGCCGTGGGCGGGCATGTCGCGGTGAACGAAACGGTGGAGGCGGCGCTGCGGAGGGAGACGCGGGAGGAGCTCGGCGTGGACCTTCCCGGAGCGGTGCCGGTGGGGCGGTTCATCGTCAGGAACGACAGGGAATCGGAGATGGTCTTCCTCTTCGTCGCCCGGCATGAGGGACCGTTCACGCTCGACCCGTCCGAGGCGAGCGAAGGACGCTTCTGGACCGCCGCGGAACTGGAGCCGGCCATCCGGCAGGGATTGATGACACCGACCGTTCCGACCGAGCTTTCCATACTCACCCGGACGAACCGGCGCTGAACACCGCAACCTCTCGCTGTTTCTCCGGAAAACCGCTATATTTGCTGGACAAGCCATTCTACGTCCACACCCGAACCGCACGCCCTATGAAACGCACCTCGCTCATCGCTCTTCTCCTCCCTGCCGCGCTCGTGATGCTGGCCGGCTGTTTCCCGCACACGGTACCGACACCGGACGAACATCCTTCGGGATTCCTGATGGGAGTGTGGCACGGCTGGATCGCGCCGGTCTCCCTCGTGGTCGGATTCTTCAATGACTCCGTCCGTATCTACGACCACTACAACACCGGCTGGTGGTACGACCTCGGATTCTACATCGCCATCATCGGCGGATTCGGCGGTTTCGCCCTCTCCCGGAAGAGCATGAAAGTACGCCGCGAGCCGTGACGGTATGACCGACATCCTCGACACGATTCCCCGTCTCACTCTCGCCGACCTGCCGACGCCGCTGCACGAAGCGCCGCGGCTCGCCCAGCATTGCGCTCTTCAACGGCTGCTCATCAAGCGGGACGATATGACGGGACTGGCCGGGGGAGGGAACAAAGCGCGGAAGCTCGAGTACGACCTCCATCCCGCCGCATCGGGAGCGTACGACACGCTGATGACCGTCGGCGGGCGGCAGTCCAACCACGCCCGGATGACCGCCGCCGCGGCGAGGATACTGGGATTGGATGTGAAACTCGTGCTCGGAGGACCGGTCACGGAAGCGGTGCAGGGGAACATGCTGCTCGACGCGCTGTTCGGTGCGGAGATACGGTTCCTGAAGGAGAACGATGATAACGATGCGATGATGTCCGAAATGCGGCGGTGGGAGGAGGAACTGCAGAGCGCGGGGAAGCGTCCGTTCACCGTTCCGCTCGGCGGCAGCACGGGACGCGGCGCGCTCGGGTACGTGCGGGGGATGCGCGAACTCGCGCAGCAGTTCGGCGGCGGAGCGGCGCAGGTGGTGGTCACGGTCGGCTCGTGCGGAACGCTGGCAGGATGTATCGTCGGCGCGGCGCGGTACATGCCCGGTGCGCGCATCGTCGGCATCAGCGTTTCGCGCAGTACATCCGCCGTCCGGAGCCGTACGGCGGAGTTGATGCGGGAATGCGCCGGGCTGCTCGGGCAGACCGACGCACCGGACGAAGAGTCCGTTGAAGTGTACGACGGATACTTCGAAGAGTACGGAGCGATCACTCGGGCGGGACGGGAGGCCATCGTGACCGCCGCGCGGCTCGAAGGGCTCCTGCTCGATCCGGTCTACACCGGAAAAGCGATGGCGGGACTGCTGGACCTCGTCCGTCTCGGCGTCCTCCGCCGTGATGTTCCGGTCATCTTCCTCCATACCGGAGGCCTTCCCATTCTGTTCGCATACGAAGAAGAGCTGCGGCCTCTCGCGCAGATCACGTACCGATGATCCGACACCGCCCCCCGGTCATGCGCTTCGCGGCATTCATACTACCGTTCCTCCTCTCAGCGGCGTTCGCTCAGAACGCGGAACCGGTCCGCCTCCACATTCACCGACTCACGAACGCCGATCCGCTTGTGCGCGAGCGTGCGGCCGAACAGCTCGGCATCCTTCGGTCTGCCGAAGCGGTGGAACCGCTCATCGCCCGGTTCGCCGACGACGATCCGTTCGTCGCCGGCGCTGCATCCGCCGCGCTCGCCCGCATCGGGAATCCGGCGCTGCCGGCGCTTCTTCGCACGGTGAACGATGCTTCCCCCGAGGTCCGGCGGAGCGCGCTCATCGCGCTCTACCATATGGGAGCCGCCGCCGCTCCCGCCGTACCGTCCCTGATGAGATCTGCGTTTGACAGCGTTCCGGTCGTCCGATGGACCGCTCTGCAAGCCCTCGGTTCGACCGGTCCCGCCGCGCGCGCATCGGTGCCGTTGCTGCTCGGTCTGCTCAGCGACGCCGATGCCGACGTCCGACGGGCCGCCGCATCCGCTCTGGACCGCATCCAGCCCGGCGCGGTCGAGACGAGACGCGACTGGAAGAACGTCCGCACTATCGCCGATTCGCTCCTGCCGGTCTTGATGAAGGAGCACAACGTGCCCGGACTCTCCATCGTCCTCGTCCGCGAACGAGAGATCGTCTGGAGCGCGCAGTACGGCACGGCCGACGTGCGGACGGGAGCGCCGGTGACCGGCGAAACGATGTTCGAAGCGTGTTCCATGTCCAAGCCCGTGTTCGGCATCATCGCACTCTCCCTCGCCGCCGGCGGGAGGCTCGACCTCGACCAGCCGCTCTCCCGCTCGCTCCCGCTTCCCGTACTGACCGCGGAACCGGGTGCGGAACGCATCACGGCACGGATGGTGCTCTCCCATTCCACCGGACTTCCCAACTGGCGGCCGGGGGACGAAGAACGGAACGGTCCCGTACCGCTTCTCTTTTCTCCCGGCACGAAATTCGGCTATTCCGGCGAGGGGATGTACGCATTACAGAAAGCGGTCGAGGCGAAGACCGGTGAAGGACTCGATGCGTACGCGGAGCGGACGTTATTCCGACCGCTCGGGCTCCGTCACACGTCGTTCGTCTGGACCCCGTCCCTCGACACGTTCATCGCCGCCGGTCATGACGAGCGGGGAGCGTACAGGATGAAGAGCCGCTACATCCGTCCCAACGCCGCGTACTCCCTCTACACCTCCGCATCGGACTATGCGCGGTTCCTCATCGCGGTGATGGGGAACGAGCAGACGATCCCCCTCCCACCGGCATTACGGAAGGAGATGCTTTCACCGCAGCGGACGGCGGACGTCCGGGAACCGGTGGAGCGTCCCGGAACGGCGCGGGGGACGAGCGTATCGTGGGGACTCGGCTGGTGCGTCACCGCCACCGGGCGGGGTCCGATCCACCATCACAGCGGCGCGAACCGTTCCGGGTTCCGCTGCTACAGTCAGTTCGACGACGCGACCGGTAACGCGGTCGTCGTGATGACGAACGGCGCCGGGGGCGGTGAGCTGTGGACGAGGCTCATCAGCCGTATCGGCAATTTCTGACACCATAGAGGACACGACGACCATGACAACGTGGGTCTACATCGCAGCGAGCCTCGACGGCTACATCGCCGCGGAGGACGGTTCCATCGACTGGCTGACGGGTCTGGACAATCCCTCGAACGACGATTACGGGTACGCCGAGTTCATGAAGGGCATCGACGGCCTCGTGATGGGACGCGGCACGTTCGAGACGGTGCTCACCTTTCCCGCCTGGCCGTACACGAAGAAGGTGTTCGTGCTGAGCAACGGCATGGCGACCCTGCCGGCGCACCTTGCCGGGAAGGCGGAACTCCTCTCAAAACCGCCGCGCGAGGTGCTGACGTACCTCGCGGGACACGGATATCATAGTCTGTACATCGACGGCGGCGAGACCATCCGGCGCTTCCTGAAAGAGGACCTCATCGACGAGATCATCGTCACCACCGTGCCGGTGCTGCTCGGACGCGGACGGCCTCTCTTCGGCGAGACCGGCGCGCTGCTGCGACTGTCGCACATCTCGACCATCACCTACCCGAACGGACTGGTGAAGAACCATTTCCGGCGGAACCGAACGGCATGAGGACCATGAGCAGAATTACGCATCTCCGCCCCTTCATCCTGATCCTGTTCATCCTGATCCCGCTGCGTTCCCAGACGCCGTGGGCGCGCGTCGACTCCATCGTCACGGCGTACCTCGCGGGACAGAACATTCCCGGCGCCTCGATGGCGGTGATGCGGAACGGAACGCTGCTTCACTCCCGCGGGTACGGGTTCAGCGACCTGGAGAACCGCGTGCCGGCGGAGGCCCGGACGAAATTCCGCATCGCCTCCGTCTCGAAGCCGATCACCGCCGCGGCGGTGATGCAGCTCGCCGAGCGGGGACGCATCGACCTGGACGCGCCGGTGCAGCGGTACATCCCGGAGTTCCCCGTGAAGCAGCGCGCGGTCACCATGCGCCAGCTGCTCGGGCACCGCAGCGGCATCCGGCATTACCGCAACGTGGACGAGGAACTGCGCATCGGCGGGCGTTCGTACCGCGACCTCACCGAGGCGCTCTCCCTGTTCATGCACGACACGCTGATGCACCTCCCCGGCGCCGGATACACATACACGACGTTCGGGTACAACGTTCTCGGCGTGGCGGTGGAGCGGGTCACCGGCATGCCGTTCACCGAGTACGTGCGGAAGAACATTTTCGATTTGGCGGCGATGCCGAACACGGTGCCCGACCGGCCGAACACCATCATTCCATTCCGTACACGTCCGTACAGCCCCGATTCCGGCGGCACGGTCCGCAATGCGGACGTCATCGATCCCGGTTACAAAGTCCCGGGCGGAGGCTTTCTCTCCACCGCGGAGGACCTGGTGCGGTTCGGCGACGCCATGATGACGGGTCGGCTCGTCCGGCCGGAGACGTTCGCCGCCATGTCGACACCGCAGCGGCTGGACGACGGAACGGCAACGGTGTACGGACTCGGATGGGATGTGGGGGCATACGCGAAGGAGGGATACATCGCTCACCGGGGAGGACAGCAGGGAGCGACCTGTGTGCTGCTCCTCTTTCCGTCGACCCGTTCCTCCGTGATGCTGCTGACGAACATGGATCGCGGGCGGAACATTCTGGAAACGGCGCTGGAGGTCGCCCGCACGGCGGGAGTGCGGTAGATCGGCATCGGACCGAAGGGATGAAAACACGAAGGCCTGTCCGGGAGCGGACAGGCCTTCATCGTTCCGGAAATCACCGGAGGGCGTTCAGCGTGCGATGACCTCCATCTCGTCCAGCGGAAGCATCGGGATGGGGCGTCCGTTATGCTCAAGACGGAACTTCAGCTGCTTCACCATCGGGTCCTCTTCCACCGTCTCCTTCACCCCTTTCACCATGGACAGAAGGTCGCCGATGTTGAAGTACGGCTGCACGCTATACTCTTTCACCGTCACTTCCGCATCCTTCGCCAGTCCCGCCTTCTCCTTCGCCAGGGCGATGGAGAACTCGATGCCGCCGATGTGGTCCACCAGACCGTTCTCCTTGCCGTCCAGTCCGGACCAGACGCGTCCCTGCGCCACCTTCTCGATGTCATCGTACGGTTTCCCGCGGCCTTCCGCCACGCGCGTGACGAAGTCCTTGTAGAACGACCGGATCATCATCTCGACCTGGCTCCGTTCGTCGGCGTTCATCGGCCGGTCAGGGAACGAAAGACCGATGAGCGGCACGGTGAAGCCGTATCCGAGGTCCGCATACTTCCCCGCCTTCACGAAATCGGTCGAGCCGCCGATGCTCGCCTTGAAGCCCTTGTCATAGATCCATCCTCCGATGACGCCGATGGAGCCGGTGATGGTGTTCGGCGCCGCGACGATGGCATCGCTGTGCATGGAGAGCCAGTAGCCGCCCGATGCCGCGACGTCCGCCTGCGACACCACGATGGGTTTCTTCCCCTTCGCGCGCTTCAGCACTTCGGAGACGTAGTCCGATGCGAGCGCGTCGCCGCCGGGCGAATCGACCCGCAGTACGATCGCCTTCACGTTCCGGTCCTCCACCGCGTCGGTCACCTTCCGCTCCAGCTCACGCGCACGGATACCGTCGTCCATGGAGCAGGCGCCGAGCGCGTAGATGACGGCGATCTTCGGCGGTTCGCTCCAGGTGGCGTACGGCAGCATCTGTCCCTCGAGCATGCCGCGGACGGCGTACGGATGCGCCGAGCCGGTGAACTTGATGAGCACGCTGTCGATCTCGGTCCACCGCGCGAGCGTGTCGACCATGCCCGCCTGCAACGCCTGCTGTGCCGTATAGATGAGGGCACCGTCGATGAGCGCATCGATCTTTTCAGGATCGAATCCCGGGCGTTCGGCCATGTCCTTCCGTGCGACGGCGTACATGTCGTCCACCAGCGCCTGCCGCTGTTCGCGGTCGGCGTCGGACATCTTGTCCCGCGAGAAGGTCTCCGCAGCGGACTTGTACTTGAAGAAACGCCATTCGTCGTACGCGAGGCCGACCTTCTCCAGCGTCCCTTTCAGGAACGACCGCCCCATGATGTACCCGCCGAGCGAGAGCTGGCCGAGCGGTTCCATCACGATGCGGTCCGCCACCGAAGCGAAGTGGTACGTGTCGATGCCTCCCCGTTCGATGTAGATGACCACCTTCTTGCCCGACGCGCGGAACTCCTTCAGCTTCTCGCGCACCTCCCACAGCAGCGTACGTCCGCCGTACACCGAGTTCATGTTGATGAGGATGCCCTGGACCGCCGGATCGTTCTTGGCGTGTTCGATCTCCTGCAGCAGGGCCAACAGCGGTTCGGTCTGGTTGAAGAAGGTCCCCTTCGTGTGCGCGACCCGTTTCAATCCGTCGTACTTCACGAACTGTTCCTTCGGTTCGAACGTACCGCGGAAGAGGGTCCGGTCGTACCCGCCGCTGCGGATGATGACGTTGGTGGCGGAGTGGTTCGAGTTCCGGTCGATGGTCGGAGCGACGCTGACCCCGACGAGGCCGAGGCTCACCCCCACGCCGACCGACACCGCTTTGGAATCGAAGTACCGTACCGACACCCGGATGCCGTCGAACGGCTCCGCGAGCAGTCCTGTGCTCCAGTGTCCGTTCGCGATGGTCTGCCGGTTGTCCATCGAGAAATCGCCGAAGAGCGCGAGCAGCGGCGTGCCGAACGGACGGACGCCGACATCCACCGCTCCCTGTTCCGCGTCTCCGTGCGTCGTGCGGCGGCCCGAAAGTCCGAAGGAGAGGTATTCGTTCGGCCGGAGGAAGAAACCGGCGGAGAACATGTCCATACGGTTGTATGCGGCGCGGTCACCCGAGGACCATTGATAGCCAAATCCGGCACCGAATGTCCGGTTCCCCCCCGCCAACGCGAAGGAGTAATCGTTCACGACACCGGCCGGAGTATTGGTATGAAGGTACGTGAGTCCGAGTCCTTGTCCCGACATGAAGACGCCGTATGTACCATGGTCCTCATTCCCGCCCGTCGGCTTCTGGAACAGAATGCCCACTTCGGGCATGCGGACGGTAGTGAGCCAGGCGGGATTGTCGACGCCGTAGAGTCCGTTGCCGTACACACCGCCGGACGCCGGCAGGAAACCGGACTGTGAATGATAGTCCGGCACCAGGGGCTGCGCGGTGAGGAAGGCGGTGAGGCACAGCATGCCGACCGCCATCGAAAAGATGCGATTCATGGAATCTCCTGAAATATGGGGAGTGGTGAGGGCGCTATTGGAACATACACAATTCACCTCTAAACGGGAATCGGCGCCGATTGTTACGTGATTCCGGTCAGGGGCGGGCGACCGCGGTCCGGATGCGTGGGATCAGCCCTTCATCCATACCGGAGTAGAATGTCCGTTGAGCCGCGACGGAAATTCCGCCGGAACGCCACGACGCAAGAAGCCGCTCCGCTTCGGCGGTGAGCTTCGCCTCGACGGGGGAGATCTTCTGGCGCAGGCCGGTCTTCTTCCGGTTCATGAGGAGAGCGACATTGATGTAGTTCTCCTTCGCGTCGTTCTGCACCGGGAAGAGGCGTTTCTTGAGCTCGAGCGCGAACGTGCTGAGCGGTGCGTTGCCGGAGACATCGGCGGTGAGGATGGCGGGAAGCGAACCGTCCGGCAGCAGCCAGACCGGAACGACGACCGAGGTGAGGGGGAAACCGAGCGCGGTCCACATGGTGGTGAGCGCCGGCGTTTCGCCGGGCTTCACTCCCTGCACGACGGTGGCGGCGCTGGTGTAGTAGCGCGGGATGAAATCGCGGAAGAAGGCGAACGTCGTGTCCTTCTCGTCCTTCGGGAGGTTCCGCGAGAGGTCCGTGCCGGTGAAGGCGTGGAAGAGACTGCGGGGCACCTCCCCGACAAGGAAGCGGGCGGAGAGCCGCCTCGCACGAAACTCGTCGCGGAACATCTTCTCCGCGGTGGAGAAGCGGATGTACCCCATCCCCTTGTTCTCTTCCCCGGCGCACGAGTAGTTGGTGCGGATGAGGTAGCCGTTCGGGGCGATGGCGGGGTCCGTGGCGTCGTACCGCGTGAAGCGGAAGTTGTCCGTCTCGAAGTATGCGGCGCCGCCGTTTGCGTCGATGACGCCGAAGTTCGCCTCCACGCCGAGCGGCTTCGGCAACGCGGTGAGGAGCGATTCGAAGTCCGCAAGCGTGCGGCACACTTCCAGCGCGTGCCGCATGATGTACCCTTCGCGGTCCGCCAGCGCCGTCGTGTCGTTCCGCTTCAGGTTGTACGCCGCGGAGTTCATGATGGCGAATCCCGTTTCGTTGTAGCCGCTCCAGACCTGTTCGTTGAGCGAATCGGCGGAGTTGACGAGACCGACGAACCGGAACCGGAGTCCCTGTATCGATACGAGCCGGTTCTGCAGTTCGTCCGCGTCGCGGTTCTTGAGCAGAAGCGGACGGCCGTCCGCCGTCGCTTTGCCGGAGACGACGGCGGTGGTGCAGGGATGGAGCAGCGTCACCACGGTGACGGCGGCGAGGGAGAGGCGGAGGAATGTTCTCATGGCAGTGGTCATTGGTGCGAAACGAAGGGCCGGCGCGGAACCCCTGGTGAGGTCCCGTCGCCGGCCCGTTGGGAAGGGTGTCACTTCATCGTCTTCACGAAGCTTGCGAGGATGCTTTGCAGCCCCGGCTCGCCGATCTCCTGCAGATCGTACGTCACCCGCACCGTCGGCTTCTTGATCTTCACCACCCGGTTCAGGTCGATGGGGGTGCCGATGACGACCGCATCGCACGGAACGCGGTTGATGGTCGCCTCGAGGTCCTTCACCTGCCGGTCGCTGTAGCCCATTGCGGGGAGCAGCACGCCGATCTTCGGATAGGTCTCGTACGTTTTCTTCATCTCGCCGGTGACGTAGGGGCGCGGGTCCACGAGCGCCGCCGCGCCGTACTTCTGGGCGGCCACGGTGCCGGCGCCGAACTTCATCTCGCCGTGCGTCAGCGTCGGTCCGTCCTCGATGACGAGCACCCTCTTCCCCGCGATGCGTTCGCTGTGTTCGATGGCGATGGGGGAGGCGGCGTCCACGATGAGGGCGCGGGGGTTGACGGAGCGGACGTTCTCGCGCAGCGCGGTGACCGCCTCCGGCGCCGCGGAGTCGATCTTGTTGATGATGACGACGTCCGCCAGGCGCAGGTTCGCTTCGCTCGGGAAGTAGTTCAGTTCGTTCCCGACCCGCAGCGGGTCCGCCACCACGATGTGGAGGTCCGGCGCGAAGAACGGAAGATCGTTGTTCCCGCCGTCCCAGAGGATGATGTCCGCCTCCTTCTCCGCCTGCGCGAGGATGGCGGCGTAGTCGACGCCGGCGTAGATGATGGTGCCGGAGGCGATGTGCGGTTCGTACTCCTCCATCTCCTCGATGGTGCAGCGGTGCTTCTTCAGGTCCGCAACGGCGGCGAAGCGCTGCACCTTCTGCTTCTCCAGGTCGCCGTACGGCATCGGATGGCGGACGGCGGCGACCTTCAGTCCCATCCCCTGCAGCAGCTTGGAGACGCGGCGGGTGGTCTGGCTCTTGCCGCTGCCGGTGCGCACGGCGCAGACGGAGATGACCGGCTTCTTGCTCTTGAGCATCGTGCCCGGCGCGCTGAGCATTTTGAAGTGCGCTCCGGCCGCGGTGACGCGGGAGCCGATGCTCATGACGTGACGGTAGGTGACGTCGCTGTAGGAGAAGACCACCTCCTCCACGCGGTGCTTCGCGATGAGGGCTTCGAGGTCCTTCTCCTCCACGATGGGGATGCCGTTCGGATAGAGCTTTCCCGCGAGCGCGGCGGGATACTTGCGGCCGGCGATGTCCGGGATCTGCGCCGCGGTGAACACGACGACCGTGTACGCGGCATTGTCGCGGTAGAGCATGTTGAAGTTATGGAAATCTCGTCCGGCGGCGCCGACGATGACGGTTCGGATGGGTGCGGTGGACATACGGTGTTCCTTCATAGTCTGTGGTGGATCCCCGCACCGCTGCGGTGCGGGGACGGAGTTCAATCGAGCGAGAGGACGACCTTCCGGATGCGTTCAAACGCCCAGTCGATCTCCTCCTTCGTGATGACGAGCGGCGGAGCGAACCGGATGACGTTCTCGTGCGTCTCCTTGCAGAGGATCCCCTCCTTCATCAGGAGTTCGCAGTACGGACGCGCCTTCGTGTCCAGCACGAAGCCGATCCAGAGGCCGCGTCCGCGCACCTGGACGATGTGCGGGCTTTCGATGGAGCGGAGCCGTTCCATGAAGTATCCGCCGAGTTCGAACGAGCGTTCGACGAGCTTCTCCTCCTTCAGCACGGTGAGCGCCGCGCAGGCGACCGCCGCGGCGAGCGGATTGCCGCCGAAGGTGGAGCCGTGGTCTCCGGGACGGAAGACGCCGAGGACCTCTTTGGAGGCGAGGACGGCCGAGACGGGATAGAACCCGCCGCTGAGCGCCTTACCGATGATGACCATGTCCGGGCGGATGCCGTCGTACTCGAACGCGAACATCTTCCCGCTGCGGCCGAGGCCGGACTGGATCTCGTCGCAGATGAGGAGCACGTTGTTCTCTTTGCAGATGCGGGCCGCCTCCGCGAGGTACCCTTCCGGCGGTACGACGATGCCCGCTTCCCCCTGGATGGGTTCGACGAGGAACGCCGCCGTGTTCGTCGTGATGGCGGCCTTCAGTGCCGCGATGTCGCCGTACTTCACGATGGGGAAGCCCGGCGTGAACGGACCGAACCCGTCGCGGTACTGCGCGTCGGTGGAGAAACTGACGATGGTCGTGGTGCGTCCGTGGAAATTATCGCTGGCGCAGATGATCTCCGCTTTCCCTTCCGGGATCCCCTTGACCTTGTAGCCCCATTTCCGGGCCGCCTTGACGGCGGTCTCCACCGCTTCGGCGCCGGAGTTCATCGGCAGCGACATCTCGAAGCCGGTGAGGTCGTGGAGCATCTTATAAAGGAGCGGAAGCTGGTCGTTGCGGAATGCGCGGCTGGTGAGCGTCACGCGGTCCGCCTGAGCCATGAATGCCTTGCGGATGGCGGGATGGCAGTGTCCCTGGTTCACGGCGGAATAGGCGGCGAGGCAGTCGAGGTAGCGGTTCCCGTCGACGTCCGTGACCCAGACGCCGCGGGCTTCGCGGATGACCACATCGAGGGGATGGTAGTTATGAGCGCCGTACCGCTCTTCGAGGGCGATGTACTCGTTCGTGTTCATGTTCACATCCTGTCTGATTGAATGAATATGATGTATGACGGTCGTTCCCGTGTACGGGCGGACCGCTACGTCATATTCAGAAAATAGACAAGAAGCGCCATGGTCATTCCCGGTCGAAGAGGATGGAGAGGAGCGCCATGCGGACGAAGAGACCGTTGCGCGCCTGGCGGAAGTAGACCGCGCGGGGATCGGCGTCCACCGCCGGATCGATCTCGACCGACCGCGGCAGCGGATGCATGATGACCGCGTTCGGTTTCAACGCGCGGAGGACGTTCGCATCGATGTTATAGACCGAAAGGTCGATGTCCCGCCGCTGCAGACGTTCGCGGTCGATGCGCGTCTGGTAGACCACATCCACCGTCGGCAGGACTTTCGCCGGGTCCGAGAGGAGCTCATACTGCACGCGGTACTTGTCCAGGTACGCGAGGATGTCCGGCTTCACCTGCATCTCCGGCGGAGCGATGAACCAGAACTTCACCCGTTCGAACTTGCTCAGAAGGTACGCGAGGGAACGGGCGGTGCGGCCGACGTCGAGCGCGCCGATGAGCGCCACGGAGAGTCCGTTGAGCGTCTTGCACTCGCGGTGGATGGTGTACAGGTCCAGCAGCGCCTGCGTCGGATGCTGTCCCCCCTCTCCTTCGCCGGCGTTGATGACCGGCACCGGGGAGACGAGCGACGCTCGGTGCGCGCCCCCCTCCTCCGTGTGCCGCAAGACGATGACGTCCGCGTAGTTGCCGAGGATGCGGATGGTGTCCTCGAGCGATTCCCCCTTCACCGCGGAGGAGAACTCGTTCCCGTTCTCGGTGGAGAGGACCTGCCCGCCCAGCCGGTGCATCGCCGCTTCGAACGAGAAGCGGGTGCGGGTTGAGGAACGGTAGAAGAGGGTCGCCATGATGCGGCGCTCGTAGTCCTTCGTGCCGCCGCGGGCGACCACCGCTTCCATCCGCCGGGTGCGGTCGAACAGCTCCAGCAGGAGCGGAACGGTGAACTGCTGCGATTCGATGACGTGTCGTAGGTTCATGGTCGTGGCGTTCCTGTTGTGGTCATGGAACGATGCGTGTCCCTTCCCGTCCCTCCAGCGCCGCCATCAGGTGCTCGTAGGAGGTGATGATGACCTCCTTCCCTCCGGCGCGGAGGTACCGGACGGCGGACTGGACCTTGGGTCCCATGCTGCCGGCGGGGAACTGCTTCTCGTCGTACCACCGCTGCATTTCGTCCGCCGTCGCCCGGTCCACGCCGCGCTGCGTCGGCCTCCGGTAGTCGAGGTACACCTTGTCCGCGTCGGTGCTGATGATGAAGAGGTCCGCTCCGAGTCCCGAGGCGAGCAGCGCGGAGGCGCGGTCCTTGTCGATGACCGCCTCCCGGCCGAGGACGAGGTACGGCGGCCGCTCGATGACGGGAATGCCGCCGCCCCCCACCGCGATGACGATCATGTTCAGGTCGAGGATCTTCCGGATGATGTCCTGCTCGAACACCTCGACCGGTTCCGGCGACGGGACGACCCGCCGGTACCCCCGGGCGGCGTCCTCCACGATGTGCCAGCCGAGCGACCGCTGTTTCTCCTCCGCCTCCGCTTTAGAATAGAACGGTCCGATGGGTTTCGTCGGGTTCGCGAACGCCGGGTCGTTCTCGTCCACTTTCACCTGCGTCAGCACCGTCATCACCGGCGTGGTGAGGCCGATCTCGCGCAGCTGGAACTCCATCGCCCGCTGGATGATGTAGCCGATCTCGCTCTGCGTGGCGGCCACGCAGACGTCCAGCGGATGCGTGTACGCTTCCGCGGCGGCGCGTTCCGAACGGAGCAGCGCCGCGCCGACCTGCGGTCCGTTCCCGTGCGTGATGACGATGCGCCAGCCGTCCGCCACCATCCGCACGATGCACTTGGCGGTGGCGTGGGCGTTGGCGAGCTGTTCGTCGATGGTGCCCCGCTGACCGGCACGGATGAGGGAATTGCCGCCGATCGCGATGAGGGCGGTCTTCGGCATCACTTCACCCGTTTCATCAGCTGATACATGACGGCCTTCTGCGCGTGCAGCCGGTTCTCCGCTTCGTCGAACACCACGGACTGCTTCGAATCGATGACGTCCGCCGTGACCTCGTCGCCGCGGTGCGCCGGCAGGCAGTGCATGAAGATGGCGTCCTTCTTCGCGCGCTTCATCAGTTCGGCGTTCACCTGGTACGGCTGGAAGATGCTTTTACGCTCCGCCGCTTCGGCCTCCTGGCCCATGGACGCCCACACGTCGGTGTACACGACGTCGGCGTTCTTCACCCCTTCCTGCGGCGATTCGACCACGTCGATGACCGCGCCGGTCTTCTTCGCGTCGTCCAGCGCCTGCTGGGTGGCGACGGCATCCGGTTCGTACCCTTTCGGACAGGCGATGGTGACGTTCACGCCGAGCCGGGCTCCGGCGAACATCAGCGAGTGGGCGACGTTGTTCCCGTCTCCGACGTAGCAGAGCTTGAGACCCTTCAACGTCTTCTTGTGTTCGAGGATGGTCAGGTAATCGGCCATCGCCTGACACGGATGCGAGTAGTCGGTGAGTCCGTTGATGACCGGGATGGAGGCGTACTCCGCCATGTCCACCACGATCTGATGCGCGAAGGTGCGGATCATGATCCCCTGCACCATGCGCTCGAGGTTCTTCGCGACGTCGTAGACCGATTCGCGTTTGCCGAGGCTGATCTCCGCCGGCGACAGGTAGAGCGAGTAGCCGCCGAGCTGCTGGATGCCGACGTCGAACGTAGTGCGGGTGCGGAGCGAGGGCTTTTCGAAGATGAGGGCGAGGGTCTTGCCTTTGAGCGCGGTCGCGTACTTGGCGCGGTTCTTCTTCATCGCGCGGGCGATGGTGAACGTTTCGAGAATCTCTTTGGTGCTGAGGTCGCGGACGGTGAGGAAATCGGTCGCTTTCATTGCGGGCTCCTTCGGTGCGGTGTGGAGGACGAAATCGTGACGGAAATGTACGAGGAGATTGCACCAACTTCCATGAAAATCCGGCGCAATCCGCACCAATAAGTCCCGATTCAACGGGAAACACGGCGTTTTTCAGCGATAGGAGGGTGTCATTTCACAAGGTGCATCACGCGGGACTGCACCGCGCCGGCGGCGGAGAGCATGTACACGTACGGTCCGGAGGAAAGGTGCGGGGCGGAGAAGCGGACGTCGTAACGGCCTTCGCGCTGGACACCGTTGACGAGTTCCGCCACCTCGCGGCCGAGCGAATCGAACACCCTCAGCCGCACCGGCGTGGTGACGGAGAGCTGATAGCCGATGGTGGTGGAAGGATTGAACGGGTTCGGAACGTTCTGATGCAGCCGGAAGCGTTCCGGAACGGCCGACCGTCCCTCATCGCGCTTCCGGACGCCCGACACGGAGAGCAATGACAACGAATCGCCCGGACGTACGGCATGGATGAACGCGCCGATGAGCGCGGCGTTCTGACGCGGCTTCGATTTGCCGGGATCGATCCAGGAAGGGTACGCCGCGGTGTGAGCGTTACGTGCGTCGACGACCACCGCCGGCGTTGCGCCGAACGCGTACAGGTTCCCGCCGCGGATGTCCGCGGACGAACCGGCGTCCAGCATCACGCCGTACGAACTGCGTCCGCTCGCCATCCCCCAGAAGAGCGCGCTCGCACGGTTGTCGGTGTAGTCGGAGTTCTCGAACAGCCGGGGCACGACGGTCATTCCGTTCACGATGCCGAGCCCCTTCACGAGCGTCATGTATCCGTAGTACGCGGCGTAGATGTGCGACTCGATCTTCGCGACGCCGGTGTCCCCCGCCGCGAGGAGGTCGTTCGCAAGGAAGAGCGCGGGACGGCCGGCGGCAAGTGCGCTGCGCAGCGCCTGACCGGCGGGGAGCGACGCATCGAAGAGCCGTGCGGCGCTGTCGGGGTTCAGACCGGCGAAGATGTAGGCGGAGCATCCGTTCACAGCATCCGCATACGATTGCGAGGTGCGTGACGATTCGTCCGCCGGAAGAAGGAGCCGCGGCACGTTCCACACAGCGAGGCACGAATCGACGCTCGCGGACGCGGACGGTGTCGACGACGAGCCGATGATACCGACCGGACCGGAGCTGCCGGAGAGGAGCGACTGCAAGCGTTTCAATCCGCCCGATGCCGAAGCCCACTCGGAGATCCGTCCGCCGCCGTCCATCATGATGCGGGGGGAGTGCTGCGCAAACGGGACGGGAGTGTACGGGAACGCCGCGGATGGTGCGGTGATGTTCCCTGTCTTCGTGTCGTACGTGAAACCGGCCGTGAGCTGGTCCAGCCGCATGTTACGGAGCGAGAAGGGTGCGGAGGTCTGGAGCGTATAGACCGTCGACGGCGCGAAGCGGAGCACCGTCACGGTGCCGGAACCCATCACGGTGCCGACGCCGTCCGGAGCGATGCCGAAGGCGGTGTTGGCGTCCACGCCGATGCCGGCCGCTTCGGTGCCGCTCTGTGTCTTATGGAACGCGAGCATCGCCATCAGACGCGCGATGCGTCCGCGCTCATAGAAGTGATTGTCCGCCAGCACCCCCGGCACGAACCCGAGGAAATCGGTGGTGAGCGTGATGCCGGCGCCGAGCGGGTTCTGCAGTGCGGTGCGGGGACTGACCGACGCCGTACGCGCGTCGAAGATGACGCCGCTGAGCACCGCTTCCCCCGCGCTCGTCCCTCCCACCACGCCGCCGCGCTGGAAGACCTCCATGATGGCCTGCTCGACGAGCGTTCCCTTCCACTTGGAGATGTACTGCCACTGGTCACCGCCGCGGAGGAAGATGCCGTCGTACTCCAGGATGGTCCGGTAGTTCGCCGAATCGTTCGCCATCGCCGCGGAGGAGATGACGAGGTTCGTGGACGAGAGGGCGCCGAGCGACGTGAAGTACCCCGGCATGAAGGAGGAGTTCGTGGAGTAGTGCATCACGAGCACCTTCTTGTTCGGCGCGCGCTGCACGAGCCAGCCGTACGGCACGTCCGACCAGTCGCCGTGATCCTCGCTCCCGCCCCCGACGAAGAAGACGGAGCCCTGGGAGGAGACGGTCGGTTGGGTGACGATGATCAGAGTGAGGATGAGGAGGATTCGGCAGTGAATCATATCGAGAATGTACCCATTCTCTTGTCGGTTGGCAAATGGGGACTGTGTGGATCCTTCCGTGCACGCAGACGATCCCACAGCAGCGGAGCTGCGATCAACAGGGCGCCGGCGAGAGGCCAGACGGGGTCCACCGTCTGCTGCTCGTAGAGCCGAGACGGCGGGCGTTCGTTGCTTCCGTCTTCATCGATGTCATACCGGCGGGCCAGGTCCCGGATATTGAGGAAATGGATGACCGGAACTCCGCGGTCCAGCATCGCCGCGATCACCCCCCGTCCTTCGTCCCGGCAGCCGGCGGCAGGCGTAAGGATACCGTTCCCGTACGACGGCGCATGCGGACACGTCCCGAGCACCGCCTGGCTCCCCCCGACGTTCACATAGGCCGATATCTTTTCGCGGAGAAAGAGCGATTCACGGAGTGCGATCGCGGCAGGCAGGTCCGGAGGCACGATGAGAACGGAACCGGTCCGTCGAACCGCCTTCCGTATTGCTTCCATCCCCTCCTCCGGCAATCCCCCGCCGGTGTCCGCCTCCGCTCCCGGAGTCATCAGGCGCGACCGGACGTGCAGCAGGTTATTGCGATTCAGTGTTCCTTCCATGTCTGCCCAGGTCATCGCCTCTTCGTTGGCGCCGAACGTCGACGCACCGAGAGAACTGATGATGACCGGCCGGGCACCGATCTGTTCCACAGCGCACAGGAGCGAGATACCGAGCGCCGGGAAGGAACCGGAGAGGGTGACGCCGACGGCGTCGCCGGAATCCACTCCCGCTTCGCCGAGCAGCCGGACTGCGAGCGCGGCGAACTCCGGATTCGTGGAGGCGACCTTCGCTTCGAACGAACCGAGCGTGGTGGTGAGGAACGAGAGTTCGGTCCCCAGCAAAGGATGCCGCCGGTGTGCAGCGTCCTCATCATACGTCACTCCTCTCCTTTCCTTCTCCACCTGCACCGCCTCGAAACACCGCACGGTATGTTCCGCCGCCGTCCGCATGCGGGCGGACGATGGATGCGGTTCGGTCCGCCGGGCGGCGATGAAGACCGCGGCGAGGACGGTGACGGCCGTGACCGTGGAGAGGAGCAGCGTACGGCGGGATACGCGCGGCACGACGTTCATCGCAGCACCAGAAGGAGCAGCGCGAGCAGCGACGTGACGATGACGATGGAGGCGAGCGTGGGCAGCAACCGCTGCCGTGTCATTTCGTGACCGATGAGACCGGGAATGATGAATCCGATGGACGAGAGTTCGAAGGGAAGGATGAGCGACGGCTGGATCCACCGGTCCACCGCGAGCTTGAGGCAGACGCCGATGAGGAGCGCCAGGAAGAACTTCCGCCGTCCGTAGAGGATGGTGCGCCGGGAGAGCCGGTCCACCGCGGCGAAGACGAGCACGCCGAGGAGCACGGTGATGCCCACTTTCACAGGGTCGTACAGCGCGATGGCGAGGTATCCGGGCGTGATGATCCCTCCCGGCGAAAGACCGGTCAGCTCATAGAACAGGAAACCAACGAAGACCCCGAGCACCATGATCTCGATGGTCATGCCGGTCCTCCGCTGAACACGGAACGCCACCGGTGTCCGGCACCGGCGATGTTGCCGACGCCGACGATCATACGTTCACCTCCGACCGGTACCGCTTCTCCGCGGACCTCGCTCCACTCGTCCGGCTCGCACCGTACGACGAAGGCTCGGCAGCGGCCGGAGCGGAGCATCCGTTCTGCTGCGGCGGAATGCGTTCCGCTGAGCACGACCGAACGTACCTCTGTTCCCAGCGTGAGGATCCAGCGGACGAAATCCGCCGTCCGGACCGGCCGGTCGTGCCGGGTATTGAGGATGATGGTGACGGAGCGATACGGCGCCGAGCGCCGTTCCGCGGCGAACCGTTCCGCCGTCGATTCGACATCGTTCGCTTCGAACACATCGATGAACAGCGACGTCGATCCTCCCGTTGCCCGATGCAGACGACGGAGACGGTCCCGTTCCGCTTCCTGCAGGATACCGGGGAGGACCTTTTCTGCGGGAAATCCTGCTGCGCTGCAGGCCGCGACGGCGATGCCGATGTTGCGCTGTGCGGCGGTATCCGTTCCCGCACCGTTGTGCAGCGGGGCCGATACCAGCCGCGCGCCGCGCACCCGAACGGCGGCGTGGAGCGCATCGAGCAGCCGTTCTTCGCCGGTCACGACGGTGACCCCCGGCTGGACCGCGGATGTCAGCGAGCGGATGCGTTCTTGTTCGGTCTCCCCCATCACCTCGCGATGGTCGTCCCGCACGTTGGTGAGGACGCTGACGGTCGGGCGCAGCCACCGCGCTTCGAGTTCCTGATATTCCGGCTGGAGGGACATGCATTCGATGACCGCGGCTCCGGCACCCTCTGCGGCCGCGCGGCGGAGCGCCATGAACTGTTCCTGGACGCGAGCGGGACCGAACCGGCGGATGACGGAATCCTCACCGGTCAGGGAACTGTACGTCGGGACGACACCGGTCACCTTGGAGACCGTACGGATGCCGGCGGAACGGAGTCCCGCCGTGATGTACCGTACGACGCTCGACTTGCCTCGTGTACCGTTGACATGGATGCGGACGGGGAGGGAAGAGACCCGCCGCCGCAGCAGCGCCGCTTCGACGAAGAGCGCTCCCGCGGCGGCAGCAAGGAGAAGGAATGGAAGTAGAGTGGTCACGGTCGTCCGGTCGTCGATGAGGTCAGGGTACGAACAAACGCCGTGAGATTCAATAACCGACGGCCGCACCGCCGCGCCGCGGGTCCGCCGAACCGGTGAGGCGTCCCGTCGCGGGATCGATGAGGATGAGCTGGACGCCGCCGAAGAAGAGGTCGAAATCCCCCAGCACCCTCAGCGGATGCCCTTTGCGCTTCACCCCCTGCTGCGCCTCGTCCGTCACGCGCGATTCGACATAGAGGAAATCGTCGAACTTCTGGCAGAAGAACCGCGGTGCGGTGTTCGCTGCGCCGGCGTCCATGCCGTGGTCCACCACGTTGCTGATGACCTGCACGACGGTGGCGATGATGCGCGCCGCTCCGGGAGAACCGACGACCATGGCGGGACGGCCGCCGCGAAGGAGGATGGTCGGCGCGATGGAGCTGCGGGGACGCTTGTTGGGCTGGATGGAGTTCACGGCCGCGGTGGCGGAGAAGTTGGACATGGAGGTGTTGAGCAGGACCCCTTCCACCGTGAGTCCAGAACCGAAGAACGTACCGAGCGTCTGCGTGACCGAAACGGCGTTCCCCTCCTTGTCGACGACGCACAGATGCGTGGTGTGTCCCCCTTCCCCTGCGGCGGCGAACCGAGCGGCGCCGTCCGTCAACCCGCCGGCGTCCGCTTCCTGCGGGATGGCATCGTCGTCATCCGTCTCCTTCGGTTCGGCGGGCGGGGCATCGCTCTTCTTCTTCGGCGACGTCTTCTTCGCGCCGGAACCCCAGGCGTCGAACAGGTCGTCACCGTATTTCTTGTACGACGAGACCCCTTCATCGTCCTCGTCCGAAGGAGTGCGCGCCCGGTCCGATGCCGGCGACGGACGTTCATCGCCCGGTTCCTCATCCGCGCCGGCCGAATAATTGTGCGGATTCCCCGCCTTCGTACTGCGGTAGCTCGGCGGTTCGGCCATCGCCCGGTTGATGTCGTGGTAGCGGGCGCGGGCGAACGCCTTGGAGGTGAGACCGCGGTTCGGGACCGGGGTGAAGTTCGGATCTTCGATGTAGGCGGTCCGGTCCGCATAGACGCGACGCATCGTTTCGGCCATCAGGTGGAGCGATTCGGCCGAACGGGAGGGATGACCGAGCGAACGGATGTTCTCGTTCTCCAGGATCTGCAGCGCTTCGATGACCGACGCGCCGGACTGCGGCGCGTTCGCCGACACCACATCATATCCGCGGTAGGAACCGCGGAGCGGTTCGACGACGTCGGAGCGGTAGTTCTTCAGGTCGTTCATCGTCAGGGCGCCGCCGAGGTCCGACACCGTCCGGACCAGCGATTCCGCCACCGGACCGGCATAGAACCCCTCCCGCCCTTTCTCCGCGATGAGCCGCAGCGTGCGGGCGAGCTCCTTCTGTTTCAGCGTATCCCCTTCCGCATACGGGAATCCGTCGTTCAGGAACACGGCGGCCGTCCCGTCGTACTTCTGCAGGAGGTCGCTGTTGTCGAGGAAGATCTTCGCCAGCGTCTGGTCCACGGCGAACCCCTCCTCCGCGTAACGGATGGCGGGGGCCAGCACCGCGGTGCGCGGAAGCGTTCCCCAGCGCTCGAGCGCCAGCAGCAGGCCGTCCACCGTGCCCGGCACCAGCACCGCTTTGGCGGAACGGTTGTCGGTCTTGGGATTGTAGTTCACCGAGACGATGTCTTCGGACGAACGCTGATAGTAGTCGATGAAGACCGACCGGCGCTCCTTGGCGAGGTACACCAGCATCCCTCCGCCTCCGCCGATGCCGGAACCGTCCGGTTCCACCACACCGATGGCGAACGCCGCGGCCACGGCGGCGTCCACCGCATTACCGCCGCGCTGGAGCATTTCGATGGCCGCCTGCGACGCGAGCGGATGGGCCGTTGCCGCCATCGCCGATGTGCCGGCGGCCGTCGTGCCTCCCATGCCGACGCTGAGGGACTGGGCCGTGACGAGACGGAAGGCGAGGAACGCCGCGGCGGCGATGCGGAGGAAGGATCTGTTCATCATACCATGCTCCTGAATGCGGGACGGTGGAACGGTGACGGCGTCACTGGAACTTCGCGCCGAGCGGTTTCACCGCTTCGGCGATCTTCTCGACGAGTTCGATGGGGATCTTCTTCGACGCGGCCAGCGTCGAGAAGAATCCGTCCTCGTCCCCCTGTTTCACGACGATCATCGCCGCCGACGCTTCGGCGGACGCCTTGTTGAAGTCGTCGGACTGCGCGCCGCGCCGCGGCTTGCCGCCGAGATGCAGCATCATCACCTTCACCTTCTTCGCCTTCGCGGCGGCGAGCAGCTCCGTCACCCGTTCCATCTCCTGCTCGCGGCTGATGCCGGCCGCGCCGAGACCTTTGGAACTGAATCCCGGAACGATGATGAGGGTCTTCGCATCCCCCAGATCGCCCGCGGCCGCCTTCGCGTTCACGGTCGCGCCGATGCCCGCCTTCTTGCAGAGCATCCCGGCCATGGTGACGTCGGCGCTCTGTCCGGCGGAGGTGATGAGGACCGGCGCCGAGAACCGATCGGTCTGGGCCGTGACCGATGCCGACAGCATCAGAAGGAACGAGAGTGTCAACAGCGAACGAAATGGTGTCATTGGTGCTCCATGGTTGATGTGATGAATGATCGGACCGGCGGCGTCACCGGAGGTAACGCCCGACGCCGGCCTCCAGGATCTCGGTGTAATCCGGCACCGCTTCGAAGGTGCAGGCGGCGTCCGGATACGTTTCGTTGAACGATTCCATGAGACGGCGGAATCCCTGCACATGCCGGGCCACGCGCAGCGAGAGCGGCTCCCCTTCCGGCCGGTACGTGATGCGCACGGTCCCCAGCGCGGCGGCGGTACGGTAGAAGGGATCGTTCCCCTCGAGCACCAGCGCTTCGTCCGTCACGCCGCGCAGGCGTCCCTGCACCGGATTGCTCGTCTCCATCAGGAACGGCACCGCGCCGGTCGAGTCGCCCCATTCGCGGTGCGACAGGCCGTGGAACCGTTTCGGTGATATCTCGAGGGAGTACTTCAGGTCTTCGAACTCCAGGTTCAGCACGGCCCCCGCCGCGATGTCGGTCCCCTTCTCGTGCGTGATGATGGCGTTGATGATCATGACCTCCGGCGCGGCCTCGTGCAGGTCGAACGCCACGGAGACGTTCTCGGTCCGGATCAACGAAAGGAACGCGTGTCCCACCCGCTCCATGAACGTCCCCTCCTCGCGTCCGGGATACGAACGGTTGAGGTTCCGGCTCTCCATGCCGGAGAGCTGCTGTCCGGACGGGAAATGCCGGTACACGAGCGGGTCGGGCCATTGATGCAGCGGGTTGCCGCCGCGGGCGCCGAACCGGAAACGGCGGGGACCTCCGGCGGTCTCGATGGTGAAGTGCGTCGGACACGCTTCGAGCGGATCGGTGGCGGTGAACCCGCTCGCGCACGCCTGCGGCACGATGATGACGCGGCCGCGGGTCGGCCGGACGTTCTCGGCAAGGAGCACGGCGGCGATGAAGCCCGCCGATTCGTTCGGATGCGTGCCTCCCAGAACGAGCGCGGTCCCGCCCGGCACGCCGCTGTCGAAGATGTACACGGGCGTATCGCCCGGGGTGTCACGCAGCGACGGAGCGTAGTCGCTCAGCATCGCGGAGCGGGTGAGCGCCCCGGACGGATGGACGGCGTCGGACCGTCGCATCGAGAGGAATTCGAACGATGCGGCGGCCGCGGCGGCCGCGGCGGCCAGCACGAAGAACGCCGCCGTACGGTGATGCGGTCGGAACGTCATTTGATCAGCAGGACGCGGAGCACCAGCGGGACCAGGACGAGCACCATGGCGAGCTGCTGCCGCCAGTTCCGCTCCCGGAAGAGCTCCTGTGTGACGATGACGGCGAAGAGCGCCGTGATGAGGATGTACGACCAGAACAGCATTCCTTCCCTCTCAGTTGAAGAGTTGACCGATGTCCGCCGCGAAGACGATCATGAGCACGCCGGCGAGGAGCGACACGGCGATGGGGACCGCCGCGGCCCGCAGCACTTTGAAGTGATTGTCGATGCCCAGCAGTTGCGACGCGAAGACGCAGAGGAGCGACGGCGGCGGCATCAGGTCGCCGATGCCGGCGATGAGCGACAGCGCCGACGTGACCACGACCTCGTTCCGGCCGAGGAAGACGAAGACCAGCGGCACCCCCACGACGGAGGAGGCGGCGTACGCCGAACCCATCGCCGGCATGATGAGCGCGATGCCGGGATAGAGCACTTCAGGGGGCAGCTGCAGCGCCGAGACCGCCAGATATCCGCGGACACCCGTCAGCGTCATCACCTGCACGAACATGCCGACCCCCGCCAGGATGCCGAGCACCGGCATCGAATCGCGCACGGCGGTCCGGAGGACGGTCGGCACATGCACGCGTTCGCCGGTGCCGAGCCCCGCCGCAGCGCCCGCCATGAAGACGAGCGGAATGCCGACGTCCGGCACGAGTTCCGGGAAGAGCCGCACGCCCGCCATCGCGCCGATGACGAGCGCCAGCGGCAGGAAGAGCAGCGCGCCGTGCCGGTGGTACAGAGAAGGCGCGAGCTTCGAAAGCACCTGGTCGCGGTCGATGGAACGGACGTACCGGAGACGGATGTAGACGGCGGTGAAGACCGCCAGCGGGAAGGTGAGCAGCATCAGCGGTCCCTCGAACCCGACGTACGGCATGTCCACGCCGCCGCCGATGATCATCACCGGGATGTTGATGGGGGGAGCGATCATGCCGAACACCGCCATCATCGCGATGAAAGCGCCGGCGGTCACCGCCGGGATGCCCATCGCCGTCAGCGCCGGAGCGACGAGGGCGCCGGTGGTGAGGATGCAGGCGGACGAGAGTCCGGTGAGCATGCCGGGGAACATCACGAAGAACGCCATCACCACCATGAGCAGCGTCGGGAAGCGGTGCAGCGAACGCACCATGCCGGCGCTGATGGTGCCGAGCGCGCCGGTGGCCTCGACCACTTTCATGAAGACCATCGCCGAAGCGATGATGAGCATCGCGTCGAAATACCCGAACGTCCCCTCCACGAGATGCCGCACCGGAACGCCGTGACCGCCCGTGAGCGCACCGGCCACCGCCGCCGCCCCCATGGCGACGCCGGAGGGGAGTTTCCACCAGAAGACGCCGGCGGCGAAGACCGCCAGCATCACGACGAGGATGATGAGTTCCATGGGCATCGGTTCACTTCATGAGGATGATGCGCGTGGACGCCGTGGCGCCCCCGGCGGTGAGACGGAGCAGATAGACGCCGGAAGAAAGCCCGCGGCCGTCGAGCCGTACGCGATGCTGCGTTCCGGCGGCAGCCCATCCGTGAAAGACCGTCCGCACTTCCTGGCCGACGGACGAATAGACGCGAAGGTCCGCCGGACCGTCCTTCGGAACGGTGAATTCGACGGTGGTCTCCGGATTGAACGGGTTGGGGAAGTTCGGCGAAAGGCTCAGCCGGTGCGGAATGCCGGCGACGGTCACACGCACGCTCTCTCCGGCGCTCCGTCCGCCGTTCCGGTCCACCTGAACAAGACGGTACCGATACTCCCCCGGCACGCGGAGGCGGTCCACGAATTCATACCCGGCGGGACGTGCGGAACTCCCGTTCCCTTCCACGGAACCGGCCATGTCCCATGTTCCATTCACGCCCCGTTCAATATCGAACCGCATCACCCCCTCCTCCGATGCGGTACGCCATCGTACGATGACCGCCGGCCCGTCGGCAACGGCGGTGAACGAAGTGAGCACCGCCGGCATCGGATTGTCCGACGCGGCGCCGTGAGCGAAATCCGAAAAGCCGGTCAGACCGCTCCGCCGTGCGACCGGATCGCTCTCGGTGCCGAGACCGCTCTGATGCGCACCGTCGAGCGTCCACGCTCCCCCTTCGGTCCGTTTCAGCAGACGCAGGGTGGAGACGTCCGAGATGCCCGATTGGTCCTTTGACGATGCCGTGATGCTGTAGGTCCCGCCCGTCAGTCCGTCTCCGGCAGTGAGACGCCAGAACCCATCCGGCGATGTCTTCACGATGCTGGTCCCCCCGTCGTTCAGCGGCAGACCGTTGAGACTGGGAAGGCTGTCGTGGAACGATGCCGTCACGGAACCGCCGGACGAAGGAGCGGTGGTGAAACGCAACGAGACCGGACGATGCTTCGAGGCGGTTCCGACGGGAAACACGGCGGAATCCGAAACGGCGGCGGCGAACCAGCGCTTCAACGTTCCGATGATCCTCCCGCTCCCTGTGAGAAGGGAGCCGGTGACGGCGGCGGAAGAGCCGACCGAGAGGGTGTTCGGACCGGTGATGAGCGTGTCGGCGGACAGTTTCAGAAGACCGGCCGCTGCAATGGTACGGCCGGCGGAACCGAGCGACAACGTACCGGCGGCGATCTCGAGCGTGTCGGAAACGGTGCGGTCCGACGCCGGCGTCCACGTCTTCACGCCGGCAGAAGCGATGCGAAGCGAGGCGTACGGCACATCGTTCACGGTCTGCGCGCCGTCGGCGGCGACTCTATTATAGGCCACCGTGCCGGCGTTCTCGAACACCGGAGCGAAATGCGCCGTTGAGGTCTCGATGCGAAGCTCGGCCCCCGGTTCCAGCACGACAGCGGAACCGGCGGCCCAGATATTGTTGGTGGTGGACATCGTCATGATGCCGCCCGGACGGACCGTGATGGTGTCGGCATTGAGGTATGCCGGACTGATCGTCTCGAGAACCAGTGTTCCGCCGGAGGTCACCTCGATGTCGTCGATGTTGATCTTATTGCTGGAAGTGGTCGTGAGGGTCGCTTCTCCCGCGACGGTCATCGTACCGACGGGGCCGAGCGACGGACGCGACATCACCTGCGACAATCCTCCCGCCATCGTGAAGTTCCCCCCGGTTCCGACGATG
Organism: Bacteroidota bacterium; assembly: GCA_008933835.1. Classification (GTDB taxonomy): domain Bacteria; phylum Bacteroidota; class Ignavibacteria; order UBA10030; family UBA8401; genus SpSt-333. Next base: position 15,919 of record WBUG01000027.1, on the reverse strand, counting down.
ATGACCGGAGAAGCATCAGACGCGGAATAGAACGCGCGCCCGTTGATGTCGAAGTCCGTCGGGACGAAGAACGTGCCGTTGCGCACCTCGAGCGTGTCGGTGATGTTCAGTTTCGAATCACCTGAACCGGCGAACGTCAATTGTCCGGCGGACTTATCGACGACGATGTGCCGGAAGAACGACATGTTCGTTTCGGAATTGTTGTTGCGGATGTTGTTGATGGTCTGGACCGCCGCAGAACCGGCGAACCGGAGCACGGCGCCGCTCCCCCACCCGAGCACGCTGCGGTGCGCCGTGGAGTTCGGTGTGTAATCGCCGAACACGCTCAGTGTGGACGACGGCGCGAGCACGATGTGACCGGTCGTATCGGCGTAGAAAAGGGTACGGCACTGCGCCGCTGCATCGGTGACGGTGACCGTGTGGCCGGAGGCGATCTGGACGTGAAGCGATGAATCGGGAACGACGCCGTCCGTCCACGTCGAGGCCGACGACCAATCTCCGGATGCAGCGGAGACGACCAGCGTGTCCGCCGGGAAGACGGCGGCGACGGCATCGGCCAGTTTCTGCCGGTCCGATTGGGTCTCGCGCAGCTTCGGCTTGGCCTGTTCGATATGGAGGAACCGGCCGTTGGCGCTCGCCGGTGAACTGTTGCACGGGTTCCCGCTTCCGTTGATGTACCGTCCCTGAGTGTTGGTGGTGCCGATGAGCTCGGTCCAGTCGAGGTCCACATGCGCCACTTTGAACGTCAGGGTGTTGTCGATGTCCGCCAGTCCGTCCCGCACGGCGACGAGCCAGTCGGTCCCCGTGGGCGCGGTCGTCCTCCCGTTCCCCATGATGACGTCCGGATCCCCGTCCCCTTTCCCGAACCCGTGGTTCTGCACGACGATGGTCTGCGGGTCCACCGTGTTCACCTCCACCGTCGCCCGGTACAGCGGACCGTTCACGACGTGCGCCTGGTCGGACATCCGGTACGCGCCGCCGCAGACCGACGTTGTGCCGCTGCAGGTGGTCGGTATGCCGGTGTTGCACCGGTGCGTTCCGCTCACGTACAACGCCCGCGCGCCGGCGGTGACGAAGATCTGCGCTCCCTGCTGGCCGGTGTTCGTGTCGTACTTCGGATGCGGCGACTGGATGAAGAGCCGGCGCCGCACGGGAGACGGGTTGAGGATGAACACGCCCCAGTAGTTCTGTCCGGCGGCGCTCTTCTCGAGGATGTAATAGACCGGCGACGGAGCGAGCGTGGTCTCGGTGAACCGGACGATGCGGTAGTCGATCGACGCCGCGCTGTCCTCCGCATCGGCGTACCGTCCGTCGAGCAGCGCCCGCACCGTGTTCCCCCATGCCGCGATCTGCAGCGATGAGGGGATCTTGTACTTGCCGGTATCGGCGGCCGCTTCACCCGGCATGGCGCCCACCAGACTGTCCACATGGGCGACGACGGAGCCGGACATCGGGACCTGCGCCTTCGCCGGCATCAGGAGCATGATACCGGCGAGCGCCGCGGCCGCAAGCCTGAGCGGATACGTCCGTATGGTTCGCCGGAGCGTCATTTCACCAGCAGCATCTTCCGGACTACCTGCCGGCCCCCGCTCCGCAGCGTATAGTAATAGACGCCGGCGGAGAGCGCGGTCGCGTCGAGCGTCGTCTCGTGCAGCGTGCCGCCGCTGACGTACCCGTTCACCAGCACGGCCGCTTCGCGGCCCATCACATCGTACACGGTGAGCGTGGCATGTCCGTCCGCCGGTACGGTATATCGGATGACGGTCGCCGGATTGAACGGATTGGGATAGTTCTGGAGCAGTTCGAACGAGCGCGCGGGAACACCGGCGTCCGCTTCGACGGTATGACTGTACCGGACTCCGCCGTCCCGGTCCTGCTGCCGCAGACGGTACGAGACCCGTCCCTGCGCACCGGCGTCGATGTACGTGTACTCGTTCGGAGCGTTGGAGGTGCCCGCTCCCTCCACGAAGCCGAGAGCGGTCCATGCCGCCTCGCCGGCGGTGCGGCGTTCCACCGTGAAGCCGCGGTTGTCGGTCTCCGTTGCCGTGGTCCATCGGAGCATCGTCCGGCCGTTGACCGCCGAAGCGGTGAAGGACGAGAGTTCCACCGGCAGAGGCGCTACGGCGCTTCCGAGCGTCCACCGCGAGAAACCGTCGATGCCGGTCAGCGTGACGGTGTTCGCCCCCTGGTCCACCGTTCCACCGGCCAGGGTCCAGGTGGTGCCGTTGTCGGTGGAGCGGAAGAGGGCAAGGTCCGCCTCGGCGATGCCGTTGAGCTCGCTCCCTTCGCTGTACGGGAAGACGAGCGTCGCGTTCAGTCCGGTGTTGGTCGCCGGAGCGATGTCGTACCACCGCGCGATGCTCTGGTTGCCGTTGCCGCTCTGCACGTTGTAGCCGCGTTTCACGGTGGTGCTCCCGAGATCGGCCGACGACGAGATGAGCGCGCCGAGTCCGCCGACGTCCGCCGACGAAGGGGCGTTCAGCGACTGCGTCTCCGCCAGAGCGCCGCCGGTGCCGACGATGGCAGCGAAGGTGGAGGTCGTGCCGTTCAGCGCGAGCGTTCCTGCGCTCAGCGTGAGCGTTCCCGTCACCGCGGTATTGCCGCCGAGCGTCACGGTCTGCGTCGATGTGACGGTCAGGTTCGCGATGCTGGCGGGGAGCTCCGGTCCGGTCGTGACGCCGCTCGTGGTGCTCGTGTACCGGGCCGTATTGTTCCCGAGCAGAGTCAGCGCGTCGGTGAGCGTTCCGGTGGCTCGGGAGACCGTCGCGCCGTCCGCGAGCTTCACGGTGACGTTCGAATCCGGCTTATTGAAGAAGGTGCCGCTCGTCAGCCGGAGGGTCCCGCCGACGGTGAGGTTCTGCGCCGACGCCGCCTTGACGACGAACCGCGCGCTGTTGTTCACTTCGAGCGAATCGGCGACGGTCCGGTCGGCCGCCATGGTCCAGGTCTTGTTTCCGGTGCCGGTTCCGGCAAAACTGACCTCCAGACGATGATAGTTCATGTCCACGATCGTCTGAGCACCATCGGTTGCAGACCGCTGGTATCGGACGGTCCCATTATTGATGAACGTCGACGGGAAGTTCGTCGTCGATGTTTCCACTTTATAAACTCCGCCGGTGTGCAGATTCACTGCGCACGTATCGGTGGTATTCCATACGTTGTTCGTGGTGCTCATCACCAACGTCCCGCCCAGCTTCACGTTCACCGTGTCTGGATTTAAATAGCCGGCCGAAATGGTGTTGACGGTGAGCTCTCCGCCCGCTTCGATATCGATAGCGTCGAAGTTCAAGGCATTACTGGAGGTGGTCGTCAATTGCATCTGTCCATAGAGCGTCACACGGCCGATACGCTTCGTATCGTCCCCGGTGTTATTGGCCCTCCGAATATGGGATCCTCCGCCGACCATCGTGAAGAGACCACCGCTCTGCACCGTGATGCTTGGTGATGTCGCACTCGTACCATCGATGATGCGTCCTTGAATATCGTCGGTTGAACCGAGTTCGAACGTGCCGTTGACGACCTCAAGGGATGTCCCGAGATTGAGCTTCACATCTGCACCGGGGGTGGTGATCTTACCTCCAGTTTTATCGACCACGATCTCCATGAAGGTCGTTTGAGCGGCCGATGTGCTCGTATTGAGTCCGGAGATCGTCTGCACGGCAGATCCGGTGAACCGGATTTTTGCACCGGCCGTCCAAGCAGCGAACGCAACATGCGTCGTCGAAAAGTTCGCGAAGTTGCCATGGAGGCTCAGCACTGATCCACTTGTGTTCATGTTCAGCTTCGCCGTCGCGTCGCCGAAGCTGATGCTGTTGCAGACCGCGTTGGCGTCGTCCACCGCCACCGTATGTCCGGACGCGATGATGACGTTGTCGGACGAGGTCGGCAGCACGCCGCCCGTCCAAGTGGACGTCTGGCTCCAGTCGCCGCTGGCGGCGGAGGTGATCTGTGCGACGGTCTCCGTGGTCCCTCCCGCGAGCAGCGCGAGCAATGCGATGCGTACCAGTGTTCTCATTCTTCCCTCCCTGTGATGTAAGATGTGATGATGGTTCAGAACTGTACCTGCCATTCGAGCATGATGCTGCTGACGCTGTACCGGTCTTCGGTGCTGGAGATGCGTCCGTCGCCGTTCAGGTCGCGGTCGCCGTCGTTGGGGAACGCCCGGGCGTACCGGACCTGCAGCGCCGACTGCGCCGAGAGCGTGTAGTACGCGCGTACGGAGAGCTCGTCGTCCATGGTGTTGTAGTCGTCATTGTCCACGTACTCGCCCACATGGATGTACTGCGCCTGCACCCGGAGCTTCGGAAGGGCGGACGGGATCACATAGACGCGCGAATACCAGATACGGCTCCCCTCGAGGTTGCGGCCGTTGCGCGGGAAATCGCCCCCGACGTCGCCGTCCACATATCCGGCGCGGCTTCCCCACCAGAAACTGGGGTACGGCGGACTGAACATCTCGATCTCCCTGGTGGACGCATCGTCCCCCTCGTACGCGGCGTAACGCGATTCGACCTTGATGGAACGGAACGGTCCCATTCCCCACCGGTACGAAACGCCCCCCATGTATCCCAGTCCGTGCTTCCCGGGGAGTCCCGGCACGGTGTGGTACGACTGGTACGCCCCTTCGATATTATATTCAAGGTCTTTGTACACGATCTCGCCCGTCGCCCCCGCCCCCGCCACGTACGTGTCGTTGAACGAGCCGCGCAGTTTTTGGTTGATGAGGTACGCCATCACGCTCTGTTTCCACACCGTCGTGCCGAGCCTCGCCACGTACAGCTGGTCGCTGCCCGGATCGGGATAGAGTCCGGTGCCGCTCAGGTTCTGCCCCGTGATGGCGCCGAAGAGCGAGAGGGTGAACGGCGCGACCATCAGGTCGATGCGCGCACCGTCGAACTTGTCGAGGAAGTAGTACGAATCGCCCATCGAGAGACCGTTCCCGATCGGGAACTGCTGCCGGCCGAGCCGGAACCGCACCACGTCGAACACGAGCAGGTCCGGATAGGTCATCTCCGCGTAGATCTGCGTGATGCCGTACCGCATCGCGCCGGTGCCGGCGATGTTGCGGACCGGTGCGTTCGGATTGTCGATGAGGGTGATGAGCTCCGTCCGGAAGAGGGTGTTCTCGCCGAGGCTCGTCACGCCCCGCAGCCGGCCCAGGTAGCGCATGTAGTTCTCCTTGCCGCGCGAGTCCAGAGCGTCGTCGTAACTGTCCGAGTACCACCGGACGCGGAAGTCGCCGGTGACGGTGAACTGCGCCGCGGCGGGAAGGACCGCGAACAAGAGGAGAATGATGGTTCGGTTCATCATGGTCGGTGTTCTCACTATGGTGTATGGGCCAGACCGGTCAGCTGCGCTGCTCCGATGCCGGGCGCCGCGACGCTCAGCAGCACGTCGCCGGACGGACCGAGCTTGTACACGTGGTCGAAATTGTTGGTCGAATTCGCGATCCAGAAATTGCTGCCGTCCCACGTCAGGCCCGTCGCGAACCGGTTCGAGGCCGTGCCGCCGGTGGGCGTCGGCGTCGCGAAACGGGAGCTCCACCGGGACTGCGCCGCCGAGTAGGTGAAGACCGAATCGATGGTGGTGTCGTTGCAGTACAGCTCGCCGCCGGAGAAGGCGATGCCGCGCGGTTCGGCTCCGGGTGAGGAGAGCGAGTCGACGGCGAGTCCGGACGCCGGATCGATCTTGTAGATGCGCGCGGTGGTGCTGACGGACATCCAGAGAAACCCGCCGTTGAACGCGATGCCCCGCAGCGTTCCGCCCGAGGCGGGGGCCGCGAAGGAGGAGAGCTCGTTGAGACTTCCGCCGGTGGTGTCCACTTTATAGAGCCGCCGCGTGGTGCCGGAGAGACAGAGCCACAGGTTCGTTCCGTCGTACGCGACCCCCTGCGGACCGGCGGAGGAGAGTCCAGCGGTGCTGTACTGCGCGACGACCGTCGTGTCGCTGATGCGGATCTTATAGAGCATCAGCGAAGCCTGGTCCGCCAGCCAGAGATGACCGGGACCCTGCGCGACCGCGGTCACCGAAAAGACCGAATCTCCCGTCGCCGTCACGCCGCCCGGATTCGTCACGGTCACGGACCGTTTCCCCACCGCGGCGGAGGCCGAGACGGTGATGCCCGCCTTGAGCTGCGTGGAGGAGATGAAGCGGACCGAATCGGTGGTGATGCCGGCGCCGAACGACGCCGTCAGTCCCGTGCCGGAACGGAATCCCGTGCCGAAGATGTCCACGGTCATGGAGGTATCGATGCGCGCGCTGTTCGGCGAGACGGAGAGCACCGAAAGAGGTGCGGCCGCCGCGTTCCGGACGTCCGCCGAAGACCAGACCATCGGTCCCGGTTCGCTGTACGGCAGATCGTACCGCACTTCCACGGCGCCGGCGTAGGTGATGCGGTACAGATGGTCCGCCGCGCTGGAGGCGCTGCTGTTCACCAGCCAGATGGCCTGCCCGTCCCCCGAGATGCCGACCGGATTCACGTACGACACGCCGCGCGGCGGCACCGGCGCCGAGAACGCCGTATCGAACGCGGGCTTGGCCAGATTGTACCGGTAGATCTTGTTCGTGTTCACGTCGCTCATGTAGAGCATCGGGTCGCTCGTGCCGACGCCGTACACGTTGAGGAACGACGGCACGTACCCCACCGCGCGCGGTTCAGCGAACGGCAGCGTCAATGAGTCGAGGCTCTTCCCCGTGAGCGGGTCCATTTTATAGAGCATCGCCGGAATGGTGTACGTCCGGGAGCCGCTGTTGGCGACCCAGAGCGAGCCGCCGTCCCACGCGATGCCGCGTACGGTGCCGCGGCGCTGAGGGGGCGCGTCGAACGTCTTCAGGGCGCTGACGTTCGCTCCGTCGATGTCGAGCTGGATCACCTTCAGCGCGCTGCCGGAGGTGGTGATCCAGAGCCGTTTGCCGTCGAACGCGATCCCCTGCAGGCTCGTGTCGTTGGTGACGGGATACAGGTTCCACCGCTGCAGTTCATGCAGCTGCGCGTCGAGCATCACGAGCGAGACGGTGGTGCGGTCCAGCAGGTAGAAGTACCCGCCGTTCTGCGAGATGGCAGCGTCGTCCGCGCCGTCGTTCTCGAGCAGGCTGCAACCGCCGAGGAGGACGGCAACGGCGAAGAGGAGAAGGATGTTCTTCATGATGGTATGCTGATGGAATGATGCGGTTCGTTTCATTTCAACAAGGTCATCGGTACGGTGACCGTCCGGCCGCCGGAGGAGACCGAACAGAGGTACACGCCGGAGGGTCGTCCCTCCCCGCTGAACCGGACCGCACCGGTTCCCGCCGGACGATGTTCGTCGAGCAGCGTCGCGACGCGGCGGCCGAGCAGGTCGAACACCGTCACGGTCACGCGTCCCGCGGAGGCGAGCTGGAACCGGATCTCGGTCGACGGATTGAACGGGTTCGGATAGTTCCGCACGAGCAGCGGAGTGACCGGCACGGTTCCGGAGGCGGCGCCGACGCTCATCACGGCGGCGGCCCCGGGTGAGCATGCCGAGGAGGAGACGGACCGGTGCTTCGTCCAGGCGCCGGTGCCGGGCACCGTGCGGGTGACCGACTGCTGGATGGCGCCGGCGATGCTGTCGCCCGATGCGGTGTTCGGTGCGATGAGCTTCCGTCCGTTCTTCGTCCGTACCGCGGCGCTCCCCCAGCACACTTCGTCCGCGGCGTAATTGACCGAGGGATCGAACAGCACCACACCGTCGCCGGCGGAGAGAAGATTGGTCTTGGAGGCGGAGACGGTGAAACCGGAATCGGCGGCGCCCGGACGGGCGGCAAAGACGAGCGTTCCCGCCGGCACGGCCGGTCCCGAACCGCCCGGGCCCATCCCGCCGAACACGACCGCGACGCCGTTCGGTGCGAGCCGTGTCCCCTCCGGGAAGGTGAAGAACGATGTCATATCGCGGTCCGCAAGGCGGTACCCTCCGATGGACGCCGTGTCGCTCCCCGCGTTCACGATCTCGATGAACTCGTCCCCCCGCGCGCTGCGGACGCCGTCGCCGTTGATATCGCCCTCCAGTGCGGGCGTTCCGGCGTCGTCGGCCGGCACATCGAAGAGCACTTCATTGATGCGCACAGCCGGCCGGAGGAGCGTCACGTCGTGGAAGAGATGCAGCCGGCTGAACCGCGCCACCGCGTCCGCGATGGCGCGCGCGTACGCCTTCCGGTTCGCGTCGGTGTCGCGCACGCCGGTGTAGTTCGATTCGATCTGCAGACCGCTCACCGTGCCGCCGTTCTGCGAACCGTGGCGTTCGGTGTTGTATCCGCCGTTGAAGTACGGATCGTTCCCGGGCGTCGGCTGCAGCACGCCGGGAACGGAGGGATACCCGAGGTACTCCATGAACCCGCCGAAGCTCGATTCGCCTCGCAGCACTTCCGCGAACGGGACCCCCGCCGCCGCGGCCATCGTGCGGATGCTGCTGATGTTCCGGTATCCGGGGGCGGAATTGAGCGTGTTGTCCGGGAGGTCCAGCTGCGACGCGGAAAGGAGATATCCGAGTTCCAGCCGCTGGACGGTGTGGCCGTGGCCGTGAAGGTCGATGTAGAACGCCGCTCCGTGCGAACGGACCGCCGCCGCTTTCGCGGAATCGATGAACGCGTGGAACTCGTTCCACGCCTGCACCGCGAACTCGTTCCCCTGTGCCCCCTCGACGACCTCGCGGTTCGCGTCGATCTTCCTCCGGTGGAGCCGGCAGATGATGACATGGGGATACGCTCCCGTGAGGGCATGGTACGCCGCCTGAATCTCCCGCGCCGTCTCTTCGGTGTTCGCATCCTTCGTCGTGGTGCCGAACGTGCGGTCCGGGATCTCCGCCGGCTCGAGCGACCCGCCGTGCGGCGCGGAGAGGATGAACGGCGAGTTCCCCGCGATGTACTCGATGTAGTTGTTGCGGCCGAAGGTGGATTGACCCGGAACGAACGGCTGGGCGGCCAGGGAGACGGCGAGAAGCGGGAGCGCTGCGAGGAGGATACCGAACCGGTTCACCGGCGCACCTCCGGTACCGGGAACAGGTGCGGTTCGAACCGGTACGCCGTCAGGGCGTCCGCCGTGGCGGGCGAGACGGGCCGGAGCATCCGGCCGACCGCCTCGGTCTCCTCGGCGGAGAGCTTCACCGGGGAGACGACGAGAACGGAGGGAACGATGCCGGGGAACCGCTGCGTCCGCCGAGGAAGCACCCGCTGCGACATCCCCGGATTCGGGTCGATCACCTCCGGCGGTACGGGACGCAGCCGGGAGAGTTCGCGGGCGAAGATCCCGGCGCTGTACCCGTAGTGCGTGCAGCAGAGTCCGGCGATGACCGAACGGGCCGGCGTCGGCAGCGCCGCGCCTGCCTCGTCGGTGTACCATTCGATGTATGTGCGTGTCATGTCGCCGGCCGGATCGGTCTGGATCTCGCTCTCGAGCTTCGGACAAGCCTGCGCGATGATGAGACTCTCCGGCACGCCGCGGGCGACGAGCGCTGCCCGGTGCGCGCCGGAGGCGACGGTGGTCTCGGTGCCGAACAGCAGGACCGCGGCGGAAGGTGAGCGCTTCCAGCGTGCAGCGAGTTCGTCGGCGGCGATCTCCACGATGCCGACCACCGGCACCGTGCTCCGCTTCGAGAACTCGGTCCGGTCGTAGATGACCGACAGCGTGTTGCAGGCGATGAGGATGACGTCGGGGGCGTACCGCCGCATCATACCGTCCAGCGCGGAGGAGAAGACCGCCGCCTTTTCGTCCGTTCCGGACATGTCGTTGTAGCCGCGGCCGCCGGGGGGAAGCGCGCTGCAGAAGACCACGTCGGCGCGCCGGAACATCGGCGTGTGTCGGATCTGACGCTCAATGTCCGCGGCCACCGACAGTCCCCCCAGCCCCGAATCGGTGACAAGGATGGTCACCTCGTCCCTGTCCAGCGCGGCGCGCGGATCGGAGGCGCCGGAGGGGGGCGCGAATGAAGCAAGGAAGAGCATGACGGCGGCGAAGCTCCGCATTTATTTCACCAGCATCATCTTGTTCACCTGTACGAAGCGCCGTCCGCCCCCCGCGGCGGCGATGCGGTAGAAGTAGAGACCGGACGCCATGCCGTACCGGGCGGACGACAGTGAGACGCTGTACCGCCCCGCCGGCTGTTCGCCGTTGACCAGCACGGCCACCTCCTTGCCGAGGATGTCGTAGACCGCGAGCGACACGGTGCTCGCCGCCGGCAGGTCGTACGCGATCACGGTCGAAGGATTGAACGGATTGGGGTAGTTCTGCCGGAGCGCGAAGACGGTCGGAACGGAGGGCGGAGTGGTCACACCCGTCACACCCTTCAGCTCCCCGCCGGTGAAGTCGGAGAACGAGGTCACCGTACCGCTGAGACGGTGCAGGTTCGTGTCGGCGGCTCCCTGCGCGGAGGCCCATCCGCTGCCGGTCCATTGACCCAGCACCAGGGCGCTCTCGGTTCCGGCGATGTCGGACGTATCGTAGTCGAACGAAACGGCCGCCGAAAAGGCGGAGAGTCCCGTGGCGGCGACCGTCCAGTACCGCGCAAGGTACGAACCGGTGCTGGTGTTGCCGGGATGCTTCTGCGGTGTCACCGAGAGGTCCACCTGCGCCGGCGCGAACGTACCGGAGGTGAACGTCAAGGCGGCGGGAGTGTATCGCCGGCCGGCGAGCGTGTCGCCGAGCGGGAACGTGAAGGATGATGCGGAGGCGAAGGTCTTCCGCATCGTGCCGGTGCCGCTCGGCACCACCATGGCGCTGTCGGCGGGAGTGCCGGTGACCGCGGCGGCCGGTCCGAGGGTCAGACGATGGTCGTTCAGGTACAGCAGTCCTTCGGTGAGGTTCAGCTCTTTGTTCACCGTCACCGGAGCGCTGAGGGAGAGGCCCATCGGCGCGTTGAGCGCGAGCGTACCGAGCACCGATGCGGATGACGGCAGCTCCGGTCCGGGCGTCACCGTCTGCACCGAGCTGGTGTACCGCAGGTTCACCGACGCCCCGAACTGCGGCGCCGCGGCGAGCGTGCCGGTGGCGCGCGAGATGTCCGCGGTGTCGGAGAGCGCCAGCGTCACCTGGTTCGAATCGTGATTGTTGACGGAACCGCTGGTGAGGCGGAGCGTTCCGTTGAGCGTCACCGTCTTCGGCGACGAGGCCGCGAAGCGGAGCACGGCGGAGTTGTTCACTTCCAGGCTTTCGGCGATGACGCGGTTCGTGTCCACCGTCCATGTCTTCGTTCCGGCGAAGCTGATCTCCAGCCGGTGGTACGGCATGTCCTTCACCGTCTGGTCCCCCGTCGCGCCGTACCGCACGGTGCCGCCGTTGACGAAGGTGCGGGGGAACGCGTTGCCGGGGTCGCCGTTGATGCGGTACACGCCGCCGGCCTGCAGCGTCACCGAGGCGGAGGTGGTGTCCCAGAACGGAGCGGTGCTGATGATGCGCAGTTCGCCGCCGGACTTCACCGTGACCGCTCCCGCGTTCAGGTTCCCGACGGCGCTGTTGCTGAAGCTCGCCGCCACCAGTTCGCCGCCGTCGTTCACGTCGATGCCGGCGAAGTTGAGCCCGTTGGTCGAGGTGGAACGGAGCGTCGCCGATCCGTACACCACCGCACGGCCCACGCGCTTCGCTTCCAGCGACGTGTTGCTCGCCCGGCGGATGTGCGACGTGCTGCCGGTCATCGTGAAGCTCCCTTCGGGCTGCACCAGCAGCACGAACGAGGTCGCGGAACCGGAGGAGCTGCGCGACTCGATGTCGTCGGTCGACGCCAGCTCGAAGGTCCCCCGCACGATCTCCAGCGTGTCGCCGATGCCGAAGCGCATGTTCGTTCCGTCGGTCACCACCTTCCCCGCCGTCTTGTCCACGCGCAGGTAGTTGAACGACGTCGAGAAACCGGAGGTGCTCCACCCTTTCATGAGCTGCACGCCGCCGCCGGCGAGCACGAGACGCGCCTGCGGAGCCCAGGAGGCGATGGCATTGTGCGCGGTGGTCGCGAGCGTGAAGTTCCCGTACACCGTCAGCACGCTTCCGGTATCGAGCGCCAGTTTTGCCGCCGCATCGCCGAAGGCGACGGAATGACACTGCGCATCGGTCTGCCGCACCGTCACGATGACCCCGGCATTCACGGTGATGCTGTCCGTCATCGTCGGTACGGCAGCGCTGCCGGCGGCACCGTCGGACGCGGCGGCCCAGATCGGTCCGTTCCAGTCACCGGTCGCCACGGCGAACCGCTGCGCCGGCAGTACGGACGCAAGTGCCAGCAGAAAGAGGACGGTCATCGGGATGCGGTGGTGGCGTGTCATATCTCCTCCGTATCGGTAGGGGTAAAGAATTGTCCGTTGAACGTTCAATTATTATGCCACTGGAAACGGCGAATTTTTTCTGTTTTACGTGGATTCAATAATTTTATTGTGCTGTTTTTTCGCACTCGTTGTGCTAAATTAGCACTAGTCTGACCTCTGAACGGTCAAATCGCCTCACTCTCTATAGTAAGGATGATGGCACGACATTCGCAACAAAGTCCTTCACGCATGAGAACGCTCGGTCTTACACCCCGGTCGGCGGCCTTCACGGTCGCGTTCCTCGCCGTCCTGACGCTCGCCGTGCTCGCGGCACGGGCGTTCATCGACCGGTGGACGGACGATATCGTCCGCGAGAACACCCGGCGGACGGAAGAGTCGGTGCGGCGCATCGCCGCCGCCGCCGCTCCGCTGTTGGACAGTCTGGGTGACGCCGGTTTCTTCTTCAAGTCCGAACTGACGCGGCATGAACTGAGAACGGTGAACGAACGGCTCGCATCGGTCACCGCCGCTCAGGTCGTCGGCATCCCGGGCATGGAAGGGGGATTCTATCTTCTCGCCGCGGACGAAATGACGGGATATTCCTGGCCCACATCGCCGGCACCGAAACCCGCGTACGGACCGGCACCCCGCTCCTATCCCATCATCAAGGAACAGGTCCTCGCCTCCATCGCGCGCGATACGGCGCTGACGGAGTTCCATTCGTTCGACTTCGCCATCTTCCCCCTCGCCACGATGCCGCTCCGCGACGGCGGCCGGAACGTCGGCGGCGTCTGGGCACGCATCCACGTCGAGAAGGAACTGCCGCGCAACCAGCTCGCGCGCGTCCTCAACATCGCCGCCATCGTCGCGTTCGGCGCCTTCGGCGCCGTCCTCATCCTCTTCTGGATCCGCCGCTACCAGGTGAACGCCATCCGTCACGGCCTCGAGACGCTCCGCAACGATCCCACGTACCGTCTGCCCGAACGCGCCGGTGTCTACGGCGTCATCAACTCCTCCATCAACCGGATGGTCGACGCGCTCATGGAGGAACAGCGGCGCCGCGAGCAGCTCGAGCGGGACCTGCACCAGCAGGACAAGATGGCGACCCTCGGCAAGCTCATCGCCGGCGTCGCGCACGAGGTGAAGACGCCGCTCGCCGTCATCAAGACTCGCGTGCAGATGTGGCAGCGCGACCTCCGGCAGAGCGCGGACGACGCCGACCGCCAGCGTCCGGTGCAGCCGGACTCGCTGCAGCTGGTGGTGGACGAGATCAACCGACTCTCCCGTCTCGTCAAGCGGCTCCTCCTCTTCTCCAAACCCGCTGCGGCGAAGATGCAGGTGAGCAGCATCGCCGTCCTGCTCGAACGGGTCCGCATGCTGGTCCTCGACGAGACGCAGGGACGGCCGGTCACGGTGGACATCGTCATGGCCGGCCCGCTGCCGGACATCGCCGTCGACGCTCCCTCCCTGGAGCAGGTCTTCCTCAACCTCTGCATGAACGCCGTCGAAGCGATGCCCGACGGCGGACGCCTCCGCATCACGGCCGGCGCCGCCGAAGGGGCCATCATCATCCATTTCGACGACGACGGCAAGGGGATCGACACCGGCATCCGGGAACGCATCTTCGACCCCTTCTTCACCACCAAGGAGCACGGCGTCGGGCTCGGACTCTCCATCGCCTACGAGATCGTCCGGTCGCACCAGGGCTCCATCGTCTTCGGAACGCCGCCGGAGGGCTCCGGCACCCGCTGCACCATCACCCTGCCGCTCGGAAGGAAGGAACGGACCGCATGAAGGACAAACGGACGGTGCTCGTCGTGGACGACGAAGCCGCGATGCGCAAGAACATCAACGACCTGCTCGGCCGTGAAGGGTACCGCGTGGCGGAGGCGGGCGACGGCGCCGAAGGGCTCCGCGCGTTCCGCGAACTGACGCCGGCGCTCGTGCTGCTGGACATCAATCTGCCGAAGATGGACGGCATCAGCGTGCTCGGCGAGATGAAACGGCTCAATGCGGACGTCCCGGTCATCGTCTTCACCGCCTACGGCACCAGCGAACGCGCCATCATGGCGATGAAGGCCGGCGCGTACGACTACCTGGACAAACCGTTCGACCTGGACGAGTTCCTTCTCACCGTGAAGCGCGCCGTCGGCTACGGCGACCTGCTGCGCGAAGTGCGCCAGCTCCGCTCCCGGGTCTCGCAGGACCCTCCCCTCGCCGTCACCGATTCCATCATCGGCGCCGGACCGAGGATGCAGGAGGTCTTCAAACAGATCGGACGCGCCGCCCCCACCGACACCACCGTGCTCATCCAGGGGGAGAGCGGCACCGGCAAGGAGCTCATCGCCCAGGCCATCCAGCGTCACTCGCTGCGCAAGGACCGGCCGTTCATCATCGTGAACTGCGGCGGACTCACCGAAACGCTGCTGGAGAGCGAACTGTTCGGCCATGAGAAGGGGGCGTTCACCGGTGCGGTGGCGCGGCGCGAAGGACGGTTCGAAGTGGCGAACGGCGGGACGGTGTTCCTCGACGAGATCAACAACATGCCGATGTCCCTGCAGATGAAACTGCTGCGCGTGCTGCAGCAGCGGACGTACGAACGGGTGGGCGGGAACGAGACCCTCACCACCGACGTCCGCATCATCGCCGCCACCAACAGCGACATCGAACAGGACGTTCGGAGCGGACGCATCCGCGAAGACCTCTTCTACCGCCTCAACGTCATCCACATCCGCGTGCCGGCATTGCGCGAACGGGCGGAGGACATCCCGCCCCTCATCACCCACTTCTGCAAGAAGTACAGTCCCGACGGCAAGATCGTCGTCTCGCCGGAGGTCGTCGCCAAGCTCTCCGCCTACCACTGGCCCGGGAACGTGCGCGAACTGGAGAACATCATCCAGCGGATGATCGTCATGGCGCAGGGGAACGTCATCACCACCGATTACCTCCCCATCACCGTCTCGGCCGCGCCGCCCCTCGCCTCCGCCGCCGCTCCGGCGGACGAGCGCTCGTTCCGCGACCAGGTGCGCGACTTCGAACGGAGCGTCATCGCCGTCGCCCTCCGCCGCACCGCCGGAAATCAGAGCCGCGCCGCCGAACTCCTCCGGATGAGCCGGCGCCTGCTGTTCGAGAAGATCAAACTGTACAACATCCGCTCCGACCAGAAGTGAGCCGGCCGCGGCTCACTTCCCCCACCGCACCGACGCCGAGACCGGGTAATGGTCCGACGGCAGACGCCCGTCCGTCGTTTCGGAATGGACCGCAAAGCGCTCCACCGTCACCCCGTCCGAGACGAAGATGAAGTCGATCGGCTGCTTCGGCGCCGCCGTGAGGTCGAACCCGGTGAATGTGCCGGAGGGGCCGTACGGTTTCGCCGCGCTCAGCGCGCGGGCGTCCTTCAGTTCCCTCCCGCCCTCTTTCTGAGTCATGATGCGGTACGGCTCCGAATCGGGCGTCGCGTTGAAATCCCCCGTCACCAGCACCGGTTCCGATGCGGGAACGGCCGCGGCGAGACGGCGGATGAGCTTTGCGCTCTCCGCCCGGGCGGTCGTTCCCACATGGTCCAGGTGCGTATTATAATAGTGGAAGACCTTCCCGTCGCTCCGGTCCTTCATCCGTCCGTACGTCACCGTCCGGTTGCATGCCGCATCCCAGCCGAGTCCCGGCCGGTCGGGCG
>WBUG01000026.1 GCA_008933835.1 Bacteroidota bacterium | reverse complement strand
GTCGAATGTCATGGCTTCACTCTTTCAAAAATGGAGTAATCATTCCGATTTATCGTCTAAAATATATGAAGAACTCCTCAGCACTGCAAGAAAAGAGCAATTTGCACCCCTCTCCCATTTTGCGTATTTTAGTTGATAATTCCGAAAAACCATGGCGGACCACCAGACACAGAGCGAAGAAGAGGTCCTTGACGAGGTCACCATCCAGACCCCGGCCAAGGCCATCCTGTTCAACGACGAAGTGCACACCTTCGAGGAGGTGATCGGACAGATCATCAAGGCGACGGGGTGCGACCAGGCCACGGCCGAAGGGCTGACCTGGGAGGTGCACCACACCGGCAAAGCGGTCGTCTTCACCGGCGACATCGTGAAATGCCTGCAGGTGACCGGCGTTCTGGAGGAGATCGAACTCATGACCCACATCGAAGTCTAGGCAGAAGGGACCACATTCAGCACCATGACATCACGCGAGATCCGGCAGTCGTTCCTCGACTTTTTCCGTTCGAAGCAGCATACCATCGTTCCCAGCGCTCCGGTCATCCCCCACGGCGACCCGACGCTCCTCTTCACCAACGCGGGGATGAACCAGTTCAAGGAGATCTTCCTCGGCACCGGCAAGCGGGACTACACCCGCGCCGCCGATACGCAGAAGTGCATCCGCGTGAGCGGCAAGCACAACGATCTGGAGGAAGTGGGACGCGACACGTACCACCACACCCTCTTCGAGATGCTCGGCAACTGGTCCTTCGGCGACTACTATAAGAAGGAGGCCATCGAGTGGGCGTGGGAGCTGCTGACGGAGGTGTGGAAGATGCCGAAGGAGCGGCTCTGGGTGACGGTCTATAAGACCGATGACGAGGCGGCCAAGCTCTGGGAGCGTTTCATCGACCCGTCGCGCGTGCTCCGCTTCGGCGAGAAGGAGAACTTCTGGGAGATGGGGGACACCGGACCGTGCGGTCCCTGCTCCGAGATCCACATCGACCTGACGCAGCGCGGCGACGCCCCGGCGGCCCTGGTGAACGCCGGCTCGCCGGAGCTCATCGAGATCTGGAACCTCGTCTTCATCCAGTACAACCGTGAGGCGGACGGTTCGCTGAAGGAGCTCCCCGCGAAGCACGTCGACACCGGCATGGGCTTCGAGCGGGTGTGCGCGGTGATGGAATCGATGAAAAGCGGCTTCCGCAAGTTCCCCTCCAACTACGATTCGGACGTCTTCACGCCGCTCATCGGCGCCATCTCCGCCGTCTCCGGCAAGGAGTACAAGGCGTCGCACACCGACACGGACGTGGCGATGCGCGTCGTCGCGGACCACATCCGCGCGCTGACGTTCGCCGTGGGGGACGGCGCCATCCCCTCCAACGAGGGGCGCGGGTACGTGCTGCGCCGCATCCTCCGCCGCGCCGCGCGGTGGGGACGCAAACTGGACCTGCGCGAGCCGTTCCAGTACCGGCTGGTGCAGACGCTTGTGGACACGATGGGGGACGTGTTCCCCGAGATCGTGCAGCACCAGGCGCACATCGAACGGGTCATCAAGAGCGAGGAGGAGAGCTTCAACCAGACGCTCGACCGAGGCCTGGAGATCTTCGAGCAGTCCGTCTCCGGCTTGAAGCAGTCCAAGGTCTTCCCGGGCGAGGTCGCCTTCAAGCTGTACGACACGTTCGGCTTCCCGCTCGACCTGACGCAGCTGCTCTGCACCGAGAAGGGGCTCACCGTCGATGCCGCCACCTTCTCGAAGCTGATGGAGGAGCAGCGCGAACGTTCCCGCGAATCGAAGCTGCACGGCGGCACGGACGTGAGCGAGCAGGAGCGGATCGCCCTGCAGAGCAAGGAGAACGCTCGCCAGTTCGGCACCGACGCGTACGAGAAGGGGTTCTCCTTCGTCGGATATGACATGACCGAAGCCGCCGCACCGCTGCTCGCGGCGGAACGGAACCTGGTCGTCCTCGCCTCCACCCCCTTCTACGCCGAATCCGGCGGACAGCAGGGCGATTCCGGAGAGCTCATCATCAACGGTACCGCCTATCCGGTGCTCGATACGCAGAAGAGCGGCCGGGTGCATGTGCATATCCTCGGCTCGGACGTCCCTCCCGCCGCCGGCGGAGCGGCGGTCACCGCCCGGGTGGACGCGGCGCGGCGCACCGCCATCATGCGCAACCATACCGCCACGCACCTGATGCATGCCGCGCTCCGTCAGGTGCTCGGCGCGCACGTGCACCAGGCGGGCTCGCTCGTGGCGCGGGAGCATCTCCGCTTCGACTTCGCCCACTTCGCGAAGGTGAGCGACGCGGAGCTGCAGGCGGTCGAGGCCATCGTGAACGAACGCATCACCGAGAACATCGCGCTGCAGCACCACCGGAACATCCCCTTCGACGAGGCGAAGAAGATGGGGGCGCTCATGTTCTTCGGCGATAAGTACGGCGACCGGGTGAACGTGGTGCAGTTCGGCGAGTTCAGCAAGGAGTTCTGCGGCGGCACGCACGTCTCGACCACCGCGGAGATCGGCTACTTCAAGGTGCGCACCGAAGGGAGCAGCGCCAGCGGCGTCCGCCGCATCGAGGCGCTCACGCACGGCGGCGCGCTCGAGTACCTGTCGCTGCAGAACAAGACGTACCGGGAACGGGTGGAGCACGCGTACGACCTCATCGACGCCGTGCAGGCGATGCACGCCGAGCTCGGCGCCGCCTCCCCGTTCACGAACGAGGAAGCGCTCGGGCTCGACACGAAGCTGCGGAAGTACGAGGACATCCCGGACCTCCCGGCATCGGTCACCATGGGCGAGATGAAACGGCAGTTCGCGGACCAGCTCGCGCGGTTCCAGGCACTGGAGTCGTACATCCTCGAACTGGCGGAGAAGAAGCGACTCGCCGAGAAGGAGAAGGCGAAGGCCGCCCTGCAGTCCGCGAGCGGCGACCTCGACGCCCTGGTGAAGGACGGTGCGCCGGTGAACGGCTTCACCGTGGTCAGCGCCGTCGTTCCGGCGGCGGACATGGAGGCGCTCAAGTCCCTCGGCGACGCGCTCCGGAGCAAGCTCCGCAGCGGCGTCGGACTGCTCGCCGCGGTCATCGACGACAAGGCGGCGCTCGTCTGCGTGGTGACGGACGACCTCATCGCATCGAAGAACCTCCAGGCGGGCCGCATCGTCGGCGCGGTGGCGAAGTCCCTCAACGGCGGCGGCGGCGGGAAACCGCACCTCGCCACGGCCGGGGGACGCGACACGGCGAAGATGGGCGACGCGGTGCGCGCGTTCCCCGACCTCATTAAAACCATGGCGGTCTGATGTCCATCCACCAACAGCTCCTCGACGGCGCCGCGAAGCGCGGCGCCTCCTACCTTGTCCTGGTCGACCCGGACAAGATCGCGCCGGAGCAGCTCCCGGCGTTCACGCAGCAGGCGGCCGAAGCGGGGGCGGACGCGTTCCTCGTCGGCGGCAGCCTCATCACGGACGATTCGTTCCACCGCTGCATCGAAACGATGAAGGCGAACACGACGCTCCCCGTCGTCATCTTCCCCGGCGGCCTCATGCAGATCTCGCCGAAGGCGGACGCGCTCCTCTTCCTCTCCATCCTGAGCGGCCGCAATCCGGAGCACATCATCGGTCAGCAGGTGCTCGCGGCGCCGGTGGTGAAGAAGATGGGGCTGGAGGCCATCTCCACGGCGTACCTGCTCGTGGAGTCCGGCCGGACCACCTCGGCGGAGTTCATGAGCAACACCCGTCCGCTCCCCCGGCACAAGCCGGACATCGCGCTGGCGCACGCGCTGGCGGCGGAGATCCTCGGCTTCAAGCTCCTCTACCTCGAGGCGGGTAGCGGCGCGGAGCAGTCCGTGCCCGACGAGATGATCGGCGCGGTGGCGAAATACTGCTCGGTCCCCGCCATCGTCGGCGGCGGCATCCGCACGCCGGAGGAGGCGCACCGGAAGGTCCGCGCGGGAGCGCGGTTCATCGTCACCGGTACCGTGTTCGAGAAGGACGGCTCGGCCTCCCTCATGAAGGAGTTCGCCGCGGCCATCCATACGCGCTGACCCCGGCGCCGTCACCAATCATCCGAAGGACCCATGGCCCATTCACCGCTCACCCTCGTGTACCGGCAGTCGTTCATCCAGGATTCGCTCAAGGCGAGCGCCGAGACGAAGCTCCGCATCGCCGAACAGTGCACCGCCGACATCTCGAAGGCGGTGGACTTCATCATCCGCACCTTCAACGGCAAGGGGAAGGTGATGCTCTGCGGCAACGGCGGCAGCGCGGCGGACGCGCAGCACCTCGCCACCGAGTTCGTCATCCGTCTGAGCCCCGCCATCAAGCGCCCCGGCCTGCCGGCCATCGCGCTCACCACGGACGCCTCGAACCTGACCGCCGGGGCCAACGACATCGGCTACGACAACGTCTTCGCCCGCTCCGTCGAGGCGCTCGGCCGTCCGGGCGACCTGCTCATCGGCATCTCCACCAGCGGGAACTCCGAGAGCGTCAACAACGCCTTCCGGACCGCCCGCGCGGCGGGCATCACCACCGTGGGATTCCTCGGCCGGGACGGCGGTGCCGCGAAGGAGCTGTGCGACGTCGCCATCGTCGTTCCCTCCACCGACACGCAGCGCATCCAGGAGGGACACATCACCATCGGCCACATCATCTTCCAGCAGGTCGAGCAGGAGATGTTCGGCTGACCGGCCGCACGCTCCCTCATCCCGTACGAACCGAACGAACCGGACCCATGCTCTACACCTCGGAAACCATCCAGCAGCTCACCGAAGAGTTCTCCCGTCTTCCCGGCATCGGCCGCAAGACCGCCCAGCGCCTGGCGCTGTACGTGCTCAAGATGCCGACGGACGAGGTGCGGGCGTTCGCCCAGGCGCTGGTGGACGTGAAGGAGAAGGTGCGGTACTGTTCCGTCTGCTCCAACATCACCGAGAACGATCCGTGCGCCATCTGCGCCGGTCCCAAACGGAACCGCCGCATCATCTGCGTGGTGGAGGAGCCGAACGACGTCATCGCGCTGGAGAAGACGCACGAGTTCAACGGGCTCTACCATGTGCTCGGCGGCGCGCTCTCGCCGCTGGACGGCGTCGGTCCTGAGGACCTGAAAGTGAAGGAACTGCTGAACCGCCTCGCCGGCGAGATCGATGAGGTCATCCTCGCGCTCAATCCGAACGTCGAGGGGGAGACGACCACGCTCTACCTCGCCAAGCTGCTCAAGCCGCTCTCCGTGAAGGTCACCCGCATCGCGCGCGGCCTCCCCATCGGCGGCGACCTCGAGTTCGCGGACGAGGCGACGCTGACCCGGGCGCTGGAGGGGCGCGTTGCGCTCTGACCGCGCCGTCATAGGTCTCACGCTCCTCCTGCTGCTCGGCGCCGCCGGGTGCGACCTGTTCGAGACGCGCGACCCCGAACCGCCGGGAACGGACAACCAGTCGCTCCCCTTCGCCACGGACGACCAGGTGCTGCTGCAGAACTTCCAGTCCGCCTTCCAGCAGAAGAACATCACGGAGTACGAAAAGCTCTTCGCGGACTCCGCGCTCCACGGCCGTACCTTCCTCTTCGTCCCGAACCAGTCCGCCGCCGTCCGGTACCCGTCGGTCTTCGCGGCATGGAACACGGATTCGGAGACGGACTATTTCCGGAAGCTCGTCGGCGCGCTGGACGCCTCCTCCGCCCCGCGCATGGTGCTGGCGTTCCCCGCCCCGCCGGTGCGGTACCAGAACGACTCCGCCGTGCACACGGTGGAGTACACGCTGACCGTACAGCACGACCGCCCCGGGGTGACGGACCAGTTCACCGGCCGGAGCGAGCTCTACATGGCGCCGAACGCGCTCGGGCTCTGGACGGTGTACCGGTGGGTGGACTACGAAACGAAGAAGGACTCCGGCTGGAGCGAACTGAAGGGACAGTTCTCCAAATGAGACCCCTCGTGCTCTTGCTCGCGCTGGCGCTGCTGGCGGGGTGCGACAATCCGTTCGCGCCGGCGCTGGACCGGTCCGACGGGTCCGGCGGCTCCATCCTCGGGGACCAGCGGCAGATCGAAGGGGTGTTCCAGAACTTCCGGCAGTCGTACGCGTTCCGTGATTCGACCATCTACGGACAGCTCCTGGCGCCGTCCTTCAGCTTCGAATACAACGACTACGACAACGGCGGCATCGTGGACCGGTGGGGACGCGACCAGGACATCCGAACCACGCACGGACTGTTCCAGAACACGCAGCGGCTGGACCTGGTGTGGAACTCCGTCATCTCGTCCGTCGTCGCGCCGGACAGCCTGCACGCCGTCGTGCTGCGGAACTTCAACCTGACCGTCACCTTCAGCGCGAGCGACGTGGTGCGGGTGGACGGGTATGCGAAACTGACCATGCAGCGTCAGGCCATCGGGGAGGTATGGATGATCACCCAATGGACCGATGCCTCCAATTGAGCCTATGAGCATCAGCGTATCGTTCCAGGGAGAGCACGGCGCCTTCAGCGAGCAGGCGGCCCTCTCCTACTTCGGCCCGCGCGCCGTCACCGTGCCGTGCGCGCAGTTCCGCGACGTGTTCGACGCGGTGCGGAAGCGGCGCGTCCGTTTCGGCATCGTGCCGGTGGAGAACTCGCTCTTCGGCAGCATCGCGCAGAACTACGACCTGCTGCTGGAGTATCCGCTCACCATCGTGGGCGAACTGAAGCTGCGCATCCGGCATTGTCTGCTTGCGCTCCCCGGCGTACCGCTGAAGAAGGTCCGGCACGTGTTCTCGCATCCGCAGGCGCTCGGGCAGAGCGACCGCTTCCTGCGCACGCTCCCCGGAGTGCAGGTGCACCAGTTCTACGACACGGCGGGGGCCGCCAAGATGCTGGCGGACGAGGGCCGGACCGATGCGGCCGCCGTGGCGAGCCTCCAGGCGGCCGCCCACTACGGACTGCGCGTGCTGCGGAAAGGGATCGAGACGGACCGCCGTAACTACACCCGCTTCGCGGTGCTCTCCGCCGAACCACGCGTCCCGCGCCGCCGTCCCAAGACGACGCTGGCGTTCAAGACGGCACACACCCCGGGTTCGCTCGCGGCGTGCCTCGCCGCGTTCGCGGAACAGGAGATCGACCTGCTCAAGATCGAGTCGCGGCCCATCGTCGGTTCCCCGTGGGAGTACGTCTTCTACGTGGACATCGATTCGGCCCCGCATCGTCCCCGGTGCGCCGCCGCCTTGCGGGGTCTGCGGCGTCACGCATCCTTCATCAAGGTCCTCGGCTCGTACGAGGCCGGAAACGTGGTGCACTGACATGGCATTCCTCTACACGGTCAAGGAAGGTTTCTCGGGGTTCCGGCGGGCGCGTCTCTCGTCGGTCATCACCATCTTCACGATGACCATCTCGCTGCTGCTGCTCGGACTGTTCGCGGTCATCTACTCCAACACCAACGCCATCATCCAGTCGTTCCGCGACAAGGTGGAGTTCGAGGTGTTCCTGGCGGTGGAGGCCGACGACGCGCAGGCGGGACGGGTGCACGACGCGC
The DNA here is from genome assembly GCA_008933835.1 of Bacteroidota bacterium. Taxonomy (GTDB): domain Bacteria; phylum Bacteroidota; class Ignavibacteria; order UBA10030; family UBA8401; genus SpSt-333. Next base: position 35,756 of record WBUG01000026.1, on the reverse strand, counting down.
TGCTCGCGGTCCCCGGCGTGGAGAGCGCGGCGTTCATCTCCAAGGAGGACGCGGCGGCCATCTTCAAGCGCGAATTCGGCGAGGACATCCGGACGGTGCTGCAGTTCAATCCGCTCCCCGCGTCGTTCAAGGTCCGTCTCGCCTCCGAGTACCGCAATTCGGACAGCGCCCGCATCGCGGCGGCGCGCCTCGCCGCGCTGGACGGCGTGGACGACGTGGTGTACCGCAAGGCGCTGCTGGAGATCCTCGACCGGCGCGTGAAGGTGTTCGTGAGCGCGAGCGCCGCCATCGGCGCCACGCTCCTCATCGCCACGCTCTTCCTCATCTCCAACACCATCCGGCTCACCATCTACGCGAAGCGGAAGATGATCACCACCATGAAGCTCGTCGGGGCGACGCGCGGTTTCATCCGCACCCCCTTCCTCATCGAGGGGATGCTGCACGGCGTGGCCGGCGGGGCGCTCGCGGCGGCGCTCATCGCGGGGTTCGTGCTCGCGGCGCGCACGTTCGTGAGCGCGGACCTGTCGGAGTTCCTGGCGGTGGAAGGGTGGTTCTACGGCGTGCTGGTGGCGGCGGGGGTGGTGCTGGGGCTGCTCGGCAGCCTCTGGTCCGTGAAGCGGTTCATCTCGGAGACCATCGTGATGCAGTGACGGCGGCCTTCCGCATCCTTTAAAAATGACGAAGCCCCGGGGGACCGGGGCTTCGCGCTGTACGGACGTGTCAGAACTGCGAGGCGACGAACTCCCGGTTGAGCCGGGCGATGTGGGTGACGGAGATCTGCTTCGGACATTCCGCCTCGCAGGCATAGGTGTTCGAGCAGGAGCCGAACTTCTCCTCATCCATCTGCGCGATCATCCGCTGCACGCGCGCGGTCCGTTCCGCCTGTCCCTGCGGGAGCAGGGCGAGCTGCGAGACCTTGGCCGAGACGAAGAGCATGGCCGACGAGTTGGGGCAGGCCGCCACGCAGGCGCCGCAGCCGATGCACGCCGCCGCGTCGAACGCCTCGTCCGCCACCGGTTTCGGGATGAGGATGGCGTTGCCGTCCGGCACGCCGCCCGTCTTGGCCGAGGTGTACCCTCCCGCCTGCATGATGCGGTCGAAGGAGGTCCGGTCGACCATCAGGTCCTTGAGCACCGGGAAGGCGTTGGAACGCCACGGCTCGATGACGATGGTGTCGCCGTCCCGGAAGCTGCGCATGTGCAGCTGGCAGGTGGCGATGCCGCGGCCCGGACCGTGCGCCCGGCCGTTGATCATCATGCCGCAGCTGCCGCAGATCCCCTCACGGCAGTCATGGTCGAACGCGACGGGGGTCTCCCCCTTCTTCACCAGGCCGATGTTCACCACATCGAGCATCTCGAGGAACGACATGTCGGGCGAGACGTGGTCCGCGGTGTACTCGACGAAGCGCCCTTCGTCGTTCTGGTCCTTCTGGCGCCATACTTTCAGCGTGATCTTCATTCGTGCTCCTTATGCTCCGTTGCCGGTCCGCGGTGCGGACCGAGTGGTCGGTGGACGGTCGCGGTCACTTATAGCTGCGCTGTGACGGTTTCACGTACTCGAACTTCAGTTCTTCCTTGTGCAGGACCGGTTTCTTCCCGGCTCCGGCGTACTCCCAGGCGGCGACGTAGGCGAACTTGCGGTCGTTCCTCTTGGCCTCCCCCTCCTCGGTCTGGAACTCCTCGCGGAAGTGTCCGCCGCACGATTCCTCGCGCTGCAGCGCGTCCAGCGCCATCAATTCGCCCAGCTCCATGAAGTCCGCCACCCGCTGCGCCTTCTCCAGTTCGGTGTTGATCTCGTGCGCGTTGCCGGTGATCTTCACCCCTTTCCAGAACTCCGCGCGGATCTTCGGCAGGAGCTCCAGCGCCTTCTTGAGACCCTCCTTGTTCCGCGCCATGCCGACGTGGTCCCACATCACCTTGCCGAACTCGCGGTGGAACTCGTCCACCGTCTTCGTGCCGTCGATGCCGAGCAGCTTGTTGATGGAGGCGGTCACCGTGTTCTCGGCCTCCTTGAAGGCCGGGCCGTCCGCGGGGGCGGGGGTGAACGAGGTGGAAGCGAGGTAATCGCTGACGGTGTACGGGGCGATGAAGTAGCCGTCCGCCAGTCCTTGCATCAGCGCGCTCGCACCGAGCCGGTTCGCGCCGTGGTCCGAGAAGTTCGCCTCGCCGAGCACGAACAGTCCGGGGACGGTGCTCATCAGGTTGTAATCGACCCAGAGGCCGCCCATGGTGTAGTGGACGGCCGGATAGATGCGCATCGGCACCTGGTACGGGTCTTCGCCGGTGATCTGCTTGTACATGTCGAGCAGGTTGCCGTACTTCTCGAAGATCTTGTCGCGGCCGAGGCGTTTGATGGCGTCCGCGAAGTCGAGGTACACCGCCATCTTGGAGGAGCCGACGCCGTAGCCGTTGTCGCACATCTCCTTCGCGCGGCGGCTCGCCACGTCCCGCGGCACGAGGTTCCCGAACGAGGGGTAGAGCCGTTCCAGGTAGTAGTCGCGTTCGTTCTCGGGGATGTCCTTCGCCGGACGGGCGTCCCCCTTCTTCTTCGGCACCCACACGCGTCCGTCGTTGCGGAGGCTCTCGCTCATCAGCGTGAGCTTGGACTGATGGTCGCCGGTGACCGGGATGCACGTCGGATGGATCTGCGTGAAGCACGGGTTGCCGAAGAAGGCCCCCCGCTTGTGCGCCCGCCACACCGCAGTGGCGTTGCTCGCCTTCGCGTTCGTGGAGAGGTAGAAGACGTTGCCGTAGCCGCCGGTGGCGAGCACCACGGCGTCCGCGCTGTACGACTCGAGCTTGCCGTTGAGCAGGTTCCGGGCGATGATGCCGCGAGCCTTCCCGTCCACCACCACCAGGTCCAGCATCTCGCGCCGTTCATGGAACTTCACCGACCCCTGGTCCATCTGCCGGACGAGGGCCGAGTAGGCGCCGAGCAGCAGCTGCTGGCCCGTCTGTCCCCGCGCGTAGAACGTGCGGGCCACCTGCGCGCCGCCGAAGGAGCGGTTGTCGAGGTAGCCGGCGTAGTCGCGCGCGAAGGGGACCCCCTGCGCCACGCACTGGTCGATGATGCTGCCGCTCACTTCCGCCAGCCGGTAGACGTTCGCCTCGCGGGCGCGGTAGTCGCCCCCCTTCAGCGTGTCGTAGAAGAGGCGGTGGACGCTGTCGCCGTCGTTCGAGTAGTTCTTCGGGGCGTTGATGCCCCCCTGCGCCGCGATGCTGTGGGCCCGGCGCGGGGATTCATGGTACGAGAAGGCGAGCACGTTGTAGCCGAGCTCGCCCAGGCTCGCCGCCACGGCGGAACCGGCCAGGCCGGTCCCGACGACGATGACCTTGTACTTCCGCCGGTTGGCCGGATTGACGAGCTTCATATGGAACTTGTGCTCGGACCACTTCTTGTCGATCGGGCCGCCGGGGATCTTGGAATCGAGTGTCATAAGTGTTCTCGCGACTGATGGTTACCGGAGGGACGCGACCGCGGCGCCGCCGGTGAGATAGACGTAGAGAGGGATGCACGCGAACAGGACCGGGATGACCAGCCAGAAGAACGCGGCGGCGAACTCGATGAGCCCGGCGTACCGTTTCGTCTTCCACCCGAAGGTCTGGAAGGCGGACTGGAACCCGTGCCGCAGATGGTAGCCGAGCACGACGAGCGCGATGAGGTAGAAGAGGACGTACCATCCGTTCTGGAACGTGGTAACGACCAGTCCGGCCATGTTCTGCTCCCCCTCGAACCGCGCCGGCACCCAGAACTTCCGGAGGTGCACCACCAGGAAGAGGAGCACGAGCGACGCCGAGAGCGCCATCATGCGCGACGGCAGGGTGGTGTTCTCGTCCAGCCGGTACACGTCGTACCGCTTGCCGCGCGCCTTGCGGTTCTGCCACCAGATGCGGACACCGTTGACGATGTGCACCGCGATGAAGAGGAAGAGGCCGATCTCGAGGGTGCGCACCAGCGGATTGCCCCCCATGAAGTGCGCGTACGTATTGAAGGACTCGCCGCCGTCCTGCCGCAGCACGAGCAGGTTCCCCGCCAGGTGGACGATGAGGAAGAGCGACAGGAAGAGCCCCGTCAGGCTCATCAACAGCTTCTTGCCGACGGACGAATTGATGAACGTGAAGAAGGAGTTCATAGGAAAGGGACCCCGATTGAGGATGGTCGCGAAGGAAACTGCGTCAACATATAAAAGAAAGGGGTAAAATGCAATGAAACAGAGGGGATTCCGCCGGAAACCCGAGCGAAGGGTCCGGGCGGAAACGGCGGTCCCCGCGCGCCGGGCGGCGGGCGGGGACCGGGTCGGACCGCGGTGCGGTCACTTCTTCGTCATCACGAAGACGCCGTTCCAGTCCTCCGGCGGAGGATTGTCCACGAACAGCATCGAGCGCTGGATGTAGAGGTTCGAGACGATGTCGTCCTTGCGGATGGAGAGGGCCTGGTTGAACTGGTCGACGGCGCTGCGCCAGGCGCGCTTCTTGTACGCCTCGAGACCGTTGTGGTAGTACTCGAGGAACTTCTTGGTGGCGTCGGTCTGCACCTCGTCCGCCAGCGCGATGAGCTCGTAGATGCGCACCGGTTCGGTCTTCCCCACCACCACCACGAGGTCCATCTCGCGGGAGAGGACGCGGTCGTGCACCTGCCGGTAGGTGTTGTCGCTCATCAGCAGACGGGTGCCGTACTCCTTGTTCACTCCCTCGAGCCGCGAGGCGAGGTTCACCGCGTCGCCGATGGCGGTGTAGTTCAGGCGCGCCTCGGCCCCCATGTTCCCCACCACCGCCTTGCCGGTGTTGATGCCGATGCGCTGGTTCACCACCGGACGGCCGTAATGGATCCACTTGGTGTGGAGGGCGGTCAGTTTCCGCTGCATCTTGATGGCGGCCGCGCAGGCGTGGTAGGCGTGGTCCTTGTCCTCCAGCGGGGCGCCCCAGAAGGCCATGATGGCGTCGCCGATGTACTTGTCGATGGTCCCGTACTCCTCGATCATGATGCTCGTCATCTCGGTGAGGTAGGAGTTCAGCATGCCGACGGTGTTCTGCGGGCCCATCTTCTCCGCCATGCTGGTGAACCCTTCGATGTCGGCGAACACGGTGGTGATCTCGCGCTCCTCGCCGCCGAGCTTCACGAGCGACGGATTGTCGATGATCTGCTGCACCACCGCCCGGTCCACGTACTTCTCGAACATCCCCTTGATCATCGCCTTCTGGCGCCCTTCGGTGGCGGCGGTGTAGCTCATCGCCGAGGCGTAGCAGAAGAACAGGGCGAACAGCGGCTCGATGAGCGTGTACACCTCCCCCGTGTTCGTGAAGGTGGAGAAGGCGAACCAGAGGTACCCGGCGGTGAGCACCACGCCGATGGGGACGCTCCAGCGCAGTTTGAGCAGGATGGCGGCGATGCTCACGATGAGCGCCAGCACCATCAGCACCAGCAGTTGAGTGCCGGCCGGGGCGTGGGTGATGTAGCGTCCCATCATGATCTGGTCATAGACGTTCGCATGCACGAAGCAGTTGGGAGAGATGTCGGCGATGGGGGTCGCGTTATGGTCGCCGATGGAGCGGGCGGTCGGCCCGATGATGACGACGGCGTCCTTGAACTTCGCCAGGAAGGCGGCATCCTGCCGCACGAAAGCGTCCAGCACGTCCTGCAGCGACACCTGCGTGAAGTTGTCGTTCCCCCCCACGTAGTCGATCTCCAGGTCCCCCTCCGTGGTGAGAGGTATCTCGAGCGTGCGTCCGGAGGCGCCGACCGGCGCATGCACCGTCATGCCGGTCTCGGTCTCCTCCACCGTCACAGTGCTCAGGTCCACGCCGGCCGCCGCGAACGCCAGCGCCGCTCCGAAGGTCGGATAGTAGTCTCCGGAGAACTCGACGAAGAAGGGGACCGCGCGGATGATGCCGTCGATGGGATCGGGGGAGAGCAGCACGTGGCCGACCCCGGCGGCGAGCGACGCGAGGGAATCGAACGGCCGCTCGTCGATGTACGTGGCCTGCGGGAAGTTCAGCCGGCGGCCGTTCGCCGGAATGGAGTGCGGATGGAGCGTCGCGTACGCCTCACGGTCCGTGTGCCGGGGCTCGCCGGGATTGTCGTCCAGCGGGATGAAGGGTCCGATGGCGTGATAGACGTTCGGCGCGTAGTTATGGAAGAGGAGGAACTGCTCGTTCTGTGCGAGCGACACGCTGTCCTGCTTCACCGTCGGAAAGAGATCGTCGACCCCCACCGCCTTGGCGCCGCTCTGCGCGAGGATGGCGAGGAGCGTTCCGTACTTGTCGCGCGGGATGGGATAGTCCAGCTCCTTCATCGTGAATTCGTCGATCTTGATGATGACGACGTTCGATGTGTGCTCCCGGACTCCGCGGGCGGTGAGCATAGCGTCGTACGCCTTGAGTTCGAGGGACCGGAAGAACTCCCACTGGAACAGACCGGTGGTGAGCGCGACGGAGACCACGGCGAACAGGATGCCGAACATGGTCTTCATGAGTTTTTTGTTCATACCGCTCCTGACGGATGGTGGGGCGATGAGGCCGGTGGTCCGGACCGCTTTAAAACACGTTACCCTCCGGACGGAGGGTAACGTGCGAAAAATCGGGAATAAATTCCACTAGATTTTCCAGTACAGGAAGTCCTTGATGTTCGCCAGGGCGGTCGGATCGATGCCGCGCCGTCCGCCGAAGACGAACTTGTTCTCGCCGCGGCGAACCTGGCGGCTCGTGGCGCGCGCTTCCTTGCGGGCCTGCAGGTCCTGCAGCGCGCTGAAGAGGAGGCTCTGCAGCTCCCCCTTGTCCACGAACGCGGTCCGTTCGGCGGCGCGGGTCTGCCCCATCTCCGCCACGATGTTGTCGATGCCGAGCTCCGCGTACGCCTGCTCCTGCGTCGGGAACTTGCCGACGGCGGCGGCGAAGGCATCCACCGTGCCGCTGTGGTCCCCGCCGAGGTACTTCAGCAGACCGATGTTCAGGTCGATGCCGCCGTCCTTCGCGTCCGCTTTGAGGGCGGCCGCGTAGCTCTTCACCGCGTTGAGCGAATCGCCCTTCAGCAGGTAGACGTTGCCGAGGTTGTTCTGCGCGGCGGCGCCCTTGTACGGCTTCACCGCGGCGATGGCCTCGTCGTACCGGCCGGCGTTGGCGAGCAGCATGGCCGCTTCGTTCGCACCCGCTTCGGTCTTCTGGGCCTTCAGGTACGCCACCTTCTCGCCGAGCATGTCGGCGCCGGACTTCGTCAGGGCGGCGGCGTCCTCCGACAGGAGCCGTTCGATGACGGCGGCGTCGGGCGTCGCGGCGACCTTCTCGTCGCCCGCCAGGTTCGCGGGGGCCGAGACCTCCCACGCCTTCCGGACGTCGATGATGTCGAGCTTCCCGTTGGCGTCGGCGGTCTTGTGGTACCCTTCGGCGCCGAGCTTCCACGCGTCGGAGAACGGTTTGTTGATGACGGTGGTCTCCAGCGGGATCCAGACGGTGTTGTCCGCCAGGACGTAGTCGCGCTCGTTCAGGCTCACCCGCGACGCGTTCTTGCGGTTCACCCCCGCGTCGAACATGATGAAGATGTGGTCGGCGGTGCCGACGAGCTTCGTACGGATGCCGAGGTTCTCCAGACAGGCGGCGAGCAGGATGGAGCTGTCGTCGCAGTCGCCCGCCTTCTTCGCGAGGGTCTGGCGCGGGAACTGGATCTCGTCCAGCACGTCCCCTTCGGCCACCACCCACGGGTCGGAGACGTAGTTGATGGAGAAGGCGCGGACCGCGTCCCAGATCTTCATCGCGTTCACCATGTTGCGCGACGCGTTCGGGTAAGCGGCGGGGTCGAACTTCACGTTCCCGACGACGTTGCGGGAGAAGTTCTCGACGGCGGCGTCCTTCGCGGTGACGAACGCCCCGACGTGGTTCGGCCGGTTCCAGCTGATGGCGTTCTTGCTGTACATCGTCACCGGCTTGGTGATGCTGCGGTTCTTCTCTTCGCCGTTGTGGTTGTAGGCGATCTCCGCCTTGATCTGCGTGACCTTCTTCTCGGTCACCGTCTGCAGCTTCTCGACGTCGAGCGTCGCCGACACGTCGAACGTCTTCTTCTCCCCCGCCTTCAGCAGCGGGATGGTCTGTTCGGAGGCGAACTGCATGTAGGCGGGGATGAAGACCTTCGCCTTGATGTTCTTCACGTCGGTCTTGCCGGTGTTCTCCAGCGTGATGGCGCCGATGGGATTGGCGGCGTAGTAGGCGTACTGGGCCGGGAAGATGTTCTCCACCCGGAACTCGGTGATCTCCAGTGCGCTGGACATGATGACGCTCGTCTTCTTCACGCCGCCGGTCTTGGTGGAGACGTCCAGGCGGTTGCCCGACGCGCCGACCACGGCGTAGTCCTGCATCTGCGAGAGGGCCTTGCGGAGGTCGTCGAGGGTCCCCTTCATCTTCACGTCGTACGATGCGGCGTCCCCCTCCATGTAGCGGAGCTTCATGCTCTCGATCATGGAGAGCTTCTGCGGCAGTTCCTGCTCGATGCGCATCAGGGAGGCGTCGTTGATCCCCTGGAGGATGAGCTCCACGATGATGGGTTTCTCCTTCATCTCCTTCATCTTCGCGTCGAGCTTCGCCGTCAGCTCCGCCGCCAGCGCTTCACCGATCTCTTCCAGGGAGCGCGAGGCGGCCTGGGACTTCCCTTGCGACGATTTCTTGGCGGTGGCGCTCGCCACGGCGAGGATCTCCCCCGTGTCCGTGATGATGAGCTTCACTTCGCCGTCCGCCGTGTACTCCTGCGTCTTGATGCCGTAGGTCTCGAGCTCCGCGCCGAAGACCGCCTGCGCGCCGCCGGCGATGATGAGCTCCGCGCCGTACCGGCGTCCGAGCTCCTTCGCCTTGGTCGGGTTCAGGTCCCCCATCGCCAGGTCGCGTCCGCGGACCTGGTCGAACTGACGGGCGTCCACGATGCGGTACCCCTTGGCGAGGAGCGCCTTCTCGATCTTGCCGGCCACCTTGCGCGCGGCGGCGTCCTTGTCGTCGATCTTCTCGTCGACGGCCACCATCACGCGCGGCATGTCCTGCGCCGCGAGCGGTCCGGCCAGCAGCGCACAGACCGACAGGAACAATAGCATGCGTTTCATGGAATCTCTCCTTGTAGTGTTGTTGTTATTTCAATCTCGCGATCGCGGCCGCCATCTCGTCCATCTTGGACTTGGCGGGTTCATAGCCGTCGGATTCGTCGTACGCCTTCTGGAACAGGGAGCGCGCGCTCTCGAACGCCGTCTTCGCCTCCCCCTTCTTTCCCTGCTTTTCCAGCTTCTTGCCGTTGTCCTCGTGGTTGAGCGCCTTCGCGTACGTCACGAAGCCGTCGAAGTTCCCGTCCTTCGCCGCCTCCAGCCGGTCCTCCTCCTCGGAGGAGAGCTTCACGTCGAGGTCCTTCGCCACCTTGGTCACGAGGGACTGCAGCATGGTGAGGAACTCGTCGAGCTCACCCGTCTCCTCCTCCGCCTTCAGCGTCTCGCCCGTCTCGGTGCGCACCACGCGGACGTCGATGCGGAGCTGGTCGTTGAAGAGGTTGGAGAACCCGCCGAAGAGCATCACCTGCGCCCCGAGCAGTTTCCCCATCTTCTGCGTGGTGGAACGGTCCACCATGTCCGTCTCGTTCAGGTTCAGTTCCTCCAGGATGGACTGGATGCGCTGCCGTTCGACCACCTTCAGCCCCTTCACCTTCGTCATCTCGGTGATCATCATATCGGCGAGCCCCTTCTTGAGCGGGTCCAGTTTCTCCTTGTCGACGACGCTGTTGTTCTCGAAGTAGAGGACGGCGATCGTCTTCGGCCCGTCGGCCCGGGCGGTGCCGGGGAGCAGGAGCAGGCAGAACGCCGCGGCGAGCAGGACCGACGACCATCGCGTGATGGATGTGGACTTCATAGGAATGATCCTTCCGGATTGATGAGACATAAGAACGACACTTGTCAGAACGAGACCTTCAGACCGACGCCGGCCTCGAGGCCGGTGACGTCGTACGACACTTCGTTGAACGCACCGTCCGCGATGGTGCTGGTCCCCGCCGCGTAGCGGAGGGTCACCGTCGGCGTCACGATGTCCGACACGAGCAGCAGCAGGTCCGCGCCGACCGACACCACGGTCGCGTCGCCGGTCTTGACGATGGATCCGCCGAAGGGGACCTGGTCCGGCGTGTAGTACTTGAGCTCCACGGAACCGGTGCCGACGAGCCAGTCGGTGAGCGGCCGGGTGAGCGTGTACTGCGCTTCGCCCTGCACGGCCGCATCGTACTTCGTCTCCGTCCCGGCCGTGATGTAGGCGTTCTGCAGACGGTAGCGGAGCCGGGCGTTCAGCGCGTGCGAGAACTCCCCCGTGCGCAGCGCGTACACGCCGAAGAGGGAGAACCGCGGACCGGAACGGAACACCGTTGCACCGTTGAGCCGGTCGTCGAAGAAGTACGTCGCGGTGAGGTCGAACGAGACCCGCGCGGCTTTGGAATACGTGATGTAATCGATCCCCATGTTCACGGAGACCTCGTCCCCGGGATCGTAGTCGAACGCGACCGCACCCGAATCGCCGGAACTCTTCACCGGCCGGTACTCGCCGCGGTAGAAGAACGACGTGCCCAGACCGAAGACCAGCCGCCGCGTCAGCGGCGCCGCGTAGGCGACCCCCGCGTTCCCGCTGAACCCCTGGCCGAACACCGGCGTGCGGAACGCGAACGCCGGCTGCGTGATGTACTTCGACAGGTCGAGCTCACCGTTCGCCTCGTCCAGCTCCGTCGTTCCGGTGGGGATGCTCGCGCCGGCCGTCAGCCAGATCCGGTCACCGGGTAGCACGTACGAAAGTCCGACGCGCGTGTCCACGATGCCCGCCACATCCGCCCGGTCCGACGAGGACGACATTCCGGAGTTCGTCACCGACAGCAGCATCCGGTTGCCGACCGGCACCGAGACGGAAAAGGGGGCGGAGAACTGGAAGAACGTGCCGGTGTCGTTCAGCGTCCACTGCTGCACCGTTCCGCCGATGACCGCTCCGGTGGCGCCTTTGAAGAGCAGTCGGTCGTCGTATCCCGGCTTCGCGATCTGTGACCGTAACGGTATCGTGACGGCCAGTCCTAAAAAAATGACAGCCCCAATATGGAGAGTTCGGAGGTCGGAAGTTGTACGTATCATCACATTGAGGATTTACTTGATGAGCGTCATCTTGCGCATTGCCGAGTACTCGCGGCTCTGCAGCCTATAATAGTATACGCCGCTTGAGACGGGCGAATTTTCGTCGTTTCGGCCGTCCCAGACCGCGGTGAACGTTCCGGCCGGCTGAAAACCGCGGTACAATGTACGGACCTTCTGTCCGAGGAGATTGAACACTTCCAGCCGAACCTCGCCGCTCCTGGCCAGGCCGTATGTGATATTGGTCACAGGATTGAACGGGTTCGGGTAGTTCTGATGCAGAGCGTATTCCACCGGCGTCAGCGGTATGCCGCCGGAATGCTCCGCCAGGAACCGTTCGTTCCCCGTGAGCAGCCGGAATCCGCGCCGGATCTCGTTCCGTCCGAACGGGATCGTGACCTCCTTCGTGCCCGTCACAGCATACGCTCTTTCCTTCTCAATGTCCAGCAGGACCATCGAGTGCCCCGGCGGCAGTACGCCGCTGCGCTCCAGCAGAAGACGGACGACGGCTCCCGGAGCGCCGGTGCCCACTTCGAACTCCCACACTCCGCCGTCCGCCGATACCGGCCGCATGTCCGACGCAAGCCGGCGTGTTCCGTTGCGGAACGTGACCGAGACGCTCTTCCCCGGTGCGGGGGGCGGATCGTCGAGGTCGAACGGATCGTCATTGATGTGCGCACCGTGACGACGCCCGGCGAAATTGACGCGGTCAGACGCGTCGCCGCACTCGGCGGCGATGCGGAGCACCCATTCGTCCGGGGCGGCGACGTCCTGGAATGACGAGAACTTCGGCACCGAAAGCGACAGGTCGACGGGAACGGAACTGATACGGACGGTCTTCTTGACCTGTGAACGGTTGCGGACGAAGTACCCTTCGAACGGCCGCATCACCTGCGTGGTGGTGTCCCAGCGTCCGTCGTACCGCCAGAGCACCGCCGAGACCGAAGTGTCCTCCCGGAACGATTCCGCCCAGCTCACGGCGTACGGGAACGGATTGCCGAGCATGGTGAATCCGGGCTGGAGCGTGAGTTCGAAGTCCGCTTCGGAGCCCTGCACCTCCGTGGTGCCGAAGGAGATGCCGGTCCGCTGTTTGGTGATGAGCCAGTACGCTTCGCCGCGACGCACCGACTTGAACTGGTCAGGGAACTCCTCGTATCCGGCCGCATCGGTCCAGCGTCCGAACATCCGCCAGACGAGGTCGTTGGGACGGCCGAGGTCCTTGAAGAGGGCGAGGACCGACGAATCACTGAAGTGGAACGGGATGCTGATGAGCTGGTACGCCTCCTGCGGCGTGGGATTCGGCAGCACGGCCGTGTAGTTGTCCACGGTGCCGAAGACGTTCAGCGCGAACTGGAGGTTCCGGGCGCTGAAGAGCCCGTACTGCACCATCGAGTCGAGGAACATGCCGTTCTCCCACAAGTGCCGGTCGGAGAGGGCGATGACCTTCCCTTTTCCCAGCCGGCTGACCGCCGCCACCGCGGCGGACGGAACGGCCGTGTACGACGTGTCACCCTCCCGGATGGAATAGAGCATCGGCGAGCGGGCGACGAACAGCGCCGCGGCGTTGGCGACGGCGGAGTCGACGGTGATGCTCGAAGCGGTGAGAAGGGCGATGCTGTCCACATTGTTCGTCAATGCCGAGCGGACCGCGGGATAGGCGGTGAGCGTACCGCCGTGCGTGGTGCTGTTCGTCGACGCGTCGACGAGCTGGTCCGGTTCGAAGCGGAGGCCGGTGCGGAGTCCCGCGGCGGCCCAGACACTGTCATGGAGGAACGTGTTGAACGGCAGTCCGGCCCCGAACCCGTGGTCGCCCACCGCGACGACCGTGCCTCCGTTCAGCACGTAGCGGCGGAGCGAATCGATGACCTCCGGCGGCGGAGGACCGTCCGGCTGCACGTACATCACGGCAGAGTATGCTGTGGAAGGCCGATCCGCCGCAAGGTCCGCGGCGATGTCCGCCCGGTCCAGCGCACGGAGGAGGAACGAATAGTTCTCCTTCATCGACGCACCGTTGGACGCCGGAAGGCCCACGGAGGTGTCGAAGAGGATGCGTCGGGAGACGAAGTTCCGCGTGACGCCGGTGCCGGTCATGCGCAGCTGCACCGACGGGAACCGCGGGTCGCTGGTGGAGAAACCGAAGGAGGTCCGTTTCACGCCGGCCGTCCGGGGAGCAAAACGGAACTGGAGCGCCGCAGTCGCGCCGGTGTCCACGACGAGCGACGCCGGGCCGAGGTAACGGAAGGAGGACGAATCGGTACTGCCGAGGAACTGCAGCGAGACCGCCGAACCGCCGAACTCGTTGTTCAGCTGCAGCGTGAGGACCGTGTCGCGGCCGACGAGCACCGCGCCGGCGTCAGCGGACAGGAAGGAGAAGAGGGGTTCCGAGAACGCGCCCCCTTTCAGAACGATGCGAAGCGTGTCGATGCGCGGGTCGGTGGTGACGAACCGGAGGAGCGCCGTCCGCGCTCCGCCCGTGAGCGGGGCGAAACGGACGGTGAAGGCGGCGGACTGGCCCGCCGGGATGTCGTACTCAGGAATGCCTTCGTACCGGAACGCCGCGGTGTCGGAGAGACCGGCGAACCGGACCCGCACGTTCCGGAGTCCGGACGAGTTCTTCAGCGTCACAAGACGGTACTCCTCCATCCCTCCCGCCATCACGAGACCGAAGTCCACCACCGCCGTGTCGACCGTAAGGAACGGCGGCTCGTCGATGACACCGCGGACGACCCCCTGGTCGCTGCCGAAATAATATCGGTCCTGGTCGGAAACGTGCGCATCCGTAAGATAGAACGAAGGGCGCTGCGTCTGCGTCATCATCGACGACCAGGAGGAACCGCCGTTCACGGAGCGGAACACGCCGGACGGACCGGAGGCGACGAGCCGCTTCGCGTCGTACCGGTCGAACTCCACATCGTAGACGCGCACGGCGGTGTCCATCGACTGCCACGACTGACCGGCATCGCTCGTTCGGTACAGGAGGTACGGTCCGCCGTCGCGCTCGCTCAGCGTGGACGCGACGAAGATCTCGGAGGGATCGGATGGGTTGACGGTGGGACTGACCATCTCCAGCCCCGATTCGCGACCGAGTTCCGGCACGAAGACCGAGACGGGGATGTTCCCCGAGATATCGCTCCAATGCTGGCCGAGGTCGGCGGAGCGGTAGATGCGGCCGCCGGCAAGATAGATGGTGTTGGCCTCGACTGGATCGAACGCGATGTTCTCCGGCGTATGGATCGTGTCGAGCGCCGGGGGCATCGTAAGGCGGTGCCAGCTCACGCCGCTGTTCGTGCTGAGGCGGAGTCCGTACGCCGACGTGCGGTAGAGGAGCAGGTTCGGGTCCACCGGTGAGATGCGGATGGTCGATTCGTTCTCCCGCGTCGTGAATCGTTCCGGCGTCACCACCATGGTGGAATCGGCCGTGAAGAGGACCGTCCAGGTCTTGCCGTTGTCGATGGATTGCTGTAATGTGAAGACGCTTCCGGCGTAGAGGATGCCCCGTCGGCGGTCCGCCGCCACCGCGGTGACGTACGGATTATTGATGCCGGTGCCGGCCGTCGACCAGGTCGCGCCGTCGTCCGTTGAGCGCTTCACTCCGCCGCCGTACACCGCCGCATAGAGCGTTCCGGAGCCGCCCGGTCCCTCCACCGAAACGACGTTCCGCACCACGGCATGCTTGATGCCGGTGTTCCTCCGCTCCCACGTCGTGCCGCCGTCCATCGAGACGAAGATGCCGTCCGACGTGCCGAGGTACAGTTTCTGTTTGTTCGCCGACACGGGCGATGCGATGGAGACGATGTCGCACAGACCGTCGAACACCCGGACGACCGGCGGCTGCAGCGCGCCGACGGTGATGATGGTGCTGTAGCGCGAATCGATGCGGAAGAGCCCGTGCGCGGGGGTGTACGCCGCCGGCGGCCCGTCGTACTCCGAGCCGTTGGACGAGAGGAAGAAACTGAACTTATGCTGCTGGGTCAGCTGGTCGTAGGAGTCGTAGATGAACGCGCCGCCGGTGACGGTCCCCTTGAACGGCAGCGCGTTGTTCTTTACCGCCTGCCATGCCCCCTGGTACTGGTCGGTCTGCATGCCGTACACGCCGTCCGCCGTGCCGATGACGACGCGGAAGTGCGTCTTGCCGAGTCCGGTGGAATCGATCTCCGCGGCGTAAATGCGCCGGGCGGCCCCTTTCGGTAGGCCGGTCACCATCGGTTGCCAGGCGGCGCCGCCATTGGTGGTGAGGAAGATGCCGGTCGTGTCGTCGAACGTTGTCGTTGCGGCGATGCGCATCGAGAACGGTTCGGCGTCGGCAGGATGGACCGCAACGCGGCGGACGGGACGGTTGCCAAAGAACGTATTGTCCTTCAGCGGCGACCACGACCATCCCCCGTCGGTCGAACGGAGCACGCCGGCGCCGTCCGAACCGATGACGATGGCGGGATTGGCGGGAGCGTACCGGACGCTGTAGCGCGGGGTCGGTCCGCCGGAGATGAACGTCCAGGTGGCGCCGCGGTCGGAACTGCGGTACAGACCGGCGGTGGTGGCGGCGAGGACGGTGTCGGAGGAGTACGGATGGAAGGCGATGTCGGCGATCTCGGGCCGTTGGTTCCCCGCACCGGTCGGAAGGAAGGAGGCGACGGTCGACCAGGTGAAACCTCCGTCGACGGAACGGACCATCGGTCCTTCCGCGACGACCGCGAGGACCGCCGCATCGTCCGCGGACGCTTTGAGCAGAGTGATGATCCCGCCGGAGGGTCCCAGCGGCGTGATGGTCACGTTCTGTGCGAACGCCGCGGAGAGGAGGAAGAGTATCGCTGCGAGCGGGCGCATCTCAGTTTCCCGGCGGATTCGGCGGGCCCGGCAGCGGTGACACCACCGTCGGCGGCGGCTGCGTCTGCGAGCCGGTACCGGGATTGATGGTGTTCTGGATGTTGTTGATGGTGTTGTTCATCCGGTCCCCGACGCTCCCCTGTCCGGAGCGGTTGAGCGGATCGCTGGAGGGAGGCGGTCCGCCGATGCCCATGGGGCCGGACATCGTCGGTTTGGAGGGGGACGAACCGGTGGTCTTCTCGGTGCCGCTCTGCGGCGTCTCGCCGCTCTCACCGCTCTGCTGCTGGGTGTTCTGTCCGGACGAGGAGGTCGGGCCGACGATGCTCTCCGCCTTCTTGGCGGATGTGGCGCTGGATTTCGCCTGCGCGAAGTCCGGGTCCGCCGCCGCGGCCTGCGAATACGCTTCGTATGCCTGCGTGTACATCCCGCGGTCCTCCAGTTCGAGTCCGCGCGAGTATTGCAGGAAGGCGAAGAAGTTCTCCGTCGGGACCTCGAGGATGGCCTGGCGCTCCTCGTCGCTGAGCTTGATCTGCATCTCGTCGAGGATCTTGAAGACCAGCTCCTTCTCCATCCGGAAGAACTCCTGCATGGAGCCGGTGATGTTCGTCGTTGCGTCGACGGAGCCGGTACGCGTGCGGGTGACGAAGGCGTCGATGTTCATCTTTTCGCCGGTGAGCTCGAAGAACGATCCCTTCACCAGCCGGTAGGCGCCGAGCAGTTTCCCGAACCGGGGGGCGCTCTTCTGGTCCACCAGGTCGGTCTCCGAAAGGTTCAGCTCCTGCACGAGCTGCTGCAGTCGGACCCGCTCGACGACCCGCAGCGTTTTCACTTTTGAGAGGTCGGTGATGAGCATCTCGGCGAGCCCCTTCCGGAGCGGGTCGTATTCGCTCTTCCGGCCTTTGTTCTCGAAGTAGAGCACCGCCAGGGTGTTCACCGGCACTTTCGCCACGTCCAGCTGCTGTTCCATCTGGAGCGCCTTCTGCACTTCCGCCTCCATCTGCTGGCGGTAGAGGAGCTTGATGCGGGCTTCCACCAGCTCCTTATATTCCCCGTAAAAGGTCAGTTCAGTGTACAGCCGGTAGTACTGGATCGCTTTCGAATACTCCTTCATCTCCTCGTACGCCGCCGCGAGGTAGTAGGCGGACTGGTCGTCCTCCTCGTCCATTTTCAGCACCTTCTCGAAGGTCTTGGCGGCTTCGGCGTACTGCTTCTTGTTATAGAGGGCGATCCCCATCAGCCGGTGGTAGGCCGGTTCGGTCGGTTCCAGCACCACCGCACGGCGCATACGGGCGAGTGCCTCGTCGTTCCGCCCCTCCTGGAGGAGGTCCAGGGTGATGTCGGACAAGGAGGGACCGCAGGATATGAGGAGAAGCGCCGGAACGAAGACGGCAGCCAGAAGGCGAACCAATGAGTTCATCGAAGTACTCCGATTTCTACGCGCAATATTGGGATTTTTGGGGAGGTAAGCAAGAAAACGCCCCGCTCCGTCCGTCCGCCGGACGGTCCCGGTCACAACAATGCGTCAATAATGGTGGAATCCGCGGAAAATCGCAGTACGGTGCGTCACATTCCGGTGCGGAGGGTGTGGCAGGGGGATGTCATTCCTCACCCATCAGCTTGGCCGCTTCGGACTGAGCCCAGTCGATGATGCGTTGGCGTTCGGCATCCGTGAAATCGGCCTCCGGATGCAGGGGGATATACTTCGGCATCGGCATCTCTTTCTCTTTGACGGTGGAGGCGATGCCGCCGAGGATGTTGGTCTTGCGGGAGAACTTGTACTTCTGCCACTCGGACATGTTGAAGTGCTTCCGCCCCTCCTCCACGTCATACGACACGAGCCAGGAGGCGGGGGCGATGTATGAATAGAACGGCCATGTCGTGCTGTTGCTGTGACAATCGCGGCAGCCGCGGTCCAGAAGCGCGGAAACGTCCGCAGGAACGGCCAGAGCGCTCTGCATCGTCTGCGACGGGTCCACCGGTGGATTGGTACGGTCCGGCTGCACGAACTGCATGAGTCCGAAGAGGATTCCGCCGACGATGAGGAATGTTCTGACGAGTTTCCGCGCGTTCATAGGGCTCCTTCCATGTATGGCCGTGTGGCGAAGGTGAATATGGGCAATCCGGTGCACAATTGCAAACATCGCCGTCACAGCGTCTTGCCCTTCCGTACTTCCTTTCTTATTTTGGTTCCGAACATTCACGCAGCGAAAGGTCCTTCATGTCCCTCATGGTCAGCATCTCGGGCATCCGCGGCATCGTCGGGTCGTCCCTCACGCCGGAGACCGCGGTGAAGTACGCCGCCGCGTTCGCGGAGTACGCCGGTCACGGCACCATCGCCGTGGGACGTGACGGCCGCATCACCGGACGGTCCATTGCGGACACGGTCATCGCCGTGCTGCTGCAGAGCGGATGCGACGTGATCGATCTCGGCGTCTGCCCCACCCCCACCGTCGGCCTGGCGGTGGAGCGGTTCCGGGCGGCGGGAGGGATCGCCGTCACCGCCAGCCATAACCCGATGGTGTGGAACGGACTGAAGTTCATCGGTCCCTCCGGCATGTTCCTGAACGGCGCGGAGAACGCCCGGTTCTGGTCCATCGCAGAACGGGGGAACTTCGCGTACCGTCCGTGGGACCGCCAGGGAACGCTTCGTCCGGAGCCCGGTTTCATCGACACGCATATCGACGCCATCCTCTCCCTCCCTTTCATCGACGTGCGCGCCATCGCCGCCCGGCGGCTGAAGGTGGTGGCGGACTGCGTCAACGCCTCGGGGGGCGCCATCGTGCCGAAGCTGCTCCGCGCCTTCGGCTGCGAGGTGGTGGAGCTGCACTGCGACGTGAGCGGCGTCTTCGCCCACACGCCGGAACCGCTGCCGGAGAACCTGACCGAGCTGGCGGCGCGCGTCGCGGCCGAACGGGCGGACGTCGGGTTCGCCATCGATCCGGACGCGGACCGGCTGGTACTCTTCACGAACGAAGGGCGTCCCTTCGTCGAGGAGTACACCATCGTCTCGGCGGTGAAGTACGTACTGGCGGCGGAACAGCGGGCCGGCCGCACGGGGCACTCCGTGGTGGTGAACCTCTCCACCACGCGCGCGGTGGAGGACGTGGCGGCGACGTACGGCGCGGCCGTGCACCGGACCCCCGTCGGCGAGATCAACGTCGCCTCGCGCATGAAGGAGCTCGGCTCCGTCATCGGGGGCGAGGGGAGCGGCGGCGTCATCCTGCCGCAGGTGCACCTCAGCCGCGACGCGGCGGTGGGGATCGGGCTGTTCCTGCAGCTGATGGCCGAGAGCGGCG
Organism: Bacteroidota bacterium; assembly: GCA_008933835.1. Taxonomy (GTDB): domain Bacteria; phylum Bacteroidota; class Ignavibacteria; order UBA10030; family UBA8401; genus SpSt-333. The sequence goes on along the minus strand of WBUG01000026.1, from coordinate 16,523 downwards.
GCTCGTCCGCCGAACTGAAGGCGGGCCTGCCGGCGTACGAGATTGTGAAGAACAAGATCGAGGTCGGTTCCCTGAAACCGGACGAGGTCCTCGCGCGCCTGCACGACCGGTACGCGAAGAGCGAGCGGACGAACATGGATGACGGACTGAAGATCGACTTCCCCTCCTCCTGGGTACATTTGCGTAAATCCAACACCGAACCGATCATCCGCATCATCGCCGAGGCGCGTACGCGCGCCGAAGCGGCGGCGCTCGTCGAACGCTTCCAAAAGGAGGTCACGGGATGACGCGGCGGTCCATCGCGCTTCTGCTGTTCGCCCTGCTGCTCCCCTCCGCGCACGGCATCGCCGCGCCGAAACCGAAACTGATGTGGTTCGACGCCACCGCCAACTTCCGGCGCTTCTCGTATCCCGAATCCATCCGCTGCTACCTCGACACGCTCCGGCGGCTCGGCTTCACCGACGCGGTGGTGGACGTGAAGCCCATCACCGGCGAGGTGCTCTTCCCCTGCACCGCCGCCCCGCGCATGACGGAATGGAACGGATTCACGCGGCCCGATTTCGACTACCTCGGCACGTTCATCGAAGAGGGACACCGGCGCGGTCTGCGCGTGCACGCATCGCTCAACGTCTTCGTTGCGGGACACAATTTCCATGACCGCGGCATCGTCTACACCGCGCACCCCGAGTGGGCCACCGTCGTCCACACCGACTCGGGCATCATGCCCATCACGCGGGTGAAGACGAAGTACTCCGCGATGACCAATCCGGCGGACCCCGCCGTCCGCGCGCACGAACTCGCGGTCCTCGCAGCATTGGTCCGTCGCTACCCGCGGCTGGACGGCGTCATCCTTGACCGCGTCCGCTACGACGGCATCGCCGCCGACTTCTCGCCCCTCTCCCGCTCGTTGTTCGAACGGTACATCGGCGCGGCCGTTCCCCGTTTTCCCGGCGACGTGCTGGAGTGGTCGAAGGACTCCTCCGGGAAGGCCGTGACCGTGCCGGGCCCCTTCTACCGGCGCTGGCTGGAATGGCGTGCGGGGGTCATCCATTCCTTCATCGCCGAGGCGCGCGCCGCGGTGAAAGGGGCGAATCCCCGCATCTCCTTCGGCGATTACACCGGGGCGTGGTATCCGCTGTACTACGAGATGGGGGTGAACTGGGCGAGCCGCCGGTACGACCCGTCCCTCGAATATCCCTGGGCGACGGAACGGTACCGCGAGTACGGGTACGCCGAACTGCTGGACCTGTACACCACAGGGAACTACTTCTTCGAGGTGACCAAGGAAGAGCTGGCGCGGAAGAACAGCGCTGCGGTGACCGAGTCCGGGTCCGGCGGACCGAAGGAAGCGTGGTACTCCGTGGAGGGGTCCGCCGAGATGGCGATGCGGGTGACGATGGGGGCCGTTCCGGTGTTCGGCGGTCTGTACGTGGAACAGTACGCCGGCCATCCCGAGCAGTTCGCCGCCGCGGTCGCCATGAACCTGAAGAAGACCGACGGACTGATGGTGTTCGACATCGTCCACCTCATCGAGCGCCGCTGGTGGGAGCCCCTCGCCCGCGGCATCCGCATGGGAGAATCGCCCTAGCCGTTCCCGCCGTCCGCCCTGCGCCCGTTCACCGACACCGCACACTCCGCCCCTCCGCCGCCTCCACGCGGCGCCGACAGGAAGACGCATGGCCGTTCCGTTCGACATCCGCGACCTGCTGCATCTCGCCTCCATCCCCAAAGTGGGGAACCACCGGCTCCGCTCGCTCATCGCTCACTTCCGGCACCCCCGCGCCGTGATGGCGGCCTCTGCCCGCGAGCTCTGCGGTGCCGAGCACATCGACCGGAAGATCGCCCTGGCGGTGGCGCATGCGAAACCCGACCAGCGGTTCATCGATGACCAGCTGTCGCGCCTCAACCGGGTGAACGGCCGCATCGTGACGCTGTGGGACGAGGAGTACCCCTCGCTGCTGAAACGCATCTACGATCCGCCGGTGCTGCTCTTCGTCCGTGGACGCTTCCGTCCGCAGGACCACTACGCGCTCGGCGTGGTCGGCACGCGGCATCCCTCCGCGTACGGCCGGACGGTGACCGAGCGGTTCACGGCGGAGCTCGTCCGTCTCGGCGTCACCGCCGTGAGCGGTCTGGCCCGGGGCATCGACACCGCGGCGCACGCGTCGGCCCTTTCGGCCGGCGGCCGCACCGTCGCCGTCATCGGCAGCGCGCTGGACGCGGTGTATCCCCCGGAGAACCGGAAGCTGTGCGACCGCATCGAGGAGCAGGGGGCGGTGGTGTCGGAGTTCTTCATGGGGACGAAGCTCGACCCCGGGAACTTCCCCCGGCGTAACCGCATCATCAGCGGCATGTCGCACGGACTCCTCATCGTGGAATCGGACTTCAACGGCGGCGCGATGATCACCGCCTCGACGGCGCTGGACCAGAACCGCGAACTGTTCGCCGTGCCGGGAAACCTCGGGGAGAAGACGAGCAACGGCACCAACACGCTCATCAAGCGGGGACAGGCGAAGCTCGTGCAGTCCGTGGACGACATCCTGGACGAACTGCGCAGCGCGTTCCGGCCGCTCCTTTCCGAGTCCCGGCGTCCGCTCTCGCCTCCCCCTCCCCTGACCCTCTTCGAAGAGCGGGTCTACTCGGTCCTCTCGGCCGAGCCGATGCATGTGGACGGCATCTCGGAAGCCTCCGGCATGCCGCCGGCGGACACCCTCGTGCACCTGCTGACGCTCGAGTTCAAAGGGGCGGTGAAACAGATGGCGGGGAAGATGTTCCTCAGAGTCTGAAAAAGAAATGGGATTCGATCCATTGTGTCATTGATGCATCGGTTCATTTGCTCATTGTATCAATGCATCGATGAATCAATCCATTCTTTCGGATTGCCCCCTCTTTCTCTTTTCATTTCCCCAATAATTGTGTATCTTTTTTAGGCACAATGTTTGTTATCGGCGACATATCGGTGCATGAATCGGTGGCGGAGACGAAGTTCGCCTGCGACCTGGAGCGCTGCAAGGGGGCCTGCTGCACGTTCCCCGGCGGACGCGGTGCGCCGCTGCGGGACGAAGAGGTGGCGGAACTCGAACGGGTGTTCCCCTCGGTCGAACCGTTTCTGCCGGAGCGGCACCGGTACATCATCGGGCGCAACGGCATGGTAGAGGGATCGCCCGGGAACTATGCCACGCAATGCGTCGAGGGGGCGGCATGCGTCTTCGTCCTTTACGAAGGCGCCGTCGCCAAATGCGCCATCGAGCAGGCATTCCTGGAGGGACGCATCGGCTGGCGGAAGCCCGAATCATGCCACCTCTTCCCCATCCGGAGGAGCCGGGACGGGAAGAGCATCCACTTCGAGTATTTCCACGAATGCGAGCCGGCCCTGGAACGGGGCCGCCGCGAGAACATCGGCGTACACGCCTTCTCGGAAGCCCCGCTCACGCGGGTGTTCGGCCGGGAATGGACGGAGCGCCTCCGACAGGAGCTGACCGACTAACCGCCATGCTGCACCTCTCCCAACAGATGAAGATGCTGCAGAAGCTGACGCCGCAGCAGATCCAGTACCTGAAGCTGCTGCAGCTGCCGACGCTGGCGCTGGAGCAGATGATCAAGACGGAGCTGGAGGCGAACCCGCTGCTGGAGGAGGGGGTGGAGGACGAGGTGACGCCGGAGGAGAACACCGAGGAGGCGCCGGCGTCGGTCGAAGAGACGGAGGAGGCGAAGAACGCGAAGGACGACGAGTTCTCCTTCGAGGACTTCCTGAACGATGAAGAGGCGTACATCCCGAAAGGGGAGAACCGCGCGGCGGACGACGAGGACCGGGACGAGTTCCCCATCGCCGCCAGTACGCCGCTGGCGGAAAAGCTCATCGAACAGCTGCGGCTGGCGGAGGTCACGGACATGGGGCTCTCCGTCGCGGAAGAGATCATCGGCAACATCGACGAGGACGGCTACCTTCGCCGCGACCTCGAATCCATCGTCAACGACATCAACCTGAGCCGCGGCCTGCACCTCTCGGTGCCGCAGGTGGAGGAGGTGCTCGGCATCATTCAGCGTCTCGAGCCCCCCGGCATCGGTTCGCGCACCCTGCAGGAGTGCCTCCTCATCCAGCTCGATTTCGTGAAGGGGGACCCCCACCTCATCGGCCTGGCGCGGCGTCTGCTGCACGACCATTTCGACGAGTTCACCAAGAAGCACTACGAACAGATCGCCAAGATGCTCGGCGTGCCGATGGACGAGGTGAAACGGGTGCTGGAGCTCATCGGCCACCTCAACCCCAAACCGGGCGAAGGGACGATCAACTCGCAGGAGAACTACCTCACCCCGGACTTCATCGTCACGAAGGACGAGACCGAGTTCATCATCCAGCTCAACGACAAGAACGTCCCCCCGCTCCGCATCAACCGGAACTACCGCGAGCTGATGTCGCGCCGGAACAAGACGACGGGGGCGGACACGAAGCAGTTCCTTCGGCAGAAGTTCGACGCGGCCAAGTGGTTCATCGCCTCCATCTACCAGCGGCGCGAGACGATGCTGAAGGTGATGCACGCCATCGTGGACCGGCAGCGCGACTTCTTCGAGAGCGGCGAGGGGCTGAAACCGCTCATCTACAAGGACATCGCCGAGACCATCCGGATGGACATCTCGACCATCAGCCGCGTGGTGAACGGGAAGTACGTGCAGACCGACTTCGGCGTGTTCGAACTTCGCCACTTCTTCAGCGAGGGGATCAGCACGCAGAGCGGCGAGGATGTCTCGAACAAGGAGGTGAAGGAGCGCATCCGCGAGATCCTCGCGGGCGAGGACAAATCGCAGCCGTTCAGCGACGAGGAGATCGCCGCCGTCCTGAAGGAGAAGGGGTTCAACATCGCCCGGCGCACCGTTGCCAAATACCGCGAATCGATGATGATACCGGTCGCGCGGCTCCGCCGCTCCATCTGACCTCCGGTCCGCCCCGGAAACGAAAGACCCCGGTCACCGCACGGTGCCGGGGTCTTTTCGTGTACAGCGGCGCCGTCAGAACCGCAGGCGCATCCCCATCGTGAACGAACCGGTGCGGTAGGTCTCCGGGTTCGAGATGATGGCGAGCGACTGCGTGGCGAAGTCGAGGTCGAACGTGTTGAGGATGTGGATGCCGAAACCGGCGGACCAGGCGAACCGTTCGCGGCCGCCGATCATGATGCCCGTGCGGAGCGGCAGCCAGCCCGCGAGCGGGTCGAGTTCCGTGCCGATGGCGAACTGCGGTATCTTCGTGTTGCCCGCCACCTCGTTCAGTCCCAGGTGCAGGTCCGCCGCGACGGTCCAGCGGAACGGGATGACGTCGAAGATGTCGTCCATCCGCGCCGCGACGCCGATGTGCACCTGCGTCGGCAGGTCGAACTCGAACGCGGTGGTGTCCCTGGTCTCTCCTTTGAAGATGCTCGACAGGGAGTCCTGGGCGGCCTGATCGAACTTGGTCAGGCTCAGCGAGGCGCGTCCGATGACCGCCTTCGTGTACTTGTCCCACTTCACCGAACCGATGTCGGTCACCGCCACGCCGACCTGGAACAGGTCGAGCACGGTGGCGTTCAGACCGATGTCGAAACCCATCCCCTTCCCGACGGGCTGTCCGTCGGTGGTATCGACCGCAACGAACTGCATGAAGTCCAGGTCGCTGCGGATCTCGATCTCCTCCGGTATGCCGGCGACCGGCGACGGGGTGACGATGGTCCGGATGGACCCGTCGTAGTGGTCGGTCGCGATGTAGGCGATGCCGATCAGGTACTTCACCCCGACACCGACCGCGATGTCGGTCAGACCGAAGCCGTCGACGGGGAGCACATAACCGAACGAAGCGTTGGCACCGGCAACGGCGGAGGCGTTGACGGCGGTCCCGTTGAAGGAATAGACCGAACCGTTCGGCTCGAACCCGTTCAGGGCGAACTTCATGTAGTCCTGCGTCAGGTCGAGGTTCCCTGCCACCTCGACGTAGGGCGAGATGCCGAGTCCGAAATCACCGACCTGCAGCGAGAGGCCGAGCGGCGAGATCTCCGTGCCGAACTGTGTGCGTCCGGTCCCCCCGGGGAACAGGGCGAGGATGTCCTCTTTGTCCTGCGCGGTCAACGGCCGGGAGATGCGGTCCCCGCCGGGATCGGCCGGATTCTCCATGCCGGTGAAGAAGTCGTTGTACACCTTCAGATTGATGAAGTCGCTGCCGACGCTGAAGCCGAGCGGTGCGATGTTCAGGGTCACGGTGGCGTCGCGGTCGTTGAGCGCCAGGTTGGCCGGATTGGTGCCGACGGCGTCCAGGCCGCGCGAGAGCGCGGTGAACGCACGGCCCATGCCGACGATGCGGGGAGAGAAGCGGTCGCCTCCGGCGAACGCCGTGGAGAACGACACCACAGCGAGCATCACGAGGAGGGACGGGAAGCGGACGAAGCGTGTCATGGTTCGGGTCCTTTCGTGTGGTGTGTTCAGTTGTTCAGACGGTCGAAATCGACGTTGAAGATGACGTTGGCGAACGTCTTCAGCCGGATGCGGTCCGTCTTGTTGAACGGCGCCGCGGTCTGTCCGCTGCCGGCGGTGTTCATCTTCAGGTCGATGCCGGTGAAGGCGGCGTCCTTCAGTTTCGCCGCGTCCGCGGGGACGAGGTTCAGGAAGGTGTACGACTTCACGCCGGTCCGGGCGGCGGTGGTGTCCGCCGCGATGCGCAGCGGCGGGTAGTTCGCCGGATCGTTCAGCACCTGCGGAACGGTCAGCACCGGCGGCGAGACGGTGTCGATCTGCGTCTTGTCGGTCTCCTTGCCGCGGAAGAGCCGCATCGTGATATCGAGCGTCACCGGGAAGGTGTTCTCGACGTTCATATAGATCTTGCCGCTCTCGATGAGGGCCAGCTGCGTGGTGTCGATGTTGTTCTCTTCGAGCGACACGGTGTCCTTCAGCGAACCGTTCTGGATGCCGAGGGCCACCGGGATGGCGTACTCCATGGTGACGTGGACGCTGTCGTCCTGCACCACCCGGCCGACGCCCGCCTTCGGGTTGGTGTTGTCGCCGTACACGTCCATCGGACTCACCGTGACGGTGCCGCGGAGCCGGAACTTGGAGGGAAGCTCCTTGGACGAGGCCAGGAAGGCGTTCATGAGCTGATTGACGTCGGCCGTATCGATGTCGATGGTGGAGGGATCGCCGGGATTGATGCGGTCCACGATGACGACCGGCGCCCCTTCCACGCCGTTCTTGTTCACGGGATAGACGTTCAGGTTCACGTCGGTCGGGAAGAGTCCGGTGCTGAGCACGTTCACCGCCAGACTGATGGCGCTGCGGAATCCGGTCAATGAGAGGTTGTTGCCGATGTCGCCGATGCCGGCGTCGAACTCCTGCGCGATGCCGATGCGCTGCGGCGGGATCTTCCCCTGCACCTCGTTCAGGACGAACGAACCGGTCGGCTGCACCAGCGCGAGCACGTTGTCGGTCTTGCTGACGAGCGCGTATCCCGCGGCGGCCTGCACCGTCTTGATCTCCAGCTGGAAGTGCAGGAACCGCGTCACGACCGTATCGGTCCCCTGCCGGTCACGCGAGACGAAGGTCACGTCCTTCATCTGCACCAGCTCATCGATGGAGTCCTTCGCACCGATGGTGAGGATGCCGGTGGTCGGGTTGGTCCCCTGGAGCCGGAACGGCTGTCCGCCGGTCCGGTTGTCGCGCAGTTCGGAGATGCCGAACTTCACGCTCAGGCTGACGGAGTTGTTGTTCACGATCTTGATGCGGACGCCGCCGCTGTCGAACCGCGCCAACTTCACCTTGATGGAGTCGTCGAGCGTCACGGCGGAATCGGGGACGTCGAGCACGCTGGTGGGATTGAAGTTCAGCGTGTTCACCATGGCCGAGGTGAGCTTACCGTTCGTGAGGTTGAGCGTGGCGCCGATGTTGTTGGCGCCGGTGACGGTGGTGCCGAAGTAGTTGCTGATGGTGACGGTCCCCTTCAGTTTCAGGATGGCGTCCATCTTCACGCCGGTGAGCTGCACCGTGTTGGAGCTGGCGGTGCTGTTCGCCCCGATGGGTCCGGCGAAGGTGAAGTTCGCGACCACCTCCGTGGTGTCGTTCCTGTTCACCAACTGCAGGGCGTTGCCGGTGAAGGCGACAGTGAAGGGGAAGTTGTTGGCGATGGAGAGGGACATCTGTCCCGATTCGAACACGATGTACCGGAAGTCGGTGGAATCACCGAAGACCTCGTTCAGGGCCATCGGCGGGGCCGGATCGGGCACCATGGACTGGATCTGCGGCGAGGTGAAGCTCACTGTGGCGGCCAGGGTATTGGCGTTCGTGAGGGTCTGTCCTGTTGCGCCGCTGGTGGACATGGTCCCCTTAAGCTTCAGGATGCCGTTCATCTTCACGCCGGTGAGCGGGACCGGGGTGGAGTTCACGGTGGCGCCGGCGGCGATCTGACCGGCGAAGACGAAGTTGGCCACCGTCTCGACCGTGTCGGCCGCCGTGTTGAAGTTCAGCAGGCGGAGCTGATTCCCCGCGAACTGGATGGCGAAGGGGAAGTTGTTGGTGATCTGCAGGCCGATGGTGCCGTTGGCGAAGATGATGTAGCGGAACTGCGTCGTATCGCCGAAGGACTGGTCCACCGGCACGGACGGGAAGTCCGCCGGCAGCACAACGCCGGTGGGCAGGCCGAGCTGCGAGGGACTGAGCGAGACGGACTGGTTCGGGAACGACGGATTGAAGTTCGCCGACGCGATACCGAGGTCCGACGCCGTCAGGTTGAACGACGGGGGAGCGCCGATGTCCACCGGGATGGAACCGATCTGCTGATCGATACGGTTGCCGGTGGGGGAGGGCATCTGGAACACCTCGTGGGGCAGTCCCTGGCGGTAGCCGAGCGCGTCGGTGATCGGTTTATAGAGGATGACGGCGCCGGTCGTGTCGAAGCGTTCTCCGTCCTTCCGGATGATGTCCGCGAAGGTGTACGTCTTGTCGAGCAGCGGGATGGTCAGCTGCGTCGTCCAGGAGGGCGCCTTCGGCTTGAGCGGCTCCTCCATGCAGCGGAACGAGAGGGGAAGCATCAGGGCCGTGAGGGCGTACAACAGGGTGCGGTGCACGGCGCTTCGGTGGTTGCGGAACATGACGATCCTCCGGTACGGATAGATGGTGGCGAATGGACGCTCTGTCGGAAAAATAGTGCCCGGGTGCGCAAAACGCAAGAACGCAGCGCACACCGTTAGAACATTCTCATACGGGGAGGTCGGTGACGCGGGGCGGTCAGTTGATCTTCTCTTCCTTGACCGGCACCGGGAAACCGTACGCGGGACCGGGCATCTCCTCCCCCACCAGCTTGATCTCGCCGAACTTCTCCTCGAACTTCCGGATATTGTCGTTCAGCGCATTGAGGAGGAGCTTGGTGTGCTGCGGCGTCATGACGATGCGCGCGTGCACCTTCGCCTTCGGAACGCCGGGAAGGATGCGCGTGAAATCGACGATGAACTCGGCCGGAGAATGGGTGATGATGGCGAGGTTGGAGTAGATGCCTTCGGCCTCCTTCTCGCTCAGTTCGATGTTGATCTGCTGCCCCTGCGGCTGCTGCGGTGCGCTCATGCGGTTCCCCCTGATAATGACGGTGCCGCGGCGCCCGGTGTGGACGCCGCGGCACGCGGTGGTGGATCAGTTCTTGCCCTGGCGGACGGCATCCGCCTTGTCGTAGGCCGCCTTGGCCTTGTCGGCCATGCCGAGATTCGCGTACACCTGACCCAGCAGTTCCAGGATCTGGACGTCGTTCGGCTTCTCTTCGATGACCTTTTCAAGGAACGGGATGGCCTCTTTGTACTTGGCCTGGTAGGACTTGTCGTCCTCCTTGCCCGCCTTCTTCAGCTCCTCCTGCTCGGCCACGCCCCAGTTGACGTAGGTGGCGGCGAGGTTATAGACGGCCGAACTGAAGGCCGGATCGATGGCGAGCACCGCCTTGAACTCGTTGACCGCCCCTTCGAACTTGTTGTCCTTCAGCAGGAACACGCCGAGGTTGTAGCGGTCGTACTTGTTGTCCGGATAGCGCCGCACGCGCTCGTCGAGCAGGGCGCGGGCCTCGTCGTTCCGGTTGGCGGCGATGTAGGCGTTCATCAGGTTCTCGGAGAACTCGGCGTCCGTCGGGAAGATCGCCAGCCCTTTCTTCAGCACGTCGATCGCCTTGCCGTACTCCGCCACGGCGACATGGTAATCGGAAGAATCGATGTTCGGAAGGAAGGGGGTGACGAACTTCACGGCGGTCACAGCCTCCTTCTCCACCGTCACGGTCATTCCGTACTTGTCATACGTCCATTCCTCTTTCACGACCACGGCGTTCTTCCCTTTCCCCTTCTTCTCCTCCTTCACGGACGACGGTTTGCCGATGTAGTACTTCACGTCCTCGCCCTTGATCTTCTCGCGCACCATCGCGACGTTCTTCGCCTCTTCGATGGCGGCGCTGTTCTTGTCCGTGAAGCGCATCTTCGCGTCGTTGGCGCGCGTGGTGTAGATGCCGCTCAGCACGCGGACGGCGAAATCGGACTTCCCCTTCTCCAGCGCGGTCATCAGCGGCGGGATGGCGGCGTCGAGGTCCCCTTTGCGGTAAAGGGCCAGACCGAGGTTCTGGTGATTGACGATGCTGTCCGGCATGATGTAGATGGCGGTGCGGAATGACTCCGCCGCCTCTTCGAACCCGGCCGCATCCTGCGACTTGTTGATCTTCTCGACGCCGTCGTTGAACAGGCGCGCCCACACGGCGAGGGTCTGCTGCGAGATCTCCTTCGAGAACTTCACGCCGGCCTTCGCCGCCTCGGTGAAGGCGTCCTTCATCCCGCGGTAGTTCTTCTGTTCGAACCGGACCTGACCGAGCAGGTACCAGGCCTCCTCGTTCTTCGGATTCTTGCCGGTCTCCTTCACGAGCTGCGCCTCGGCATTGGCGTAGTCCTTCCGCTGGATGTACAGCTTGGCGCTGGTGACCTCCGCGGAGGAGCACTGGAAGCCCATCAGGGCGAGAGAGGCGGCGCTGACCGCCAGCATGCCCCAGACAACGAATTTCTTCATGACAACCTCATCGACGTATGTGGAACAAATGCGTGTTTGGTCCGGAAATATAGAGATTTTTCCCTTTAAATTCTCCACATCTTTCTCTACTTTCATCGGGAGTTCCGCTTGTTTTCCGACTTTTCGAGGCGCCGCATGAGCACCATCTTCACCCGCATCATCAACCGCGAGATACCGGCCGAGATCCTCTACGAGACACCGAACGTCATCTCCATCATCGATATCATGCCGATCCACTACGGTCACGCCCTGGTCATCCCCAAAAAGGAGTACCGGACCTTCGTGGACGTGCCGGAAGAGGAGGTCGGCGAACTGATGCGGGCGGCGCACAAGGTGGCGACGGCGCTCGTGAAGACCTTCGACCTGCAGGGCTACAACTTCTTCTCCAACAACGGAGAGGTCGCCGGACAGTCGGTCTTCCATTTCCACATCCACGTCACCCCCCGGTACCCGAACGATGACATCTCGTTCCATCTGAACCTGAAGAAGTACGCCGACGGACAGATGAAAGAGGTGGCGGACCGCATCCGGGCCAACATCCGATAGACCATCCCACTCACCGTCATCATTCACACCGCCCCGTCGACGGCGGCGGACAGCACAAAGGAAGCACCATGGCAGCGAAGATCTCCATTCAGAACGGCACACTCACCGTCCCCGACAACCCGGTCATCCCCTTCATCGAGGGGGACGGCACCGGTCCGGACATCTGGCGCGCGTCGGTGCGCGTGATGGACGCCGCGGTCGCCAAGGCGTACGGCGGAAAGCGGAAGATCGAGTGGAAGGAAGTGCTGGCGGGCCAGAAGGCGTTCGATACGAAGCAGACCTGGCTGCCGGACGAGACCATCGAGGCGTTCAAGGAATACCTGGTCGGCATCAAGGGCCCGCTCACCACGCCGGTCGGGGGCGGCATCCGCTCGCTGAACGTGGCGCTGCGCCAGATGCTCGACCTGTACGTCTGCCTGCGTCCGGTCCAGTACTTCTCCGGCGTCCCCTCCCCCGTGAAGCATCCCGAGAAGGTGGACATGGTCATCTTCCGCGAGAACACGGAGGACATCTACGCCGGCATCGAATACAAGGGGGGTTCGGCGGAGGCGCAGAAGGTGCTCGACTTCCTCGCGAAGGAGTTCCCGAAGGAGTTCGGCAAGATCCGGTTCTCGACGAAGGAGAAGGCGGAGCAGTTCTGGAACCTCGTCGGCGCGAAGGACTTCCCGGCCGATGTGAACGTCGGCGTGGGCATCAAACCGGTGAGCTACTCCGGCACGGTGCGGCTGGTGCACAGCGCCATCAGCTACGCCATCCGGAACAACCGGAAGAGCGTGACGCTGGTGCACAAGGGGAACATCATGAAGTTCACGGAGGGGGCGTTCCGCGACTGGGGCTACCAGACGGCGAAACAGTTCTTCGGAGCGGAGGAGATCGACGGCGGACCGTGGTGCCGCATCCCCGCGGGGAAACCGGGCGCCGGCATCGTCATCAAGGACGCCATCGCGGACATCACGCTGCAGCAGGTGCTGACCCGTCCGGAGGAGTTCGACGTCATCGCCACATTGAACCTGAACGGCGACTACCTCTCGGACGCGCTCGCCGCGCAGGTGGGGGGCATCGGCATCGCGCCGGGGGGCAACATCAACTACATCACCGGCCACGCCATCTTCGAGGCGACGCACGGCACGGCGCCGAAGTACGCGAACCAGGACAAGGTGAACCCCGGCTCCGTGGTGCTGAGCGGCGAGATGATGTTCCGCTACATGGGCTGGACCGAGGCAGCCGACCTCATCCTGAAGGGGCTCAACGGCGCCATCGGCGCGAAGACGGTGACGTACGACTTCGCGCGGCTCATGACCGGCGCGACCGAAGTGAAGTGCTCCGCGTTCGGCGACGCGGTCATCGCGAAGATGTGACCGGAACGGCTCTGTGCACGGAACCCCGTCGTCCGCACCGGACGGCGGGGTTCTTCATTTCTATCCCCTCGTCTTCTCTTTCAGCCGCTGCGCCGCCTCGGCGTACCCGCCGTTCTCGGCGTCCACCAGATGGACGTGCGCGTCCTGGTAGTCGAAGATGAGGCAGGTGACAAGGGCGCCTTCCGCCGCGTGAATCCCGTACACGAGCTCGCCCCGCCGCTCAAGCCCGTCGAGATGCTCCGTCAGACGACGCCGCTGCTCCGGCGTGCCGGAGAGCACCTGACGCACCTTGTCGTCGAACTTCTTCACGTCGGTGTTCGCCGCCACCCGCTTCCGGTACCCTCCCCAGTCCGTCGCCCGGGTGCGTACGCCGGCCATCATCAGGAGCATCCCCAGCAGCACCGACCACCGGACGCGGAACCAGTACCGCAGACGGTAGAGCCTCCCCTTCGACCAGCTGATGACCCCCGATTCTCCGTAGAGGAAGCGCTCCGACAGGGACATGGAAAGCGACCGTTCCTGCACCGGATGGCTCTGCGCGTCGCTTCCGTAGATGCGCTCGACCGCGGCGATGACCTCACGGTAGACGCGGAACCGTTCCGGCTCGCCGGGGGCGGCCGCCTGGACGATGAGCGATACGGTCTCGCCGTGCACCGACGGGACGTTCTTCCAGCGGCATTCCAGTCCGGTGAAATCGGCCTCCGGTTTCACGTGCGGACCGACGGCCCAGCGTTCCGCCTGCGCCGGGTCCTTGAGACACTCCTCCGCGAACGCGAGTCCCCCGCCGGTGAACGCCGCCTGCGTCGCGGTTTCGGACAGGCGGAGGCGCGCCACGCGCACGTCCGCTCCCCGTTCCCGAACGAACGAGACCGGCACGATGCCCGCACGCAGCTCGATTCCGAAGGTCTCGCGCGCCATCTCCTGCGTGGCGCGCAGCGCCGCGGCGGCGGAACTGTGCAGCGACGGGGGAAGAGCGACCGCGGCGCCGTCGCCGCCGAAGATGAACGGCAGGGAGACGGAGCGGCGGAGGTTGCGCAGGGCGATGATGGAGGAGGCGCCGATGAGGTTCACCTCCTTGTAGCCGCCGCGGAGGATGATGCCGGTGGAATCCTTCACGTCCGTGACGGCGATGACCCAGTCGTCCGGAAGCGGTGCATAGACCGATGGATCGCACAGGCCGGCGAAGTCCGGCACGAGCGGAAGCCGTTCGTAGAAATGGTCGGAGGACATCCGGAGGGTCAGCCCTTCATCAGTTTCAGCGCGTCGATCTCTTTGAGGCGGGCGAAGATCTCCTGCTGACGCTTCAGGTGCGGCAGCGGGTCCGCCCCTGACGCGGCGGCGTGCTTCATGGCGGCGCGCACGTCGGTCAGCTCCTTCTCCAGCTTCTTGCGCCGCAGCGTCTTGATGGCGCCGAGGGCGAACTCGTAGAGGCGCGAGTCGTTGAGCTTGGCGCCGATGTCGTTCCACCGCTCGCTCAGTTCGTATCGGTTGAACGAGATGGAGCCGATGATGCCCCGCGCGGTCTCGTCCGGGGCGGACTGCATCAGCCGCTTCACATCCACCGTGCCGTGCTCGTCGAACTCGTTGAGCACCGCAACGGCGAGGTGCCGCGAGACGGGATGGGAGAAGTCGGAGGGCTGCAGGTCGCGGAAGATGAAGGGGATCATCTCCTTCGGGTCCTCCACGACGGCGATGAAGAGGTCACGCTCCTCGATGGGAAGCTCGGCCGGCACGGGGGGAGCGGCCGTTTCGGGCGGCGGGGTCTCCGCTTCGGTCTTCACCGGCGCGGCGAACTTCTCCGGTACGCGGCGGGTCGACTTCTCCAGTTCCCCCATGAGGGTGGACTCGTACAGGTCGTACTTCGCGGCGACCTCCTTGATGAAGAAGGCGCGCTTGATGGGGTCGGGGATGCGGCCGATGGTCTGTACCAGCGCACGCACGGCGGCGGTGCGTCCTTCGGGGGTCTCGAACGTGCCGGCGCGGCGGAACTCCTCCGCTTTGAACTCGACGAACGAGATGGCCTTCTTCAGCCGATCCTCGAACGCCTCCACCCCCTCCTTCCGCACGAACGAATCGGGGTCCTCCCCTTCCGGCAGCTGCGCCACGCGCACATCCAGTCCCCCTTCGAGCACCAGGTCCACACCGCGCATCATCGCGTTGGCGCCGGCGGAGTCCGCGTCGTACACGAGCGTCACGTTCTTGGTGTAGCGGGCGATGAGCTGCACCTGCTCCGACGTCAGCGCGGTGCCGCTGGAGGCGACGATGTTCTTCACGCCGGCCTGGAAGACGGAGATGAGGTCCGCGTACCCTTCCACCATCACCACGGAATCCTTCTGCCGGATGGACTCCTTCGCGTGGGAGAGCCCGTACAGGACGCGGCTCTTGTGGTAGACCGGCGTTTCGGACGAGTTGATGTACTTGCCGAGGTTGTCGTCCTCGTACAGTTTGCGCGCGCCGAACGCGATGACGCGTCCGGCGGTGCTGAAGATGGGGAACATGGCGCGTCCGCGGAACGTGTCGTACGCCGTGCCGTCGTCCCGCCGCCGGACGAGTCCCACCTTCGCCAGGGTCTCCGTGTCGATCCCTTCGCTCTCCGCCGCGCGGACGAGGGTCTCCCACCCTTTCATCGAATAGCCGAGTCCGAACGCGGTGACGGTCTGAGGGGTGAATCCGCGCTTCCGGAAATACTCCATCGCGAACTCGCCTTCGGAGGTCTTCGTGAGATTATGGTAGAAGAAGCGGGCGGCGAAGGCCATCACCGAATGGAGCTTTTCGGTCTCGTTGGCCGATTCGAACGCCTCTTCAGTGCGGGTGATGGGGATGTGGGCCCGTTCGGCGAGCGTCTCCAGCGCCTCCACGTAGCCGGTCTTATAGAACTCCATCGCGAACTTCACCGCATCGCCCCCTCGGTGGCAGCCGAAGCAGTAGAAGAGCTGTTTGGAGGGGGATACGGAGAACGAGGGGGTCTTTTCGTTGTGGAACGGGCAGAGACCGAGGTAGTCCTTTCCCCGTTTCTTCAGCCGCACGACGGTGCCGATGAACTCCACAATGTCCGTGGCGGCCCGTATCTGGTCGATGGTCTCCTGGGGAATGCGCATGGAGCAATGTAGAGAAAATTTTCCGTTCAAGCCAACGCGGGAAGAGAAGATGAAAGAATGGATAATGGAAAATGGAGAATAGAAAATGATTAATGATCAACGATGAACGATGGAGGGGTGCAATGCGTCAATAAAAACGATAAACAGAATAGGAGATGCAGGATGCATGGAACAGGAAGAGGAAAAAGACAATGGATGATGGATAATGGATAGTGGAGAAGGATGAATGATAAATGATGAACGATGGAGGGGTGCAATGCGTCAATAAAAACGATAAACAGAAAAGGAGATGCAGGATGCATAGAACAGGAAGAGGAAAAAGACAATGGATGATGGATAATGGATAGTGGAGAAGGATGAATGATAAATGATAAACGATGAACGATGGAGGGGTGCAATGCGTCGTAGAAAGTAAAAAAGACAAGATGAGATTCAGGATACAGGGAACAGGAAAAGAAGAAAGACAATGGACTATGGAGAGAGGATGGAG
>WBUG01000099.1 GCA_008933835.1 Bacteroidota bacterium | reverse complement strand
TCGCATGGTTGCAGAATTACCGACGCATTCTGGTTCGGTATGATCGTTACAGCGATAACTTTCTTTCGTTCGTTCATCTCGGTTGCATGAGAATCATGCTCCAAAGATATTTTTGAGACCACTTCTAATCATAATCGGTGCGATATACATAAGGAAATACTATTTTCTGCTTCGCCGTGACATTTAATACTGTTATCCCGTCTTTTAAATAAAATATATCTCCATTATTGTTCAGCGACGGACTGGTGTAGATTCGGTAACCATCCACCGTATCAAGGAGTTGGCTTTTCGATGAATCCGTTACATCCATAGTCCTTAAATACGCAATGCTGCGATTACTATCGATCACTTCTATAAACAGCACTTCGTTTGTATTTGGAATAAACTGGGGATATAAATAATCGGAATGGAATCCCATTCTGATTTCCCTGCTTGCGAATGTCATAGTATTCAGCACATGTAATGATGATGAATGCATTGTTGTTTGTGATGCCGAATGGCTTGTGCTGAAAACAATATGGAGTCCATCCATAGAAACTGCTATTCCTCGAATACCGCTACTATCCTGCAATACTTGACGGACCTCCCCCGACGAAAGCGACATCGAGTACAACACCGAGTTGACCTTAAGACCATCTACTTCAACTTTTGTAAAATATGCAATCTGTTCATCTTGAGTGATCGTAACACCATCAGTAATGACATTCGTTGAAAGCCGACGTCTTTCGCTGCCATCAGATTTCATGAGATACGTCCCGTTCTGCACAAAGAGAATCCTGTCTGATAGGGGTAAGTACCGCATTAACGATATCCCTGTTTTGCCGGCTGTAAGCTTTGTTAATCCAGTTCCATCGAGATTCATGGAATAGATTTCATCATAGACACGTGAGACCGTAAATTCATCCTCTCCCGTTGATGTAGAGCAGGATAAGAAAATGAATGGAACGACAATAGCGATGATAATATTGATGTTGGTGTTCATTGACGCTCTCCTTTCTAGATCACACGGTTACAATCATAGACAGTGATTCTGCTGCTGTTCAACTCGTCGGCATCATCTGGTATAGGATGATGCAGAGATGAGCCATGACATTGTAAAATACATTTCGGAACACAATCTATTCAGGATAGTCGTGATCGTAACGACGATCAGAAGTTGGGCGGCTTCTCGAAGGGCGTGAACGCGATGACGATGGTAACCATCGCAGTGGTATCGTACTCAAGGATTGGAACAGAGTCAAGGGAAGAGATGGGAGGAGGGGATGTATGATGCAGGATTCAGGATGCAGGATGTGGTCGTCTGGTTTTCGCGAAGCGCTCGCCGGGCAGGAAGGGTCGGCCCGCATAATGCAAAGCGGGGCGACCCTTCTTGTCGCCGATACTATAACATAATTTCCCGCAGATTCCGCAGATGGACGCAGACGATGTTTCCTTACCCCGATATTATCTGCGGCTTTTTCTGCGAAATCTGCGGGAGACATCTTCTGTTTGTTCAGGGATGCGCTCGCCCGGCAGGGCAGACCGTGGCCAAGCGAGCACATCGCGGACGATATATGTCATTCCGACACCGAGGACTTTATTTTGTACTATGTGTGAGGGGGAGGAATCTGAGACGCTTTTCGTACGATCAGATTCCTCACCCCTCATAATAGAAAAGCGAAGGCTCGGGGTTCGGAATGACAGAGAAGGAGGATTGTCGTCGGTGTGTACGATACAGCGATGCGCTCGCCGGGCAGGGCAGAGCGTGGTCAAGCGAGCACATCGCGTACGGGAATAGTGATTTGTGACTTGGAATTTGGGATTTCTCTCAATCAATGATCATTGTTCATTGATGATTGTTCATTGTTCACACCTTCACGAACCACCTCTTCTTGTACATCACCCACACGATGAGGTACATGACGCTGATCCATGCGACGGCGTGGGCGAGGGAGGCGTTGAGGGGTGACAGGTACGGTTCGAACAGGTTCTGCACGATGATGGTCTTGATGGAGACGTCGGCGAACGTGCCGTCGCTCAGCTGCACGTTGAACTTCCACATCCCCATCGTCCGGGCGGCGACGCCGGAGAGGACGAAGACGAAGATGGCGTTCATGCCGTACACCACGAACGGATAGGCCCACCGCTTGATCCCCTTCGCATCGATGAGGAAATAGAAGATGCCGAACACGCAGAGCGCCCATCCCGCCATGAAGACGGCGTAGGAGACTGTCCAGAGGCTCTTGTTGATGGGCATCCACATGTCCAGGAACGCGCCGAGGAGCAGGAATCCCGCGCCGAACACGAACATCCAGACGCTCTTCTCCGTCTTGTCGTGCGGCGAACGCCGCAGGTACTCGCCGGTGAGGGCGCCGAAGAGCGTGGTGGCGATGGCGGGGAGCGTGCTGATGACGCCCTCCGGGTCCCACGTGCGGCTGACGGACCACATGTGGCCGCTCAGCAGCAGCGAGTCGATGTACGACGCGAAATTGCGTCCCTTCTCGAACACCCCCGCGCCGACGTCCGGCACCGGGATGTAGAACATCATCAGCCAGTACGACACGAAGAGCACGCCGATGGCGATGACCTGTCCGCGCAGCGAGGTGTACAGATAGACGAACGACGCGATGAGGTAACAGATGGCGATGCGCTGCAGCACGCCGGGGATGCGGACGGCCGACAGGTCGAAATGATGGTTCCAGAGCAGTCCGAACGGGAACATGGTGAGGAAGAGGCCGAGTCCGAAGATGACGGCCGAACGGCGGAACACGTTGAGGATGAGGGTGCCGTTGGAGTCACCCTTCGCCCGGCGGACATCGAACGAGAAGGTCATCGCCACGCCGACGATCCAGAGGAAGAAGGGGAAGATCCAGTCCGTGAAGGTCCAGCCGTGCCACGAGGCGTGGGCGAGCTGCGGATAGATGTGCCCCCAGGAGCCGGGGTTGTTCACGAGGATCATGCCCGCGATGGTGAATCCGCGGAAGGCGTCGAGCGAGACGAGACGTTCTGGTTTCATGGGGATCCTTGTCGGTTGGACGGCCGCCGCCGTCATTGCACGAGATACACCGCGTATCCGTGCGCCGGAAGGGTGAGCTCCCCCTTCTTGCCGAGCCGCGCGCGTTGTCCGGTGAACGCGTCCGTGAGCTTTCGTCCGGACGCCTCCTTCGGCAGCATCAGCGCCGCGCTCCGCTGTTCCTTCGCGAAGTTCGCCGCCACGAGCACCGTGTTCTTCCCGTCGGTGCGGAGGAAGGAGTAGACCTCCTGCGGACGGTCGTTCGGCACCGGCACGTGCCGTCCGGTGCGGAGCGCCGGGTTGGCGCGGCGGACCGCGAAGAGCTTCGTATAGAACTCCCTCCACTCTTTCCCCTTCATCCAGTCGATCTCGAACTTCTCGAACAGGCCGAGCTTCACGTCGCTGCCGACCTCCTGTCCATTATAGAGCAGCGGAACGCCGGGGTAGGTGTTCGTGAGCACCGCGGCGAGTCTTGCCCCGTCGGCGCCGAACTTCGTCACGTCCGGCATGTCCCACGCGTTCTCGTCATGGTTGGAACTGAAGCGCATCCGGAGCGAGCCTTTCGGGAAGGAGAGCGATTCGCGGTGCAGCACCGAGTCCATCTCCGAGGCCGGTTTCTTCCCGGCGAAGATGTCCGCCATCGTATGGTACGAGTTCCAGCCGTAGGTGACGTCGAACGCCTTCCGGTGGTGTTCGGCGAACATCCCTTCGGAGAGCATGAAGACCGGGCGGAGCGAGTCGAGGGCGGCGCGCGCCTCATCCCAGAAGTCCACCGGCACCATCTCCGACACGTCGCAGCGGAACCCGTCCAGGCCCACGTCGCGCACCCAATATTTGAGCATGTCGATCATGTACCGCCGGAGGTCGCGATTGTCGTAGTTCAGGTCCGCCACGTCGCTCCAGTCCGCCACCGGCGCAACGAACTTCCCGCTGCTGTCCTTCGTGAACCATTCCGGACGCTCGCGGATCATCCGGCTGTCCCACGCCGTATGGTTGGCGACGAGGTCGATGACGACACGCAGGCCGAGGGCGTGCGCCTTCGCCACGAGGCGTTTGAAGTCGTCCAGCGTGCCGAACTCCGGGTTGACGCCGTAGTAGTCCTGCACCGAGTACGGGCTGCCGAGCGTCCCCTTCCGCTTCTCGGCGCCGACGGGATGGATGGGCATGATCCAGAGGATGGTGACGCCGAGCTCCTTCAGTTCCGGCAGGCGCTTCTCCACGCCGGCGAAGTTCCCCTCCTTCGAGAAGGCGCGGGTGTAGATCTCGTAGATGACGCCGTCGGTCACCCACGGTTCGGAGGGACGGGCGCGTTCGGCGGCGTACGGCGTGGGGACCTGCGCGGCGGCGCATTGGAACGCAAGGAGGAGCAGAAGGGTTCTTTTCATGGAGGGGCACCTGAATGGTTGACGGAACGGTCTCAAAGTAGCGAAAGAATGGTGCGGAATCAACGGCGAAGCGCCCCCGCCGCATGTGATTTCTGATGGATTTGTCGTATATTTCACGGACATTCGCTTCCGTTCCACCACACCAACGACACCATGACACGCACCGCTCATCGTACCGTGCTTGCCGCTACGGCCGCGCTCTCCCTCCTCCTCGCCTCCTGCGGTTCCAAGGGTTCCGGCGCGCCGGCGACCGGCCGCGCCTCCGGACCGACGACCGTCTCCGGCGTCATCGTCCGTCCCCGGCCGCTGGAGAACGTCGTCCGCTCCTCCGGCACCGTCCTCGCCTCCGAGTCGGTGGACTTGACGGCCGAAGCGGCGGGTCGCATCGAGCGCATCACCTTCACCGAGGGGTCCCACGTGAAGAAGGGGGACCTGCTGGTCACCATCAACGACGACGAGCTGCAGGCGCAGCTGAAGAAGACCGAACTTCAGATCGCCCTGGCGCAGGAGCAGGAGAAGCGGCAGAAGCAGCTCTTCGACATCAGCGGCATCAGCCGGGAGCAGTACGACATCGCCCTGAACCAGGTGAACACGCTCAAAGCGGACCGCGAGAACCTCGTCGCCATGATACGGAAGCGGGAGATTCGCGCGTCGTTCGACGGCAAGGTGGGGCTGCGGTACGTCAGCGAAGGAAGCTACGTCGCCCAGACCACGCGCATCGCCTCCGTGCAGAAGATCGACCCGCTCAAGGTGGACTTCTCCATTCCCGAGAAGTACGCCGGGAGCGTGAAACTGGGCGATTCGGTCCTCTTCCGCAGCAGCGACACGAAGCATCCCTTCGCCGGCCGCGTGTACGCCATCGAACCGAAGATCGACCCCGCCACCCGAACGCTGCAGCTCCGCGCGCTGGTCGGGAACAAGGATGAGCGCATCTTCCCCGGCGCGTACGTGCAGATCGAACTGCGCCTGCGCGACATCCCGGACGCGCTCATGGTGCCGACGCAGGCCATCATTCCCGTGCTCAAAGGACAGACGGTGCTCGTCCGCCGCAACGGCGTGGCCCTCTCCGTGCCCGTCACCATGGGGATCCGTACCGCCTCCGCCGTGCAGATCACGGAGGGGCTGAACCCCGGCGACACCGTCATCACCTCCGGCCTCATGCAACTGCGGCCGGGAGCGAGCGTGGAGGTGAGCGTACAGAATTAGTGCGGGACACAGAAACGATGAATTGATGCAGGATGCAGAAAAGGAAAAATGCGAATTGATTCAGGATACAGGATTTCAAAGAAGGTGGTTTGATTCAGGATTCAGGATGTAGGATACAGGAATTACTGTAGCGTCCTGAAAAAAGTTGACAGGTCTTCCGATCCCACAACAAGGAGGACCCCATGGGCCGCACCGTCAAGCGTTATAGCATAGCGTTCAAGCAATCCGTTCTTGCAGAAGTGGAATCAGGGCA
>WBUG01000025.1 GCA_008933835.1 Bacteroidota bacterium | reverse complement strand
GTGGCGGTGCAGCAGATCGACCAGATGGCCATCCAGCCGGCCGTCTTCAGCAAGATCATGGACATCCACCCCCTGACGATGTTCCTCGTCATCCTCATCGGCAACGAGGTCCTCGGCGTGATGGGCATGGTGCTCGCCATCCCGATCTACACCGTGGTCCTGGTCACCGCGAAGGAGACGAACTGGGGACTCACTCACTACAGGATCACACGCACATGAGCCGCATCGTGTTCGACATCGAAACGCTCGGCTTTCCGCTCGAGTCGTTCGACGCGACGACGCAGTCCTACCTGCTCCGCTTCGCCGACTCGGACGAGAAGGTCGACGAGGTGAAGAAGAACCTCAACCTCCACGCCCTCACCGCCCAGACCCTCTGCATCGCCCTCCATAATCCCGATTCCCGCCGCGGCAAAGTGTTCTTCCGTTCCGACGCGCCGGACCGGTACGTCTCGCCGGACGGAACGTGCGAGTACGTCTCGGCCACCGAACCGGAGATGCTCTCGCTGTTCTGGTCCGTCGTCACACGGTACGACCAGTTCATCACCTTCAACGGACGGGGGTTCGACTGTCCCTTCCTGCTGCTGCGCTCGGCGCTGCTCGGCGTCCGGGCCACGCGCAACCTCATGCCGTACCGGTACGACCATGAGACGCACTGCGACCTGCTGGAGCAGCTCACGTTCTATCTCGCGGCGCGGCGGTTCAGTCTGGACTTCTACTGCCGGTCGTTCGGCATCGAGAGCCCGAAGTCGAAAGGGATCACGGGGCTGGACATGCGGGCGCTGTTCGACGGGAAACGGTTCCGCGACATCGCCGAGTACTGCTACGGCGACGTGCTCGCCACCGCGGAACTGTACCGCCGCTGGCACGACCTTCTTTCGTTTTAAAAATGAAGAGGCCTCTCCGTCGGGAGAGGCCTCTGAAGGACGGTGACCGGAGGTCAGCGCGGCAGCGTACGGAAGCGCTTGGACAATTCGTTGTAGATGGCGGCGGCCCCGGCGAGCTTGAGGATGTCCCACCAGGAGAAGATGAGGAATCCGGCGCCGAACGCCTGCGGGAAGGTGTACGCGGAGACGGCGTAGAGGTACAGCGTCCCGACGGAGAAGATGACGAGCAGCGCGGCGAACATCGCACCGAGCGTCCACAGGTATCCGCGGCGGAGGCTGACCAGATATCCGACCAGCGCGGCGGCGACGGGGAAGCTCAGCAGGTACCCGCCGGTGAATCCGAGGATGCGCGCGAGTCCGAACGACGCGCCGGAGAAGACCGGCAGTCCGAGCGCACCGACCGCAAGATAGAGCCCCTGGGCGATGAAGCCGTTCCGTGTTCCGAGGAACGCCCCCGACAGGAGCACGAAGAAGGTCTGGAGGGTGAACGGAACGGGCGAGTTCGGAATCTCCACCTGGGCGCCGAGGGCGGTCAATGCGGCGAAGAGGGAGATCCATCCCGCCTGGGCGGCGGCGGAGGACTGTTCGGTTGTGTCCATGACGATACTTTTGTGTGTTGCTTCCATCAGTGAGGATCCTCCCGTTCGCGGTGTCGTTTCAGGTGTGAAATACGGCCTGACGGTCCGCGTTGGCGCGTTCCGTACCCCCGGCCGTTGAAAATCTCCGCACAATAATAGGCAAACATTGCCCGAATGTCAACGGTCCGGTTCGCTACGGAACGGTGTGAATTTCGTTGACTCCGTGCCGTTTTTTCGCTATTTTTATTGTCTCAGGCAGACACCCACCGATCTTTCGGGAGACCGATCGCATGGCGCAACTGAAGATTTTTTCCGGACGCTCGAACCGTCCATTGGCCGAAAAGATCACGCACCATCTCGGGGAACCGCTCGGAAAGCTCGACATCCGGAACTTTAGTGACGGGGAACTGTGGGTGAAGTTCATCGACAACGTGCGGGGGGCGGATGTGTTCATCATCCAGTCCACCACCCCGCCGGCCGAGAACCTGCTGGAGCTGCTCATCACCATCGACGCCGCGAAACGGGCGTCGGCGCGGCGGGTCACGGCGGTCATCCCGTACTTCGGATACGCCCGGCAGGACCGGAAGGACCAGCCGCGGGTGGCCATCACCGCCAAGATGATCGCGAACCTCCTGACGACGTCGGGTTGCGACCGCATCATCTGCATGGACCTGCACGCGCCGCAGATCCAGGGTTTCTTCGACATTCCGGTGGACCACCTCTACTCGTCGGTGGTGTTCATCGACCACCTGCGGCGGCAGCGCATCCCGGACCTGACGGTGGTGTCGCCGGACGTCGGCGGCATCAAGATGGCGCGGGCGTACGCCAAGCGACTCGACGCCGACCTGGTGCTCATCGACAAGCGCCGCGCGGCGGCGAACGTGGTCGACGAGATGAACATCGTCGGCGAAGTGAAGGGACGGAACGTGCTGATCGTGGACGACCTCATCGACACGGCGGGGACCTTCACCAGTGCGGTGACGGAACTGAAGAAGGCGGGCGCGAAGGCGGTGTACGGCGCCTGCACCCATCCCCTCCTCTCGGGCAAGGCGCTCGAGCGCATCAATGCGAGCGAGGTGGAGAAGGTGCTCGTCTGCGACACCA
The DNA here is from genome assembly GCA_008933835.1 of Bacteroidota bacterium. Taxonomy (GTDB): domain Bacteria; phylum Bacteroidota; class Ignavibacteria; order UBA10030; family UBA8401; genus SpSt-333. The sequence continues at coordinate 41,583 of WBUG01000025.1, read as the reverse complement.
TCCCGCTGAAGGTGGAGACGCCGAAGATCGAGGTGATGTCGGTGTCGCAGGTCTTCTCGGAGGCCATCGAGCGTTGCTTCCACAACAAGTCCATCAGTTCGCTGTTCGACGTCGACAAGGACAAGGAAAAAGAATAGTACTATCATCTATCTTTTCATCGAGGAGAAATCACCATGTCTGAAGTAGTGTTATCGGCCCAAGTCCGCACGGCGGTCGGGAAGCAGGCGCACCGCCTGCGGTACGAGGGGAAGATCCCCGGCGTGTACTATTCGCGCGGCGAAGAGCCCATCAACATCACCGTGACGCCGCTGGCGCTGAAACCGCTCGTCTACACGTCCGACGCGCACCTCGTCGACCTCCAGCTCGACAACGGCGTGCGCAAGACCTGCATCCTGCGCGACGTGCAGTTCGACCCCATCACCGACCGGCCGATCCACTTCGACCTGCTCGGCGTGAAGGAGAACGAAGAGCTGACGGTACAGGTGCCGGTGCTCCTCAAGGGTTCGCCGATCGGCGTGAAGGACGGCGGCACGGTGCAGTTCATCATGCACAAGGTGCGGGTGGCCTGTCTGCCGAAGTTCATCCCGGAGCACATCGAACTCGACGTGACCAATCTGAAGATGAACGACTCCATCCACGTGCGCGACATCGTGCTGCAGAACGCCCGGGTCATCGACAACGAGGCGAGCACGGTGGTGGCGGTGGTGCCGCCGACCGTGGTGAAGGAAGAGACCCCCGCCGCCGGCGCCGCCCCCGAAGCGGGCGCTGCCGCCGCGGCTCCGGCCGAGCCGGAGGTCATCGCCAAGGGCAAGAAACCTGCCGAGGGCGAAGAGGCCGCCAAGGCCCCGGCCAAGAAGTAAGCGTTCTCATCCGTTCTTTGACACGGCGGTCGTTCCATGAAATGCATCGTCGGCCTTGGGAATCCCGGCGCCCGCTACGAGCGGACGCGGCATAACATCGGGTTCCGCATCGCCGAAGCCTTCGCACGGTCCGCCGGAGCGGTACGGCGGGAGCGGATCGGGTCCTCGGACCTGCTCCTTCCCCTTTCCGACGCTCCGGAGGTTGTCGTCGCACTCCCCCGGACGTACATGAACCTGAGCGGCCGGGCGGTGCTCGAACTCGTCGACCGGTTTCCGGTCGAACCGGACGGCCTCATCATCGTCTATGACGATTTCCAGCTCCCGTTCGGGACGCTGCGGATGAGGGCGCACGGCAGCGACGGCGGACACAACGGCATCGCGTCGGTCATCGACACGCTGGGGACCGGCGAGGTCCACCGCCTCCGGGCGGGCGTTGCTGGCCCGGAGATACCGGCGATGCATACGCACGAGGCGATGGCGGAGTACGTTCTCTCCCCCTTCACCGCGGACGAGGAACGGTCGCTGCCGCGTCTCGCCGGCCATGCCGCCGATGCGCTGCGGTGCTGGCAGACCGACGGTATCGCACGGGCCATGAGCCTGTACAACAGAGCGTTTTTCAGTGATGCTGACGCATCATGAGTTTTTCGGAAAAACTTCCCACACAACCCTGCTCCATCCCGCGGGATGGGGCCTTATGTCCAAAGGAGCTTCAATGATCCACACTCGTATCTACGAGTCCGTGATCATTCTCAACGCGACGCTGGAAGATGTCCAGATCGACGCCGAGGTTGAGAAGATCAAGGACTTCCTGCAGAAGAACGGAGCGGAGGTCCGCGCCGTCGAGAAATGGGGCCGCCGCCGCCTCGCGTACGCCATCAAGAAGAAGAACAACGGCTTCTACGTGCTGTACGAGTTCAAGGCGCCGGGCGACGTCATCGCCAAGCTCGAGCGGCAGTACCACCTGAACGAGAACATCATCCGTTTTCTGACCATCGAACTCGACAAGAAGGCCCTGAAGGCCAAAGAGGTCGGACACAAAATGCCCGGGTCTGAGCCGCCGCAGCAGCCGGCCGCCGCACCCGCGGCCGACGCGAAAGGAGGCACCAAATGAGGACAGGATTCGGCTCACGGGGTCCCGGAGGACCCGGCGGAGGACGCATGGGCGGACGCCCCGGACAGCGCGGCGGTTTCCGCGGACGGGACGGTCACGACCGGAAGGACATGGCGCAGCGCAAGAAACGGGTCTGCCGTTTCACCGAAGCGGGCACCGTCTGGATCGATTACAAGGATGAGAAGCTGCTGCGCAAGTTCGTCACCGAGCAGGGCAAGATCATTCCGAAGCGCATCACCGGCACCAGCGCCCGGTACCAGCGGATGCTGGTCACCGCCGTCAAGCGCGCCCGGCACCTGGCGCTGCTCCCGTACGTTTCCGACGCCATCAAGTAAGGGAAAGAGACCATCATCATGAAAGTCATCCTACGTCAGAACTATACCAACCTGGGGAGCATCGGCGACGTCGTCGATGTGAAGGACGGCTACGCCCGGAACTTCCTCATCCCCCGCTCCATCGCCTACCGCGCCACGGCCGGGAACCTGAAGGCGCTGGAGGAAGAGAAGAAGATCCTCGCCCGTAAGGAGGAGAAGGCGGCAAAGGAGGCGGAGAAGCTCGCCGCCCAGCTCGCCAGCGCCTCCCTCACCATCACGATGAAGGTGGGCGAAGACGACAAGCTGTTCGGCGCCGTCACGTCGCAGATGATCTCCGACGCGCTCGCCGAGAAGGGCTTCACCATCGACAAGAAGATCGTCGAACTGGAGGAGCCGATCAAGACCCTCGGCATCTTCGAAGTGCCCGTGAAACTGCACTCGAAGGTCGCCGCCAAGGTCAAGGTCTGGGTCGTCCGCGAATGATCCGCCGGCGTCCCGGGTCCGTTCCGGGACGCCGTATCGCATTCAACCTGACCGGACCCGGTCAGGTTTTTTTTTACCGTCAGGAGCCGTCATGTCACACACCCCGTCCCTCTGGGGGGGACGATTCAAAGCCCCTCTGTCGGAGGCCGCCCTCCGGTTCTCCTCCTCCATCGACCTGGACAAGGCGCTGTACCAGGAGGACATCGCCGGCAGCATCGCCCATGTGGAGATGCTCGCCGCGCAGCGCATCATCACCTCCGAAGAGGCGCGCCGCATCCGAACCGCGCTGAAGGGGATCGAGCGCGAGATCGCCTCCGGAAAGCTCGACCTCTCGTGGGAGAAGGAGGACATCCACATGGCCATCGAACAGCGCCTCATCCAGAAGGTGGGCGCGGTCGGCGGCAAACTGCACACCGGACGCAGCCGGAACGACCAGGTGGCGCTCGACGAACGGCTCTTCCTCCGCACGGCCATCCAGGAACTGCGCCGGCTCATCACCCAGCTCCAGCGCGTGTTGCTGTACAAGGCGGAGAAGAACTTCGGCACGCTCATGCCGGGCTACACGCACCTGCAGCGCGCCCAGCCGGTCTACCTCTCGCACCACCTCCTGGCGTACGTCTCGATGCTGGACCGCGACGTCGAGCGCCTGACGGACTGCCATGAACGGGTGAACCGCTCCCCGCTCGGTGCGGCGGCGATGGCGGGCACCTCCTTCCCCATCGACCGGGCCGCCGTGGCGAAGAAGCTCCGGTTCGGCGGCGTCATCGAGAACTCCATCGACGCCGTGTCCGACCGAGACCACCTCGTCGAGTTCATCGCGGTCTGTTCCACGGTGATGATGCACCTGAGCCGCATGGCGGAGGAACTGGTGCTCTGGTCGTCGCAGGAGTTCGACTTCGTCCGCATCGACGACGCCTACACCACCGGTTCCAGCATCATGCCGCAGAAGAAGAACCCGGACATGGCCGAGCTGGTGCGCGGCAAGGTGGGACGGGTGTACGGCAGCCTGATGAACATCCTGACCACCATGAAGGGGCTCCCGCTGGCGTACAACCGCGACATGCAGGAGGACAAGCAGCCCCTGTTCGACGCGGTCACGACCACGCGCGAATCGGTCTTCATCATGACCCACGTCCTCGTGCACAGCACCTTCAACACGCAGCGGTTCGAAGAGGAGCTCAAGAACGACTTCCTCACCGCCACCGAGATCGCGGACTACCTGGTGCAGCACGGCGTCCCCTTCCGCGACGCCCACGCCGTCACCGGCCGGATCGTGGCGTACTGCGTGGAGCACCGGAAGACGCTCTCCTCCCTGACGCTGCGCGAGTTCCACCACTTCTCGCACCGCATTGCGGAGGACATCTACGGTCTGCTGGACCCGCACCGGTCCATCGAGCACAAACGGTCCTCGGGAAGCACGGCGCCGCAGGAAGTGAAGCGGCAGATCGTGCACTGGACGAAGGTGTTGAAACAGAGGAAATGAACCGAGGGAAGTGAGGGATGGGCGAACCCCCGGTGCCGGACGGCGCCGGGGGTTCGTCGTTTTCAGTGGATGCCGCGGGCCTGGCCGCCGTCCACGAGCAGGTTGGCGCCGTTGATGAACGACGCCCGTTCCGATGCGAGGAAGGCGACGACGTCGCCGATCTCCTCCGGACGACCGAGGCGTCCGGCCGGGATGGCGGCGGCACTTTCGGTGAGGTACTGTTCCATCGTGATGTTCCGTTCCTTCGAACGGACCCGGCCGAGGTCCTCCATCCGTTTCGTCAGGACGTACCCCGGGCAGACGGTGTTGACGGTGACGCCGTAGCGCCCGTACTGGGTGGCGAGCACCTTGGAGAGGCCGAGGATGCCGGGACGGAGCGTGGAGGAGATGAGCAGGTCGTCGATGGGCTGTTTGGCGGCGAGCGAGACGAGCGAGATGACGCGGCCCCACCGATGCTCCTTCATTCCCGGCAGGACGGCGCGGGTGAGACGGACCATGCTCATCATCGTCAGATGGAATCCCTTCTCCCACTCCTCGTCCGTCAGCCGGTCGATGGGTCCCGCCGGAGGTCCACCGGCGTTGTTCACGAGGATCTGGACCGGACCGAACCGTTCCGTCACACCGGCGATGAGCCGCCGGATACCTTCGGCGTCCGCAACGTCCGCCGTGAACGCCGCCGTTTCCGCCCCAGTCTCACGGCCGATCTCCTCCGCCGCCGCTCGGACGGCCTCCGTGTCCCGCGCGCAGAGAGCGATGCAGGCCCCTTCCTTCGCCAGCGACGTCGCCGCCGCCCGGCCGAGCCCCTGACTGGAGGCCGTCACCAGGGCGACCTTCCCCTTGATACCGAATTCCATAACTGTTTCCTTTCGTGCGCAGAGCGTCAGCAGGGAATGGTCACGATCTCCTTCTGATACGTCCCTCCCAGCAGCACGACCTCCCGGGACGCGGTGATGTAAACGTCGATCTCCAGACGCACACCGAACTCGCCCGGAAGATAGATCCCCGGTTCGATGGAGAAACAGGTCTCGGGGATGATCTCCCGGACGTCCTGTGTCTCGAAATTGTCGATGTGCGCGCCGTTTCCATGGACCTCTTCGCCGATATTATGGCCGGTGCGGTGGACGAAGTATTCGCCGAACCCGCGCTCCTCGATGTGGCGGCGGGTGACGTCGTCCACGTCGCAGCCGCGGACGGTCCGTCCGGCAGCGAATTCGGTCCTCAGGTACTCCACCGCGGCGTCTCGGGCGCCGGCGACGACCTCGAACACCGTGCGGTACCGTTCCGGAATCTCCGTGCCCGCGTACGCCACCCAGGTGAAATCGGCGTAGACGGAGCCCGGCCCCTTCTTCTTGGCCCACCAGTCGATGAGGATGCGGTCCCCTTTCCGTATCTCGCTGCTCGATTCCTCGCTCGGATCATAGTGCGGGTTCGCGCCGTTCCCGTTCACCGAACAGTTGGCCGGTGAATACGTGGTGAGGCCGTGCCGGTCGAACTCCTGCATGATGTACCGCTGGACGTCGTACTCCGTGATGCGGACGCCGCCGCGGAGCCGCTCGCCGATGAGGGCGAACGCGCCGTCCAGAATGCGAAGGAGGACGCCGGCCGTCTCCTGCGCTCCGGCGTACTGTTCGGGGGTCCAGCGCGCTTCGAAGTACTGCACGATGTTCCCGGACGAGACCACCTCCACGCCGAAGCTCCGGATGAACTCCAGGGTTCCGGCGTCGACCTTGGAGAGGTACGGGATGTCGTTGTTCGGCGAGTATTCCATGCAGACGCGCCGGGCGGAGCCGAGCATCCGGCGGAGCCCCTCCTGCAGCAGCGGCCAGCGGTTGTAGACGAGCTTCTCCCCCGGCAGGTGGTCCAGGTCGTACTGTTCGATGCTGTGTACCAGTTTCACCGGGGTCCCTTCGGCGGGGATGAAGTAGAAGTACCGGCGTGACGACAGTTTATCGTGCGGCATGCCGAGGATCTTGGTGGCGAAGATGTTGGCGTTCCGGAAGTTGTAGAGCAGCCACCCGTCGAGTCCGTACTGGCGGAGCTGCTGCTGGATGACGGGAAGAGCGGCGGTGAAGTCCATGGTTCCTCCAATGCGTTCCGGAATATACCAAATAAAAAACCCCCGGCCAAGACGGCCGGGGGTCGGTGTTCGGAGAACGGACGGGCTCAGTACATGTCGCCCATACCGCCGCCCGGAGGCATCGCCGGAGCGGCCTTCTTCTCTTCGGGCTTCTCGACGATGGTCGCTTCGGTGGTGAGGAGCAGCGACGCGACGCTCGCCGCGTTCTCGACCGCGACGCGGGAGACCTTGGTCGGGTCGATGACGCCGGCCTTGATGAGGTTCTCGTACGTCTCGGTGAGCGCGTTGAAGCCGAAGTCGTCCTTGCCCGCCTTCACCTTGTCCACGACGACGGAGCCGTCGAGACCGGCGTTGGCGACGATCTGACGCAGCGGCTCTTCGAGCGCGCGGCGGAGGATCTGGACGCCGGTGGCCTGGTCGGCGTTCGAGGTCTTCACGTCCGACAGGGAGTCGATGGCGCGGAGCAGCGCGACGCCGCCGCCCGGCACGATGCCCTCTTCGACCGCCGCGCGCGTGGCGTGCAGCGCGTCCTCGACGCGGGCCTTCTTCTCCTTCATCTCGACCTCGGTGGAGGCGCCGATCTTCAGCACGGCGACGCCGCCGGAGAGCTTCGCAAGACGTTCCTGCAGCTTCTCCTTGTCGTAGTCGGACGTGGTCTTGTCGATCTGCGCCTTGATCTCGTTGATGCGCTTCTTGATGTCCTCTTTCTTGCCGGCCCCTTCCACGATGGTGGTGTTGTCCTTGTCCACGACCACCTTCTTCGCGGTGCCGAGGTAGGAGACGGTGGCGTTCTCGAGCTTGTAGCCCTGCTCTTCGGAGATGACGGTGCCGCTGGTGAGCACGGCGATGTCGTCCAGCATGGCCTTGCGGCGGTCGCCGAAGCCGGGGGCCTTCACGGCCACCACGCGGAGCGTGCCGCGCAGCTTGTTCACGACGAGGGTCGCGAGCGCTTCGCCTTCCACCTCTTCCGCGATGATGACGATGGAGCGTCCGGACTGCGCCGCCTTCTCGAGGATGGGGAGCAGGTCCTTCATCGCGCTGATCTTCTTGTCATGGATGAGGATGTAGGGGTTCTCCAGCTCCGCTTCCATCGTGTCCGCGTTGGTCACGAAGTACGGCGAGAGGTAGCCGCGGTCGAACTGCATGCCCTCGACCACGTCCACGGTGGTCTCGGTCCCCTTCGCCTCTTCGACGGTGATGACGCCGTCCTTGCCCACCTTCTCCATCGCGTCCGCGATGAGGTTGCCGATGGTCGGGTCGTTGTTGGCGGAGATGGTGCCGACCTGGGCGATCTCCTTCTTGCCGTCGACGGTCTTGCTCATCGCCTTCAGGCGTTCGATGACCTTCGTGACCGCGAGGTCGATGCCGCGCTTCAGGTCCATCGGATTCGCGCCGGCGGTGACGTTCTTCAGTCCCTCGCGCACGATGGCCTGGGCCAGCACGGTGGCGGTGGTGGTGCCGTCGCCGGCGACGTCGGAGGTCTTCGATGCGACCTCGCGCACCATCTGGGCGCCCATGTTCTCGATGGGATCCTCCAGCTCCACTTCCTTCGCCACGGTCACGCCGTCTTTCGTGACGGTCGGTGCGCCGAACTTCTTGTCGATGACCACGTTCCGGCCCTTCGGACCGAGGGTCACTTTCACCGCGTTGGCGAGTTGGTCCACGCCGCGTTTCAGACCGGCACGGGCGTCGAACTCGAACGTAATGATCTTAGCTGCCATAGTGATGCTCCTTATAGAATTGGATTGTCGTTCGGATTGGTCGGCCGTTATTTCGGCATGATGGCGAAGATGTCGCTCTCACGCATGATGAGGACTTCCTGCCCGTCGATGGTGATCTCGGTGCCGGAGTACTTGCCGTACAGCACCTTATCTCCGACCTTCACTTCCATCTGGACCTTTTTACCGTCGTCGGTGGTCTTGCCCGGACCGGCCGCGATGACCTCGCCCCACACCGGTTTCTCTTTGGCGGTATCGGGCAGATACAGTCCGCCCTTGGTCTTCTCTTCCGCCTCGGCCGGCTTCACAACGATGCGATCTGCAAGAGGATGAATCTTCATAGCGCCTCCATTGTAACTGATTGATTTATAGGGTGTTAAGGTGATACAAAACTTGTAGCACTCTCTTATTGTGAGTGCTAATATAACAGAAAAAGGCTCTTTTGTCAAGAGGAGGGTGAAGCGAAATCAGACGATTTTTCCGTCAACGATGGTGATGAGGCGGTCCGCCCTGGCGGCGAGGTCCTTATTATGGGTGACGATGACGAAGGAACGGCCGTGCCGCTCCCGGAGGAAGAAGAGAAGGTCGTGCAGACGGTCGGCGTTCTCCGAATCGAGGTTGCCGGAGGGTTCGTCGGCGAAGATGACCGCCGGTTCGTTCATCAATGCGCGGGCGACCGCCACACGCTGCTGTTCGCCGCCGGAGAGCTCGGACGGGGTGTGCCCGGCTCGGGCGGAGATGCCCACGTCCGCCAGCAGCTGTTCGGCGCGGGGGGCCGCTTCGGAAACGGTGCGGCCGGCGATGAGCGCGGGCATCATCACGTTCTCCAGGGCGGTGAATTCGGGAAGCAGATGGTGGAACTGAAAGACGAAACCGATGCGGGAGTTGCGGACGGTCGACAACTCGTCGTCCGTCATCGCCGGAACGGAGCGTCCCTCGAACGTGAGCTCACCGGACGTCGGCCGGTCCAGCAGACCCAGAATGTGCACCAGCGTGCTCTTCCCGGCGCCCGAAGGTCCCGCAACGGCGATGATCTCCCCTTCCGCCACGCTGAGGTCGATGCCGTTCAGGACGGGCAGGACGCCGGAGGGTCCGGTACGGTACTCTTTTCTGATGTTCTTCGCTTCGAGGATCATGGTCACTCCCAGCGGACCGCATCGGACGGCGGGAGCGCCGATGCCCGCTTCGACGGGAAATAGGAGGCGACGGTGCAGAGGAGCAGGGTCGCCGCCGGAATGATGATGAGGTCGCCCGTCCGCACCTGCACGGGGATGGCCGGGATGATGTACACGTTCGGGTCCAGCGCGAAGAGATGGTAGCGCACCTGCAGTTCACACACGAGCAGTCCGAGCGCCACACCGAGCGCGGAACCGGTGACGCCGACGATGACCGCTTCGAACCGGAAGATGGAACGGATGTCGCGGTCCCTCGCCCCCATCGCCTTCAGAATGCCGATGTCGCGCGTCTTCTCAATGACGGTCATCGTGAGGGAACCCATCAGGTTGAAGGAGGCGACGCCGATGATGAGCGAGAGGATGATGAAGGCGGTCCACCGCTCGATCTGCATGACGGAGTAGAGGTCGCGGTGCAGGTCGAACCAGGTCTGGACGGCGAACGCTCCCCCGTACCGCGCTTCGAGACGTTCCTTCGCATCACCGGCATCGCCGATGTCCGCGAGACGGATGTCCGCTCCGTGCACCGCGGGAGAACGGAAGATGCGATGGGCGTCCGTGACGGTCATGAACGCATACATCCCGTCGTACTCCTTATTGTCCGATTCATAGACGCCGGTCACGCGGAACGCGTGCAGTTCCGGCGGGATGAAGTTCATCACCGCATCGTGCGCGCCGGTGGCGGTGACGATGTGCACCGTGTCGCCGATGGAGAGACCGAGCTTGTCCGCCAGGTTGAATCCGAGCACGATGCCGCCGCCGTTCCGGTCGGGATACGCACCGTCCACCATCGCATCCGCGACCCCTGAAACGTCGCCGACGCGGTCCGGATCGAGCCCGCGGAGCATGACCACCTTGCTGGAACGGGGGGAGATGAGCATCCCTTTCCCGCTGACGTAAGGACTGATGCCGGTGACGCCACCGAGGGACGCCGCTGCGGAATCGAGCGACGACAGGTCCTCCGGCGCGGTCTCGGCGGTGCGCTGGATGCGGATATGCGGATCGAATCCGACCAGGATGTCCGTGACGAGCGCGCTGAAGCCGTTGAAGACGGAGAGGACCACGACGAGCGCCGCCACCCCCACCGTGACGCCGATGACGGAGATGAGCGAGATGACGGTGATGAACCCCGCCTCCTTCTTCGCGAGCAGATACCGCCGGGCGATATGGAGCGTGTACCGCATCAGGCGGTCCGGATGGCTTTGATGGGGTCAAGCCGGGAGGCCAGCCTCGCCGGAACGAACGACGCGGCGGCGCAGAGCGCGATGCTGACGCCCGAGACGAGGGCGAAATGCTCCCACCGGAAAAGGATGGGGACGCTCTTCATGAAGTAGACGGAGGAAGGAAGCGAGAAGAACTGGAACGTCTGCTGGAGCCAGCAGACGCCGAATCCCAGCAGGTTCCCGAGCAGCGTGCCGACGGCCGCGATGAGGAGTCCTTTCATGAGGAAGACGGCGCGGACCTGTCCGGCCGTGGCGCCGAGGGAGCGGAGGATGCCGATCTGACGCCGCTTCTCGAGCACCAGCATCAGCAGCGTGCCGACGATGTTCACCGCCGCCACGGCGATGATGAGTCCGAGGATGAGCGGGATGGGCTCTTTCTGCAGTTCGATCCAGGTGAAGAGGTTGCGGTAGAGCTGGAAGAGGGTGCGCGCCGAGAAGGGATAGCCGAGCTTGTCCATGATGGTCTCGGCCACCGCCGGCGCGTCGTCCACGTTCGCCAGGGTCACCTCGAATCCGGTGACCGCCTGCTCGAAGTTCACCAGTTCCTGCGCGGCGGGCACGGAGACGTAGAAGAAGACGTCGTCGTACTCCGCCATGCCGGACTCGTAGATGCCCCGAACGACGAAAGCCATCACGTTCGGCGCGAGGGAGGTCTGGATGTGCCCCTGCAACCCGAAGACGAGCAGGGTGTCCCCCACCCCCGCTCCGAGCGTACGGAGGAGTTTCCGGCCGGCGATGCAGCCGAACATGCCGTCGTCGATGCGCGCAAGGTCCGCCGCACCTTCCACCAGGTACGCGCTGACGCCGCTGCCGGGGGGAAGGTCATCGACCCCCTTCACGATGATCCCCTCGGTCCGGTCTCCGAAGCTGACCATCCCTTCGCGGGCGACGTAAGCGGTCACCGCGGTGATCTGCGGGATGTCGCGCAGCAGCTTCTGCTCCACCCGGTCATAGTACCGCACCGGCTGGTTGGTGTAGGTGGTGACCTGGATGTGGGTGGTGAAACCGATCACCTTCTCCTCCAGGTCGCGTTCGAACCCGCCGAGGATGGTGAGGGCGATGATGAGGGCCGCGGTGCCGAGCATGATGCCCGCCACGGCGATGAGCGTGATGAACGAAACGAAGCTCTGGTTCCGGGAGGTCTTCTGGAACTGCAGGAAACGGCGCGCGATGAAGAAGGCCGCCCGCATCTACTCCTCGTTCCGGTTGCCGGACTGCATGAGGAACGCCTTGATGAACTCGTCGAGGTCTCCGTCCATCACTCCCTGCGTATCGCTCGTCTCCGCCTCGGTGCGGTGGTCCTTCACCATGTTGTACGGATGGAAGACGTAGGAGCGGATCTGGCTTCCCCACTCGATCTTCTTCTTCGTCCCTTCGATGGCGGCGAGCCGCGCCTCCTCCTCTTCGCGCCGGATCTGGTACAACCGCGATTTGAGCATCTTCATGGCGCGTTCGCGGTTCTGGAACTGGGAGCGCTCCTCCTGGCAGGCGACGATGACGCCGGAGGGGATGTGCCGGAGCCGGACCGCCGTTTCGACCTTGTTGACGTTCTGTCCTCCCTTGCCGCCGGAGCGGAAGGTCTCCATCTCCACGTCCGCCGGATTGACCTCGATGACGATGTCGTCGTCGATCTCGGGATACACGAAGACGGAGGCGAACGACGTATGCCGGCGTTTGTTCGCGTCGAACGGGGAGATGCGCACGAGGCGGTGGACGCCGATCTCGGCCTTCAGATACCCGAAAGCGAAATCGCCGATGACCTCGATGGTGGCGCTCTTGATGCCGGCACCGTCGCCGTCCTGACGGTCCGCCAGCGATACGGTGTACCCGTGCTGCTCGGCCCACCGGACGTACATCCGGAGGAGCATCTCGGCCCAGTCCTGCGATTCGGTCCCGCCCGCTCCGGAATGGACGGTGAGGATGGCGTTCCGCTTGTCGTCCACGCCGCTGAGCATGTTGCGGAACTCCAGCTCCTCCATCCCCCGCACCGCTTTGGCGATCTCCGCCTTGATGTCGGTCAGGAACGATTCCTCCCCCGCCTCTTCCGCCAGCTGGATGAGCGTGTCCGCCTCCTCGGTCTGCTTCTTCAGGGCCGTCCAGGCGTCCACCCATGTCTTGCGGGAGTTGATCTCCTGCATCACCTTCTGTGCGGCGACGTTATCGTTCCAGAACCCCGGTTCGGAGGTCTTCTGTTGGAACGCGTCGATCTCGGAGAGCTTGATATCGACGTCAAAGAAACCCCCGTAACTTCTGCAGCCGTCCGGCCAGTTCCTTCATCTGCGCTTTCTCGTTCTCGAACATCGTGGTCGATCTCCTGTCTGTGCCGTCCGGGTGCGGCCGGCGCCGTACAAATGAAACGGGACCGCAAAAACCGTGAGGTTCTTGCGGTCCCGCCCTGGTTCGTCACTTCAGCCGGATGTGCAGCTCGTCCAGCTGTTTGGTATCCACTGCGGACGGGTTGTCGTCCATCAGGGAATAGCCGCTGCTCGTCTTCGGAAAGGCGATGACGTCGCGGATGGACTTGGAGCCGGTGAGCAGCATGGCGATGCGGTCGAATCCGAACGCGATGCCGCCGTGCGGCGGTGCGCCGAACTTGAACGCGTCGAGCATGAAGCCGAACTTCGCCTTCGCCTCGTCCGCGCCGATGCCGAGCAGGCCGAACACCTTGCTCTGGAGCTCCGAGCTGTGGATACGGATGGAGCCGCCGGCGATCTCGTTGCCGTTCAGCACCAGGTCGTACGCCCGGGCGCGCGCTTTGGACGGGTCGGTGTCGAGCATCGGAACGTCCTCCGGCTTGGGGGCGGTGAAGGGATGGTGCATCGCCACGTACCGCTTCTCCTCTTCGGACCACTCGAACATCGGGAAGTCGACGACCCAGAGCAGGTTCCAGGCGTTCTCGTCGATGAGGTTGAGCCGCCGCGCCATCTCGAGACGCAGCGTGCCGAGCGTGGTGTACGTCTTGCTCCACGTATCCGACACGATGAGCACCGTGTCGCCGGTCTTCGCTCCCGCGAGGTCGCAGATCTGTCGGCAGACGTCGGCGCCGAGGAACTTCTCGATGGCCGATTCGATCCCCTTCTCGGTCAGTTTGATGTACGCCAGGCCGCCCACGCCGAGCGACTTGGTGAAGTCGACCAGATTGTCCATCTGGTTCCGCGTGAAGCTCGCGCCGCCGGGGACGGCGAAACCGGCGACGACGCCCCCCTTCTTCACGTTCTCCGCGAAGACCTTGAATCCCCCCTCTTTCACGAGCGGGGAGAAATCGGCGAACTTCAGTCCGAAGCGGAGGTCCGGCTTGTCGCTTCCGTATCCTTCCATCGCCTCCTTGTAGGTGAGGCGCGGGAACGGGACGGGCACGTCGATGCCTTTCAGCTCCTTGAAGAAGCGTTGCGTCAGTCCTTCCACCACGTTCTGCACGTCCGGTTCGTCCACGAACGACATCTCGACGTCGATCTGGGTGAACTCGGGCTGCCGGTCCGCACGGAGGTCCTCGTCACGGAAGCACTTCACCACCTGGAAGTAGCGGTCGAAGCCCGCGACCATCAGGATCTGCTTGTAGGTCTGCGGCGACTGCGGCAGCGCGTAGAACTTCCCCGGATTGATGCGGCTCGGCACCAGGAAGTCGCGCGCCCCTTCGGGGGTGCTCTTCATCAGCACGGGGGTCTCCACTTCGACGAACTGCTGCTCGTCGAAATACTTCCGGGTGATGAGGTACATCTTGTGCCGGAAGAGGAGCTTGGTCTGCATCTCGGGACGGCGGAGGTCCAGGTACCGGTACTTGAGCCGGAGGTCCTCGTTGGTGTCGATGCCGTCCTCGATGGCGAACGGAGGCGTCTCGGCCTTGTTGAGGATGACGAGGTCCTGCACGCGCACGTCGATCTGTCCGGTGGCGATCTTCGCATTGTCGGTGCCGGCGGGACGGTGCTCCACCGTGCCGGTGACGGCGATGACGTACTCCGAACGGAGATCCTTGGCCTTTTCGTGCGCGGACTGGTGGTGCTGGGGATTGAAGACGACCTGGGTGATGCCGTAGCGGTCCCGGAGGTCGATGAAGATGACCCCGCCGAGGTCACGGCGCGTATCGACCCAGCCGGTCAGTGTGACGGTCTGTCCGATGTGCGCGGGCCGCAGCTCTCCGCATGTGTGGGTCCTTTTGGTGTACTGCATTCCTGCTCTGATTCCTTCCTTCAACAATAAAAAATCCCTGCGAAAGGGATTCACGAACGGTCCTTGTCTGCTTCAAGATAAAGAAAAATGGCGCTTTTATCAATTTCGGCATAAAAAAACCCGCTTTCGCGGGTCTTTTGTGGCGCCGTTCAGTTCATGTGCGGCGTGATCTTGTCGATGAGGTTCCGTTTCGGCACCGCCCCCACGATCTGGTCCACCACCTTCCCGCCCTTGAACACCAGCAGCGTCGGGATGCTGCGGATGCCGAACTGCATGGCGGTCTGCGGGTTGTTATCCACGTCCAGCTTCCCGAACTTCATCTTGCCGTTGTACTCCTTCGCGAGCTCCTCCACGACCGGAGCGATCATCTTGCACGGACCGCACCAGACGGCCCAGAAATCGACCAGGACCGGAATGGAGGAATCGACGACCTCGTTCTTGAAATTGGCATCGGTGATCTCGACAGGTTTCATGGCATCTCCTTGATGGGTGAAGGGCCGCGCGGCCCGGACGGTTAGGTAAACTTGATGGACTGTTTTCCCAGGATCTCTTTGGCGCTCTCGATGAATTCGGTGGTCGGATTGACGGAGTACTTCCGGGAGACGAAAATGGGCTGCGCCGGGAACTCCTTCCCCACAACGTTGAAATAGCAGCCGCAGTTCCCTTTGTGGCGCTCGATGAGCTCGCGAAGCCGCGGAAGGGCGTCCGCCGGCAGTTCGTCCGCGTTGAGCAGGAAGAAGATCTTTTTGGCGAACTTCTCCCGCACCGCCTCCATCGGCATCACTTCGTCCACCAGGATCTTGATGACCTCGCCGCTCACCTCCCCCTTCCCCTTCACCAGCACCATCGATTCTTCGCGGAGGAGCTCTTCGCACTTCTTATAGACGCTGGAGAAGACGACGCATTCGGCCTTGCCGGTGAAGTCCTCGATGGTGACGAACGCCATCGTGTTCCCCTTCTTGTCGATCTTCTTCTTGACGGAGGTGACGACGCCGCCCGCCTTCACCTCGCCGTTCTTCATCCCTTCGACGTCGCCGAGATGGACGCTGGCGAAGGCGTTGATCTCCTTCTCGTACTTCAGCAGCGGATGGCCCGAGACGTAGAACCCGAGCACCGCCTTCTCGTTCGCCAGTTTCTCCGCCTCGCTCCACATGGGCACCGGAGGGAGCTGCGGAACGAGGCTGACGCCGGAAGAGGAGCGCGCGTCCCCGCCGAAGAGACTGTCCTGCCCCCGCTGTTCGTGCTCCTGCGCGCTGTAGGCGGCGGACATCATCTGCTCCACCGCCTTGAAGAGCTGCGCACGGTTCTTCGCGATGGTGTCGAACGCGCCGGCCAGGACGAGCCCTTCGATGGTCTTCTTGTTCACGGTGCGCAGGTCCGCCTTCCGGCAGAAATCATAGAGCGATTCGAACCGCCCCTTCTCCCCCCGCGCGCGCACGATGGCCTCGACGGCGTTCACCCCCACGTTCTTGATGGCGGCGAGTCCGAACCGGATGCCGTCCTTCGTCACGGTGAAGTCCTTCTCGCTCTCATTGACGTCCGGCGGCAGCACCTGGATGCCGAGCTTCCGGCAGTCGTCGATGAAGAGGACGATCTTATCGGTGTTGCTGATTTCGGAGGTCAGCGTCGCCGCCATGTACTCCGCGGGGTAGTGCGCCTTCAGGTAGGCGGTCTGGTACGCGACGACCGAGTAGGCGACCGAGTGCGACTTGTTGAAACCGTACGACGCGAACTTTTCGATAAGGTCGAAGATCTCCCCCGCCAGTGCGGCGCTGAGCCGGCTGGCCTTCTGCGCCCCCTCGATGAACTCGACCTTGAGCTCATCCATGATCTTCTTGTCCTTCTTCCCCATCGCGCGGCGCATCAGGTCCGCTTTCGCCAGCGTGAACCCGGCGATGTCCGACGCGATGCGCATCACCTGCTCCTGGTACACGATGACGCCGTAGGTCTCCTTCAGGATCGGTTCCATCCGCGGATGGAGGTACTCGATCTTCGCCTGCCCGTGCTTCCGCTTGATGAAGTCGCCGATGTTCTCCATCGGTCCGGGCCGATAGAGGGCGTTCATGGCGGTGAGGTCACTGATGGAAGTGGGACGCAGTTTGCGGAGCCAGTCCTGCATGCCAGAGCTTTCGAACTGGAACACGGCCACGGTCTGTCCCTTGCCGAAGAGTTCGAAGGTCTTCGCGTCGTCCTCCGGAAGCCGGTCCGGGTCCAGCGAGACGCCGTGGTTCTTCCGGATCATCTCGAGCGCGTTCTCGATGACGGTGAGGGTGCGCAGCCCGAGGAAGTCCATCTTGAGAAGACCCGCCTCCTCCAGGTCCTTCATCGTGAACTGGGTCATCAGTTCCGTGGAGGGGGTCTTGTACATCGGGACGAAGTTGACGAGCGGTTCGGGCGCGATGACGACGCCGGCGGCGTGCATGCCGGCGTTCCGGTTCATTCCCTCGAGCACCTTCGCCACCTCGAACATCTGCTGGATCTTCGGGTCGGTGCTCTCGCGGAACGGCTTGAGGTCCGGCAGCGTGTCCAGCGCCTCCTGGATGGGCATCACCTTGCCGAGCACGGTGGGGATCTGCTTGGTGATCCCCTCCACCACCGGCAGGGGGATGCCGAGCACGCGCGCGACGTCCTTGAGCACCGCCTTGGAGGAGAGGGTGCCGAAGGTGATGATCTGCGCGACGTTCTCCCTGCCGTACTTCTCCCGGACGTACTCGATGACGACCTCCCGCTTGGCGTCGGAGAAGTCCACGTCGATATCGGGCATGGAGATACGGTCGGGATTCAGGAACCGTTCGAACAGCAGGTCGTACTTCAGCGGGTCGACGTTCGTGATGCCGGTGCAGTACGCCACAAGACTCCCCGCCGCGCTGCCGCGGCCCGGTCCCACCATCACCCCGCGCTCCCGCGCCGCGCGGATGAAGTCCGCCACGATGAGGAAGTACCCCGCGTAGCCCATCTTCTTGATGACGGAGAGCTCATGGTCCATCCGTTTGTCGGTCTCGGGCGTCACGGCGGGATACCGTTCGCGCAGACCTTCCCGCGCGAGCTTCTCCAGGTACTCGTCCAGCGTCGAAACGCCGGCGTCCGGCGGGATGGGGAACTTCGGCATCTGGTTCTTGCCGAGTTCGAGGTTCAGGTTGCACTTGTCCGCGATCTCGAACGTGCTGGCGACGGCCTCGGGATACGCGCGGAAGAGCTCGCACATCTCCTCGGCGCTCTTGAAGTAGATCTGGTCGGTACCGTAGCGGAGGTTGGTGATGTCCGGCGCCTCGTTCGCGCTGGCGTCCGGGATGAGGAGCATGATGTTGTGCGCGATGGCATGCTCTTTCCGGACGTAGTGCGAGTCGTTCGTCGCCACGAGTTTGATACCGAGTTCCGCGGCGAGCTTCGGCATGTCCCGCAGCACGATCTTCTCGGCGGGGATGCCGTGGTCCTGGATCTCGAGGTAGAAATCGTCGCCGAAGAGGTCCCGGTACATCGCCGCGATCTGCTTCGCCTCCTCGTACTCCCCGTTGATGAGCGGATTGGCCACCACGCCGCCGGCGCAGGCGGAGAGGCAGACGAGTCCTTCGCGGTGCTGCGACAGGAGCTCGAAGTCGATGCGCGGCTTGTAGTAGTACCCTTCGGTGTGTCCCAGCGTCACCAGCCGGATGAGGTTGCGGTACCCGGTGATGTCCTTGCAGAGGAGGATGAGGTGATGGTAGTCGCGCTTCTTGCGGGCCCGTCCGTCGGAGACGAGCAGGTCGTTCCCTTCGTCCTTCTCCTTGGACTTCGAATGGCGGCTGCCGCGGGTGAGGATGTACACCTCGCACCCGATGATGGGCTTGATCCCCTTCTTCTTCGCCTTCTTGTAGAACTCGATGGCGCCGAACATGACGCCGTGGTCCGTCAGCGCCACCGCGGGCATCTTGAACTCTGCCGCCGCCGCGACGAGCGACTCCACCGTCGCCGCGCCGTCGAGGAGCGAGTAGTGCGTGTGGTTATGGAGATGGATGAATTCGGACATTCCTCGTTCGGGCGCTGCGCCGGTCACCAGACCAGCAGTTTCTTCTCCAGCATCTCGTCCATGGCGTACCGGACCCCCTCGCGGCCGAAACCGGAGTCCTTCACGCCGCCGTACGGCATGTCGTCCGCACGGAACGTGGGGAAATCGTTGATGATGAGTCCGCCGACGTTCAGCGTGCGGTAGGCGTACCGGACCGACCGCAGGTCGTTCGTGAAGAGGCCGGCCTGCAGACCGTACCGGGACGCGTTGACCATCGCGACGGCCTCCTCCAGAGTCCCGGCCGTCTCCACCGTGAGCACGGGGCCGAACACCTCTTCGGAGCAGACCTTCATCTCCGGACGGACGTCGGTCAGGACCGTCGGCGGGATGATGGAACCGCGCCGTTCCCCTCCGGCGAGCACCACAGCACCGGCGGAAACCGCATCGCGGATCCACTGCTCGACCCGGTCTGCTTCCTTCGCGGAGACGAGCGGTCCGACGACGGTCCGTTCATCGGACGGATCGCCCGTCACGGCGGCCGGGAGCGCCTTCATCACCTCGGCGGTGAAGCGTTCCGCGGCTTCATGGAGCACGATGGTCCGCTGCACTTTGATGCACACCTGACCCGCCGATGCGAACGCTCCCATCACACAGCGTGCCGCCGCCGCGGACACATCCGCGGAGGGATCGACGATGACCGCTGCATTGCCGCCGAGTTCCAACGTGACGCGCTTCTTCCCCGCCCTGGACTTCAACCGCCACCCCACCGCAGCGCTTCCGGTGAAGCTCAGCATGGCGATGCGATCGTCCGCTACCAGCGTTTCTGCCGTTTCGTTCGGCGCCGGGAGGATGTTCACCGCGCGCGGGTCGAGTCCGGAAGCGACCAACAGTTCCCCCAGCTTTAGTGCGGTGAGCGGCGTCTGGGGGGCCGGCTTCAGGATGAACGGATTTCCGGCGGCGACGGCCGGCGCGACCTTGTGCGCGACGAGGTTCAGCGGGAAATTGAACGGGGTGATGCAGAGGACCGGACCGACGGGGAACCGTTCGACGATGCCCCGGCGGCCGGAGCTCCCTTTCGACGCCTCGAGCGGGATGGATTCGCCGGTGATGCGCCGCGCCTCTTCGGCGGCGAGGGTGAAGGTGGTGACGGCGCGGTCCACCTCGACGCGCGCGAACGCGATCGGTTTTCCCGATTCGGCGGTGATGGTCCTGGCGAACTCCTCTTTCTTCGCCTTCAGACCCGCCGCGACGGAGGCGAGCGCTTCGGAACGGTCGTACCCGGAGAGGGAGGCCATCGCCGGTGCGGCGGCGACGGCGGAACGCACCGCCTCTTCCGCATCCGTTCCGCCCGCCTGGTGCACATCGGCCAGCGTTTCGCCGGTGTACGGGTTCCGCAGCGGCAGGACGCTCTGCGACCGCCGCCAGGTGCCGCCGACGATGAAAGGCTGCTCGGGCATGGCGCTGCGTGGTCCGGTTCAGTTCCGGACGTACGAGACCACGTCGCCGACCACCGAGGCGACGCCGGCGTTCCAGCGCCGTCCGGTCTCCCGTTCCTTCAATTCGATCTCGTTGTTCTTCAGGTTCTTGTCGCCGACGATGACCTGCAGCGGCATGCCGAGAAGGTCGGCGTCCTTGAACTTGAACCCGGGCGACACGTCCGACCGGTCGTCGAACAGCACCGCCAGTCCCTGTTTCGTCAGTTCCGCGTACAGCTCCTCGGACTTCGCGACGACCGCCTCGGAGTTCTTGTTGACCATGATGAGGTGCACGTCGTACGGCGCGACCCCCTTCTGCCACCGGATGCCGAACTCGTCATGATGCTGCTCGATATGACAGGCGACGATCCGTTCCACGCCGATGCCGTAACTCCCCATGATGATGGGATGCTCCTCCCCCTTCTCGTCCAGGAAGTTCGCCTTCATCGCGGAGGAGTACTTGGTGCCGAGCTTGAAGATATGGCCGACCTCGATCCCCTTGACGATGCGGAGCTTCCCCTTACCGTCCGGACTCATCTCTCCTTCCTCCACGCTGCGGAGGTCATGGAAGGCGGAGACCTTCGCGTCGCGGCCGAGGTCCACGTTGACGAGGTGGTGGTCGTTCACGTTCGCGCCGCAGACGAGGCCGTTGGCGTTCTGGAGCCTCCGGTCGGCGACGACGGTGACCGTCGCGGGAAGTCCGACGGGCCCGATGGAGCCGGCGTCGGCTCCGGTGATCTGGGCCAATTCCTCCGGATGCGCGGGACGGATGTCCTGGCCGAACACTCCCTGCAGTTTCGCCTCGTTGAGCTGATCGTTCCCCAGCATCAGCACGAGCACCGGGGCCGTTCCGTTCATGAAGACGAGCGACTTCGCGCAGCGGGCGACCGGCAGTTTCAGGAACGCCGCCACCTCGTCGATGCTCCTGCAGCCCGGCGTATGGACCTTCTCGACGGCGGGGTTCGCCTCGAACCGCTCCGCCGGCGGCACGAGCGACGTCGCGATCTCGACATTGGCGGCGTACCCGCTCTCGGCGCAGACGGCGAGGTTGTCCTCCCCCGCGTTCGATTCCACCATGAACTCCTGCGAGCCGCTCCCTCCCATCGCGCCGCTGGAGGCGCCGACGATGTAGAACGAGAGACCGCACCGGGTGTAGATGCGCTTGTACGCTTCGGCATGAAGGTCATAGCTGCGGTCGAGCCCTTCGCGCGTGGCGTCCATGCTGTACGAATCCTTCATCGTGAACTGGCGTCCGCGGAGCACACCGGACTTCGGCCGCGGTTCGTTGCGGAACTTCGTCTGGATCTGGTACCAGATCTGCGGCATCTCGCGGTACGACTTCACATGGTTCTTCGCGATGGCGGTGATGACCTCCTCGTGCGTCGGCGCGAGGACCATCGGACGGTTCTTGACGTGGAACATGATGTCCCCGAACGCCTTCACACGGTCCGTCTCCTCCCACAGTTCGATCGGGTTCAGCGCCGGCAGATGGAACTCCTGCCCGCCGATGGCGTCCATCTCCTCACGGATGATCTGCATGACCTTCTTCATCACCGCATACCCCAGCGGCAGGAAGGAATAGACGCCGGCAGTGAGCTGGCGCATCAGACCCGCGCGGATCATCAGCTGGTGACTGGGAATGACGGCATCGGTGGGGACCTCTTTGACGGTCGGGAAGAAACCTTTGGATAGGCGCATCGGAACGGTTCTGCTGGTGGATGAAAGAAAATGGTGCTCTCGCGCAGACTCGAACTGCGATTAGAAGTTTAGGAAACTCCTGTTCTATCCCTTGAACTACGAGAGCGGAGAGGGAAAATACGAAAAAGAGGCCAGAATAGAAAGCGAGGCGGTTCAGGGCCTTCCGGAGGGTTCCGTCATTGCGCGGAGGGCGCGCCCGGTTCGGTATCCGATGATGCCCTGGAGGGGACCGATGAGGCCGTACATCCATCCGGAGACCGCGGCCCAGGCAGGTCCGCCGATGATGACCGTCATCGCCGAAGCGAAACCGACCGCGATGTTGGCGAAGGTCGACGTCATCTGCGCACGGGTGAGGAGGACCTCCTCCGGCGTCAGTTCGAGCATTGCCCGGAACCGATAGGCGTGACGGTACAGCAGGAAGAAGCAGAGGTAGATGAGCATGAACCCGACGGCGTACGTCACCATCATCGTCGGCCATTGGTGCGTTTCGATGATCCGGGTGACCGTCCCGTCCGGCAGCAGCACTTCGTTCCGGGCCCCGCCGAACATCCGCACCAGGAAGGTGAAGAGGAACTTCAACGGATAGACGAAGAAGAGGACGACGAAGAGGAGGAAGAAGTTCATCACGAGCACGAACCGGTCCTCGATGCCGTAACGCCGGAAGAAGCGGTAATGCTCGAACCAGAAGAGCGAGAGGAGCGCGAACGCGAGTCCGAACGCGACGAAGCCGCCGAGGGTGAACGAGAGGTCGCTGAACGTCTTCGGCACCTCCAGCGACACCACCAGCAGGGTGAGCGCGAAGCCGAACACGTTGTCGCTGAACCCTTCGATGCGCGACACGTCCCCTCCGCGCCACCGGAAGTTGCGTTCCGCTCCGAACCCCGACTCGGCCGCTTTCGCCCGAAGCATCACTTAACCAGCATCATCCGACGGACCGCCGTGTACCGTTCGGTCACAAGTTTGTAGACGTACATTCCGCTGGAGGCGCCCGTCGCGTCCCACGCCGCCGTGTACCGTCCGGCGTCCATCGTCCCCTCCGCCAGCACGGCCACTTCCCTCCCGACCACATCGTAGACTTTCAGCGAAACGGCGGAGCGGCCGCCGAGGCTGAAGGCGATGGTGGTGACGGGGTTGAAGGGGTTCGGAAAGTTCTGCGCGAGCGCGAAGGAGAGCGGCGCACTCCCCTCCTCCGCCGACATGGGGGCCCGCTGCGTGCGGAACTGCAGCACGAACGGATCGCCGGCGACCGTGTCCTTGTTCCCGTCGAGAGCCGCCCCGTACACCGTCTTCGCTCCGGCACCGATGGTCACGGTGTAGTACGTCTGGTAGGCGAGCGTACCGGTGACCGGCTTCCAAATGAGCGTGGAGATGTCCTCCGTGAGCGTGGTCCAGGTGAACGTGCCCGTCAGGGACGGAGAGATCTGGAACGCCGCACGAACGCTCGCTGTGTCCATCCGACCGGTGAAGCGAATGCCGATGTTCGACGCGACATTGAAATTGGTATCGTTCTGCACCGGCTGTGTCAGCGACACCGTCGGTGGAAGCGAGATGGTGGTGAACGTCGACGTGAAGTTCTTGAGCCCGGCGGCGGCGGTGACGGTCTTGTTGTCCACGAACACGGTCGGCTGCGCCGTGTTCCCCATGTTCGCCAGCGAGACCGTGTAGGCGGTCTTGTACGGCATGAGCCCTGCCGGCGTGTAGGTCATCACCGTGAACGACGGATTCCATGTAATGACGCCGGGAAGCGACGGCGTGATAGAGAACGCCGTCCGGACCTTCGCCGTGTCCTGTGGTGCGGTGAACGTGAACGTCAGTGTCTGGTTCCGCGGAACGCCGGTGGAGGCGTGGGCGGGGGCGAACTGTACGACGCGGCCGAACGCCTGGAAGGAGACGTTCACCGTGTCCTGCGCGTATCCGGGCGTTTCGTAGACCACCTTGTAGGAACCGGGCGGCAGGGAATCGAAGAAGAAGAAGCCGTTATTGTACGTATCGCCGTTGTACACCCTGTTCACCGGCAGCAGGCGGACCACGATGTTGTTCAAGGGGGTCGTTCCGTTCTTCTGCGTTCCCATGATGAGGCCGAGCGTATCGTACGGGATGTTGTAGTATTCCACGAAGGCGTTGTACAGTCCGTACGCTTCCCCTTTGCGATAATGGTTGTTCAGCAGGCGGCGTGTCTCGGGATAGTAATCATGGAACGAACCCTCGGAGAGCTGGCCGGGCATGATGAGACCGTTCAGCACGCCGAGGTTGAAACCGCCGCTCGTACCGCCGTAGAACGTGTAGTCCTTATACACGCCGGGATACCCCGCGATGTTCCCGGAGGAAGAGGTCGTGCGGTTCTTCGCCCGGATATTATTGTACATCAGTGACGACATCGTCACCGCATCCGCAAAGACAGGTTGACGCGTCAACTGGTCCTCTTTCAGCAGCACCATCGTGTAATTGGTGGAGGTGTTCGTGCCGCCGGTGGCGTTGGAGTGGATGGAATGGAAATGGTGCACATTGTTCGCGTTCGCGAACTGCCAGCGCTGGGTCAAGGTCGGATCGATATCATCGGGATAATCGTTCGTCTCCCGAGTGAGGAACACCGTTGCGCCGCGCGCCTGCAGCAGAGGCCGGAGCCAGAGCGCCTTCCGGAAGTTGCTTTCGGATTCCCAGAAGACGTTCCCGGCGTCGGGTTCCACCCGGCGGTCGTTGGCGGCGTTGTTACCGCCGTGTCCCGGATCGATGCAGAGCTTGATGCCGTTCAGGTTCGCCGGGGGCTGCGCGAACGCGGCGGAGAGAAGAAGCAGGGTCAGCGTCAGGATCTTTTTCATATCACCGCACCTCCTCGTACGTGAGGCGGTAGATGCCTCCGTCCGGTGTGTTGAACAGGACCGTCCGGTCCGCGGGGGAATGGGACGGGTTCATCGCGACGCCGTCGAACGTCTCCGTGAGGTTCACGCGGCGTCCGTCCGCGGGGTTGACGGCGATGATGTCCGAGGAGAGGATCCAGTGTCCGTCATCCCGGTCGTCCATCCCGATGAGCCAGTGGCCGTCGGCGGACCAGACCGGAGCGTTGCACTTCCCGAGACGGACCAATCCGCTCCCGTCCACCGCACAGACGAACGCTCCGCGGTCCATCTCGACCGCGGCGATGCTCTTACCGTCCGGCGAGAGCGACGGCCAGATGTACCGGCCCGCAAGCGGGTCCAAGGTCCTCCGCTGGCCGTTGACCGCCACGGCGATCTTCGTCTCGTCGATGCCGAGCAGCACCGGTCGGTTCGCCGAAGCGTTCCTCGACATCGTCCGGTGCGTCACCGCCTGTGCTCCGGCATACACCGGCACCGGTACATCGGAAGAGCGTTCGAGCACGGAACGGACGCCGGTGGTCAGGTCGAGTTCGACGCTCTCCTGCACCCGGGTCCGGAGTCCGTCATCGGTCACCGTGGCGCGGTACGCCACGCGCCGTCCGTCCGGCGAGACGGCGAATCCGAAGCCGGAGCGGGGTTCACGCGTCACTTCGCGCAGCACACGGGCATCGGCCGAATAGATCCAAATGCCGTTGTAGTCGGCGTTGGTCAGGAATATCTCCGAGCCGCCAGGGGAGAATTGCGGATGGCTCCACCGTTCTCCCGGAGGGACGGGCAATCGCTCGATGGAGACGGTGCGGAGCTGCGCGGACGCGAGCGAGACCAGCGCCAGTCCGAGGATGAGTGAACGTTTCATGGTCACACCTTGCGCTTGATGAAGATTCGTTGGACCGCCGCTCCGGCGTACGAGCCGAGTCCGAGAATGGAACCGAGGAGAACGACAAGAAGAAGTCCGAGCCCGACCATGCTGCCGACCTCGCCGGTGCGGAGAGTCATCGCGATGAAGAGTCCGGCGCTGGCACAGAGACCGTGGAGCATCCGGTCTCCGCGGCCGAACAGTCCGGCCAGGAAAGTCGCCAGGATGAGAGCGGGAAGGCCGGCGTTCCAGAACAGACCGGCGTCCCATGCTTCCCTCGCACCGGTGAAGAGCGCGACGGAGAACTCGACGGCGGCTCCGGTGATGACAAGGAGTCCGTAGGTGATGAGAGCATTCCGTTCCGCCGCCATACCCCTCCCTGTTCCGGTCATTTGATGAGCATCATTCTCCCGACCGCCGACCGTGCACCTGATGTCAATCTATAATAATAAACGCCGGTAGGCAAGTGCGCGGCATCAAAGCGGACCGTATAGTCCCCCGGCGTGAGCGGAGAACGGAGAAGGGCCGCCACATCACGGCCGATGGCGTCATAGACGGTCAGCGACACGGGAACGGTCTCGTTCCCTCCGACGGAGAAACGGATGGTGGTGGCGGGATTGAATGGATTCGGGAAATTCTGCCCCAGCGCGAACGACATGGGAGGTCCGTCCGGCCCTTCCGGCGCCGACGTGATGGAGGCGTTCAACTGCATCTCATCGAAGTACACGGTCCCCTCATTGCGTCCGCCGGGCTGCTGCAGGAGCCGTATGGCGGCCGGTTTCTTGAACGTCCCGGTGATGCCGGCCAGAGGGACGATGTGGAATTTCCAGCCGCGCCAATTGACGGGACCGGCATCGATGACCTGCTCGCCGGGCGCGAAGATGAACTGGAGCGTGTTCCCGCCGGCGTCGCCCGACACCCAGATGCCGACCGACGAATACAGATCGAGCGGCGGGAAACCGGAGGCGGAGACGGCGGCGATGCCGCCGCTGTCGGCCGTGAACGCGTACGACAACCGCGCGGAGCTGCCGCTGCGGACCTTCTCCGTGGTGAAGAGGAACATCGTCAGGTTCGTATCGATGGATCGGCTCGCCGGGGTCTGCGCCGGCTGCGTCCACCCCTTCGTGTTCGCGTCGAGATTGTCGAGCAGTGAGCCGGCGGTAACGACCTCCGGTCCGGTGGTGAAGGGCACGACCGTCTCGGCAGCGGAGGCGTTGCCGTACATGTCCTTCACGCCGGGGAGCAGTTTCACCGTGTAGGTCGAGTTGGGTTTCATGTTCGCCGGGGCGAACGAGACCACGGAGCGGTCGTTGACGACGTCGTTCCGCGCGTTGGCCATACCGACGCTGGCGCCGAGCGGGTCGTACACCTTCACCGTGGCGGAGAGCGACGATGTCTGCACCGCTTCATCGAGCATGATGGCGACGTCGGCCGCGGTGAAGATACCGGACTGTCCGGCGGAGGGATAGGTCGAAAGGACCGCCGGACCGGCGGTATCGAGCGGCACGGTGGTGAAAGAGACCGTATACGGTGTCGTGCCGAGGTTCCGGGACTTGGCGATGTTCTTCGCGGAGGTGTCCACGTTCACGGTGTAGGAGGTCGCCCAGGCGAGGTTCGACGAGGGATTGAACGTGAGCACGGTGTTGTCGTCGTTCCAGGTCTTGGTGCCGGTCACGGACGGGATGACGGAGAAGGCGGCGTTCGCCGACGTGACGTCCATCGGGGTATTGAAGGTGACGACGATGTCCTTGTACACAGGAAAGGCGTTCCTGTCCGAACGGGGGAGCGCGGCGGTGATCACCGGCCGCACCGTGTCCGATTTCGTCACCAGCGCCATGAACGAGGTCCAGTTCCAGTTGGAACCGGGATCGATGTGGGTGTTGCAGGTGGGGTCGAATCCCTGTCCCGTCGAGTTCACCCAGCTCTTCCACGTTGCGTTCTGCCATTCCTGATGGGCGATGACATGGTTCCGGTCCTTCGGGATGCCGTTCCGGTCGCAGATGCTCCGCACGAGTTTGGCGGAGGCGTCGAAGCATTCGGGAGTGTACCATCCGGTCACGTTATAATAACCCTCGTGTTCGATGCCGACCATGTACGAGTTCCAGCATCCCACATGCCAGGCGCGGTACTTCTCCTCCACCATCTGCGTCACTTCGCCGACCGGAGCGTCGGGCGAACCGTTGGGGGCCTTCGTCGTGAAGTTGACGCCGTACGGATTGGAGTTCAGGACGTAGTGAGCGCTGACCTGCGCGCTGGGATTCTTGAACCAGGAGATGCAGCCGAGGTAGGAGCCTTCCACGTCGTGGATGACGACGAACTTCCGCTGGATGAGCTGCGTGCCGAAGTTCCCGGAGTACGCGGGGTCCCATTTCGCCGGCGGATAATCGGGCTGAGCGTTCGTCCGTTCCGGGTCCGGAGCCGGCGCGCGTTCCTGTCTGCGTGCGGCCTCTTCGTCGATGAGCCGTGCGACGAGATCGAGGTCCACCGTCCGTTTCCGGATGGTGATACGGTCCCGCTGGTATCCGGATGCGAGCACCGAGAACACTTCCGCACCGCGCCGCTGAGCGATGTCGTTCTGCGGGAATCCGCTGAACGCCGCCAGCGCGTACTGCCACGATTCGATGGATTCCGCCGATACGCCGTCCGGTACGGGCCGTTCGTCACGGTATTGCCGGAGGAGCGCCGCCGCTCCGCGGATGTTCTGAAGGGGCGAATCCTTGAGTTCCTGCGGCGTCCGGCCGATGAGCCGGGCCGCGTCGCGGAGCGAGAATCCGAAATAACCGTTGTCCCACAACCCCATCACGCCGTGGACGCGGGGCATGCCGGAACACATCGAGACCGAATCGCCCGGCGCCCACACCATGTGCGTCCATCGTGTCTCGGCGAACGAGAGACCGCGAAGCAGGTCCGCCGGAACGCTGAACTCCGCCCCCGCCTGTTCGAAGTACCGGTCATACTGCTCCCGATCTTCCCGGTGGAGCGTCCGCTCGCTCTGCGCGACGGCGGCGCCGCTCAGGACGGCGATGAAGAACGCTGCAGCGATGGTCCTGGTCATATCCCTCCCGTCATGTCATCGTTTCTGTTCGGCGGCGATGCGGGTACGGTTCTGGTCCACGATGCCGCCGCGCTGCGTCAGCGCGTACACCACCACGTTCAGTCCGAACTGCAGCTGCCGGGTGTTGTCGTACGGTCCTCCCGCAGCGCTCGGCAGGTACTTCCACGAGCCCCACGCGAAGGAGTATCCTTTGTTGGAGATGAGCGCCACCATGCGGCCGTTGATGAAGATGGCCTCCACGTACGGATAGATCTCCTTGATCTCCCGGACGCGCCGGTCGTACCGCACGAAGTCGTCGCCGCTCGGCGGGCCGTTGAAGGTCTCCCAGGCGCTGTACATCGGATGGGTGTTCGGAACGCGTTCGAAGAT
Source organism: Bacteroidota bacterium (assembly GCA_008933835.1). GTDB lineage: Bacteria > Bacteroidota > Ignavibacteria > UBA10030 > UBA8401 > SpSt-333. The sequence continues at coordinate 12,682 of WBUG01000025.1, read as the reverse complement.
GGCCTCGTATCCGAGGGCATCTTTCAGCATCTGCCGCACGGTGATGTTGAAGGCCCCGGGCTGGTACGCGTTGCCGTCGTCGATGAAGATGAAGCCGCCGTTGCGCAGATAGTTACCGAGGTTCCGCGCCTCCTCTTTCGTGTATTTCACGGAGGCCTGGAACCCCATCATGAAGAGGAACGGGATGGTGGTGAGCTCCTTCGAATCGATGCGGATGGTGCCGCGGATGCTGACGCGGAGCTTCGTGCTGTCGTTGGCGTACTGGGCGAGGCTCTGCAGCGCAAGCGGAACGCAGTTCCACGACGGCTGATTGTCCACGATGTCCCAGCCGGTGGCGGGCGACTTTTCGAGTCGGGACGATTTGTACTCGAGCTGGTAGACGTTGAGGAAGCCGCGGATGTCCTTCTTGTTCCGGGGATTCACTTCGATGAACCCGTCGAACCGGTCCTCGAAGTTCTCGGACGACAGGAGGTTCTCGCGCATCGCGGTCAGCCCCCCTCCGCCCCCGCCACGCGTGTTCTCCACGTCGCTGGCGAACTGCGGTCCCCAATCCTTGCCGTCGCCCGGACCCGCGCCGAGTCCGCCGCTTCCGCCGACGCCGAAACTGCGTCCGTAGCTCGTCGCTCCGCCGGGGATGCCCCAGCCGAGGTCCGACGCCCCCGCCGATGCGGTGAGCGCACCGAAGAAGACCGAACCTTCGCCTCCCCCCTTACCGCCGGACGACGGCGTCGGCGGAGCGTTCGTGGCGGGGCCGGCAGCGACCGGCGCGTCGGCGCGTGAGAAGACGATCTGCCGGACGTTCGTCTGCGGGACGTAGTCCACCTGTTTCGCCAGGTCGAACGACTTCACGAACCGCGGGGGCTGCGCTTCGAACTTCACCGGCGGCTTCACAATGTCGTACGTGCGGATCTCCACCTCGACCAGTTTCTCCGTGGAGGGGTCGCGATTGAGGAGCACGGCGGTGCCGATGAGGATATGGAACAACCCGGAACCGGCGATACCGATGACGCCGAACCTGCGGAACGATGCCAGTTTCTGTGCGAGCGTCATTGGTGCTTGTCCGATTCGAGCCAGCGTTTATGCTGTTCGGCGAAGAAGACCACCATCTGCGCTTCGGGGACCGAGGCATACTTCTCGATGATGGCGGCGAAGAGTTCCTTCGCTTTCTTCCGGTCGCCGAGTTCGGAGTAGGCCGAAGCGATGTTCGCCTCGCAGGCGAAGCGGATGTCGGCGTCAGGGTACTTCTTCAGCACTTCCTGCAGCATCGGGATGGCGCGGGCGAAGTCCTGCGTGTCGAAGTAGTTCATCGCCTTGGCGTATTCCGTATAGGAGTTGATCTGGTTCAGTTCCCGGACGAGCGCTTTCGCCTCCTCATACCGCGGGTAGGCCGGGTACTTGTCCAGGATGTACTGGTACGCCCCCTTCGCCTTCTCGTACTCTTTCGCATTGTAGTAGAAGTCGCCGATGCTGAAGTACGCGTCCGGAGCCTGGGGCGCCGCGGGATAGGACTTTGCGAACCGTTCGAACGACTGCACCATCCGCACCGTGTCGCCGAGACGGTAGTGGCACCAGCCGGTGTTGTAGAGAGCGGTGGTGGCGTACTCCGAGGATGGGTAGAGTTTGGCCGTCCTCTCGTACTCCTGGATGGCCATGTCGAACCGTTCCGCATTGTAGAAGATCTCGGCGATCTCGTACTGCATCTTCGGCACGTCCGTGTTCGTCGGGTATTTCTGCAGATACTGCCGCTTGACCGCGACCGCCTCGTCCACCTTTCCGATGCCGAAGAGGGCCGTGCCCCGGTTGGCAAGCGCCTTCTCCGTTCTCGCATCGTCCGGATACCGGGTGATGAACTTCTGGAAGAGCTTCTCGGCCGGGGCGAACGCACCGCCGTCGAACATCAGCGTCGACGTCTCCCAGTACACGTCGCGGATGTACGGATGCTTCGGCATCGTGTCGGCCGCCTCCATCAGCGTCGTCACGACGTCGTCGATCCGGTTCAGGTTCCCGTACGCGTTCGCGAGGGCGGCGTAGGCCTTCGCGCGGGAGAGCTCGTCCGCGCTGTCGGCCCGCACCACCTGCGTGCCGTACTGCACCACGTTCGCGAAATCGTTCAGCTGCACGTACAGTTCGGTGATGGCGGAGAGGTAGCGCACCCGTTCGGCCTTCGTCGGTGCCTGGTCCTTGAGCGTGACGAGCCGTTCCACCGCTTCGCGGCGTTTTCCGACCCCGAGGTACGCCATCGCGAGCCGTTCGTTCGCCATCGGCACGGACGTTGCGAAGGTGGTCCGGAACGCCTCCTGCGAGAGGAGCAGTTCCAGGTCGACGATGGCCTCCTTGTACCGTTTCGTCTGCTGGTAGAGGGAACCGCGGGAGAAGCGCGCCTGCAGCCGGGCGTTCGGGACCACCGATTCGTCGTTCAGCACCACGGTCATCTCGCGGATGGCCTCCGGGAACTTCCCCTGCGCGGTGAGGAGCTCGCCGTAGGCGAGGTGCGCGTAGGCGCGGTGCTCCGACGAATCGGGAAGCGCCGCGAGGATGCCGGAGATGTACGTCGACGCCTCGTCGGTCTTCCCCTGCGACGACAGGATCTTGACGGTGCGGCCGAACGCGTACGGATAGAAGGGAGACGACGGGGCGACCTGGCGGAGCGATGCGGCAGCCTCGTCCAGGGCGCCGGCGTTGAACTGGGACATGCCGAGGAAGTACCGGACCTCGCTCAGTTCGGTCTCCCCGGTCAGAGAGCTCTCGAGGTCCTGATAGGCGCGAACCGCTTCGGTGAAGTTCTTCTCGTCGTAGAACGTGCGGGCGGTCTGCATCCGCGCATGGTCCGATTCCTCGCTCATCGGGAAGCGGTCCATCACCTGCCGGTAATCGTCCCGCGCCGCGTCGAACTCGCGCTGCGCCAGGCGGGCGTTCCCGCGCATCACGAGCGCCTTGGGTACGAACTCGCTGCCGTCATGGTAGGCGAGGAAGGAATCGGCCGCCGCGATGACGGCGGGATGGTCCTTCGCGGCGGAAGAGTTGAGCAGGGAGAAGAACCGCGCGTTCTCGAGGGGGAAATTGGAGGCGTCGGCATGTTCGGCGTACGCTTTCACGAAGAACGCATACTCCGCGGCCGCCTTCCGGAACTCCTTCTGGTCCTGGTACGTGCGCGCGATCTTGTACTGCATCCGCGCCTGGAACACCTTGTCCTGGAACTGTTCGTCGATGGCGCGCCGGTACACCGCCACCGCGTTCTCCGTCCCCTGCACCCGCTGCAGCAGTTCCGCCCACCGGATGTACGAGATCTCCACCAGGGAGGGAAGCAGCGTGTACGTGCGGATGATGTACTGGTAGCGGCCGACCGCCGAATCGACCTCGTTGAGGTGTTCGAACGCCTCGGCCACCTTGAACTCCCCCTTCGACACGAGCTCCAGGTTGGTGTTGTCCGATTCGCGGTTGGAGGCGGCCTCGAAGATCTGCCGCTCGCGGTTGGCGCGCAGCTCCATGCTCTCGAAATCGGTCTTCGAGAACTTCTCCGGCGTGTACTCCGCGGCCAGCCGGCGGAACGCCGCGATGGCGTCGGTCCACCGCTGCGCGTCGAGCGCGTTCTGTCCGATCTGGTAGAGCGCCCGGACGCGGAAGGGGCTTTCGGGATACCGCTCGGCGAGGAACCGGAAGGAGGCGGAGGAACTGTCGTACTGGTCCTTGAAACGGAACGCCCATCCGATGTCGTAGTGCGCCTGCTCCACTTTCTCGTCGAAGGGATGCAGCCGGATGAGCTGGCGCGCCTCGGTGATGGCGCTGTCATATTCCTTCTTCTGCAGGAACAGGTCGTAGATCTGGTAGCGGGAGAGGACGAGTAGGCGCGGGGAGTCCGGGCGTTCCAGCGCGGCGCGGAAGGTGGCGATGGACGAGTCGAGCCCTCCCAGGATGCGGTACGCGTTCCCCTTCTGGTACAGCGCCGCCGACCGGACGCCCACGGTGAGGTCGCCGTTCAGCAGGGTCACGCGCACGCTGTCCGCCGTGAGCAGGTCGCTCTCGGTCTCGAGCACCTTGTCGTACTGGGCGATGGCCTTCTGGTAGTTCCGCGCGGCGAAATAGTTCTGCCCCGCCGTGAAGGCCTCACGGAGCTCCTGCGGCGTCGGGATGAAGTACGCCAGACTGCCCGCAGCGAGAAGGATCGTTATGATGATCTGGATCGACATTGCGTCCGGAAACGGCAGCGCAGAGGGACGGAGGCGCCGGATGCCACAATGCGCGTCTCCGCACCTCTGCGCCGTTGCCGCGGTGCTTCGTTTACTTCATCATCACCATCTTCTTCGTGGCGGTGAAGCTGCCCGCCTGGAGACGGTAGATGTAGACGCCCGAGGCCACCATACGGCCGGCGTTGTTCTTGCCGTCCCATGTGACGGTGAACGACCCGGCGTCGCGCACCTCGTTCACGAGACTGCGCACCTCGCGGCCGAGGATGTCATACACGCGCAGGTCCACCGCCGAGGCCGCCGGGAGATCGAAGCCGATCTTCGTCGTCGGGTTGAACGGGTTCGGGTAGTTCTGCGTCAGGCTGTAGGTGAGCGGGACGTTCGGCAACACCTCGTACTCGACCCCCGTGAGCGACTCCTGGAGGATGATGGCGTCCGCCCGGACGAGGAAGCTGTCCTGCCGCGCCCGGTTCACGAGCGAATCGGCGTAGTACGCGTTCACGAGCGTGGTGTCGTTCTCCAGCCGGATGCTGCCGTTGATGACGGCCGAGCCGTGGCCGTCACGCGTGCCGGAACGGAGGAAGACCGCCGCGCCGATGAAGACGCGGTCCACGCCGCGGTTGTTCTGGCTCACCACCGTCTCGATGGTGGAACCGCCCGCCGCCTGGAACACGGTGTACTTCACCGCAGGGGACGAGTTCGGCGAGCCGACGGGGATGCGGGCGTAGACGTTGAACGTGTCGAGCTCCGGTCCGTGCCCGTCGAGGATGGGAAGCTGCGGGAAGTACTCAACGTACGCCGCCTTGCTCGGGAGCGACGCATCGCCCTGCAGATGGTACACGTATCCCACCGTACTCGTGCCGCCGCTGCCGGAGGTCGTCAGGGTCTGCCACTTGCTGAGGTTGGCGAGGTCCGGGAAGACGACTGGACTCTGCGGGAAGAGGAACGTACCGGCCACGTCATTGTCCTCAACGACCAGACCGGTCCCGACGCCGTTCCCCGTGACCGGGATGCTGAAGGGGCTCTTCGTGGTGTCGTTCGTGTAGATGTTCAAGGTCGCGTTCAGGCTGTTCGCGATGGTGTCCGGCTTGAACATCACGCTGATCTTCTGCGTGCCGTTGACGGCCGGCAGCAGGAACGGCGGCTGCGGCACGTTGAGCAGGGTGTAGAACCGGGCGTTGGTGATGGTCACGCTGTCCACCCGCAGCGCCGATTCGCCGCCGCTGTTGATCTGCACCTCCTTCACGTAGTTGTTCGCGATGTCGCGCTCGTTCTGGTAGATGGAGACGTTGCCGAAATTGACCTGCGGCGTCGCGGCGATGGTCGGTCCGGTCGGGATCTTGCGGATACGGAGCAGGTCCGCACGGATCACCGCCGCCGTGGCGACCTCGCGGTAGATCTTCACGCTGGTGAAGTCGCCCTGGTTCAGGAAGATGGGCCGGTTCGCGAACGGATAGAAGAACGGCGGCGTGGTGAGTCCGCTCTGGTTGTACGCGTCGCGGATGGTGTCGACGGAGAAGGCCGGTACGATGGTGACCTGCGCGTTGTTCTCCGAGTTGGAGGTGAACGGAATGGCGCCGTGCTCGATGAAGTAGTTGCCCGAGGATCCCGGTTTTCCGTTCACGCTGTCCGGCAGCTGGAACCGGTACTCGACCGACGCCACCGCGGCGGACGAGAACGTGCCGGAGTTGTTGCCGCCGGCGATGGGATACGGGAACGCCGAGGGACCCGTGCCGCTTTCGCCCCAGGTGCCGGTGAAGATGATCTGCGGCGCCTTCGGGTCGCCGAGCGTGTTGAACGGCGCATTATAGTGCGGCTGGTTGACGGTGCTGGCGTTCAGAATGAAGTTGTAGTTGATGCCGTTCCCCCGCAGCGGGATGCGCGCCTGCAGCTCGAGCGAATCGTTGCTCTCGATGATGAGCGAGTCTTCGATGGTCTCCTCCTGGAAGGGACGGAACCCGACCGCCAGGACGGCCTTCGCGCCGGGAGCGATGTTGACCGGGAAGGAACCGCCGTCCTTCAGTTTGATGTCCCAGCGGTTCGGCGTCGTCGTGGCGAAGACGTTCGTGACGGTCAGTACGGTCTTCCCGAGGTTGAACAGCGGGATCTCCTTGTAGGTGATGGAGCCGAGCGGCGAATCGTCCCACCGCTCACCGACCCGCACCGAGTCGAAACCGTCGCGGGTGCGGCGGCCGAACTCGAGGTCCGCGCCGTTCGCCGCGCTGCGGAGGATGCGGATGGCGTCCGCCCGCATGATCGCGGAACCGGAGAGCGAATCGGCGCCGACGGTGATCTTGTAATTGCCGACGTTGAGCGTGTCGACCATCAGCGGCACCCAGGCGCCGATGGCGACGTTGGCCTGCGTGATGGTGGAGCGGCGCAGGTCGTGCCGCACCGAGTCCTGGATGACGTTGCTGAACTCGTACTGCAGCGTGTAGTACACGTTGGCGGCGTTGTTCACCGCCTGCAGGACGTAGTTATAGATGATGTACGTTCCCGCCTTGTCCGGCGGCACGGAGATGACCCACGTGGCCGATCGGCCGGCGATGACCTCGCCGCCGAGCTGCGACGTCTGACGGTAGTTGCCGCCGAAGGCATTGCCGGAGGTCCCGTTGTACCACGGACCGACCTCGAAGTACTCCGGTGTCGCGGCGGAGCCTCCCTGGGGCAGGCCGGCCGCCGGATTGTCCACCGTGATGTAGTTCGCCGGGTCCAGCTTCTGCTGGGCCGTCGCCGTCAGGCTGAGCGCGGCGAGGATGAGTAGCACCATAGTAACCGTCTGTTTCATGTCCCTGCTCCTCTCGTTGATGGTTGATGGTCACTTCTTTTTGCGGATGACGATCTGTAGAATGTCGGACGGTTTGCCGATGAACTGGACGTCGTCGACCAGGTACCCGTTCGGCACGATGCGGTACATGATGACGATACTGTCCCGTCCGCCGGGCTGCACCTCGTTCGAGGCGTCGTTGAACTGCGGAAAGAAGGTCTTTCCCCGCGAGGTGAACTGCGACGTGTCGGTCGCGCTCCGGTAGATCTCCCAGTCCCGAAGGTTGGCGGCGAGCCGGTCCGTACCGTACTTCAGCGAATCGTACCCCCAGCGGAGCTTCACCACCTTCTGTCCGACGTTGTTGGTGTCGACGGTGTAGGTGAGACCGATGATGTCGGGGACTCGGCCGTCATGGGTGTTGGGAACGACCGCGCGGTCCGCTTCGCAGGACCATGCGGCCAGCAACAGGAGGCTCAACGGAATGAGATGTCGGTACTTCATGGCCGCTCCAATGGGATCGAGAAGGCGACGACGGGACGGTGCGGCGAGACGAGACCGGCGACCGGGGGCTGGACCGGTACGGGGGCCGCGACGAACGATTCCTGCCCGAGGTCGTCCGTATTATAGAGCAGGTCGACGATGTTCGCCGCCCACACCACCGCGCTGACGACGAGGAAGAGGTCCCGCCGGTTCTTGTCCGCCACCAGTTTCTGGTGGACCCCGGTCATGTCCGAGTACAGCCGGTCCGCGCTCACCCAGTTCGTGACGTTCTGGTATTGATACTCCAGCGCGTCGAGCCGTTCGTTGCGCGCGATGAAGTTGTTGTGCGAGATGGCGGCGGTCAATACGGAACCGAACGCGACGACGGAGAACGCGACCCCCTTGTACGTGTGGCCGAGCATCGTCTGGCCGGAACCGGGCATGATGCAGGAGTACACGAGAGCGGTCGAGCGCCGTTCTCCGGCGAGGTCCACCGTCACGGCGGCCGTGTCGGAGGCCGTCAGCGATGCGGCGAACGACGCCGTCGGAAACGACGCGGCGAACGGAGCGCGCGTCCCCTCCCCCGCCGAGAGCAGCGACACCGCCGCCGTCAGCAGGATCAGGCTACTTGTTCTTCTCGATCTTCGCCGATTCGATGGCATAGTAGATGACATTGGCAAGGAAATCCCGTTGATTGGTGAAATCGACACCGTCCCGCGCCTCGAAGGTCCCGAACTCCCCCCACGCCACGGAATAGCCGCGGTTGGAGATGAAGCCGGCGAGCCGGTTGCCGACGTACAGTCCGTTCAAGTACTCCATCTCCTCCCGCGCCTCGACGTTCAGCAGGGTGGCGTCGACCGCCGGAAGCTTCTCGAACCGTTTCCACATGGAGAAGACGGGATGGTCGGACGGAACGCGGCCGAGTCCGGCGTTGCTCCCCGCCGCTTCGACGACCTCGGACAGGAAGTTGCTGAGCTCCGTCCAGTTCTCGCTCGGCACGGTCATCGAACGTTCGTCGGCGACGATGAAACCGCCGTTCTTCACGAACTCCGCCGCGGCGGCGGCCTGTTCCCTCGACAGTTTCAGCTGTCCCTCTTCCGCGAACACCAGCAGGATGTTTGCACGCGCCAGTTCCGCCGGCAGCAGGTCGGTCTTCGCGACGGTGACCTTGAAGTCGGTCTGCGCGGAGAAGTACTTCGTGAGCGGAGCCATCACCGCCTCCGCCGCCGAGACGTTGGTCGTCTTGACGGCGATCTTCACCTCGCCGGCCGGGCGGGCGGACGGATCGAGCTTCACGAGACGCGAACGGCGCACGAGCGTGTCGGCGCCGGCGCCTTTCGCGGCAGCGGGCGATTCGAACTTCCGTTTGGTGAAGTAGAACGCGATGTCCTCGAACTCCGACGCCTGGTTGTTCTCGTCGTACCCGAGGATGAAATCCTTCATCGTCACCTTCACCTGCTCCACCTCCTCCACGAGCGGATCGAACACCACCAGACCGTCCCGGACGTCGCCGCGGAAGATGGGTTTGCCGAGGTAATGGACGTTCCGCCGCACGATGCCCATCCGGCTCTCGAACACGTCGTCGTCGATGCCCGAGGTCCCCTTCCGCCGTTTGAAGTACGCCTCGAGACTGTAATTGCGCGCCCCTTTCTCCTCACGGGCGAACGCCGGAAGCTGGTCGCCGCGGTCCGTGAAGAGCGTCGCGTTCTCCGGGTCGAAGTTGAGCTTCCCGCCGGCGTAATTATAGATGGAGACCTTGAACACCGTGAACCGGTTCGGGATGTACCCGAGTTCGGGATCCACCCAGTCGCCGTACGTGAAGGGATTGGTCGAGTACTGACCGGAGCGGGACTGTTCTGGGAACTCGAACGTGTTCAGCTGATAGTCGGTCATGTACTTGATCTCGACCTTGAAGTCCTTCGCGTCGTAGACGATGGTCTGCTTGTCGTCGCCGATGCGGTACGTCCCCTTCCCCGCCGGCAGCACGGCCGGGAGCCGGGGAATGAGCGTGTGCTCCTCCCGCTGCGGCGGGAACATGACGTAATGGTACACCGAATCGCAGCCGGGAAGCGCCAGGAGGACGAGGGCCAGGAAGAGGGTTCGCCGCACGGTCAGTACCCCGCGAAGATGGTGAAGTAGATGACCGAGAACTGGGTGTTGTTCTTCATCTCCTCGATGCGCTGATACTCGTAGTTCGTCACCTTGTACCCGAAGTCGATGACGATGTTGTAGCCGCTGTACTGTGTCCGGTTCGTGACCGACACGGCCGTGGTCGAGGCGTTGAAGTCCCCCACCCCGTCGCGAAGGTACCGGTTCTTCACCATCAGCGCGTCGCTCAGTCCGAAGAGCTTCGTCCCCTGGATACCGAAGTGCAGCTCGGTGTTCTCCGTCAGTTTGTAGTCGGTGCGGAAGATGGGGAGCACCGTCTGCGTATGGGTCGAGATGAAGGTGGAGTTCGAACCGTCGTCGAACGTGCTCGTGCTCACCACCTTCAGCGTGCGGATCTTGAACTGCGGGCGGAGCTTGAGGCGGTTGTCGAGCAGCGCGTAGGTGTAGTCGATCTTGTTGACCAGGCCGAGCGACGTGATGCTGCCGCTGAACTGTTCGTCCACGAAGGTCCCCTGCTCCACTTCATCCAGCGTGGGGGTCCCCACCACGTACCGGTTGTTGAGCTCGAACCGGACGTTGTTCTCGATGTTCAGGTTCGGGACCTGGGAGTAGCGGGTGCCGATGTAGAGCGTATGGACAAGACTGTTCCGGTAGAGCACCGCGTCGCGGACGTAGGCGGGGGTCGGATCGGCCTGGATGACGCCGGAGAACTGGAAACCGTCGTTGGGGATGTCGTCCCATGTCCGCTTGAACGTATAGTAGAGGTCGACGGAACCGAGGCGCGGGCTGGAGATGCCGTAGGTGGACTTGAAATAGTTCACGTCGTTGCGGCCGCCGCGGATGATGGCGTCCTCGCGGAGAAGGCCCACGCCGAAGGTGAGGTTCTTCGCCGCTTCGAGCGACGCGAAGTAGTGGTAACCATCGATGTCCGGCGTGTAGGGATAGTCCGGATAGATGTCGTTCTCCTGCACGTCGATGACGCCGTTGTTGTTCCAGTCGTCCCCCGCCTCGAACGACGGCGGGTCGCTGTAGAACGTCATGAAGTCTTCGGTGTAGTCGGGGAGACCGTTCGAGTTCCGGTCGTCGTCCGGGATGCCGTCGCGGTCCTTGTCCTTGCCCGGGAAGATGCCGGTGTCCGGCTTGCGGATGATGTCGCTCAGACCGGTGAGCTCGTTCACGTTCTGGCGGTAACCGAGCGAGTACGGATTGACGTTGATCGAGTTCGTGTTGAGGACGTCCGTGTTGCGCGGGAAAGCGGTGGTCGGCTTCGCATTGTAGAAGTAGAATCCGTCCTCCCACCGGTCGTTGTCGTCGTTGTCGTCGACCAGCGCGAAGAAGGCGCCGCCGGGGAGGATACCGTCGGTGCGGGTCTTGTTCGCGTCGTCCACCGTGTAGCCGTACTGGTCCGGCGGCGTGTAGGTGATGGTCCCCTGCGCGCCGGCGATGCTGAAGAAACTGTTCTCGAGCATGTACAGGTCGAGCGCCGTGCCGTACCACGGTTCGATGCGGTAGCGTTCGCCGCCCAGGGTGAGCCGTCCGATCTTCTTGGTGCCGCGGACGAAGAAGGCGTGACCGGTGAGCGATGAGTGCGGCGCCGCCAGCAGCGGATACTTCCGGTACGAGGTGCTGGTGTTGTACTCCCCTTCGATCTCGAACCCCTTCCAGTTGAAGGTGAAGTTCAATCCGTACAGCGCCATGCCGGTGTTGAGCCCGTACGTGTAGGAGACCCACTTCTTGTTGGAACCGTCCTGCACGTTCCCCGTCGCGCGTTCGACGGTGAAGAACTGCGTCGGGCGGCCGAGGCGGGTGCTGTCCGAATGGTTCGGATACAGGTTGAGCGATTCGGTCGGATACTCGTCGCGCTGCAACACCCAGTCCTGCGCCGCGTCGAGCGCGTAGTCGTTGGAGAGGAGCAGCTGGAAGGTCGCCGATTCGGAGTAGTACGGCATGATGAACGCGAACGTGTAACTCCCCGTCCCACGGACCTCCAGCGGATAGGAAGGTTCGGGTCCCATTCCGTAGTTGTACCGGTAGGAATTGTACGAGGTCTGGTTGAAGGGGACCGGACCGAGGATGGGATCCTCGAAGAACGTCGCCCCTTCGGTATACAGCCGTTCGGTGATGGAGAAATCCTTGAAGACGTAGTACTGGATGGGATTGTTCAGGTTCGTGTTGAACTGGCTCGGCACGCGGCCGTTGATGTTGACCGTCGGACGCTCGACGCCGTTCACGATGATCTTCGGCTTCGTATAGAGGACCGGGCCCGACAGGTCGTTCGGAGAATCGTCTCGGACGCGGATGAAGATGATGCGCGGCACCGCGTTGGCGACGTCGCCGTCCATGGAACTGGCGCTGCTGTTGATGCTCGAATGCCGCTGATGCTGGTTCACGTACGTCGCGCCGACGGTGAGCACGTCGCCGATGTCGGTCTCGACGTGTCCGCCGAACATGTAGACCGACCAGTCCCGCGGGCGCGAGATGGAGTTCGGGAGGGCCGATGCGTCGAACCGGATGCGGACCGGGTCCGACACGCGCGAGGCGAGCACGGTGCCGCGGTACTTGTTCGTGGCGCCGTCCCACCGGATGCCGTTGAACCGCGCCTTGTCGAACGTGAGCGAGGTGAACTTCGTCCGGATGGCCTCGCCCATCATGATACGCGACTGGAACCCGCCGTACTGGTCGTTGCCGATGAGCAGGTTGTTGAACCAGAGGTTGTAGTACTTCGACTTCTGCACGATGCTGCCGCCGAGCTCCGGTTCGATGAACTGGCTCTGCGACTCACCGAGCTCGTACACGGAGAGTCCGTCCACCAGGAAGTTCCCGAAGTTGTCGTAGATCTTCCGTTTGTTGAACTGGACGCTGTAGTTCTCGTAGTTCCGGCCGGAGTAGTTGACGTACCCACCGGCGTTCTTGATCTCATCGCGATTGATGAACTGCGCCGAAGCCGTTCCGCTCACCGCCGCAGCGGCGAAGAGGGACAGGGCGGTGTATTTCAGGACATTACCATTCATAGCCGACCGAGACTGAAGAGATGCCGCCGACGTTCCGCATCAGCGCCTGGTACTTGTAGGAATAATCCAGCGTGAAGCCTTCGACCCGGATGCCGAAGCCGCCGTTGTAGTCCCCCTGCACGTCCCCCTTC
>WBUG01000024.1 GCA_008933835.1 Bacteroidota bacterium | reverse complement strand
AAGGTCCGGCGGACCATGAGCGCTCCTGAATTGTCACCGGCAATATACTGAACAGGAAAAGAAAAGAGAGGGGGGAGGGATGGAATCTTGAGGATTGACGAATCGGTGAACAGTAAACAACAAGTAGGGACGGTGTCACCCGTCCACCGAAGTTCGGTTATTCAGGAGTTCCGCGGGACGAACGCAGGTGGATCACCGACCTATCGTATGAAACAACGACTGCATTTGAACAACAGCAACCCAGGTTAGAGAAAATCACAAATCACAAGATAACAACAGATCCGGTGTCTATTCTGAGAAGATGTACTCATCCGCCGTACGGTCCAGCAGTTCCCGGAGCGCGGCGAAGGTGCTTTCGGAGGCCGGAGCGTCCGTGAAGGAGCCGATGATGCGGCTGCGGCGGTAGAGGATGACCGTGTTCCGAACGTGCGGATCGATGTGCTGGAGATGTACGTCGGACTCCGTATCAGAGAAGGAGGGAACGAAGGTCAGCGCGACGCGGGTCAGACCGAGCTCCGCTCCGACCGACGCGAGGGAGCGTTCACGCTTCCGGTGTTCATACGAGCGCTCATCGCCGAGGATGTAGTACGCTTTGAGATGTTCGCCGCGGGCGGCGCTCTCCTGCTCGAGGAAGCGCAGCCACGTCCGAGTCTCATCCGATGCCGATGCATCGCCGGAGAAATACAGGATGCCGTGGTAACGGCCGTACGCGCAGACGGGACAGGTGCGCTTCCCCTTGTCCGGTCCCCAGGCATGGAACGGCGTGAAGGAGAGGACCTCCTCGCCGATGTCCTTCCCGGAACGGGGGGCGGACCGGCGGTCTGGATGGCCGGGGATCCCCTTGCCGAGGATGATGTTCCGTTCGCCGGTCTTCAAGGCGCCGCCGCCGGACAAACGCACGACGCCGCTTCCGCCGCGGTTCTCCATGGAGCGGCGGTACCGGGAGGTGAGGAGCGGATCGTCATCGAACACGACGTCGTCGATGTAGTACTCCGGCACGTCGTTCGGTTCCTTGACGGTCATGTGAACGTGGGCCGGAAAGTCCCGCGACGGATACGTGCCGGGACGCACCGTGTAGATGCGGTACCGTCCGTTCCGGTCCGTCCGAACCCAGCCGCGGATGGAGCCGTGCGTCTGTCCCTGCGCGTTCGGCGGCATAGAGCGCGGTTCGCCGGGACGGTGACGGTACCGGCCGTCGATGTCGGTGTGGTAGTAATAGATGAGCACGTCGGGGACCGGCGTTCGGCCGTCCGCACGGGTCACCGTGCCGGTGATGAGCACCCGCTGTCCGCGCTGATGCCAGCCGGGACTGGTGTCATGCGCCGCGACGGCACGGAGCGGAGGTGTGTCGGACACGGTCACGTCCGCCGCGGCGGCGAAGGGGAGGAGGAGAAGGCAGAGCGATACGGAGGTCGTCATGGCGTTTTTCCGGAATGATACGCTCCCGGCGCCGCGGGAACAAGGGATTTCAGCCAAGACGAGGAGATGCTGCGGCGTCCCGAGGAGCACAGGCGGCTTTGAACGCCGCCGCATAGTGGCGGCTGACCCGCAGCACGCTGCCGTCCGCCATCGTGACGTCGTAATCGCCGTTGAGCCGCGAGACGTACGATATGACCCGCGAAGGATTGATGAGGGACGATTTATGGATGCGGACGAACCCGGCGGCGGAGAGGAGTGACTCCATCTCGCGGAGGGTCGCGGTGTGCAACAGCGTTCGTCCGGCTCCATGGATCCGCACGTACGGCGGATCGGCCGACAGATGCTGGATCTCACCGGCGGAGAGCCGGATGCGTTTCCGTCCTTCGGTCACCACCAGTGCCGGAGGCGGAACGGCGGCCGTACCCGGCGCGCGCCGTTTCAGCGCGACGATGACGGAGGATACCGAGACGGCGGTGTAGATGAGCGGGACGGTGAGAGCGTATTCCTGCAATGCGTACCGGAGCGTCCGTCCATAGCTGAAGGTCGTCTCGTAGAAGAGCGCCGAGACCGTCAGGACGATGAGGGGAAAGAGGAGCAGGTGCAGCGCCGACACACCGATGACGGCGACCGGCATCGCGTGCAGGGGACGCCGTGTCCGCATGAGGAGGACGAACGTTCCCGCCGCCAGCGGCGCGAAGAGCCACCACACCGCGCTGAAGAGGAGCGATTCCGACCAATAGAATCCGCTCTGCTGCAGATGCGCCTCCAGACGGTCCTGCAGCGCCGCCAGCAGGGCGAGCAACACCGCCGCACCCGACAGTACGACGGTGCGGAACACGGGCGGGGATGTCAAGAATCGTTCAGTCGCCGTCATTGTACGCTCTCACCGGATACCGTTCCCTGCTCATCGCTCCGCCTTCCGGTAGTGCATCGCGATGGCTCCGGAACGGAACGTCGTGGAACCGACAAGCTCCAGGGGGACCGAACTCAGCGGCGTGACCTTCTCGAACAGACGCGGACCTTTGCCGGCGATGACCGGGTGGACGACGAAGCGGTACTCGTCGATGAGTCCGCGTTCCGAGAGCTGCGAGGCGATGCTCAGCCCCCCGACGCCGATATCCTTTCCGTTCTGCGATTTCAATGCGAGCGCCTCGTCCGCGACCGGCAGGCGCGCGATGCGCGTGTGAGGGTCGTCCGATTGCTTCATCGATGCGGAGAAGACCACCTTCTCCAGCGCGTCGAACACGCGGGCGAACTCGTTGGAGGCGGGGTCTTCGGACTGCGTCCGCGCGATCTCCGGCCAGTAGGGTACCATCAGCTGATAGGTGATCCGTCCGCAGAGGATGGTGTCCGTTGCGCGCAGCACCTCCGTGTGGTACGCATGCAACTCGTCGTCCGCGGCGATGTCCTCATGACCGCAGAACCCGTCCGCACTGATGTTGATGGCGAAAACGATCTTCCTCACAAAACCCCGCGATTATGAGAGAAATTAAAAGATGAATCACAAACAACACATCACAAATCACACTCTGTAAAACGCAGCTTTTAAAGTATCTATCGTTCTCGCTTTATACTGCTTCTAGAGCCGCATTGCATCCGTTCTTCATTCGTCGTTCATCATTCCTCAATATCCATTATCCATCATCCATTTTCCATTTGAAGCATCTTTCGTTCTCGCTTTATACTGTTTCTAGAACCGCATTGCATCCGTTCTTCATTCATCGTTCATCATTCCGATTATCCATCATCCATTATCCATTTTCCATTCTCCATCAGCTTTTCACCTTCACGATCCCCCTGAATCCCCTCGCCGCATAGTACGAATCCGCTCCGTTGTGGTAGGTGAAGACCCTTCCGTAGCGGCGGTCGCAGAAGAGGGCGCCTCCCCGTTCCCGCACGTCGTCCGGCGTGGCGACCCAGCTGGAGGTCTTCAGGTCGAACTCGCCGAACTCCTGCAGCGAGCGGTATTCCGTTTCGGTCATCAACGCGATCCCCATGGCCGCGGCGAGCTCCTCCGCGCTGTTCTTCGGCGGATGCTCCTTGCGGTTGACCCGTGCGGTGCGGTCGAAACAGATGCTCCGGCGCCCGGCGGGACTCTCCGCCGCGCAGTCCGCGAAGACGAGCACCCCCTTCGCCGCGGGGAGTGACACGACGTCCGGCTCGCCACCGCTCCGTTCCATCTCCTCCAGCGCCTTGACCACCGCGGGACTCTTCTCCAGCGCTTTCCGGACCGCCTCCCACGTCATTCCTTTGTGACGCGCCATGTTCTTTCCGAACCGCTGTTCCAGGACCGGCATCAGGTCACCGGATGAAGCGGCGTTCTTCGTCTCCTTCTTTTCTGTTTTCTTCGCCATCGAAGCGGCTCCTCAATATTGATCATATGGAACACAAATGGAAATCACACATCACAAAACACAACGCACTTCAGAGATGACGTAAATAACTCTGCATCCTGAACTGTGAATCCGGCGCCGGGCACCACGTACCCACCCTCTGGCTCCCCGTGCTTCCTCTCCGTTCAGTTCGGAAACGGCACGAACGTCCTGCCGTTGAACCGGCTCACCGCGTTACCGTTCGTGATGAACCAGAGGACTCCCCCGCGGTCTTTGTAAATGGACCAGACGGCATTGCCGGGGAGTCCCTCCTTCACCGTGTAGTTCGTCAGGGTCGTTCCGTCGTACTTCCAAAGACCGTTGTCGATGGTGCCGATCCACAGAACACCGTCGTCGTCTTCATTGACGGCCCAGACGCGTGAGAGCGTGCCGGGAGGACCGTCCAACCGGCCGGTCTTGAGGTACTCCGGATTTTCCAATCCCTTCTCATCCGTGACGTTGACGAGCCGTTTCCCGTCATAGCGGAACAGACCGCGCCCGTTGTTGCCGAACCACATCGTCCCCCTGGAATCCTGAAAGACCGTCCGTACCGCGGGACCGGCGAGCCCCTTTTCCGTGAGATAGGTATACGTTGTTCCGTTGAATCGGCACACCCCCTTTTCCTGGGTACCGAACCAGACGATGCCGGAGCGGTCCACCACGGTGCTGTAGACGCTGAACGGACGCGCCATCGTGCCATAGCGGTGTCGGAGGGTATCTGCATGGTACACGATGTTCGTGAACGACGTACCATCGTAGTAGCAGACGCCGTCACGGTGGGGGAAGAAGAGTCCGCCGGAACGGTACCGGATCGTTCCCCTGGGTGCGCGGGCGACGGTGTCGGAGTAGTCCGAGAAGGTCAGGCCGTTGTATCGGCAGAGTCCCTCCCGGGTGCCGAACCAGAGGTCGCCGCGCACATCCTCCTGAACGGAAAGGATGAAATCGCTGAGCAGACCGTCCCGGACCGTGAAGCGGACGAGGGACGCTCCGTCGCGCCGGTAGACTCCGTTGCCGTTCGAGACGAACCAGTAGCGTCCATGGCGGTCCCGCAGCATCGCACTGAGTTCCGTTCCCAGCGACGTCACCGCACTGCCGCGCGGCGCGATGACCGGAAGGTACGAACGCCCATCCTGCGCCATGACCGGAGAAGTCGGCAGGGCGGTCAACATGAGCGCCGAGAGCACCAACACCATCGAAACCCTCTTCATCCTTCCTCGTTCATCGCCGACGTCCCGGAACGCTCGTTCTCCCCATCCTCGCTGCGCTTCCGTCGATACCAGAACAGTCCGAACAGCGAGAACAATCCGTACATGTCGTACAGGTCCGGATTGTCGTACACCGCTCCCAGCACTCCGAGGAAGCCGAGCAGACCGAGATATCCCAGCGGATTGCGCTCCGCCGGCAATCTGATGAAAGAAGGGAATGTCTTCTTGTTCATCGGACCGCCCGCCATCGTCGCCGCCCCTTGTCACACACCGTTCTCATGCATCATCCTTCGTTCATCGTTCATCATTTCCCTTCAACCATTCTCCATAATCGGTGTTCTCACTTTCTCATGATCTTCTCCATCGTTCTCCCCTTCGCCAGTTCGTCCACGATCTTGTCCAGATACCGTATCTTCTGCATCAGCGGTTCCTTGATCTCCTCCACCCGGTAGCCGCAGATGAGGCCGGTGATCTTTGCGGCGTCGGGATTGAAACGCGGCGCCTCCGCGAAGAAGGTCTCGAAGTCGCTCTTCGCATCCAGGTGCTTCTTCAGGGATCTCGCGTCATACCCGGTGAGCCAGAAGATGAGCGTGTCCAGCTCCTTCTTGGTGCGTCCTTTCTTCTCCGCCTTCGCGACATAATGCGGGTAGACGCTGGCGAACGGCATTCGGTAGACGCGGGTGTTGTCCATTTCGTTCCGTGAAGGAATGATCGTGGTGAAGATCGATGATGGTCAGTATCCCGTACGCACTTTTCCCCACATCCAGTCAGTCTTTGCCGGGAAGGTCATCATTGGAAATGAAAGCATGGAATCGCCGTGCAACGGATGTTGCAAGAATCTAAATATCAAAATAGAACGGAAAGTGCAAGTGGGAGGGAGGGAACGTATGCGTCTTTCGCGGATGATGTCTATACGTTCAGACGAGGACGGGATGCATCGGACATCACACCATGGTGAACGAGGGGAGAGAAGGCAGAGATTGGAATATGACAATCACCCGGGATTCTGCCCCTGCACCGCATGGGCAACGGCGGACGGCGTCGCGCAACCGACGATGGCGGGGGCTTCGCGAATGAGCTCGTCCATCTCCAGCGCGGAGACCATGAAGAGGGCGAAATCTGTGCGGCGGGTGAGGTTGCTCGCCAGCACGGGATCTCCAACATGACGGCTCCAGACAGGCAGGCCCTGGCTTTCCCCTTCTTCCAGGTCGCTGCCGCGCACGACGGTCCATCTCGCATCGCTCGCAAAGACGAGGCGGAAGGCCGCGATCTGGTCGTCGATGTCCAGCAGGCGCGTGAAGGAGCCGAGCCACCGCGCCAGATGCTCCTGGAAGCGGAGCAGGCGGGAAAAGCGGTCCTGCCCGTCCCGCGTGATATGCCAGCCGCAGGAGAAGATGAGCCGCGCATCGCGCTCGGCAAAGTCCAGCACCGCCTGCACCGTGCCAGTCGCATAGCGTGCACGTCCCCACGGCACCACCACCGTCAGCACGCCGGTGCATCCCTTCACCGCCTTCCGGATCACCTCGCAGTCGTTCGTCGCGCCGGGGAGGATGGTGATGCGTCCCTTGAACCGGTCGAGCTTCGGTACGCTCTTCTCGCGGCAGACCCCGACCACCTTGTACCCCCGCTCCAAGGCATGAGCGACCATGTACCGGCCGAGCTTGCCGGAGGCGCCGATGATGCAGATGCGTTTTGATAAAGACATAAGGATCGAATGGAAGAAAGGTGAAAAAGAAGAATGAGATTTTTCTATTCAGAGATTGAATCCAAGATAGATGTTCGGTTCGAAGAGGAAGATATTCCCCCAACGGTTCTCGGCCTCCTTGAACGCCGGCGGAACGTTCGTATCGATGGGCCAGTAGTTGCAATGCACCTGGGGTTCGATGAACATCGCACCGTCGAGCAGGAAGAAATGGTATCCAAGATGAGCGGTCGTGTAGAGCTTGAAGCCGTGCCCGACGATGTTGTTCCCTTCGTCCAGATACGTCTTGTAGAGCGGCAGCACCTCCACCGAAGCGAACAGTCCGCCGCACAGGAGCCGTTGATACGACACCCCGATACCGCTCTCGCGGAGCCGTCCTGGGAAGAACGAGCCCTCCTGCAGGAATTCGGGTTCCCAGAACTGGATCCCCATCGGCGCGAAGAGCTTCCACGTCGCCGCCTTGATGCCGATCTTGTCCTTGGGCGTGAGATGATACTTGATGTGGACCTCGTAATGGTGCGTGTTGGTCTTCTCCTCGCCGAAGTTCATGAGGGAGAGGTACGACGTGCTCACCGAAAAGCGGCGTGAGGAGAAGAGATGCTCTCCGGGATCCCCGGATGACGGCGGAACGTCCTGACCCTCCGCCGGCACGGCGATGAGGAGGCAGAGAAAGATGGAAGTGATGATGGTCGTGTTCATGGTCGTCCTTTGTATATGATGTTCATCGATCGCAATGCAGCAGAACGTTACCGCGCTTCCGGCCGCTTTCCACGTACCGGTGCGCTTCCGCGGCTCGTTCCAACGGATAGGTCCGGTCGATGACCGGCGTTAATGCCCCGTGCTGCGCCAGCGAGAGCAGATAGGACATCTCCGGCCTGCCGCTGGAGGCATGACCGTTCGTCAGCACGGAGAGGGAGCGGCCGTTCGGCTTCAGCGCCCTTGTGCTCTTCGCCGCCGTCAGTTTTCCGACAGCGTCCAGCACGGCGTCGTATCGTTCACCGGAATCGGTGAAATCCTCCTTCGTATAGTCCACGACACGGTCCGCTCCCAGCGCCCGCACCATCGCACCGTTCGGTCCGCTGCACACCGCGGTGACGACCGCGCCGGCGTGTTTCGCGAGCTGTACGGCGGTGGTGCCGACCGCGCCGGAGGCTCCGTAGACTACCACATGTTCACCGGCCCGGACCGCCGCCCTCCGTACCAGGCTCAGCGCCGCGATGCCGCCGATGGCGGCGAGCGATTCGTCGTAACCGAGGTTCAGCGGTTTGACCTCGACCGGACCGTCCGCTGCCGCACAGACGTACTCCGCATATCCCCCGAACCGCATCCGGTGCCACAGTCCGGCCACCACGCTGTCCCCCTCGATGAATCCGGTCACCCCCGCGCCGCGCCGCACCACGTCGCCGGCGATCCCCATGCCGAGGATGCGCCGCTTCGGGTGGCGGAACCCGAGCGCAAGGCGCGCCAGGAACCGCTCTACCGCCGGTATTCCCTCAAGGTTCAAACTCCGCATGCGGTAGTCGCCGTACGCGACCATGGAAGAGCGGACCCGCACGAGCATTTCGCCCGGTCCGGGCTGCGGGACCGGAATGTCGCGCACTTCCAGCACGTCCGGCCCGCCGTACCGTTCATACATCACCGCTTTCATGGTATCCTCCGTCGCCGATGTTTGATGTCCGTTCATTTCATTTCACCAATGCCATACGGATCACCTGCGTGTGCGCTCCGGAGCGGAGCCGTGCGAAATAGATGCCGCCGGAGTTCCCTTCGCCGCTCCATTGTACCGTGTGCGTGCCGGCCGGACGCTCCTCTCGAAGCAATGCGGCGAGCTCCCGTCCCAGTACGTCGTGCACCGACAGGGTGACGTCGGACCTCTCCGGAATCGAGAACCCGATGGTCGTCACCGGATTGAACGGATTCGGATGGTTCTGATGGAGTTGCATCCGTTCCGGCGCCGGACGCCGTCGTTCGTTCGCTCCCGTCACAACGGCCGTGAGCGTGAACGTGCAGGCGGCTTTGGCGCCGGCGGGGTCGGTCGCGGTGAGTTGAAGGTTGAGCGTGACGCTCTGCGGCGGGGTTCCGGAGAAGCGCCGAAACGCCGGATCGAACGACAACCAGGCTGGGAGCGGTTCGCCGCCGTTCAGCGAGGCGGAATACGCGAGCGTTCCGTTCCCGTCGTCGTCCGTGAACGTGCTCTCCGGTACCGTGTAGGTGAAGGAACCGCCGCCGGTGGTGAGCGCCGGAACGGCCGTCCGGACGTACGGAACGAAGTTCGTGTGCCGCAGACTGTCGATGATGCCGTCGATGCGCACCCAGTACGTGTTGTAGGAGCTCATCGTCGTCCCTCCGCTGGTGTAGAACAGGTATTGGCCGTCCTTCGTGACGAACTGTCCGTACTCCCAGGAGGCGCCGCTCTTGTTGATGGGGGAAGGGAGCCGCTTCGGATTGGTCCATCGTCCGTCGGTGGTCCGAAAACTGAGATAGATATCCCCGCCCGGTGAAAGATTGCGGCTGAAGAGGAGGTACGATTCGTCCCCGGCGACGAAGAGATCGTTCTCGTCCGCCGGGGTGTTGATGGGCGCTCCCAGCGTACTGATCAGCGAGTCCGTTCCGCTGACGATGAGCCGGCAGATGTCGCGCTTGGCGGGGGAAGAAGGAGGATTGGACGAAAGGTAGCCGTTCCCGGCTCCGGTGGTCTGGAAATAATGCGTCTGCTGATCGGTGTCGAAGAGCCGGACCGGGGCGCTCCATCCCTGCGCGGTGCGGTGCGAGATGTACGTCGTCGAGAAATCGTTGATGTTGGACTGCACGTACATCACGCTGTCGTCCGCCGACAAACGAGGCGCGGCGAATCCGTCGAAGAGCAGCGACGGTCCTTGCCAGCGTCCCTCCGCGTACCGGAGGAAGCGCACCTTTTGAATGTTGGGAGGATAGGTGTTCAACTCGCCGAAGTAGATCTCCGTACCGTCGGACGAAATGGCGATGCGCTCCACAGGGCGGAGTCCGCCTGTGAACGGAAGTCTGAAGACGGCCGGAGCTGTTCCGGGAGGCGTTTGCCCCAGATACAGACTGTCCGCCGGTACCGGCTGTGCCGGTGCGTCCGGTGAATGGAACACAAGAAAAGCGAAGAGGGACAGGAGGCGGAATGGTCGCATGGTCGTTCTCCGGAGAGTGATGTCGATAGGATATCGTCGCATCACTGAACGGAGACCGCTGCGGAAGGTTCGTCCGTTCTTTGTGAACGGCACTGCGGATTGGTGTACGGCACCGGAAGGTCTGCGGGAAGGAATGAATGAACGGGAGCCGGAAGTCCGCGATCACATTCCCGGGGAGCGGAGGTCAGCCGAAGGCGGGACCGAGTTTGGATTTCAGTGCGGAGACCTCCCGGCGGCTCACCGGCAGGACGTCGCCGCTCTTCAGCACGGCGCGGTATTCGCCGCCGCCATGGCTTTCGAGCCGCACGATGGACTCCGCGTCAGCCACGTACGACTTGTGGAGACGGACGTACCGCGGCGGAAGGAGCGGGAGAAGGGACTTCAGCGGCTTGCCGTAGAGCAGCGTACGGCCGTCGGCGAGGTGGAGTTCCACGTAGACGTTGGCGGAACGGAAGAAGCGGACGTCGGCCAGCGGTACGACTTGGATGCCGCGGCCGCTCTTCACGGAGAGGAACTTTAACGGCGCGGCCTCCGGCGCCCGTCCCTTCTTCAGACGGTCGAAGGCGGTCTTCAGCCGCTCCATCGTGTACGGCTTGGGGATGAAATCGAGCACGCCGTGTTCGTACGCTTCGATGGCGCGGTGGATGTTGGCGGAGATGACGATGGTCTGGAAGGCTTCGCTCGTCATGTGCTGCAGCACGTCGAAACCGTCCTTTGCGTGGAGGTTCAGGTCCAGCAGTACCGCGTCCGCCGGCTCCTCGTCCAGCGCCGCGAGCGCCTCGCCGAGCGTCGTCGCGATGCGGACCGAAGGACGATCGTTCTTCAACAGCCGTTCCGCCAGAGCGCGGATGTCCTCCGCCGTCGGCCGTTCGTCTTCCACGATGAGGATGCGCATCAGGCGTCCGTGATGTCGATGACCGTTTCCCATCCCTGCGGTGTCGTGCCGGAGCGGAAGGACCAGCGGCCGGGATGACGTTCTTCCAGGCGACTCCGCACGTACCGAAAGCCGAATCCGTTCCCGGACGTATCGCCGGAGCCGCCGCCGTCGTTGCTGAGCACGTAGCGGACGCTGCGCTCGGTGCGCGTACGGTGCAGCCGGAAGCGCCCTTCGTTCCGTCCTTCGTATCCGTGCGTCAGACCGTTCTCGATGAGCGTGTGGAACAGCAGCGGCGGCACCCGATCCTCTTCGTCCACCCCCTCGGTCTCCAGCGTGAAGGCGGCCCCCTTCCGCAGGTTCATGATCTTCAGATGCGTCCGGCAGAGCTCCAGTTCTTCGCGCAGCGTCACCTCGTTCCGTCCGGACATGCCGAGCACGCGGGCGAACTCGTCTGCGAGCGCTTCAACGAGGACGACGGCCGACGCCGGTTCACGCCGCAGCCAGACGATGACCGACGTGAGCGTGTTCAGCAGGAAGTGCGGATTGACATGCGTGCGGAGCAGTTCGTTCTCCAGATGCGCGGCGCGGAGCCTCGCCTCGCGCTGCGCCCGTTCCGTCACGACGAACTCCCGTCCGATGGAGATGCTCGTACAGACCACCATCACCGCGGCCAGTCCCGTGAACGCCGCGCCGAGGATGTACGCCGCCAGTCCGGCAGCGAGCCCTGCCGCCATCAGAAGACCGCCGTCCCGCTTCGCCCGGAGCGCCGCCGCCGTGACGGCACTGCTGAGGAGAAGGACCGTGACGGACATCGCTCCGAAGAGGTGCGTCGTGTCGGCGATGAACAGGTAGACGGCCGCCGTCACGGCCAGGATGAGGACGTTCCACGCCGTCGGGAAGGAGAAGAATCGGAGCAGGAACGCCGGGAGAAGCATCGTGAACGCGAGCGTGAGGGTATGGTAGATGACCACCTGCCATTGAACGAAGGTGGAGGGAACATCGGCGAACGCCGGAACGAGGCTCGTCACGGCATCCAGCATGACGACGATGCAGACCAGGCTGAACAGCAGGTGTCCGGCGGCGTTCTCCCGCGAGAAGAACAGGAAGAGGTTCAGCACGAGCGGGATGAAGAGGATCCCGAGGGTGAAGAAGGTCCGGCCGTACGTCCGGAAGAGCTCATCGACGCCGGCATCGTACGGACCGAGCGCGGAACGGCCGTTGTACCATTCCCACCCGTACAGCGTGCGGTGATGGGAAAGACGGAGTAGGACGGTGTGGCGTCCGGCGGTCAGCAGATGCGCGGGGATGAGGGTGCGGACATGGAGCAGGCCCGGCGTCTCGGAGGATTCGCCGGTGCCAATGAGGCCGTTCCGTCCGATGCGGACGCCGTCCCAGTACACGTCGTACGCCGTCGTGATGTTGGAGAGGAACAACGCCCAGGGTGCCTCCGGTGTCCGGTCGAGCACGATGTCCGTCGCGACGAGCCAATTCCCCTTGTTCAGTGTGTCGCTCTGAACGGCTTCGGTGAGGGGGAGCCGGAGCGTGTCGTGCACGGCGACGAGCGGGGAATGCGGCGCGGTGTCGCGGGTGACGCTCCAATGCCGGAGTTCGGTGAGCCGGTCCGCCGCCGCGTCCACCGTGTCCGGATCGGCTGCGCGGAGGTGTGCGGCGGTGAGAACGAAGAACAGCGCGCCGAAGCGGAAATATGGCGGAAGGGGTCGCCTCACGGGTGACGCAATGTAGGGGAAGTTGGAGAAGAGTTCAAGAAGGTCCGGCGGTGCCATGCGCCGGCTTCCGGCCGGTCCGTTCACTTCATTCCGAACTTGACGTTCTTCTCCGTCTTGGCGATGAAGTAGCGGAGGCGTTTGTCGAACTCTTCGGGACGGGCGCGTGCGCCGTCGATCCAGCCGATGCGGATACGGCGGTAGGAGAGGGGAAAGGCGCGGTAATGCTTCCAGGCCTTCGGATGCCGACGGATGGCCGCGACGATGTCCGGCGGGAAGCGGAACTCCTTCGGCGTGCCGGTGATGGCGTCCATGTGGTGCCGCACGGCGTCCAGTCCCGCCTTGCGCATCTTTTTCGAGCGGATGAGCCGGCGGATGCGCTCCTTGTTCAGCTCGGAGAGGTCGCTCTTGGGACGGCGGGGGGAGAAGCGCTGGGCGAACGAGCGGGCGTCCAGCGGACGCATCGTGCTGTCGATCCAGCCGTAGCAGAGCGCCTCTTCCACCGCGTCGGTGTAGGGGATGCGCGGGAGACCGCTCTCTTTTTTATAGTAGACGAGCCAGATCTCTTTTGCGGTACGGTGGTGTTTGGCGAGCCAGGAGCGCCAGGCGGTCCGGTCTTTCACGATGAGGAGAGGGGCGGGCTTCATGCGGCACAGCCGGGAAGATCCTGCAGCAGCCAGGGGTTGGCGGTCTCGGTGTCGGTGAAGACCGCCACGTTGACGCCGCGGATGTGGGCGAGGTTCTCGGCGAACTTCAGTCCCCGCTTGCTGTGGTCCGCGTTCAGGTCCACGTACGCGATGCGGAGACCGAGCGTGCGGGCCCGGCCGAAGTTCTTGATGACCACTTCAAAGACGTCGAACGTGTCCAGGTTCGGTCCGGTGAGCCGCTCTTCGATGAGGACGTGGTTCACGTTCTGTGTGAGACACGCTTTATAGATCTCGTCCATGTACGCGAGCACGTTCGTCAGCGTATTTTCGCCGCTGACGATGACGCGAAGGTACTGCTCTTTTCGTTCGATGGTGACGGATACATCCATGGTGGAACGCCTACTTCCTTAAAAAGCCGGATTTCAAGATAAAAAAGAAATCACAAAACACAAACCAATGTCTGAATTAAATGACATTTCGTTGAATTCTTATCGGATGAACGGAGAAGGTCCTATCTCCGTCCGTGCCGGTCGTCCCGCACCGTACATCCTTCACCCGCCGTCCCCCTGCGAACTACCGTTCCGTCACTTGCACACCTGTGTGAACACGCGAAGGTAATTCCCCCCGAGGATCTTCTTCACCTCCTCCTTCGTGTATCCTCTCCGGAACATCGCCATGGTGAGGGCGGGGAGTTTCGAGACGTTCTCCAGACCGACGGGGGGAGTGATGCCGCCGTCGTAGTCCGACCCGACCGCGACATGGTCCACGCCGACGAGGTTCTTGATGTAGTCGATATGCTTCATCACCGTGTCGATGGTGGCGGTGGAGGTGCTCGTGATGAACGTCCGGTGGAACACCACCCCCACCACGCCGCCCGATGCGGCGATGGCCTGGAGCTGCGCGTCCGTGAGATTGCGTGTATGGTTCCGGAGCGTGCGGGCGCCGGAGTGGCTGGCGATGATGGGATTCTTCGTCACCGTGAGGATGTCGTCGATGGTCTTGATGCCGGTGTGGGACACGTCGATGAGCATGCCGAGCGTGTCCATGGTGCGGATGACGTCCTTTCCGAAGTCGCTCAGTCCCTTCGTGGCGCTCTGTGCGTCCGCCGCGGCGACGGCCCAAGAGAAGCTGTTGTTCCAGGTGATGGTCATGTACCGCGCGCCGTAGGAATAGAGCGTCTTGAGCTTCTCCAGGCTCTCGTCGATGGCGGTCCCTCCTTCCACGCAGAGCACAGCGGCGATGCGGCCGGAGGCGAGCACGGAGTGGAGTTCGGCGGTGTTCTTCGCCACGGCGATGGCGGAGGCGTTGCGGGCCACCTGCGCCATGACGGTATCGTACATCTGTTTGGTGCGGGCGAATCCGGAGGGGAAGGAGTTCGGATCGGGCCACAGCACGAACATCTGCGCGTCCACTCCGCCGGTGCGGAAGCGGGGGATGTCGCTCTGGTTGCTGGTGTGGAGGGTCCCCATCTGGTAGCCGTCCACCATCAGTTCCGCGATGTCGTTGTGCAGGTCGAAGACGAGCGCACGGTGGTGCACGGTGGTGAGCGTCTGCGCCAGCGCCTGGTTCGATGCGGCGGGAAGGGTGAGGGAATCCGGTTCATAACCGAGCCGCGAGAAGCGGAGCGTGACGTCGGTGATGCCCCGCTTACCGAGCGGCGCGGAGAGGAACGAGCCGCTCTGCACCGGTTCACCGAACCCTCCGGCGGCGTGCGCGCCGTCCAGCTGCACCATCTTCCGCGTGTACGAGCGGCCGCCGTACCGGACGGTATAGAAGTACGTTCCCGCCGCGCCGGCGCCGTTCCACGGCACCCGATATGCGCCGGGGGCGAGGTCGAACGTCCGCTCTGCGATGCGCTGTCCGAGCACGGTGTGGACGGAGACGGTCACTGCCCCCCCCGCCGAGAGCGAGAAGGCGAGCATCGTGGAGGGATTGAACGGGTTCGGATAGTTCTGATGGAGCGCGAAGCCCTGCGGGACCGCTTCGTCCTCATGGACCGATGTGACGGTGTACGACCATTGTCCCGACGCGTTCGTGTACGCGGTCCAGACCGACGCGGGCTGCACCGGATCGAACATCTCGATCTTCACCGAATCGATGCCGAGCGCCGTCACCGAATCCTTCACCGTTCCGCCGAGCGTGAAGGACTGGGAATACGCCGGCGACGACAGAAGGGCCAGCGCTGCGAACATCAACGGGAAACGGAACATGGACATGATACCTCCGGGGTAATTCACAAATCACAAATCAAAAATCACAAAACACACGATTCTGTATCCTGCATCCTGTATCATGCATCTTGCATCGTTCTGTCTTCTTTCCTGCATCCTGTACCATGCATCATGTAACTTGCTGTTTATGATTTTTCAGTATCCAGTATCGTTCATCGTCAATCGTTCATCATTCATCATTTTCCATTATCCGTTTTCCAATGTTCATTCAGCCGTTGAGGCTCTTCATGACCGCCGAGTAATCCTCCATCCCCAGTCCCTGCGCCACGGCGCGTTCGAGCAGCTGCTTCGCCATGTCCGCCACGGGGACCTCGGCGCCGGAGGCGAGAGCGGCGTTGCGGAAGAGGTTCGTGTCCTTGAGCAGGTTCTGCAGGAAGAATCGCGGGGTATAATTCTCTTCCAGGATGGACCTCCCTTTCGTCTGATACATCGGCGCGTTGAGGGCGGAGTGGGAGAGCACTTCGAGCAGCGTCGCCCCCTCCACGCCGTTGCGCTGGGCGTAGCGCAATCCCTGCGACAGCGTGGCGATCATCCCGGCGATGAAGGAGTTGAGGATGAGTTTCATGTGCGTGGCCGGCGGGGCGGAGGGGAAACGCCAGAGCCGTGAGCCGAGCACGCGCAGGAGCGGTTCCGCCGCCTCGAACGCCGCATCGCTCCCTCCGGCGAAGAGGAGAAGGGAGCCCTCCGCTGCCTGCGGTACGCTGCCGAGCACCGGCGAGTGCAGGAAGAGCCTGCCGGAGGCGGTGTACTCCCGTTCCAGTTCCTCCGTCAGCGCGGGGGAGACGGTGCTGCAGTCCAGGTGAAGTCCGCCGGACCGGAGCGCGGAGCGGACCTGCAGAGAGACGCTCCGCAGCGCCTCATCGTTCGTCAGCATGGTGACAGCGGCGGAGACGTCGGCGGCTGCGCCTTCCACCGATGAAGCGCGCACGGCACCGGCGCGGACGAGAGCGTCGTCCCTTCCGGGCGTTCTATTATAGACGCGGAGCGGGAATCCGGCGGCGAGCAGGCGGGACGCCATGGGCGTCCCCATCAGGCCGAGGCCGATGAAGGCGATCGGTGCGGTCATGCTGGAGTTGTGGGTGAGTCCGGAAAAGAAGTGTGCCGTTGAAATATAGGGAAAAATAATGGGAAACCGCGTCACACCGTAAAGAATATGTATCGGCACGGAACGGGAAAATCCACACCGTACCGCTGAAGATGTACTCTACGCGGTTCCGCGTATTTGGATTGTGACGGATTTTCACGATGTTACGCAAAATATCCGGGAAGGGCGGGGATGTGTCCCCACCCTCCGGACGAGACCTATGCACCGCTTCTTCCGACGATTCATACCGGCCCCGTATCAGCCGGGCGAAGACATTCCGAACAAGGACCGCATCATCCGGTACCTGTGTCTCATCGGATTCTTCGGCCTGCTGCATCCGTTCCTCGCGCACCTGCTGCAGATCGCGGAGGGGAGTTCGTCGTTCCGTCTCAGCACGGCGGCGTACATCCTTCAGTTCGCCGGCATCACCGCCAGCTACGTCCTGAACCAGCGGGGCCGGACCGAAGAGGCGGCGCTGATCTTCACCTACAGTCTCACCGTGTTCATCCCCTCCGTCATCTATTCCTCCTCCATGGGGGTGCACGACGTCGGGATGTACCTCTTCGGCACGGCGTTCCTCATCGCCGCCATCTTCCTCTCACGCCGCTCGTACCTCGTCTTCGTCCTGATGCAGTTCGGCATCATCGGTCTCCTGTACCGCCTCGAGTACGACGCGCCGAAGCTCTCGTCGGTCAGTCCGGCGGACATGCGGTCCGACCTCATCGATACGTTCATCATCAACATCGTTTCGGCGGCCGGCACGTACATCCTGGCGGACGCGATGAAGCGCGGCATCCGCGAGGCGCTCACGGCGAAGGAGGCGTTCCGCGACAGCGACCGGCGGCTGCGGTCGGTGCTGGACACCACGCCGAGCGGCATCATGCTCTTCGACGCGCAAGGGCGCATCACGTACGCCAACCGGACCGCGTGCGACGTGTTCGGGACGGTGAACGACGGCGTGCCGCGCGAGCCGGAATGGAGCCTCATCGCGGTGGACGGAAGCCTGGCGGCGGGCGATCAGTCGCCGTTCGCCGAGGTGCAGCGCGAGCGGGCGGCGCTCTTCCGGCGGACCTACACCGTCCGCTTCCCCGACGGACGAACGAAAGTGGTGGCGCTGAACGCGGCCCCCATCGTCGGGGAAGCGGGGGCGGCGGAAGGGGCGGTGGTCTCGTTCAACGACATCACCGGACAGCTGAAGGTGGAGGAGGAACTGCTGATGCGGCGCGAGCAGGTCTCGGGCATCACCTCCAACCTGAAGGCGGTCATCTACCGCGTGGAACTGCGGAAGGGGAGGATGATCCATCCGCTCTTCATCAGCGAAGGGGCGAAGGAACTGTTCGGATACACCTCCGACGAACTGATGCACGACATCCGGAAGTTCATGGGGTCCATCTACCGGATGGACGCGGAGCAGGACATCCAGACGCTGCGGCGGCTCGTCGAGGACCCGCAGCCGTTCGACTACGAGTACCGCATCATCGACGCCAACGGACGGGTGCGGTGGCAGAAGAACAGCGGGACGCCGTTCCGGATGCCGGGCGGGTCGGTGATCGTGGACGGGTTCGTCCTGGACATCACGGAACGGAAACTGGCGGAACAGCAGCTGGAGATGTTCAGCCGCGCCATGCAGCTCTCGTCCGACGTGGCGTTCATGGTGGACCTGCGCGGGTTCTTCCTGTACGTCAATCCCCGCTTCACACAGCTGTACGGCTACGCCCCCGAAGAGATCGTCGGCGCGCAGTCCCCCCGCATCCTGCAGCTGGAACCGAACGACGCCGTCACGGACGAATCGCTCTGGCGCGACCTGCGGGGGTCCAACGTCATCACCACCACCTTCGTCAACCGCACCAAGGCCGGACTGCGGGTGGAGGTGGAGAGCTCCATCACCCCCATCATCGACCGGAACGGGAAACTGCAGGGGTACCTCTCCATCCAGCGCGACATCACCGAGCGGCGGCAGATCGAAGAGGCGCTGCAGAGCGCGAAGAAGGCGGAGAGCCTCTCGGTGCTCGCCGGCGGCGCGGCGCACGAGTTCAACAACCTGCTCACCACCATCCTCGGGCGGGCGTCGTTCCATATGACGCGGACCGACCCCGGCTCCTCCATGCACGCCGCCTTCGCGAAGATCGAACAGGCGGCGATGCGGGCCGCCCAGCTCACGCGCGAACTGCTGGCGTACTCCGGCCGGTCGAAGTTCGAGGTGCGGACCGTGGACCTCAACGACATCATCCGGCAGCATCTCCATACGGTGAGCGCCGCGGTCCCGCCGGAGTTCCGGCTCGACCTCGCGGAACCCTCCCTCTCCGTGCATGCGGACGTACAGCAGGCGCGGCAGCTTGTGATACACCTCGTCAGCAACGCCGTCGAATCGTACTCCGGAGGACGGCCGTCCGTCACCATCCGCACGACGCTCCGCACGCTCACGGCGGGGGAGACCGAAGAGTGGCAGCGGCATACCGGCACTGCGCTCACGGCGGGACCGTACGCCTGTCTGGAGGTGGAGGACCGCGGTGCCGGGATGACGGCGGAGGTGATGGAGCGGATGTTCGACCCGTTCTTCTCCACGAAGTTCATCGGCCGCGGACTGGGCCTTTCCGCCGTGCTCGGCATCCTGCGCGGCCATGACGGCGGCATCCGGGTGCGTTCCGTGCCCGGGGAAGGGACCGCTGTGTCGGTCATCCTCCCGGCGGCCACCCCCGCACCCGCGTCTCCCGCCGAAACGCGTCCGGTGACCATCCTGGCGGTGGACGACGAGGAACTGAACCTGATGCTGCTGGAGGACGTGGCGGAATCGGAAGGGATGAAGGCGCTGACGGCGATGAGCGGAGCGGAGGCGCTGCGTCTGCTGGCCGAACGGCCGGAGGGCATCGATGCGGTGCTGCTGGACGTGAACATTCCCGGCGAGGCGTGCCGCACGACGATGGAGCGCATCCGCACCGCCGTTCCCTCCCTTCCGGTCATCCTCTCCTCCGGCGTTCCGCCCGAGCTCGTCCGCAATGTGGACGTGGACCTCGCCGCGGGATTCCTGCAGAAGCCCTTCACCGCCGAACAGTTCATCACCCTCGTCCGCACGGCGGTCGGGCGGTGACCCTCCTCCTCACTTCGCCAGCAGTTTTTCCAGCGATTCCGAGAACTCCGCGAGCGTGAACGGTTTGGGGAGGAAGAGCGCCTTCTCCGGCAGGTACGAGCCGTCCGCCAGGATGTTCTCCGCGTAGCTTGAGATGAAGAGCACGCGCAGTCCGGGCCGTTCCGCCGCGATGGACTCGTACAGCGTCCTGCCGTTGCCGTCCGGCAGGATGATGTCCGTGATGAGCGCGTCCACGGCGGCACTGTGCGTGCGGTAGAGCGCCAGCGCTTCGGAGACCGACGCGGCGGTGTGCACCTCCGCGTTGAGCTCCGTGAGGATGTCGCGGATGAGTTCGAGGATCTGCGGCTGGTCCTCGGTGACGAGGATGACCGGCCGTTCGGCGCGGAGGGAGGCCGGCGCGGCGCTCCGTACCGGATCGGCGTCGGCCGGCCCGTCGTACCACGGAAGGTAGATGGTGAAGACCGCCCCGCCGTCCGAAGCGTTCCGCACCATGATGTACCCGCCGTGCTGCCGCACGATGCCGTACACCGTCGAGAGTCCCAGTCCCGTCCCCTTCCCCTGCTCCTTCGTCGTGAAGAACGGCTCGTAGATCTTCGGCAGCACCTCCGGCGGGATGCCGGTGCCGGTGTCGCGCACGGTGAGCGCCACGTACCGTCCCTCCGCCATCTCCTCGTCCTCGTTCGTCAGGGTCTGCCGCTGCGCGACGTCCACGGTGCTTGTGGTGATGACGAGCCGACCGCCGTGCGGCATCGCGTCCATCGCGTTGACGGAGAGGTTGAGCACGATCTGTTCCATCTGGCCGGCGTCGCCGCGGACGACGGCCGGACCGGGGGAGAGCTCGAGCGACACCGCGATGTTCTCGCGGAGCGTGCGCGAGAGGATCTTCTGGAACTCGGCGATGACGCGGTTCAGGTCGATGCGCCGCCGCTCCATCGTCTGCTTGCGGGCGAAGGTGAGCAGCTTGGTCACGAGCTGCTTGGAGCTCTCGGCGGCGTGGATGATCTGCCGCACCTTCGCGGCGCGCGGGTCCCCCTCGGCGAACGACCGATGGAGGATGTCGCCGTAGCCGATGATGGGGGTCAGCATGTTGTTGAAGTCGTGCGCCATCCCCCCCGCGAGACGTCCGAAGGACTCCATCTTTTGGGAATGCATGAGCTGGTCCTCCAGCCGTTTGCGCTGCTCCTCCTCGCGTTTCCGTTCGGTGAGGTCGGTGATGACGCCGATGAGCGCCTCCGGCCGGCCGTGCGGGCCCCGGACGGCCGAGGCGGAGACGTGCACGGGGAACTCCTCGCCGCTGCGGCGCACGTGGAGCAGCTCCCCCTGCCACGAGCCGCGGAAGTCGTCGCGCCGCAGTTCCTCCGTCACCTTCACGGCGTTCTTCGCGGAGCGGACGAGCGCGATGGAACGGCCGACGATCTCCTTTTCAGCGAAGCCGTACGTGCGTTGGAACTCGTCGTTCACGTACAGCACCGTGTCGTCCAGCGCGATGATGCAGATGCATTCGCGGGCGCTCGCCACCGCGTGCGCGAGCAGGCGGATGCGCTCCTCGGACGATTTGCGTTCCGAGATGTCGCGGACGATGGCCTGCAGCATGCCCGGGGTGTCCGGGTGGATGGTGGTGAGGGTCACCTCGGCCATGAACGTGGTGCCGTCCGGACGCATGTGCATCCATTCGAAATGCTGCGGTGCTCCGGACACGGCGGCACGGATGCGCTCGAGCGCTTTTTCTTCCGAAGGACGTCCGTCCGGCTGGAACTCCGGCGAGAACTCGTACGGATGACGGCCGAGGATCTCCTCGCGGCGGCAGCGGAACACCACCAGCGTCCGTCGGTTGCAGTCCAGGAACCGCCCCTCGTCCATGATGAAGATGGCGTCGCCCGCCGTCTCGAAGAGCCTCCGGTACCGTTCCTCGTTCTCCTGCAGCCGCCGTTCGGTGCGCCGGCGGTCCGTGATGTTCATCGAGATGGAGAGCAGGCAGCGGACGCCGTCGATGACGATGGGCTCGGCGTTGTAGAGCCGGTGGATGACCGTGCCGTCCTTCCGGTGCAGGTCGAGCTCGAGGTCGGTGATGCGCCCCTGTTCCTCCAGCAGACGAAGCAGGCGCCCGCGTTCCTCCGCCGAGATCCAGCCGAGCTCCACGGTCGTGCGCCCGATGACCTCCGCCGGCCGGTAGCCGGAGTACTCGAAACAGCGGTCGTTCACCTCCAGGAAGCGCCCGTCGTCGTACGTGCTGATGGTCATCAGCAGCGGGGCGTTGCTGAACGCGGTGGAGAAGAGCTCCTCGCTCTTCTTGAGGCGCTCTTCGGCGTTCTTCCGCTCGGTCACATCGCGCGCCACTCCGAGGAATCCGGCCATCACGCCGTCGTCGCCGTACACCGGCGTCACAACCATGGACACCACCAGCGTCGTCCCGTCCTTCCGCACGAAGGTCCATTCCCGCTCCTCGAATTCGCCGTTCCGCGCCGTGTGCACGAACACCTCGAACCCCTCCACGGTCCGGCCGTAGAGGGAGGTCAGTTCGCGTCCGCGCTCGGCCACTTCGCGGTCCACATGGAACGACAGCGGCGTCCGGAGGGCGATCAGCTCCTCCGGACGGTACCCGAGCATGAACTCGGCGCCGGGGTTGAACCCGGTGATGATGCCCTGCAGGTCTGTGGTGATGAAGGCGGAGCGCGACGCGGCGTTGATGATGTTGCCGAGCTGCCGGTTCTTCTGCGAAATGAGCGCGGCCTGCCGCTTCTGCAGGTCGATGTCGCGCATGACGGTGATGCGCACCTCCCGTCCGTCCATCACCGTGTTCCGTCCCCGCACCTCCACCCAGAACTCCGCACCGTCCTTCCGCCGGGCGAGGTGCTCGTACGGCTCTTCGCTGCCCGAGGCGATCTTCGCACGTACGATGTCGGCCGAAACGGGCGCGATGAAGTCCGCTACGGAGCGCCCGATGATCTCGCCCCGCGTGTACCCGAACATGGCGGCCAGCTGGTCGTTGGACTCGATGATGACCCCGGCGGCGGAGATGCCGATCCCTTCGAACGCCGACTCGGACAGGAGCTTCAGCCGGTGCGCGTTCTCCCGCGCCTCGTCCTCGGCGGCGAGCGTCTCGGTGATGTCGCGGACCACCGCCAGGATGCGGGAATGTCCGCCGATGACCGCGCTCCGCAGCGAGATCTCCGTCCAGAAGAGGCTCCCGTCGAACCGCCGCGCCTGCCACCGGAACACCTGCGGCGTCCCTTCGCCGGAGCGGTCGAGGAACGCCATCGCCTCGTTCTGCGTGTACGCCCCGGTGTTCACGCTCAGGTCGCCGATGCTGCGGCGGAGGAGCGCTTCCTTGGACGGATAGCCGTACATCCGCACCGCGGTGTCGTTCGCGTCGACGATGGTGCCGGTGCCGGGCTCTTCGATGAAGATGGCCTCGTTCGTCGCGTTGAAGACCTCGCGGTAGTTCTGTTCGCTCCGCTGGAACGACTCTTCCGTCTTCAGGCGTTCGCGGAGCTCCTTTCGTGCGCGGTCGAGCGATTCCTTGATGGTGGAGATGGAGAAACGGATGAAGACGATGGCGATGGTGAAGATGAAGGCGTTGAGCATCCACACGCGCACCGGATGACGGAAGAATTCGACGCGCAGGAATTCGGTGGAGGGGAAGGTGAGCGCAAGGTAGAGCCCGTAGGCGATGGAGACGGCCGCCACGACGGTCGCCGCCCGGAAGTTCACCAGCAGCGCCGCCACGAAGATGAGCACGAGGAATCCGGACCGGTACCCGAACGAGTACACGCCGCCGGTGTACGGCATCGAAAAGGCGAACGTGAGCCAGATGATGACAACGAAGGTGAAGGAGGCGGCTTCCGTCCTCCCCCGCTGGAGGAGCACGAGCACCGCCAGGCAGCCGACGATGCGCACCGCGGCCGAGACCACCGACATGGCCGGCATCATGGACTCCCACAGGAACATCGCGAACAACGTGACGCTCACCGCGAGCGTGACGACGGTGGTGGCGTAGATCACCCTCGGCAGCTGGGTGTGACCGTCCTCGGATTCGGAACGGACGGGAGGAAGGAACGGACGTACGATGGCGTGCAGAAGACCGTCGGTGCGCAAGGAAGCTCCCCCTGAGAATAGGCTGCACCCAAAGTGCCAATCGGCGGGGAGAAAAGCAACGGGAAAGGAGGGGGGAAGGGTCAGAAATGCAGAAGAACACCGGCCGTCATGCCGGACAGGGAGGCGCCGCCGATACCGTAATACCGGTACCCGGCGGCGAGGGCGAACCGCTCATAGTGGAACCGCACCCCGGTGAAGAATTCGTGCAAACCGTTCCCGTTGATGCGGCCGACGCTGTATTCCAGACGGAACGAGACCGGGGCCGCGGGGTAGAACTCCGCCCCGGTGTGAAAGTCGAGCCCGGCGCTGTGCACCGTGGTGGCGCTCATTCCTTTGATGCCGAGTCCCCACCACAGGAGCGCCGTTTCCGCCCGGATACGGTGATAGTTGAACCCGGCGCGGTAGAAACGGATGTGGTCGCTGCGCGTCGTGAGATTCTCCGTCAGGTCCTGGAACGACGCCTCGAGCGCGAAGGCGGGGTGCACCGCGCCGCGGAGCGTTCCGCCGAGACCGGTCAGTCCGGCGAAGTCGGAGAAGCGCTCCAGTTCGAACCGCAGCATGTACGGCTTCGCCGACCGCGGGGAGAGCACCCCCGTTTCGGGGATCGCGTACGGATACGGCGCATACCCGCGGGTCCAGAACGTGCCGCCGTAACGGAGCGAATCCTCCCCCGGCGCCTGAAGGAAGACCGACGATGTCACCAGCGCGGCCGCCTGCACGATATCGGCCGTCACTTCGAGGAACTCGAAGAACGCGACGATGTCGAACTCACCGCCGGACTCCGTCAGGACCGCTGCCGGAACCGCCGTGGCCGACGGGGCGGCGGCGGTATCGCGCGGCGCCTTCTTCGCCGCGTCGTCGAACCCGCCGATCTTTCCCTTCTCCTGAGCGGAGAGGGAACATGTGAGGAGGAGGAGGAGAAGAAGAGAACGCATGCGATCAATGAACAGTGAACAGTAAACAGTAAACAGTAAACAGGAATCAGTGGACAATGATCGATGAACGATCATCAATGGGCAATGAACACGGCTCAGTATGGCCGGATCACGGATTCATCAACGTTAGCAGCGTGGTGGTGGTCGCCCAGTTGCGGGTGGTGGCGCGCTGACCGAGCAGCTTCTCCAGCAATGTGTTGGAGAAAGGGGAATCGTTGCCGGTGAACTTCGCGTCCAGCAGACAGTACACCTCCGCCGTGCCGGCGTGGAACCGCATCCCCTTCACCTGGGCGGCGAGGAGCGCCTCCATCTCCTGTTTGGACGCACCGCGTTCCAAAAAGGCGACGTACATTTTCGTTCTTCCTTTGGCGTGCTCCTCCGCGAACGGATTCCTGTTGACGACCGCCTCCATCTCCTTCGCGGTGCGGATGAGCGCCGGCACGTCATACCCGAGCGCCGTCCGGAGCGCCGATTCGACCGCTGCCCGAACGCTCGTCACGCTCTTGGCGGGGGAGGAGAAGACGACGTTGCCGCTCTGGATGTACGTCGCAACATCCGTATAGCCCGCCTCCTCGAAGATTCCGCGAAGCTTCGCCATCGGGATGATCTTGTGTCCGCCGACGTTGATGCCGCGGAGCAGAGCGAGGTATCTCATGTGCGACTTCCTTGCTGTTCCATGAACGAGAGCCGGTCCCAGTACCCGCGCTGAAAGAGGATGAGGCCGCCGATCACGCGGAAGAATCCGCATCCGCGGAGTCCCTTAGGGTCGCGCCATTCCAGGATGGCCCATTCGCCGTCCTCGAACAGGTTCTCCGGGATGCAGATCATCTCCGTCGCGGCGAACTCCCGGAGGAACATCGCGCGGATGGCGTCGCGGCCGCTCACCGGTTCGAACATCACCTGGTGGTTCACCGCATCGGGGGCGTACAGCGCCGCCAGTGCGTTGGCGTCCGCCCGGTTGAAGGCGTCGACCCAAGCTTGGACGAGTTCTTTCGGGGTCATGGCGTTTTTCCGAAGTTGTACGCGAATCCGAGCCACGGGATGAAGGGGAAGCCGGCCATCTCCGAACCGGGCAGGTTGATGAAACCCAGGTCCGCCGCCAGGTTGTCCCCGAAGAAGCGGATGCCGAACGAGACGATGTTCGTCGACGAACCGGGGATGAACCAGTTCTCGGAGATGAGCTTCGT
Source organism: Bacteroidota bacterium (assembly GCA_008933835.1). Lineage (GTDB taxonomy): Bacteria > Bacteroidota > Ignavibacteria > UBA10030 > UBA8401 > SpSt-333. Next base: position 20,103 of record WBUG01000024.1, on the reverse strand, counting down.
GCTGTTGGACAGGCGCAGTTCTCCGCCGAGCAGCAGCACAGGTTCCTCCGCGATGCGGTCTCCCGAGAATCCCCATCCCGCTCCAAGGGTCAGCGCGAACGGGTCCGAGCCGAGCGTGGCGACGGTGTAGTAGATACCGGTCCCGTCATCGTTTCCGCCGGCGGTCATGTAGAGCATTCCGGTCGCCAGGCTGAAGTTCTCCGAACGGAGGGGGGTGACCTTCGGAGCGAAGTAGAGGAGCTGCGACGACGCGCCGGGGAACAGCGTCATCCCCCCGGCGAGGATGAGATGATCGCCGACGCCGACGGCGATGAACGGAAAGAAGATCTGGTACGCGGAGAAGTATCCGCGTCCGGCGCCGAGCGAGCGTCCCGTGGGGGCGAAGAAGAGACGGGTCGCGTTGGGATCAGAGCGGAAGTAGCGTCCCTTCCGGACGGAGCCGCTCAACGCGTCGACGGTCGCGACCTGCGAGGCGGGGAACGTCAGCGGCACCCCTCCGGCGGTGGTGAAGGAGAGGGTCAGCGAATCGCGGGCGATGACGGTGCCGATGAGCTCGGAACCGTCCCGCAGTGTCAGCCGGACGAGGGGGCGGTCGGCGGAATCGGTCTGGGCGGCCAGCGGTGCGATGAACAGGAAGAGCGCGATGACGAACGGACGGAACATGGGACCTCCGAGAGCGGTGAGGACCGGTGTCAGAGCGCGAACCAGCGTTCGGTCAGGCGCCGCAGCGTTCCGTTCTCGCGCCGGTGATGGTACTCGTTGGAATGCTGGTCGTACACGTAATCGTCCCGCCATGTCCCGATGTTGCGTTCGATCTGCGCGAGCGCGTCGAGGATGAACTCCGCTTCGGCGTCGGTCGTGGTGGGGTGGACCGACAGCCGGACCCATCCCGGTTTCTCGGAGAGGTCGCCGGAGTCGATCTTGTCGGTGATGGACTTGGAGTGCTGCTTGTCCACGTGCAGCAGGTAGTGGCCGTACGTACCGGCGCAGGAACAGCCGCCGCGGGACTGGATGCCGAAGCGGTCGTTGAGGAGCTTCACCACGAGATTGTAGTGGATGCCGTCGAAGTAGAACGAGAAGATGCCGAGCCGGTCGCGCACCTGTTCCGCGAGCATGGCCAGGCGCGGTATCCGTTTCATGCCGTCGAACATCATCTCCCGCAGCGCCTGCTCGCGCGCGGCGATGTTCCGCACCCCCATCTCCTCCTTCAGCTGCACCGCGAGGGAGGCCTTCACCGCCTGCAGGAACCCCGGCGTACCGCCGTCCTCGCGCACTTCGATGTCCGGCGAGAACTTGTGCTCGCCCCACGGATTGGTCCAGAGCACGGTGCCGCCGCCGGGCTGGTCCGGCGATTCGAGATGGTACAGGTGACGGTCGAACAGCAGCACGCCCGGTGTGCCGGGACCGCCGAGGAACTTGTGCGGGGAGAAGAGGACCGCGTCCAGCCGCTGCCGGCGGCCGGCGGGATGCATGTCGATGGCGACGTACGGCGCGCTGGCGGCGAAGTCCACCACCGCGATGCCGCCGTGGTCGTGCATGATGCCGGCCAGTTCGTGGTACGGCGTGGCGATGCCGGTGACGTTGGAGCAGGCGCTGAAGGAGCCGATCTTGAACTGACGCTCCTTGTACCGTTCGAGCGCGCGGCGCAGGTCCTCCGTGTCCACCAGCCCCTCCTCCGTCGCGGCGATGACGACCACCTCCGCCTCCGTCTCGTACCACGTCGTCTGGTTGGAATGATGCTCCATGTGCGTGACGAAGACCACGGGACGTTCGTTCTGCGGGATGGCGAACGAGGCGCGGTACCGCTCGGGCACCTTCACGCCGAGGATGCGCTGGAACTTGTTGACGGCGGCGGTCATGCCGGTGCCGACGAAGAGGAGCACGTCGTCCGGGCCGGCGTTCACGTGCCGTTTGATGACCTCGTGCGCGTGGTGGTACGCATGCGTCATCAGGCCGCCGGTGACGGTGGACTCGCTGTGCGTATTGCCGACGAACGGGCCGAACGACTCCAGCAGCCGCCGCTCGATGGGGGCGTACAGGCGTCCGCTGGCGGTCCAGTCCGCGTACACGATGGTCTGCATGCCGTACGGGGAATCGAACGTCTGGCCGATGCCGACGATGTTCTCGCGGAAGGGACGGAAGTAGGACTCGGTGCTCATGGATTCAAACTACGAAAAGGGAGGAAAAGAAGGAAGGGGCAATAAACGAATGATGGGGCAATGGGAATAAAACACAAAACACAACTCACACATCACAATGTCGAGAAGGTATCCTCAATCGCTGCAATTCCACAGTTCCGCAGTTTCCCGTTCTCCCGATTTCTCTGTTCTCGAGTTCAGGCAAGAGTGTCCGGCTCGATGTGGATGAGGACGTCGGCGATGCGGGACCGCGAGGCGCAGACGGCGTCCTTCACGTCGTGGCCGATGCGGTGTCCCTCCCGGACGGTGATGCCGCCCCGTACGACGACGTGCAGGTCCACGAAGTACTCCAGCCCCATCTTGCGGACGTAACATTTGTCCAGCGACAGCACGCCGGGCACCGCCAGTGCGATGCGGCGCACCTCCTCTTCGATGTGCGGCGGGGGAGCGGCGTCCATCACTTCATCGAGGGCGGGACGGAAGAGCAGGAACGCGTTGTAGAGGATGACCGCCGACGCGAACAGGGCGGCCCAGTCGTCCGCGCTCTCGTATCCCGGTCCCCCGAGGAGGGCGATGACGATGCCGACGAAGGCCGCGGCGGAGGTGACGGCGTCGCTGCGGTGGTGCCACGCATCGGTCTTCACCGCCGTGCTCTGCACCCGTTCGCCGACGGAGAACACGAACCGGAAGAGCCCTTCCTTCACGGCGACCACCGCCACGAGCACGGCGAGCGTGAAGGGGGCGGGCGCATGGTGGGGCGTGACGATCTCATGAACGCTCTGCACGACGATGGTCACGGCGGCCCCCATCAGGGAGAGAGCCACGATCATCGCGGCGATGGGCTCGGCCTTGCCGTGTCCGTACGGATGGTCCTCGTCCGGCGGTTTGGAGGCGATGTGGAGTCCGCCGACGACGATGAGGGAGCTGATGACGTCGGAGGCCGATTCGATGGCGTCGGCGACGAGGGCGTACGAGTTCCCGGCGAACCCCGCGACCCCTTTCACGAGGGCGAGCCCGAAGTTCACGATGAGTCCGATCAGCGTGGTGCGGATGCCGGTCCGTGCGGGATTCATGGTGCGTCGCTGGAGGGAGGGTCCGGGAGACGCTGCAGGATGATGAGCGAGAGGTCGTCCGTGGCGCGCGCGGTACCGGCGAACTCGTCCACGCGGCGGAGCAGTGCGCGGCCGATGGCGTCCGAGGGGCCGGAGGCGTCCCGGAGGAACGAGAGGAGCCGCTCCCGTCCGAAGAACTCGCCGGCGAGGTTCGTCGCCTCGGTGAGACCGTCCGAGTACAGCACGAAGAGGTCTCCCGGCGCGAGCTCTTCCGTCTGTGCATGGAACTCCGCCTTCGTGCTGAGCCCGAGCGCCATATCCCCCTTGCCGGTCTCGTGCAGCGCCCCGGCGCGGCGGACGATGGCGGGGAGATGGCCGGCGTTCACATAGCGGATGCCGGAGGCGCCGGGAACGAACTCGGCGGCGAAGAGCGAAGCGAAGATGTGCGAGGGACTGTCGCGGTGGAAGATGGCGTTCACCCGGGCGACGAGCGCGTCGAGCGCGCTGTGCTCCGACGCCAGCGCCCGGACGGTCGCCTGCAGCTTGGTGGTGAGCAGCGCGGCGTGCAGTCCCTTTCCCGCGACGTCCGCGATCGTCACCCGCACGCGCCCCTCCTCCATCCGCAGCACGTCGATGAGGTCGCCGCACACTTCGTTCGCGGAACGGGTGGAGAGCCAGACGGACCAGCCGGGCACCGCCGGCGAACGTTCCGGCATCAGCATCTCCTGGATGCGCCGTCCCTCCGCCAGCTCGTCGTGCGCGGTGAGCTTGTCCTTCAGTTCGAGCATGATGACCACGAGGAGGAAGAGACCGCCGACGATGTCGTACGAATTGTCCTTGTGCGAGATGAGGATGAGCAGCACGCCGATGATGGCCACGACGCGCCGTTCCGGTGCGAGCCGTTCGAACAGCGCGCGGAAGACCCAGCCGGTCCGGTAGAGCAGCGCTTTTGCGGGACGCATCGTCTTCAACCGCTCCCGCTGCTCCGCGGTGAGGTAGTAATCGGTCACTTCGCCGGTGCCGGTGCGGACCGACCGGCCCCAGTGGTTCGGGTCGTCGAACGAGGCGCGCATCTCGCGCCACTCGCTCCGCAGCGTCTCGGACGCGGTGCGGAGTTCGCGCTTCATCTGGTCGTAGAGGGTTTCCGGGGAGTCGGGCATGCCCAAAGATACGGGAAAATGATGGGAAATGTTGTGCATTTTCGGGGATGACACGGTGCGGATGGACGGTGGAGTTCGTATCTTGAACGACCGCGGTTCGACCATCATCAGTGAACGGAGGAACGATGCCCGACTACCCGAAAACCGACCTGAACACCGTCCGGCGCCTCGCCAAACGGGGGGTGTACGACGAGGCGACCGTCCACGCCATCGTGGACGAAGCGCTCATCTGTCACGCCGGATTCGTGCACGACGGCCGTCCGTTCGTCATGCCGACCATCCATGTGCGCACGGGACGCACCGTGTACCTGCACGGCGCCCCGGCGAACCGGATGCTCTCGGTCATCGCCTCCGGCGTGCCGGTCTGCCTCACCATGACGCTCATCGACGGCATCGTCTTCGCGCGCTCGGTGTTCCACCACAGCATGAACTACCGTTCCGCCATGCTCTTCGGCACCGGCCGCGCCGTGACGGACCCGGAGGAGAAATGGAAAGCGTTCGAGGCGCTGACGGAGCACATCGCGAAAGGACGGTGGAACGACGCGCGGGTGCCGAACGAGGTCGAGACGAAGACGACCGCCGTCGTGGCGGTGGAGATCGAAAGCGCCTCGGCGAAGGTGCGGACCGGCGGGGCGAACGACGAGGAGGAGGATTACGCGCTTCCGGTCTGGGCGGGAGTGCTGCCGCTGTCATTGACGCCGGGAACGCCGGAACCGGACCCACGGATGGAGAACGGCACGTCGGTGCCGGAATACGTACGGCGATACACGAGAACGAAATGATCCGGAAGGGAGCGGGGGAGCGGTGTCACTCCGGATACCGTTCGCGGAGCAGCGTGAGCAACGCGGCCGCGTCGGCCTTCAGCGCCCCGATGATGTTGAGCTGAAGAAGGACGAGCGTCCGGTACTGCACCACGTCGTTCCGGAAGCGGATGTGCTCGTCCGGAGCGGAGGAGAGAAGGATGCGGGGCAGCGGCGGTGCGAAATTCCGGCGTGCGGCGTCCGCCATCGCCAGCAGGTCCAGCGAACGCGCGTGACGTTCCCAGAGCCGGCCCAGCAGGAACTCGTTCATCGCCTCCTGATGCATCAGCTCTCCCTGCACCGCCGCGTCGTACCGCAGGATGCCGCTCACGCACTCCTCGTCGTCGATGAGCTGGAGTCCCCCAGCCTCCTTCAACTGCCGCAATGTCGCGTCCGCCGGTATGAAATCGGGGAAACCTGAGAGCTGCCGCTGCATCATTCCGTACCCCGCCGCCGGGAAGCGTTCCGCCGATGTTCCGAACAGGACGAGGAGCGAATCGAGCCCCCTCCGCTTCCAGTCGAACCGTGCCGTCAGTTCGGACAGCTGCACCGTGTCGCGCATCAGGTCCTTCCGCATCGACCGCATGTAGCGCTCCTCCCGGTCCTGCTTCTCCGTCTCTTCGCGGAGGTAGTCCGTCGCGAAGGCGAGCCAGACGGCCAGAAAGAGCATGAAGAACTCGAAGACGTTCCGCCGGATGGCGGAGAAGAAGGGAGGGGCGGTCGGGAGCATCGTGATCCGTTCGAATGTGGTGATGACCGAACGTACGAAAAGGAAGCGCTCCGGTCAATGCCGGCGGGACGGATCGTGCGGACGGTGAGGCGAAGCGCGCCGCGGCGGTACGGTCAGCCGATGACGCCGAGAACGATGAGGATGAAGGCGGGACCGTTCAGCAGCGCGTGCAGGGCGACGCCGACCGTGGTGTTGCCGGTGCGCTGCACGGCGTACGGCAGCACGATGATGATGGGAAGGAGCGTGAGCATGAGGGCGGGACCGAAGCAGAGGTGGAAGAGCATCCATCCCGCGGCGTTGAACGCCCACGCCCGGCCTCCTTCCGACGCCTCCTGCCGCGGAAGGATGTACCCCCGCCAGAGGAGTTCCTCCCCTAAGATGTTGAAGAAGAACATCACGCTCCACACCAGCAGCATCCACCGCTCGGAGGGAGCGAACGGTTCGATCCGCATGAATGGCGGAGAGCTCTCCATCGCCGGCGTTCCGGCGAACCGGTGCAGCAGTTCCGCCCCGCCCATTATGACGCCGGTCCCCGCACCGATGACGAGCGTAGCGGCCACGATCGTGCGCCGGTCCGAACGGGAGAGGGGACGCAGACGCAGCCGTTCGAACAGAGCGCCCCTGCCCCGATACCCATCCTGATACGACAGCGTCAACGCGGCGATGAAGAGCGGGGCGAAGACCGCCGTTCCGCCGATGAACCACGCCATGGCGGGATGAACACCCGCACCGGTGAGACGGGGGATGATCGCATAGGCGACGACGATGAACCACGCGGACGGGAGACCGAAGAGGAACAGAGAGGCCGGACGGGAGAGAGGATGGAGCATTTTTAGCGTGCGGCCGGTGAGGCGTGTTCCGGAAGATGCGCCAGCTGCCGGTCGTGCGCCCGGGAGAGGAGGAGCAGCGAGAGCACCGCGCCGGCGGTCGCGTAGAGCATGTCGGACTGTGTGTCCCAGACGTATCCCTGCGTGCCGAGGAACGCGTCCGCCGCCTCGCCGGTCCATACCGCCACGCCCCATTCGAAGAACTCGTACCCCGCGCTGAAGGCGAGACAGAGGGCGACGGTGAGGAAGTTCCGCCACGGTGCGGAGGGAACGACGTTCCGGCGGATGAAGAGCTCGCGCACGACGAGGGCGGGGATGAACCCCTGCGCGAAGTGTCCGACCTTATCGTAGTTATTCCGCGATTGATGGAACGCGTCACGGATCCAGTCGAAGAGCGGCACTTCGGCGTACGTGTAGTGGCCTCCCACGCAGAGGATGGAGATGTGAACGCCGATGAGGAGGTAGGCGAGGTCCGTCAGAGGAAAGCGTTTATAGGTGACGATGAGCAGCACGGCGGCGATGACCGCCGGCAGCACCTCCAGGAACCAGGTGAACCGGTCCTTCGGCGCCAGACCGGACCAGACGAACACCGCCGCGGTCAGAACGAAAACGCCATATCGAAAGGGGGAAGCGGGCATGGTGATGGACGGAACTGCATGGTACATCACAAATCACAAAACATAAAAAAACACCTTCTATTAATGATAATGCCTAATCCCTCTCCAAATCTTCCAATCATCCAATCACTCAATCTTCCAATCACCCAATTTCCATCACGCTCGCTACGATGATCCCCGTCTGCTTCTGGTTCTTCGCCAGGTAGTCATGCATCGGCACATCGGTGATCTGCACCTTGTAGCCGACGTTGGGGGCGTGCATGAAGTGGAGGGCGCCGTTCGGCATGCGGACCGCCACGCCGGTGTGGGTGACGTCCATCCCTTTGATGTTGGTGGTGATGCCGATGACGCTGCCGTGCGGCACCTTGTCCGCGAACATGTGCAGGTTCCCCTTCGGCAGGAAGAGGGTGGTGCGGGCGTTGATGGCCTCCTCCTGCGCCCTGATCTTCGCGAGGTTCGCGTCGTTCGTCTTCAGGTGCTTGTACTTGTCTCGGTTCTCGGACATGAAGTTGACCGGTTTCGGGATGGGGACGCAGTTCTTCTCGCCGAACAGCTCCGCCGTCACGACCTTGAGGATCCCCTTCTTCTCGGCGTTGAACCAGTAGTCGCTGGTGTAGTGCAGCCGGCTCGGGTAGCCGTCGATGACGCCGTCGCGGTACCGCAGGAACTGCAGCTGCGCCTTGTACTCTTCGAACGTGGTCTTCTTCAGTTTGATGCAGCGGGCGAGGGTGACGCAGTTCTCGTAGAAGGTGACGCAGTCCAGCGCGCGCAGGTTCACGACGAGCTTCTCCTCGCCGTCGTCCTCCAGCGTGTGGCCGGCGTATTCCGTGCCGATGAACGACCTCCCGATCTCCGCGACGATCTCGCTGATGGGGCGGGCGGCAAGGTCCTTCGACACCGCCAGGTCGAACTTGAGCCGGCAGATCTGCTCGTCCGAGAGACCGGTCTCCTGCATGAAGGCTCCGAAGAGGGTGGACGGGATGAGGGTCGCGGCGGAGGCGCACGCGGCGGAGGAGAGGAAATGGCGGCGGATCATAGGGGGCTCTCCACGGTGATGGAAGTATGCGAACGGCAAGAAAGAAAAATGAAAAGAGAAAAATGAAACGATGCACCTTCGTTACGCGGTGCTTCCTCTTTTCTCTTTTCTTTTTTCACTTTTCATTTTTGTTAGAACGCCGGTTCGTTCCCGCCCGCCGGGGCGTACTCGTCGAAGGTCGGCAGGGCCAGGTTCTCGAACCGGGCGTACTGGTTGATGAACGCGAGCTCCACCTCGCCGGTGGGACCGTTCCGCTGCTTGCCGATGATGATCTCCGCGATCCCTTCGGCGGAGGAGCCGTCGTCGCGGGTCAGCCCGTACTTCTCCGGGCGGTGGATGAAGAGGACGACGTCCGCGTCCTGCTCGATGGCGCCGGATTCGCGGAGGTTCGCGAGCATGGGGCGCTTGTCGGACGAGGTCTCGACCGCGCGGTTGAGCTGCGACAGGGCGACGACCGGGATGTTCAGCTCCTTCGCCAGCGCCTTCAGCGAGCGGCTGATCTGCGAGATCTCCTGCTCGCGGCTCTGCACGTTCTTCGGGCCGGACATCAGCTGCAGGTAGTCGATGATGATCATGCTGATGTCGTGCTCCGCCTTGAGCCGCCGCGCCTTGGCGCGCAGCTCCAGGATGGAGAGGGCGGGGGTGTCGTCGATGAAGATCTTCGCGTTGTACAGCTTGCCGATGCGGGTGCTGAGGTTCCGCCACTGGTCGTCCGGCAGGCGGCCGGTGCGGACGCTCTGCGCGTCCACCCGCGCCTCGGCGCAGATGAGGCGCATCACGAGCTGCTGGGCGGACATTTCGAGCGAGAAGAAGCCGATGGGCTTGCCGTGGTCCACCGCCGCGTTGCGCGCCAGCGAGAGGACGAACGCCGTCTTCCCCATGGAGGGGCGCGCGGCGACGATGATCATGTCCGAGTTCTGGAAGCCGCCGGTCATCGAGTCCAGCGCGGTGAAGCCCGAGGGGACGCCGGTGACGCCGCTGTGCTTGCCGTGGATGCTCTCCAGCATCTCCATGGTGGTGAAGACCGCCTCCTTCATGGAGGTGAAGGACTTCTTCAGCCGCTTCTCGGAGATCTGGAAGATCTTGTTCTCCGCCTCGTCCAGCAGGTCCAGCGCGTCGTCGTTCTCGTTGAACGCGCGGCTGGTGATCTCGGTGCTGGCGGAGATGAGGTTGCGCAGCAGCGCCTTCTCCAGCACGATCTTGGCGTGGTACTCCACGTTCGCCGCGGAGGTGACGTGCATCGTCAGGTCCGAGATGTACAGCGGACCGCCGACGGCCTCCAGCTTGCCGGCGCGCCGCAGCTCCTCCACCACGGTGATGGAATCGGCCGCCTCGTTCTTCTCGAAGAGGGCGACGAGCGCCTTGAAGATCTCCTGGTGCGACGGCTTGTAGAACGCGGTCTCGTCCAGCACCTCCACGGCGCGGGCGATCGCCTCCTTCTCGAGCAGCATGGCGCCGAGAACGGACATCTCCACGTCCACCGCCTGGGGCGGGATGCGGCCGGAGGATTCGGGTCGAACGTCGGGCATAGGGCTAACAAAAAAAGAAAAGAGAAAAAAGAAAAAAGAAAAGAGAAAGAGATCAGGTCGCGCGCGCTTCGTCGTACAGCTTCCGGAGGCGCTGCACGTCCTCCCACGTCGGGCGTTTCCAGTTCGGATTGCGCAGCAGCGCGGCGGGGTGGTACGTGACGATGACCGGCGTGTTCCGGTACAGGTGCGTCGAGAGACGGAGCTGGCCCATGGATTCGGTGGTGCGCAGCAGCGTCTGCGCCGCGGTGAGGCCGAGGCAGAGGATGAACTTGGGCTTCACCAGTTCGATCTGCCGCCACAGGTACGGCTCGCACTGCTCCACTTCGCCCGGTTCCGGCTTCCGGTTGCCCGGCGGACGGCACTTCAGGATGTTGGCGATGTAGACCTCCTCGCGCCTGAACTGCACCGCCTCGAGGATCTTGTTGAGCAGCTGACCCGCGCGCCCGACGAACGGTTCCCCCTGCGCGTCCTCGTCCGCCCCCGGCGCTTCGCCGATGACCATCAGGTCCGCGTTCGGATCGCCGACGCCGAAGACGAACTTCGTCCGCGTGCTCCCCAGCGCGCACTGCGTGCACGTGCAGATCATCCGGTTCATCGCGGCGAGGTCCGGCGCGCTCTGCCACGGAGCCGCGGCGGCCGCGGGGACGTCCGCGGACGGGACGGGTGCCGCCGGAGGTGCGGGAGCGGTGCGCTGCTTCTTCATCGGTTCACGGTAGATGGTGCCGCCGTAGAGTTCGCGCTCCTGACGGAGGAGCGTTTCGGCGTCGGACAGGATCTTTTCAAGGCCGTCCACGGTTCACCGGAGACGGTCCAGGATGGCGCACGCCACGTCGAACTTCGGCATGCGGGGAAGTTTCGTGACGTTCCCCTCCCGGGTGATGAGCGTGACCACGTTGGTGTCGGTGCCGAAGCCCGCGCCGGGGTCGTTCGGCGAGTTCAGCACGATGAGGTCGAGCTTCTTCTTCTCCAGCTTCTGCTTCGCGTGCTCGAGCTCGTTGGCGGTCTCCAGCGCGAAGCCGATGACGGTCTGCTCCGTCTTCCGTTCCGCCACGTCGTGCAGGATGTCGAGCGTGGTGCGGAGCTCCAGCGAGATGCCGTGCGCGTGCGAGCCGAGCTTCTTGATCTTGTGCTCCGCCACCTGCACCGGCGTGTAGTCCGCCACCGCGGCGGCCATGATGAGCACGGTGTGGCGCGGCAGCTCGTCCATCACCGCATCGTGCATCTGCTGCGCCGTTTCGACGTCGATGCGGCGGACGTTCTTCGGGGTGCCGAGGGCGACCGGTCCGGCGACGAGGGTCACGTCGGCGCCGCGCAGGGCGGCGGCGTTGGCGAGGGCGAAGCCCATCTTGCCGGAGGAACGGTTGCCGATGAAGCGGACGGGGTCGATCGGTTCGTGGGTCGGTCCGGCGGTGATGAGGATGCGGCGTCCGGTCAGGTCGCGCGGCGTCCGCTCCAGCACGTCGTTGAGGTACGCGACGATGACGTCCGGTTCCGGCAGGCGCCCCGCGCCGGTGAGGCCGCTGGCGAGCTCGCCGCTCTCCGGCGGGATGATGAAGTGCCCCCGCTCCTTCAGCAGGGCGATGTTCGCCTGCGTGGCGGGGTGCTCCCACATGTCCACGTCCATCGCCGGGGCGATGACGAGCGGGGCGCGCAGGGCGAGCACGGTGGAGGTGATGACGTCCTCTGCGGCGCCGTGGGCGAGATGGGCGATGGTGTTGGCGGTGGCCGGGGCGACGAGCATGGCGTCCGCCCACAGGCCGAGGTCGATGTGCTTCACGCCGCGGTCGGTGGAGCCGTGCGGGTCCGCGGGCCAGAGCGAGACGGTGACCTCCTCCTGCGAGAGGGTGGAGAAGGTGAGCGGGGTGACGAACTCGGTGGCGGCGCGCGTCATCAGCACGCGCACCTGCGCGCCGGCCTTCTTGAGGAGGCGGACCGCCGTGCACATCTTATAGACCGAGATGCCGCCGGTGACGCCGAGGACGATATGTTTGTCGGCCAGCATGGGGGAGCGGAGGATGGAACGGGGGACCGGAACGCTCCGGTCCCGCCGGGAACGCTTCACTTCTTCTCGTCGGCTTCCTTGTAGCGGAACTCCAGCTTATCGGCCATCAGCTCGCCGATGGACTCTTCGGTCGGCTTCGGGCGCTTCTCGAACTCGAGCGAGATCTTGAGCTGGTCCGGGTTCGCCACGTCCTCCACCTCGTCCGGGCTCGCCGGGAGGGTCACCAGGCTCTCGATGCGCTGGGAGAACTCCTGCTTGGTCTCCTCGTTGATCTGGCGCGAGCGTTTGGAGAGGACGACGATCGCCTCGTACACGTTCGCGGCCTTCGACTCCAGTTCCTTGATCTCGAGCGTCTTGATTGCCATTCCTGCCTCGTTGTGTTGGATGATTGTGTGTCGGTTATTGCAGATTCGTCGTGACGATGGCGTCCACCTCGTCCACCGCGCGCTGCAGGTCGTCGTTCACCACGATGTGGTCGAACGTCCGTCCTGCCTCCATCTCCATCGGGTGGCGCGCCAGGCGCCGCCGCAGTTTCTCGTCGTCTTCGGTGCCGCGGTCGCGCAGGCGGCGCTCCAGCACCTCCATGCTCGGCGGGGCGATGAAGATCTGCACCGTCTCGCGCGGGTACCGTTCCTTGATGGAGCGGGCCCCCTTCACGTCCACGTCGAAGATCATCGAGCGGCCGGCCGCCAGGGCCCGGTCCACCTCGCGCTTCAGCGTTCCGTAGTACGTGTCGTAGAAATGTTCGTGCTCCGCCAGTTCGTCCGCCGCGATGAGCCGCTCGAACTCCTCCGTGGTGAGGAAGAAGTACTCCCGTCCGTGCTCCTCGCCGGGCCGCTTCGTGCGGGTGGTGGCCGAGACGGAGAACTCGAACTCCGGATGCCGCTCCCGCAGGGCGCGGATGATGGAGGTCTTCCCTCCGCCGCTCGGGGACGCGATGACGATCAAGCAGGGCGTCGGCACGGCGTCACTCGAAGTTCTGCAGCTGCTCGCGGACCCGCTCCAGCTCCTCCTTCAGCCCCACCACCAGGTGCGAGATCTGCACGTCGTTGCATTTGGAGCCGATGGTGTTCGCCTCGCGGTTCATCTCCTGCAGCAGGAAGTTCAGCTTCCGGCCTTCGGACTCCTTCGCGTTCAGCGCCTCGAGGAAGAACTTATTGTGGCTCCGGAACCGGACGCACTCTTCGGTGACGTCCAGTTTGTCGGACAGCACCGCGATCTCCAGCTCCAGCCGCTGCGTGTTGATGACGCTCTTGTCCTCCACCAGCGCGGCGATGCGCTCCTGCAGCCGCACGCGCTCCTCGGGGATGCGCTTCTTCGAGAGCGCCTCCACGGTGTCCAGCACCGCGTTGATGCCGTTGATGCGCTTCGTCGCGTCCGCCGCCAGTTCCTTCCCCTCCTTCATCCGCATCGTCTTCAGCCCGTCCACCGCCTTCTCCAGCGCCTTGCGGAACACGGTCCACTCCGTCTCGTCGTCCGCCTCCTCCTTCGCCGTGAAGATGTCCGAGAAGTGGAGCAGATGCTCGAGCTTCACCGGTTCCTTCACCTTCGCCGCCTTCCGGAGGTCGTTCAGCGCCTTCGCCACCGCCTTCGTACGCTGCTTGTCCACCGTCAGTGCGGCCGCCTCGTCCGCGTTCTCCTCCTTCGAGGCGTTCAGCGTCACCTTGCCGCGCGCGATCTTCGCCCGGATGATGTCGCGGATCTCGTTCTCGCGCTGCTGCAGGGAGCGGGGGAGGCGCGAGGAGACCTCGAGGAACCGGTTGTTGACGCTCCGCAGTTCCACGGTGAAGGTGAGTCCCTGTTCAGTGACCTCCCCCTTCCCGTAGCCGGTCATGCTTTCGATCATAAGCCCTTCGTATTGACGAAAAAACCTTTAGAACACATGCCCTAAAGGTTCCGAATTTTCATCAAATTACGAAAAAACGTCAGGGCATACAAGAAAAACCTTTCCACCGTTGTCCACGAGTTATCCACACCCGTTCTCTGGAAAATGAGACAAATTAAGCCCATATTCATCGGGTGTGAATACTAACAATTTAGAAATACGAGTTAAAGTATGATCGTACAGTTCATCGGCGCCGCCCGTTCCGTCACCGGCTCCATGCACCTGCTGAAGGTGAACGGCCGGACCCTCCTCCTCGACTGCGGCCTGTTCCAGGGGCGCCGGGCGGAGACCTATCAGCGCAACCGGAACTTCCCGTTCGAGCCCTCGTCCCTCCACGCCGTCATCCTCTCGCATGCGCACATCGACCATGCCGGCAACCTGCCGAACCTGGTGAAGCAGGGGTTCACGGGACCCATCTACTGCACGCCGGCGACGGCGGACCTCTGCCGCATCATGCTGATGGACAGTGCGCACATCCAGGAGAAGGATGCGGAGTTCGTGAGCAAACGGCACGCGAAGAAGAAGCAGCCGCCGGTGGAGCCGCTCTACACGTCGGAGGACGCGGAGCGGACCCTGGCGCAGCTGACCGAGGTGCCGTACCATACGGCGTTCGAACCGGCGGAGGGGGTGAGCGCGACGTACTTCGACGCGGGACACATCCTCGGCTCGGCGTCGGTGCATCTCACGGTGAGGGAATCGTCGGGACGAGAGAAGCACCTCGGCTTCACGGGCGATGTGGGACGGCCGAACATGCCCATCCTGCGCGACCCGGAGTTCATGGGGAACGTGGACGCGCTCATCTGCGAGAGCACGTACGGCGGACGGGTGCACGCGGCGACGGACGAGATGCCGGACCGCTTCCTGGAGGTGGTGAAACGGACGGCGGAGCGGGGCGGGAAGATCATCGTCCCGTCGTTCAGCGTGGGACGGACGCAGGACATCGTCTACCAGATGAACAACCTGAAGAACGCCGGGCAGCTGCCGGACATTCCGGTGTTCGTGGACAGTCCGCTCTCCACCAACGCCACCGCGGTGTTCCGCAAGCACACCGAGTGCTTCGACGCCGAGACGCAGGCGGTCATGAAGAAGGACGACGACGTGTTCGGGTTCGACCGGCTGACGTACATCCGGGACGCGGAGGAGTCCAAGGCGCTCAACGACCGGAAGGGCCCCTGCATGATCATCGCCGCTTCGGGAATGTGCGAGGCGGGGCGCATCGTGCACCATCTGTACAACAACATCGGGAACCCGCTCAACACCGTGATGATCGTCGGGTACCAGGCGGAGCACACGCTGGGACGGAAGATCGTGGAGCGCAACCCGGAGGTCTCCATCTTCGGCGAGGTGAAGCCGCTGCAGTGCGAGGTGGCGGTGATGAACTCCTTCAGCGCGCACGCGGACCGGAACGAGCTGCTGGAGTACGTCGGGAAGTTCGACCGCGCGGCGCTGCACGACATCTTCCTGGTGCACGGGGACGAGGACCAGTCCGCCAAGTTCCAGGCGGCGCTGACGGAGCGGAAGTTCTCGCGGGTCCACATCCCGCAGCGGCTGGAGATGTTCGAGATGTGAATGGCAGACGTTCTGCGGTACGCACGGACGGCGCGGGCGGGGGTTCCGCGCCGTCATCGTTTTACAGATGAGCGAGCATATCACTTGCTCTCTATGTCATTCCGAACCCCGAGCCATCGTTTTCATCTGTGAGGGGTGAGGAATCTGAGTGTAGAGCGGTCGTCTCAGGTTTGCCGCTTCTTGTTCCACTGTCAGAATCCCGCTCTCTGACAGCCCCCGGCGGGAATTCAGCATATTCTTTACGAGAAGATGCTGAATCACCGCTATGAGCAACGCATGAGCGGTGTTCAGCATGACGTACAGAAGTATAGTCGCCCACCCTAAATAATCGTCATGCTGAACGGTCCCCGGCGTTGCTCTGCGACCGATTCAGCATCTTTCTTTAGCGGAAGATGCTGAATCCCCGCGGAGAGCAGCAACATGGCGGGGTTCAGCATGACGCATTGAAGAATAGATCTGGAGTGATGGATGGTCGCCTACCGGGAATGGTCGGCCTACTCTATGTGAAGTGGGGCGACCATTCTTGGTCGCCGATACTATAACTTAATTTCCTGCAAATTCGGCCGATGGACGCAGAGAAGAATCCATGCTCAAGAAATCATCTGCGGCTTTTTCTGCGAGATCTGCGGGAGACATTTTCTGTTCGTTCAGCGATGCGCTCGCCGTGCGGGGCAGAGCGTGGTCAAGCGAGCACATCGCCTACTCGAACTGTGATTTGTGATCTCTCTTCTCTTCCCTTACGCCTACTTCACCAGCATCCCCGCACACAAGGCGGGACTTCTGCTCAAATGACGGTCGTCATTTGAGCAGAAGCATCTTTTTCACCGCTGAATATTTATCCGATACCAACCGGTAGACATACACCCCGCTCGACAACCGTGAAGCATCGAACGAGGCGGTATACCGTCCGGTCGGCTTGAACTCGTTCACCAGTTCAGCCACCTCTCGTCCGAGCGCGTCGTACACCTTCAGGGTGGTCAAGCCGTCCTGCGGAAGAGCGTACGATATTGTGGTGGAGGGGTTGAAGGGGTTGGGGAAGTTGCTTTCCAAACTATACTCCGATATTCTTCCTTCGCCAACTCGTATCACTTTTTTGTGCTTGCTATTCCTCTTCTCTAATATTTTGTCATTCAGTATTCTAACGGCTCCTGTTAGAAGACCGCCTATATTATCCTTTTCAGAGACTACTATTATCACATTCCGACCGCCTTGTTTAGCAATATCATATTGGTATTCAACGCTTGAATATTTGTAGAAGTCATTCTTGGCGAAAATAATTTCCCCTAATTCACCCAGTATCGCCTTTGTCTCATAATCGGCGATGATCAGACTGAACTTGATTGTATCTCCCTGCCTTAATACCGTTGCGGTTCTGATAGAGTCCGTAATTCCATACGATACGTTGAGTGACAAATCATTGACATCTGATAAAAATATTGGGCCTGATTCTATTATACCAACTCCATAATATGGATGCCGAATAGTGTTCGTATCATCGCATTCCTTTAATGCAATATTATTCGACCGCACCTTAATGTTGTTCACAGAAAAGTAGATCGAAGCACTGTCTTTAGTCACAATCAATTCCCGGCCTGAGAATAATCCTCCGTTCGATTTATTCTGGTTCATTGATTTCCCGGTGAATAACAGGTTATATGGTGTAGCGGAGGTGTACACCATTGATTTCGGATCTGTAACGGGATAATCATTGATCGGACGAATATTGGGTCCTTGGTTGCTAAATACTCCAAGAACATTGGTGGCATTACTCCCGACATAATTACATACATAAGCATTCCCGCCGAGAGAGGAGGAGGTGGCTATTATATAGTCACTTGTGAATATGCTTCCGCTTAATGTTACTTTTTGGATATCATTAGCAACAACTGCATCTCCATAAACTGAAAAAGTACCCGGCGTCGTCGGATGTACATGCTTTGTCACCATAACCTCTTCCCAGTATCCTTCATCACCTCCACCGTTAGTTTTTTCTAGCCATTCCTCTATCGGAATCCATCTCCGACCTATCCAACTTATTCTTGCTTGATGTGAGTTTGGCCCAGGATGAAAGTAAATGATACTGGGCATCGTGTTATAATAGTATCCAGATCCATTTGATATATTGATTGGTTGGTACGGTGCATATATTTCCTTGTTTACCAATTGCGAATTATCCTTATCCGCAACAATTGAAATGTTAACAAAATAGATGTTCGATTCTATCGTGCGCTCCCATGCGAGCATATACTTCGGATCGGATGAGTTATGGTCATATCCTGCAATACCATCAATAGATAGATTGTCAGCATATTGATCGCCGATGATTACAACTCCTTGACCATCCCATAACGAGATACTTTGATCGGCCTCTTCTTTCAACGAAAATGTTTTCAGGATTATTCCTGATTGATTTCCCGGATCATCACCGCATATACCCACTAATACGCTATGGTATTTGGGATATGTAGTAGCATTATCACGTACTGCAGCGAGAGAAAGACGACGATTCGCATAGTTTGTTGGTATGCTTGGAATGGGTAAATCTACGCGGTGCCCATCTTGGAATAGTTTGAAATGTATTCCACCATCTTGCAGGTTTGATGTATAATATGCGACGATCACTGCATTGCTGTTCACGGCAGCAATGGATGAACCATTACCCTTTCCGACGAAGTATTTATCGGCGATACTCCACGAAACGCCATTATTCGAGCTATATTCATACCATACTTTTCCCAAGCTTTCGTAGACATTGTGTAATACGCCGTTCGTTGTTTTGACAACTTTCCTGTTGCCATGCTGTTTATATCCATCAACGTCGGTTGACTTTGCCGCTTGTTTGAGTTCTGCATACAGGGTGGTTGCTCCAGAGAGAACGATTTGACGAGGGTTATCTTCATTTCCATCTGACCATCGATGAAATCCATAGCCATCCGGGGGTGTCACTGTTAAAATTGCATTACTTAAATAAATCGAATTGGTTGGGATATTGTTTACGTGATAGATAGCTGATTGAACACTACCATCTTCTACACATTGACTCGGATGCAGCTCCAATAAATAGTATGGGGAAGATGCTTGCACTGTCTTTTTACTATTACCACCCCACCAGCGCATTTCCGCAGGATTTGTTTGGCTTAATAATGGTCCGACCCTAGTTCCAACGGGAGGCCATGACAAACCAGAAGCAGCAAGAAATTGAGGTTGAGATTCATAATAATATGAAATATCAGAATAGGCGTTATCCCCCATACTATTTTGACCATTATAACCGTCAGATACCCCGCAGCAGTAATCTTGATCATCTATATCGGTTAGTGTATTGCCGTAAGAATTAAAAAGTTGACACCCACCGCTCTCATATTCATAAAAACGAATTCCGCCATACGCTCTTGACAGGGATACATCGTTGCAAGCAGTTCTATTTCTGAAAACAGTATTATATTGCCCATTAATACCATGAATTACTTCTCCTGCTATATAATCAACAACATTTCCTTCGGTTAAATTCGCAATTGGATATCTACCGTGGAACAATAAATCTGCTTCCACACCATTCATTTCTACACAACTGCCTGTAATTCCATCTGGATCATCCGCTCGTCTATCTCCTGAATAGTTAAATCCAAAAACATTTCTTGTTGCTCCTGCGTAAGCTATCATGGAATGTCTTAGTTTTCTAAAAATATTATCTTCTATTAAGCAGTTAGTAGAATGATATCCTATATGGACACCATATCCTTGTCCATTTACGCATACTTTTTTTGCCTCGCGAAAATAACAGCCTCTAACTTCGATCCTATAACTACTATGAATACCAATGTGATGCAATCCCGGATTTTGACTCTCAACTCCACTTATCCAGCAATTTGCAGCACTATTAATACTTATATGGGTATTATTTAATCCGCTTGAAACAATTTTTATATCCTCTATTCCAACTTGTTGAATTGGAGTAAATATACGGACTTTTGCTTTGTTGGCTGATCCTTCCATTAACCAAACCAAATAAATATCGTCTTCTAAAACAAGCGTTTCGCCATTTGCGTTTTGCACTTTAACTATTTGTCCTACATATTCATTCCCGTCTTCATCGGGTTTGTGCCACCATCCGTTGGGAACAGTGATTTCAATTAATTGACCATTTTGAACACCTATGTCACCAGATATAACCAATGTTTTAGTAGCCTGTGTATAGTTTTGAATATTTGCATACGAAGGATTTGAACTCCCAGTAATTTTTAATCCATTGTCAGTAAAGGAAAATAAAGTCCTATCGGAACCGTCTCCCTTGATAATAATATTACTCTGCAAATTAATATCGGAAGACAATGCATAATATCCTTCAGGAAAATATAGCATAGATAGTTCACCAGGATGATTCGAGTTCCATGTATTTGCATCTGCAATTGCAGTCACAAATGCATCTGTAGCATTTAGTCCCTCACCATCTATATATTGTGTTTTAACATTAACATAGTTTTGTGCTTGTCTTGGAATATTTCCTTCATATCCGGGATTTCGCCAATCGACTCTGTGATTGCTTGGGATCATGCTTCCAATTTGCGTGTGAGCAATTTCGCCTAAAATAATAAGTAAGTATAATAATAATTTAGTCTTCATATTTAACCTTATGAGTTCTACAAGGAAGTGCAACGCTCTAAAAGAAGTATTACAATTAGAGCATGGCACAATCCCGAAGTTACAACCAGCTAACGCAGGAAGAGCGTGACACGATAGCAGCTCTTTATGCACAAC
>WBUG01000023.1 GCA_008933835.1 Bacteroidota bacterium | reverse complement strand
AGTTCCTGATGGTTCGCCGCCGCGTGGGGGTACGGCACGAGCACCGCCGGCTTCCCGAGCCGGGTCAGTTCCGCCAGCGTGGTGGCGCCGGCGCGGCACACCACCAGGTCCGCCGCCGCGTAGCCGAGGTCCATCCGTTCGATGAACGGGAAGACCTTCACCGACGGATGCGGCGCGACCGCCGCGGAGGACGATGCGTCGCTCTCGCCGGTCTGCCAGATGACCTGGCGGCCCGACGCGACCGCATCGCGCACCACCGCCGGCATCGCGCGGTTGATGGAGGCGGCGCCGAGACTCCCGCCGAACACGAAGAGGGTCTCCTTCGCCGGATCGAGGCCGAACTGCGCGCACGCTTCGGCGCGGGAGGGTCTCGACAGTTCGTCGCGCGTGGGATTGCCGACCAGTTCCGCCGCACTCCCCGCGGGGAGCCACCGCCGGGTGGCGTCGAACGTGATGAATACCCGCGTCATGCGCTTCGCCAGCATCCGCGTCGTGACGCCGGGATAGCTGTTGCTCTCGTGCACGGCGGAGGGGACGCCGAGCAGCGACGCCATGAAGAGGACCGGACCGCACACGTATCCGCCGGTACCGACCACGACGGAGGGGCGGAGACGGCGTATGAGAAAGAACGACTGCACGAGCGAGACCGCCGCCTTCACCGGGAAGAGCAGGTTCGCCGCGGTCAGACGCCGGCTGAAACCGCTGATCCAGATGGGATGGAACTCGTACCCACGGGCCGGAACGACGCGCGCTTCGATCTTCCCGCGCGTCCCCGCGAAGACGATGCGGACGGCGGGGTCGCGCTCCCGCAGCGCTTCCGCCATCGCGATGGCGGGATACAGATGGCCTCCGGTGCCTCCTCCGGCGAACAGGACGGTCATGGCGTCAGTAGATCTTTCCGACGGCCGGTTCGGTCGGGACCGCCGTCCTCGGCTCCGCCGCCCGCTCGCGCGGATGCAGGTCGGTCTGCGCCGAGATGTTCAGGAGAACCCCCACCGCGAAGGAGGAGAAGATGATGGCCGTGCCGCCGTAGCTGATGAACGGCATCGGCACGCCGGTGGTCGGCGCCAGGCCGAGCGTCACCATGGCGTTGGCGACGGCGTAGAGCACGATGGTACCGGTGATGCCGATGGCGAGGTAGCGTCCGAAATCGTCCGGCGCGTACTTCGCGATCTTCAGTCCCCGCAGCAGCAGCGTCAGGTACAGTCCGATGAGGAACACCGTCCCGACGAGCCCGTACTCCTCCCCGACGATGGAGAAGATGAAGTCGCCGTACGATTCCGGCAGGAAGAGGTCGCGCTGCTTGCTCATTCCCATGCCCACCCCCAGGATGCCGCCGTTGCCGAATCCGATGATGCCCTGCAGCAGCTGGTAGTTGGCGGTGGAGGTGACCGTCTCGTCGCCGCCGAAGCCGACGTAACTGAGGATGCGCTTCATCCGGTACGGGGCGCTCACCATGTAGAGGAGCAGCGCCGGCAGCAGCGCCGTCAGCGATGCGAGCACGTGCGAGATGCGCGCGCCGCCGACGTAGATGAGCATCATGCCGAGCGCGAAGACCATGGAGCCGGTGCTGAAGTTCGGCTGCACCATGATGAGCAGCACCACCGAACCGATCCACACCATCAGCGGCGCGAAGCCGGTCTTGAAGTCCGCCAGCTTCTCCCGCTTGTTGGAGAGGAGGAACGCCAGATGGAACAGCAGCGCGAACTTCGCGATCTCGGAGGGCTGCACGCTCATCCCCCCGACGGAGAGCCACCGCGCCGCCCCCTTCACTTCGCCGCCGAGCACGCGCGTCATCACCAGCAGCAGGATGGAACCGATGAGCACCCACTTGGTGAGGGGCTTATAGCGCTTGTAGTCGATGTTCATCGCGAAGAACATCACCACCAGACCGATCATCACCTTCGTGATGTGCTTGTTCACCAGGCCGCTCGCGGACTGCATCTTCTGCATCGCCCAGGTGGACGAGGCGCTGTACACCACCACCGTTCCCGCCACCATCAGGATGAGGACGGCGAAGAGCGTGATGCGGTCGATATGGTTGCGGTCGGCGGCCATGCGTCATTGTCCGGGGAGCTTGTGTACGAGGTCCTTGAACACCCGTCCCCGTTCCTCATAATCGGTGAACCAGTCGAACGACGTGCAGGCCGGCGCGAGCAGCACGACGTCGCCCCGCTCCGCCAGTCCGGCGGCGGTCTCGACGGTCCGGCGCATGGAGACGACGTTCGGCACGGCGTTCCCGTCGGTCTCCACGACGACGGTGCGGACCATCCCGCCGAAATGCTTCACGATGGTCTGCGCGGAGTGACCGGTCGCCACGAGCGCCTTCACCTTGCGCCGCACCAGGTCGTCGATGGTCGAATAGTCGTTCCCCTTGTCCTTCCCTCCCATGATGAGCACGATGGGGCGGTCGTAGCTCTTCAGCGCCATCTCCACCGCCTCGACGGTGGTCGCTTTCGAATTGTTGATATAGAGCACTCCGCGCACCTCACGCACCGGTTCCTGCCGGTGTTCCACCCCCTTGAAGTTCCGCAGCGTCGCGCGGACGGAGGCGGGGGAGACGCCGACCCGCAGGGCGGCGACCGTGGCGGCCATCGCATTCTGCAGGTTGTGCTCTCCGGTGATGGTGATCTCGTCGGTCGGAACGATACGCCGCACCGTTCCACCGTCACGCACCGTCAGCCATCCCTCCTTCACGAACGCGCCCTGCTCCACCGGGTTCCGCGTGCTGAAGCGCCGCAGAGCGCCGCGCGCGGTACCGATGACGCGCTGCGTCCATTCGTCCTCCGCGTTCACCACGAGCAGGTCGTCCTGTGTCTGGTTCATGAAGAGCCGTGCCTTGGAGGCGGCGTAGCGTTCCATCGAGTTCCCGTACCGGTCCAGATGGTTCCGGGTGATGTTGAGGAGCACCCCCACCCGCGGGCGGAACGTCCGGATGAAGTCGAGCTGGAAGCTGCTCACCTCGAGCACCACCGTCGTCTCCGGACCGGCGCCGGACACGACGGAGGAGAAGGCGGTGCCGATGTTGCCGGCCACCACGTGGTCCACTTTCGCGTCGGCGAGCATGCGTCCGAGCAGCGTCGTCGTGGTGGTCTTGCCGTTGCTCCCGGTGATGGCAACGATGGGACCGCGGCAGAACCAGCTCGCCGCCTCGATCTCGGCCGCCACCGCGATGCCGCGCCGCAGCGCTTCGGTCACCACCGGCGCGTCGGTGGGGACGCCCGGACTGATGACCATGAGCGAGGCGTCGAACACCCGGTCGCTGTGCGCGCCGTACTCCGCGTCGATCCCTCCGCGCCGCAGCTCCTCCACGTGCCGCACCGTCCGCTCCCCCTTCCCCATGTCGCTCACGAAGACATGCGCACCGGCGCCGCGCAGCAGTCCGGCCGCGGCGATGCCGCTCCGTTCCGCTCCGATGACGGAGACCTTCGCGCCGATGAGGTCCGTCCGCGTCATCTCACCGCACCTTGAACGTGGTGAGGCTCAGGATCATCAGCAGGATGGCGATGATGTAGAACCGCGTGACGATCTTCGGCTCCTGCCAGCCGAGCAGTTCGAAGTGGTGATGGATGGGGGCCATCCGGAAGACGCGACGCCCCTCGCCGTACCGCTTCTTCGTGTACTTGAAGTAGAGCCGCTGCACGATCACCGACACCGTCTCGAGGAAGAAGACGCCGCCGAGAATCGGGAGAATGAGCTCCTTCTTCGCCATCACCGTGAGGGCGCCGATGGCGCCGCCGAGCGCGAGCGAACCGGTGTCCCCCATGAAGACCTGCGCCGGATACGAGTTGTACCAGAGGAACCCGAGCGCCGCCCCCACCATGGCGATGCAGAAGACGATGAGCTCGCCGTTCCCTTTCAGATTGATGATGTTCAGGTAGCTGCTGAACTCGGTGTTGCCCGAGACGTACACGATGACGCCGAGCGTCATCGCGACGATGCCCGAGGTGCCGATGGCGAGCCCGTCCAGTCCGTCCGTCAGGTTCACCGCGTTGGAGGTGGCGGTGATGATGAAGATGACGAGCGGGATGTAGAACCAGCCGAAGTCGAACTCCACGTTCTTGAAGAACGGGACGGTGGTGACGGTGTTCGCGCCGATCTCCTTCAGTTCAGGCATCGTGAACAGCACCGCGCCGAGCACCGCCCCGACGGTGACCTGCCCCACGATCTTGTACCACCCGATGAGCCCCTCCTTCTTCTTCCGGACGATCTTCAGGTAGTCGTCCATGAAGCCGACCAGTCCGAGGCCGGCGGTGACGACGATGATCATCTGCACGTACGTGTTGGTGAGGTCCCCCCACAGCAGCGTCGGCACCAGGACGGCGGCGAGCACGATGATGCCGCCCATCATCGGCGTGCCGGCCTTCATCCGGTGCTTCTCCGGCGACCCCTCGCGGTAGACGGTGACGATCCCCTTCGCCTTCAGCATCGCGATGACCTTGCCGCCGATGATGAAACTGATGAAGAGCGCCGTGATGGCCGCGGCCGCCGAACGGAACGTGAGGTACTTCACCACGCCGAAGCCC
The DNA here is from genome assembly GCA_008933835.1 of Bacteroidota bacterium. GTDB lineage: Bacteria > Bacteroidota > Ignavibacteria > UBA10030 > UBA8401 > SpSt-333. The sequence goes on along the minus strand of WBUG01000023.1, from coordinate 41,333 downwards.
GGAGGATGGTACGTCTGTTCGATCCAGTACAAGAGATGGTACAGCATCAGTGCTCCTTCCGTGTTTGTCCGGCGGCGGAGGGGACCAGCACCGCCGTCACGTCCTCCATGCGCATGCCGCGCGATCCCTTCACCAGCACCACGTCCCCCGGCCGGAGGAACGCCTTCAGGTCGGCGCTCAGCGCCTCCTTCGATTCGTAATGCGCGGAGCGTTCGCCGCCGAACGCCTCCTGCGTGTACTTCGAGAACGTACCGAAGGTGTAGAGCCGGTCCACCGGCATCTCCGCGGCGGCCGCACCGATACCGGTGTGCTCACGCTTGGACGCCTCACCCAGTTCCCGCATATCGCCGAGCACCGCCACCTTCCGACCCGTCGCCGCGACGGAGACCAGCGTGCGGAGCGCGGCCATCACCGAATCGGGGTTCGAGTTGTACGTGTCGTTCAGGACGGTCACGCCGACGTGCTCCATCACTTCCATCCGCTTCGAGGCGGAGACGAACGCCGCGAGCGCTTCGGCCGCCCGCTTCGGCCGGACGCCGAGCTTCAGTCCCACCGCGGCCGCCGCTGCCGCATTGATGACGTTATGCGCCCCCGGCACCGACAGCCGCACCGGCACCGTGATGTCCTTCGCGCCCCATTCAAGCTGGAACCGGTACGCGCCGGTCGGACCCGCATGCACGCGGCGCACGCGCACGTCCGCTTTCGGCGCCGCGCCGTAGGAGAGGACGCGCTTCAGTCCTTTGAGCTCCTTCGCCAGGTACGGATCGTCCGCGTTCAGGAAGACGAACCCTTTGGTCTCCGCGAGATGACGGAACAGTTCCGTCTCCTCCTTCGCCACTCCCGCCTCGTCCCCGAAGAACTCCAGATGCTCCCGGCCGATGTTGGTGAGCAGACCGTGCGTCGGTTCGGCGACGGCGCAGAGGTGCCGCAGTTCGCCGAAGTGGTTCGTGCCGATCTCCACCACTGCCGCACCGTGGTGTTCGTCGAGTCGGAAGAGGGTCTGCGGCACGCCGATGTGGTTGTTGAGGTTCCCTTCGGTCGCCAGCACCTCGAATCGGGTGCGGAGCACCGCGGTCACCATCTCCTTGGTCGTCGTCTTGCCGTTGCTGCCGCCGACCGCGATGACGGGGATGCCGAACTTGCGGCGGTACGTCCGCGCCAGTTCGCCGAAGGCCGCGGTCGTGTCCGGCACCGCACAGACGGCGCACGGAAGCGACGCGAGACGTCCGGCGTTCTCCCGCGCCCAGCCGTGATGCACGAGCAGGGCGGAGGGCTCCGCGGCGAGCACGGCGTCCAGGAACGTGTGCGCGTCGAACGTCTCCCCTTTCAGGGCGACGAAGAGGTCTCCCGCCCGCACCGAACGCGAATCGGTGCAGACCCGCTGCAGCTTCCGGCGTTTCAGCGCATCGCCGTTCGTCACGGCGGCGCCGGTCAGCTTCTTCAGGTCGGTAGCAGTGATGGTCTTCATGCCTGGGCTGAGATGTACGTCATGACCTGTTCCCGGTCGCTGAAGTGGACCTTCTGCGTCCCGAGCACCTGATAATCTTCGTGTCCCTTGCCGGCGATGAGCACCACGTCGCCGGAGCGCGCCTGCGCGAGCGCCGTACGGATGGCCGTCGCGCGGTCCGGCTCCGCCGTCACCGCGGTGCGGTCCGCGATCCCTCCGAGGATGTCGCCGATGATGGCGGCGGGGTCCTCGGTGCGCGGATTGTCCGACGTGACGACGACGATGTCGCTCATCGCCGCGGCGATGCGTCCCATGACGGGGCGCTTCGTCCGGTCCCGGTCCCCGCCGGCGCCGAACACGGTGATGATGCGGTTCGTCCGCTGCGCGGGGAGCACGTCGTGGACGGTCTGGAGACAGTTCTCGAGCGCGTCCGGCGTGTGCGCGTAGTCCACGATGGCGGTCCAGCCGGCCGGAGCGTGGAACTGCTGGAAGCGTCCCGGCGCCGGCTCGAGCCGCGCGCAGGTCCCGGGCGACACCGGGATCCCGAGGGCGGTGACGGCGGCGTAGGCGCCGAGGAAATTGTAGATGTTGAACCGTCCCACCAGCGGCGTACGGATGTCCGTCCCGCCGATGCGGAGGGAGGAGCCGCTGACGGCGATGGAGACGTTCTCCGCCTTCACGTCCGCGGCGGAGTCCACGCCGTACGTCCGCACCGGCGCCGCGCAGCCGCCGGTGATGCGGAGGCCGTCGGGGGAGTCCGCGTTCGTGACGGCGACGGCGGAGGGGGCGAGGGAGGTGAACAGGCTCCGCTTCGCTTCGAAGTACTCCTCCATCGTGCGGTGGTAGTCCAGATGGTCCTGCGTCAGGTTCGTGAAGACGGCGGCGGCGAACGGAACGCCGTACACGCGGCGCTGATGCAGGGCGTGGGACGACACCTCCATCACCACGTGCGTGCATCCCTTCCGTTTCATCTCGGCGAACAGTCCGTGCAGTTCGAGCGACTCCGGCGTGGTGTGCGTGGCCGGACGCCGTTCATCGCCGATGACGACCTCGACCGTGCCGATGAGACCCGCCCGGACCTCCGGCGCCGCTTCGAGCATCTGCTTGAGGAGGTACGTCGTGGTCGTCTTACCGTTCGTCCCGGTGACGCCGATGACGGTCAGGGAATCGGCGGGGCGGCCGTGGTAGTTCGCCGCGATGCGCGCGAGCGCCCGCCGGCTGTCCGAGACCACCACCTTCACCACGCCGTGGTGCATGCAGAGCGGGTCCGGGACGGCAGCGTCGTCCTCCATCACGAGCACCTTCGCTCCCGCCGCGATGGCGGCCTGCAGGTAGTCGTGTCCGTCGCTGCCGCTGCCGCGGAGGGCGACGAAGAGATTCTCGCGCTGCACGCGCCGGGAGTCGTACTGCACGCCGCTGATCTTCACGTCGTGCGTGACGACCATCTTCCCGTACATCGTCTGGAACATCTTGACGACGCTGACGCCCTGCAATGCCTCGGATAATGTCATGGTCTGTTCATGGTCAGGATGCCGTTCAGTACACGTGCGCGGTCGTGACGGCGCGCGGTTCGCAAAGGATGGTCACCTTCGCGCCGGGTTTCATCGCGGTGCCGGGACTGGGGAACTGGTTCACCACCAGGCCCGAACCGACGATGGAGACCCCCATCTGCTCCGCGGCCAGTTTGTTCACCGCGCGGCGCACGCTCATGCCCCGCACGTCCGGGACGGTCGGCGCGCCGGCCGCGGCGGCGCGTTCGTCCTCGTTCATCATCAATTGCACGAAGGAGCCCCGCTCCACTTTCCGGCCGGCGGGCGGATACTGCCGCACCACGTCGTCCCCCGTGCCGATGACCTTCGCCGCGAGTCCCGCCCCTTTCAGCACCGCCGCCGCGTCCGCGGCGCTCTTCGCCGCGACGTCGGGCACGGTCACCGTCGGTTCCGCGTCCGTGCCCGGGGCCGGCGCGGCGGGACCGGCGGCCACCGTGCGTGCGGCGAGTCCGTTGTTGTGCACGATGCGCTCGGCGATGGCCTTGAAGATGGGGGCGCTCGCGACCGCGCCGTAGTATCCCCCCGCTTTCGGCTTCTCGAGCATCACCAGACAGACGACCTCCGGACGCTCCACCGGAAAGAAGCCGACGAACGACGCGTTGTAGCTCCCCTCCTCGTACCTGCCGTTCACATGCTTGCGCGACGTCCCCGTCTTTCCGGCGATGTGCACGCCGGGGATCTTCACCACGGCGCCGCTGCCGAACTCCACCACCCCTTCGAGCATCCGCACCACGTCGCGGGCGACCTCTTTCGGCACCGCGCGGCGGATCATCTGCGGCTGCCCGGCGTACACCTCCTGCCCCGTCTCGTCCCGTTCGCGCTGCACCACGTACGGCTTCATGAGCATCCCGTCGTTGGCCAGCGCCGCGTACGCCGTCACGATCTGCAGCGGCGTCACCCCCACCTCGTATCCGTAGGCGATGGAGTTGAGGGAGGCCATGGACCATTCGGAGGTCTTCTTGAGCTGTCCGTTGATCTCCGCCGGCAGTTCCACGCCGGTCATCATGCCGAACCCGAAGTCGCGCGCCTGGGTGAAGAGCCGCTCCGGTCCGATGAGGTCGCTCACCTTCGCCATGACGATGTTCGACGAGTAGGCCATCGCTTCGGCGAAGGTGACGTCGCGCATCGGGTGCGAATCGTTGATGAGACGCACCTGGCGTCCCGGGTACTCGATCCGGTACTTCCCGTTCTCGCCGTAGAAGCGCCGCTCCGCGGTCGCCGCACCGTACCGGAGCGCGGCGGAGGCGGTGACGATCTTGAACACCGAGCCGGGCTCGTACATGTCCGACACGATGCGGTTCTTCAGCAGGTCGGCGTCGGTCACCTTGTTCAGGTTCACCGACGGGGCGTTCGCCATGGCGAGGATCTCGCCCGTCTGCGGACGCATCATCACCACCAGCCCCGCTTCGGACTGCGTCCGCGCGACCCCCTTCTTGAGCTCCTCTTCGGCGATGGACTGGTACTGGAGGTCGATGGTCAGCTCGAGCGAATGTCCGTCCACCGCCTCCTCGCGCGGGTAGTCGACCGACGGACGCTTCCGTCCGAGTCCGTCGCGCTGCATCACCACGTATCCGTCGCGCCCCTTCAGCACGTCGTTGAACTGCTGCTCGATGCCGCTGACCCCGGCGTTGTCGATGTTCGTGGCGCCGAGCAGCTGTCCTGCGACCTCGTCGTAGTGGTAGAGCCGTTTCGCTTCGGTCATCTTCACGATGCCCCCCATCTTCTTCAGGGGGATGCGCTCCGCCACGTCGGGACGGAGGTGGCGGTCGAGCCAGACGAACCGCTTGGAACTCTGCAGCCGCGCCACGTACTCGCGCTCCGCACGGCCGGTCACCTTCGAGAACTCGCGGGCGATGAACCGCGCGTCCTCGCCGGCGATGGTCGGGTCCGCCGCGAACGAGACGAACTGCGTGTTCGCCACGAGGATGGAGCCGTTCCGGTCGTACACGGCACCGCGCTGCGCGACGAGCGGCACCTTCGCCTCATACTGTTTCCGCGCGATCTCGCGGTACTTCCCCGCCTCCACCACCTGGATCTGCACCAGCCGCGCACCCGCGGCGGCGAACGCCAGCAGAAAGCCCACCTTCACGATGAGCAGACGGTGACGGTAGTCCCGCAGCTGCGGCGTCTCGGCCGGAGCGTCCGCACGTTTCGCGAAGGGATTCCACAGCTTCATGGGCGCCTCACTCCCCGACCGCCTCGCGGACCGCCGCGACGCGTTCCGGGTCCACTTCGAACCATACCGGCGCCTCTTTGGGATTCGTCATGCCGTACTTCTCCTGCGCCATCAGACCGATGCGCTCCAGACTCGCCTTCCGGTTGATCTCCGCCCGCAGCACTTCGTTGGTGCTCAGGATCTGCTGATGCCGCGCCGCCAGGTCGTTCACTTCCTTCGCCAGATTGTTCACCGCGATGACGTTCCCCACGTAGAGCAGCGCCGCCGCGGCGACGAGGAAGAGGAACGCCACCACGTTGGAGGTCTTCGCCTGCCGCCGTTTGGAGGCGGTCCGCACGTTCGGGCGGACGGCGTATCCCGGCACGGCGGACTGCGGGTCCGCCGGGAACGCGACCGCATTATTATAGATGCGGCGGTCGTCGAACGCCGGCATGTCCGCCACGTCCCGCGGGGGGACCTGCTGACTCTTCCGCGCCATCACACCCTCTCGGCCGCCCGCAGCTTCGCGCTGCGCGAGCGGGGATTCGCCGACCGTTCGTCCTCGGACGCCTCCACCGGCTTGCGCGTGAGGATGCGCAGGTCGGGGGTCCGCGGCGTGTCGGGCAGGTACTTGGAACCGGACGGAACGCTCTCCGCCGCGCACTCCTGAAAGAAGGTCTTCACGATGCGGTCTTCGAGCGAATGGTACGAGATGACCACGATGCGTCCTCCCGACGCGAGCACCTCCATCGAATCGCGCAGGATGCTCCGCAGCCGCTCCAGTTCGCCGTTCACTTCGATGCGCACCGCCTGAAAGACCCGTGCGAGCGACTTGACGGCGAACCGTCCGCCGACGCTCTCCTCCACCAGCCGCGCGAGGTCGCCGGTGGTCTCCACCGGGCGCTCGGTCCGACGGCGGACGACGGCGCGCGCGATGCGGCGCGACGCCCGCTCTTCGCCGTAACGGAAGATGATGTTCGCGAGCTCCTCCTCGCCGTACGTGTTGATCACCGTGCGGGCGTCGAGCGGCTGACGGCGGTCCATCCGCATGTCCAGCGGTTCGTCCCCGCGGAACGAGAATCCCTTCCCCGGCGCGTCGAGCTGGTACGAGGAGACGCCGAGGTCGAGGAGCAGTCCGTGGATCGTCGGGATCTGGAGCGAGCGGAGGATGGCGCGAATGTTGGAGGTGTTGTCGTGCACGAGTCGTATGGATGATGCGAACGGTTGCAGCCGCTGCGCGGCCGCGGCCTGTGCGTCGGCGTCCGCGTCGATGCCGATGAGCGTACCGCCGGGGGCGAGACGGCGGCAGATGAGCTCCGCATGTCCACCGCCGCCGAGGGTGCCGTCCACGTACACCCCGTCCGCCGCCGTCACGAGATGTCCGACGGTCTCGGCGGGCATCACGGGCACATGGTATGAGGCGGAGGTCGGGTTCATGGTTGCGCGGGGTTGACGGCGATGCGGCTCACCCTCCGCCACCGCCGAGCACTATTCGCCGTTCGCGGCGTCGAACACGGTGGACGCCACGGTCAGATAATCCTTCTGCTGTGCGTCGAGGTACTTCTGGAACTCTTCCGGGGCCCACACCTCGATGCGGTCGTACGCGCCGAGGATGAAGACCTCTCCCTTGATGTTGGCGTACTGCATCAGCTCCTTCGGCAGGGCGATGCGGTACTGTCCGTCCAGTTCGGCGTCGGTCGCGTACTGCAGCAGCATCCGGGTGAAGAACCGGTCCTCCGGTTTCGTCTGCTGCAGCTTGCCGATCTCCGTTTCGCGTTTCGCCCACTCGTCGTTCGGGTACACGAAGATGCACGGCTCGAAACCGCGGGTGATCACGAACCCGCTGTTCGCCTCGGGCGACAGGTTCTTCCGCATCTTCGCCGGTACGTTGATACGTCCCTTGCTGTCGACGGTGTAATGATATGACCCCTTGAAGGAGGACACGTACAGAAACGCCTTAATTTATTGAAGGATTTTTACCCACTTTTACCCACCGAACGAGGGGAAATTTACGGAATTTCGGAGGAAAGTCAAGCGGTATTTTGCCGTTTTCCTTAGGAAATCGCCAAAAATGTACTCGAAGTGCTGAAAATTTCAACGGCAAGTTTCGGTCATAATGACCGTTAGGGGGAAGGCTTAAGAAACTACTTTAAGTCGAAAATATTTTACAAAAAAGTGGTCTCGGAGAGGAGTTGAGGGGCGTTTCGGTACGTGATTCCGCGTAGTCCCGCGTCGACGGCGCCGGCGACGTTCTCGGGAAGATCGTCGATGAAGAGGATACGGTGCGGCTCCACGCCGAGCGATGCGGCGACACGGTCGTACGCGCGGCGGTCCGGCTTGAGCACGCCGAGAGAGAAGGAGGTGAAGCGGTGTTCGATGGAGGGGACGAGCGAGGAGACGCGCATGACCTTCTCCCAATGGCTCGCGCTCGTGTTGCTGAGCAGCGCGGTGCGGTACCGCCGCTGCACGCGCCGGACGAACGGTACGATGTCGTCGTTGTCGCGCACGATGATGGCGTTCCACGCATCGAGGATGCGCTCCGCGGTGTAGCGCGCGCCGAACATCGCGTGCAGCGCCTCGACGAACTCCTCCGTCGTCATCGCGCCGGACTCGTACGTGCGGACGAGTCTCGCGGCGGGATCCCGGTACGGTGCGCGCTCTTCGTCGGTGTACAGTCCGAGCGCGTGCGGGAACGCATCGAAGTCGATGTGCATCAGCACGCGGCCGAGGTCGAAGAGGATGACGGAGATGCCGTCGCCGTTCATCGGTTCACCGTTCAAGGTTCGCGATGACCTCCGCCGCCTCGTCGATGCGGACGACGCCGTCGTACGAACGGACGTGACCCTGCAGCACGAGACCCTTCCCTTCCTGTCGGAGCGAGAGCGTGCCGGCGGCGGAGACCTTCTCCATCAGCGCCTGGAACGCGCCGCTCTCGTAGAAGGACTTCTCCTCCTCGCCGGGAAGGTGGAGCCGCAACGTCCGCTTGTTAAGGTCCACCTTGCGGAAGCCGGCGCGGGAAGCGGCGATGCGCAGCCGTGCGAGACGGAAGAGGTTCTCCGCCTCCTCCATCGCCGTGCCGTAGCGGTCCGACAGTTCCATCCGCAGGTCGTCGATGTCCCGTTCCGTCGCGGCGCGCACGATGCGGCGGTAGATGTCCATCCGTTCGGTGTCGCTCTCCACGTACACCTCCGGGATGTACGCGTCGATGTCCGCCTCCACCTGCGTCTCGACCGGCTTCGGGGCCGCCGTCTCCGCGGCGAAGAGCTCGGAGAACTCCTGCTCCTTCAGCTCCCCCACCGCCTCTTCCAGGATCTTCGTGTACATCTCGAACCCCATCTCCATGATGAAGCCGCTCTGCTCCCCGCCGAGCATGTTGCCGGCGCCGCGGATCTCCAGGTCGCGCATCGCCAGGTTCAGTCCGGAACCGAGCTCGGTGAACTCTTCGATCGCCTGCAGCCGCCGCAGCGTGTTCTTCGGCAGGAGCGACACCGGCGGCACGAGCAGGTACGCGAACGCCTGCACGTTGGAGCGCCCCACACGGCCCCGCAGCTGGTACAGCTCCGCCAGTCCGAACTTGTCCGCCCGGTTGATGATGATGGTGTTGACGCTCGGGATGTCGACGCCGGACTCGACGATCTTGGTGGTGACGAGCACGTCGAACTTCTTCTGCAGGAAGTCGATCATCACCGCCTCGAGTTCGTGGCCGTGCATCTGGCCGTGGGCGATGCGGAACCGCGCCTCGGGCACGTGCTCCTGCAGCGCCGCCGTCAGCGCGTCGATGTTCTGCACCCGGTCGTTCACGATGAAGACCTGTCCCCCCCGCCGGATCTCGTGGATGACCGCCTCGCGGATGATGCGCTTGTCGAACGCCGCGATCTCGGTGTGGATGGGAAGACGGTTGCGCGGCGGGGTGTTGATGACCGAGAGGTCCCGCGCCCCCATCAGGGAGAAATGGAGCGTCCGCGGAATGGGGGTGGCGGTGAGCGTGAGGGTGTCCACCGTGACCTTCAGCGCGCGCAGTTTCTCCTTTGCCGCCACGCCGAACCGCTGCTCTTCGTCGATGATGAGCAGGCCGAGGTCCTTGAACCGGACGTCCTTGGAGAGGAGCCGGTGCGTGCCGATGATGACGTCCAGTTCCCCCGCCGCGAGCTTCGCGAGCGATCCCTTGATCTCCTTCGCGCTCTTGAACCGCGAGAGGAGCGCGATGCGCACCGGGTACCGGCCGAGCCGGTCCGTGAACGTGTTGAAATGCTGCTGCGCCAGGATGGTGGTGGGCACCAGCACCGCGGCCTGCTTGTTGTTCATCACCGCCTTGAACGCCGCGCGCACCGCCACCTCCGTCTTGCCGAACCCGACGTCGCCGCAGACGAGCCGGTCCATCGGATGCTCGCTCTCCATGTCCAGTTTCACGTCGGCGGTGGACTTCGCCTGGTCCGGCGTGTCGTCGTACATGAACGACGCCTCCATCTCCTTCTGCCAGTGGGCGTCCGGCGCGAACGCGAAACCGGGCGACATCTTCCGCCGCGCGTAGAGGCGGATGAGGTCGCGCGCGATGTCCTTCAGTTTCCGCTTCGTCCGGTTCTTGAGCTTCTCCCACTCCGCGCCGCCGAGGCGGTTCAGCTTCGGTTCGTGCCCTTCGGCGGAGGAGTACTTCTGGATGCGGGCGATGTAGTTGAGGTTGACGAACAGCGTCCCCTTCTCCGCGTACTCCAGCTTGGCCGCCTCCTGCTCCGTCCCGCCGATGCGGATCTTCTGCAGCCCCAAGAACTTCCCGATGCCGTGGTCCACGTGCACCACGTAGTCCCCCCGCCGCAGCGCGTGCAGCTCCTTCGCCGAGATCCCCTTGAACCGCTTCCGCTTCTTCTCCGCCCGCGCCTTCAGCCGGCCGAAGACCTCGTGCTCCGTGAAGAGCGCGACCACCGCCGCCGGCAGGACGAACCCGGCGTGGAACCCTTCCGCCACGAACTGCACGGGAAGCGGAGGCGCTTCCTCCGGAACCGCGGTCTCCCCCTCGTCGGTCCCCTCGCTCACCTCCTCCCGCCCCTCCTCCTCCAGCAGGTCGCGCAGACGGTCGAGCTCCTCCTGCCGGTCGGAGGAGATGAGCACGTCGTACCCGCGTGCGGAGAACTCCCGCACCTTCTCCTTCAGCACCTTCACCGAACCGTTGACGCTCGGCTGCGATGCGGAGCCGATGTCGAGCGCGCCGTCCGCCGAGAGAAGGGAATGTTCGTACCGCGCGAACCGGTCCAGCTGCGACGTCACCTCCTCGAAGGCGTAGTCCGCCGCCACCGATTCGTCCGCCAGTTCGTCGAACGCCTTCTGCAGGAGCGAGGGGTCTTCGCTCAGCACCACGGTTCCGTCCGGGAAGTACGACAGCAGCGGCGCGGTTGCCCGCGCGGGTAGAGTGGCGTCGTCCGGCGGCGTCGTGCGGAGCACGTCCGGCACGATGCTGACCCTCTGCAGTTCGCGGATGGAGCGCTGCGAGAGGACGTCGAACTCGCGGATGGACTCGATGGTGTCCCCCCAGAACTCGATGCGCACCGGATGCTCGCCGATGAACGGGAAGATGTCGAGGATGCCGCCGCGCACGGCGAGGTCCCCGTACGTCTCGACCAGCGGTTTGCGTTCGAAGCCGAGCGTGCTGAGCCGTTCCAGCAGCGCGGCGAAGCCGGTGTCGCTCCCCGCCGAAAGTTCGATGACCGACGCGGCGAACTCCTTCTGCTCCGGCACGGCGAACGCGAGCGCGGAGGCGTGGGTCACGTACACGGCGCTGACGCCGGAGCGGAGCGCCTTCATCGTTTCGATCTGCGACAGCGGCGCGGAGAGGTCCAGCGCCTGCGCGGCATGCCGGTGCTCCACCGTGCAGAGCCGGACGTTGGCCTCCCCCAGGATGCGGGCGCAGTCGTCGCGCAGACGCTCCGCCCGTTCGGAGTCCTCCACCACCGCGAGCACCGGACTCTTCCGTTCATTGAAGAGCGCCGCCGCGACGAAGGCCCAGAGCGAGCCGTTCACCCCCCGGAGCGTCACCGGCGCGCCGGGCGCCGCCTCGGTCCCGGCGAGCGCCTGGAACGGCGTGGAGGAGAAGATCTTCTTTTTCACATCGTACGACACGGCGGTCACCTGCTCTGCTTCGTTTAAAACGGACCATCCCCTGCCGGCGCTCCGGGAAGCGGAACGTCAGCACGGGTGTTCGGACGGTAAAGTACGGATTCCCGCCGAGAAATGGAAACGGCCGGCTCCTTGCTGTTCCGCTTCTATTCCAGTATCATAACGCTCATTCCCGAAGGAACGGCAGGACCCCATGGCTTCTATAATAGACATCACGCTCCTCACCGAATCGCGGTACCTTCATCCGCGCGAACCGAACGAGTACGTCCGCAACATCCTCACGGAGGACGCATTGATGCGCGGCGCGCTGGAACGCCTCGGACTGCGCGTGGACCGGGCGGACTGGGCCGATCCGGCGGCGGACTGGTCCGCCACCTCGGCGGCGCTCTTCCGCACCACCTGGAACTACTTCGAACGCTTCGCCGAGTTCACCCGGTGGCTGGACAGCGCGTCGGCGCAGACGCGGCTCATCAATCCGCCGGAGCTCGTCCGATGGAACATGGACAAGCATTACCTGGCGGACCTGGAACGGCGCGGCATCACCGTTCCACCGACACGGTTCATTGAACGGGGGGAACGCGTCACGCTGGCCGAACTGCACCGCGAGACCGGCTGGAACGAGACTGTGCTGAAGCCGGCGGTCTCCGGCGGAGGCCGGCACACGTACCGCCTGCGTCCGGAGAACGCGGGAGAGCTCGAAGAGACGTTCCGGTCGCTGCTGAAGGACGAAGCGATGATGCTGCAGCCCTTCTTCCCCGGCATCGAAACGGAGGGGGAGGTGACGCTGGTGGTCATCGCCGGACGGTACAGTCACGCGGTGCTGAAGAGGGCGAAGCCGGGCGAGTTCCGGGTGCAGGACGATTTCGGCGGAACGGTGCATCACTACGCACCGTCGGCGGAGGAGATCGCCTTTGCGGAGCGGGTGATGTCCGTCTGCACTCCCTTGCCGCTCTACGGCCGTGTCGACATCATCCGGGACGGCGGCCGTTCCGTCGTCTCCGAACTGGAACTCATCGAACCGGAGCTCTGGTTCCGGTTCCATCCTCCGGCGGCGGACCGGCTGGCGGAGGCGGTCCGGCGCGACTATTTTTGATGTCTTTCCTCCCATCTTCCCGCTATATTCCGGCAACGAACGGGAGGACCTATGAGCTCATTCCATAATGCTGTGGTGCTCGTCACCGGCGGCGCGTCGGGCATCGGCCGATTGATGGCGGTGCAGGCGCTGCACAAAGGGTGCGCCACGATGGTGCTGTGGGACATCGACGAACAGCGATTGAACGGCACCGTAGCGGAACTCTCCGCCCACTCCGGCGCGGTGCACGGATACCGTGTGGACGTTTCGGACCCGGAGCAGATCCGTGCGGCGGCCGATGCGGTGCTGCGCGATGTGGGACCGGTGGACATCCTCATCAACAACGCCGGCATCGTCGTCGGCAAGTACTTCCACGAACACACGCCGGCGGAGATCGTCCGCACCATGGCGGTGAACGCCCAGGCGCCGATGCACACGACCCTCGCCTTCCTCCCCTCCATGATCGAACGGCGGCGCGGTCACGTGGTGACCATCTCCTCCGCGGCCGGCATGGTGGGCAACCCGAAGATGTCGGTGTACGCCGCCAGCAAATGGGCCGCCATCGGCTGGTCCGATTCGCTGCGGCTCGAGATGGAACGGCTCGGCACCGGCGTGCATGTCACCTGCGTGACGCCGTACTACATCAACACCGGCATGTTCGACGGCGTGAAGAGCTCCTTCATCATCCCCATCAACGAACCCGGCGCGGCCGTGCGGAGCATCATGCGCGGAGTGGAACGGAACGCCCTTCACGTGCGGATGCCGCTCATCGTCTACACCCTGCAGCTGTGGAAGGGTCTGCTCCCGACACGGTGGTTCGACCTCATCATCGGGAAATGGCTCAAAGTGTACACTACGATGGACGAATTCACCGGACGGACACGATGACCATCCCCGAACTCGTCGCGGCCCAGCGGGCCCTCTTCACCACCGGCATCACGCGTCCGGCGGAATTCCGCCTCCGTCAGCTGCAGCGGTTCGAGCAGGCGCTGAAAGCGAACGAAGCGATGCTGCTGGAGGCCCTCTACGCCGACCTGAAGAAGTCGCGCTACGATGCCTTCAGCTCCGAACTGTCGCTCGTGTACCGCGAACTGACGTTCATGATGAAGAACATCGGACGGTGGAGCCGCAAGCAGCGGGTGCGCACCAATCTCGTCAACTTCCCGGCGCGCAGCTATCTGCTGCCGGAGCCGTACGGCGTCACCTACATCGCCGGCGCGTGGAACTTCCCGTACCAGCTCACCCTCATCCCGCTCGTGGATTCGCTCGCCGCCGGGAACACCGCCGTGGTGAAGCCGAGCGAGGTCGCGCCCCGCACCTCCGCCGCCATGGCGAAGATCATCAACGGGACGTTCGACCCCGCGTACTGTCATGCCGTCGAAGGGGGAGCGGAGACCGCGCAGCGCATCCTGGAGGAGAAGTTCGACTACATCTTCTTCACCGGCGGAACGGCGATCGGACGGAAGGTGTACGAGGCGGCGGCGAAGCAGCTCACGCCGGTGACGCTGGAGCTCGGCGGGAAGAACCCCGCGTTCGTGCTGCCGGACGCGGACATCGAGACGTGCGCGAAGCGCATCGTGTGGGGGAAGATGTTCAACGCGGGACAGGCGTGCGTGGCGGTGGACCATCTGCTCGTCCACTCCTCGGTGGAGCGGCCGCTGCTGGAGGCGATGAAGCGACTGCTCGAACGGCACTATCCCTCGGCGGACCTCGCCGAGAACCACATGGCCATCGTCAACGAGCGCCACTTCGACCGCATCATGGCGCTCATCGACCCGGCGAAGGTCTTCCATGGCGGCACGCCGGACCGGGCGAAGCTCTTCATCCCTCCCACCCTGCTGCACGATGTCGCGTTCGATGACCCGGTGATGCAGGAGGAGATCTTCGGGCCGGTGCTGCCGGTGGTGCGGTACGACGACCTGGACGACGTCATCGCCCGCGTGAAGACGCGGCCGCGGCCCCTCACCCTGTACGTGTACGGTTCGAACAACGGCGAGAAGGAGAAGCTCTTCCGGGAGCTGTCGTTCGGCGGCGGCTCACAGAACGATGCGGTGATGTACTTCATCAATGACCACCTGCCGCTCGGCGGCGTGGGGGCGAGCGGCATCGGGAACTACCACGGCGTGTACGGGTTCCGCACCTTCTCGCACTACAAGGCGATCATGGAGAAGCAGACCTGGCTCGAGTTCTGGTTCCTGAAGGTGCCACCGTACCGGGAATGGAAACTGAAGCTGCTCCGCTTCCTCATCGAGAAGCTGTAGAACGCCGAACGCCGCTCCTCGAGCGGCGTTCGTGTTTCGGTGCGGTCCCGCTCGTCAGCGCCGGCGGAGGAAGCGGTGCGCGTTGCGGACGACGGGATTGTCCGACCGGAGCTGCTGCGCGCTGCCGATGGCGATGACCGGACAGTCGAACTGCCCGCCGGTGACCTGGATGGTCTGTGCCGACTTCAGCGTGTCGTGGTCCACGAAGAACCCGTTGCCGGAAAAGGTGCCGCTCACGGCACCGTTCACCATCGCGGTGACGGAGGCGAAGCCGGAATTCGCGAGGATGTATCCGGTGTATGTATCGGTGGTGTCCGCCGGGTCCTGGTCCGGCATGTACGAGATCTGCACCTGCCGGTTCCCTGCGGTGGGATACGTGTAGTCCCCCGGAGCGATGTTCTTGGAATCGAGGAAGAGGACCGTCGCCATGTCGTACCGCGACGGCGAGACCACGGTGTAGGCGATGACCACCAGTCCGCCGTATTCGCTCAGCGCCACCACGCCGGAGCCGCTCACGGGGGCCGCCGCACCGATGGACCCGACGCCGCTGACGGAGTACGCGCCGCGGTCGGATTGGAACTGGAACGAACCGGCGATGCCGGCGGTGTAGGAGGACACGACGGTCACCGTCACGTCGAGGCTCTTCGGCGTCGGTGCGGAATCCTTCACCTTGATGGTCGCCGTGCCGAGCGCGCCGGCCGAGATGAGGAGCGTGCGGCTGTCCAGGGAGGCGGACGCGACCGCCGGGTCCGACTGCGATTCGATGACGTACGGAAGCGTACCACCGCTCAGGATCACGCTCGCTTCAGCGCCGGAGAGCAGTTTCAAGTTTCGGGCGGAGGCGCTGAGACCGGCGGTGCCGCCGTCCGTCGGGTTATCGCTCTCCTTGTCGCAGGAGGGAAGGAATATCAGCGCCTGGATGGCGCAAAAAAGGATCAGTCTCTTTTTCATGGTCGTCTCCGTCATGCACAGGAACGGTACTGAATAGAGGGGGAGAAAGCAAGACGCTGCGGCGGTTCGGGACATGGCAATCCGGCCGAATTTTTCGCATATTGCATCACCCCGCTGGATCGTCCGCCGGGGTTTTTCTTTTCCGCACCACCGGATGCAGCAACCATGAGCGATACCCCCTTCTATACCGGCATCACGAACGCCGACGATTTCATCCGCATCAATGACGGGCGTCTGGCGCTCGCGAAGAGCGCGCTCGATGCGCTGCTCGCGGTGACCGGTCCCCGTACCGTGGAGAACACCCTCCGTCCCTACGACCGCATCCTGATGCATCTCGACGCTGTGGGAAGCCAGGCGTCACTGATGGAGAACGTGCACCCGGACGACGCGGTCCGCAGCGCGGGGGAAGTGCTCGGCCAGAAGGCGGCGGCGTTCGGCGCGGAACTCTCGCTGAACCGACCGCTCTACGACGCCCTTGCGGCGGTGAGCACCGAGGGGGCCGACGAGGTGACGCGGCATTACCTGGAGAAGACCCTCCGCGATTTCCGTCTCTCGGGTGTGGACAAGGACGATGCGACCCGCGCAGCGATCAAAGCGGTGCGCGACGAGCTGGTGCTCATCAGCCAGGAGTTCGCGCGCAACATCCGTGAGGACGTCCGCACCGTGACGGTGGAGGACGCGGGAGAGCTGGAGGGGCTGCCGCAGGATTACATCGACCGTCATCCTCCGGGAACGGACGGGCGCATCACGCTGACCATCAACTACCCGGACGCGGTGCCGGTCTTCACTTACGCGAAGAGCGAAGCGCTGCGGAAGCGGATGTACATGGAGTTCAACAACCGCGCCCATCCGAAGAACATGGCGGTGCTGGACCGGCTCATCGCCGCGCGCGATCGGCTGGCGAAGCTGCTCGGCTTCCCCTCCTGGGCCGCCTGCGTCACGGCGGACAAGATGGTGCAGAGCGAACGGAACGCCGCCGAATTCATCGAACGCATCGCCGGCGCCTCCCTCTCCCGCTCCGATGCGGACTTCCGCCAGCTGCTGGAACGGAAACGCGCCGATGTGCCGGACGCGGAGACCGTCCATCCGTGGGAATCGGGCTACTACTCCGAACTGGTCCGCAAGAGCCAGTACGATTTCGACGCGCAGTCCGTGCGTCCCTACTTCCCGTACCCGAAGGTGAAGGAAGGGGTCCTCGCCGTCACCGGCCGGCTCTTCGGCGTGGAGTTCCGCCGGAACGACGCGGCTCCGGTCTGGCATCCCTCCGTGGAGTGCTACGAGATGTACGACGGCGGCGCGCTCGCGGGACGCTTCTACCTCGACATGCATCCGCGCGAGAACAAGTACAACCACGCGGCGCAGTTCGGCGTGCGCAACGGCGTGGCGGGCGTGCAGGTGCCCGAGGCCGCGCTCGTCTGCAACTTCCCCGGCGGCGACCCGGGCGATCCCGGACTGATGGAGCACCGCGACGTGGAGACCTTCTTCCACGAGTTCGGCCATCTGCTCCACTCCCTCTTCGCCGGACGCCAGCCGTGGATCGGCGTCTCGGGCATCTCCACCGAATGGGACTTCGTCGAAGTGCCGTCGCAGCTCATGGAGGAATGGGCGTGGGACGCCTCCGTCCTCCGCTCGTTCGCGCACCATCACCGGACCGGCGAACCCATCCCCGAACCGCTCGTGGCGCAGATGCGGCGGGCGGACGAGTTCGGCAAGGGACTGCAGGTGCGTCAGCAGATGTTCTACGCCAAGCTCTCCCTCTCCTGCTACGACCGCGATCCGGCGCTGGTGGACACCGACGCGCTGGTGAAGGAGCTCCGCGCCCGGTACACGCCGTACCGCAGCGTGGAAGGGACCCATTTCCAGGCCTCCTTCGGGCATCTGGACGGATATTCCGCCGTCTATTATACCTACATGTGGTCCCTGGTCATCGCGAAGGATTTCTTCGGTCAATTCGACAAGAAGAACATGATGGAGGCAACGGTAGCCAAGCAGTACAGAGACACCGTGCTTTCAAGGGGAGGTTCACGTCCCGCAATGGAGTTGGTTCGTGAATTCTTAGGGAGGGAGTTTACGTATGATGCGTGGAAATCATGGTTAGAACAATAACGCAACATCTTCGGCGTGTCATGACCGGGCAAAGATGATCAGCGGAGACGGATCACCCTCATCCGCTTTTTTAACAGCCGACAGATATTCCTTTCGAATGTCCCTGCCCTTCGTACCGCTTGCGCCACCCCAGGTGAACACCGGCCGTCCCAAGAGATCGTGAACGATGATATCGGCCATCAGCCGCGAGTGACGGCCATTTCCGTTGGGGAAGCAATGGATGCTCACCAACCGGTGTTTGAAACGCACGGCAATGTCATCCGGCGGAAACACCGAGTGTTGGATCCGATATTCGGTATCGCTCAATAAAAGTCTCACCTGAACGCCGATCTCATATTTATCGACCCCGATATTCTTATTGGTGAGCCGGAATTGACCGGCCCATTTCCACACATCCGAGTACATCCTGTGATGTACCGAACGAATGAACTGCTCCGTAAGGATTTCTTCAGTGCGAATTCGTCCTGAGAGACTCCACGCCACAGCTTTTTGAATATTCAACTGCTCGAATTCATCGAGTCCTTCAGAGTGGTGATCGACGGGATCTTGAGACCTTCTTTCTCATCCTCCGCTATCGGAGTTTGACCGTTCTCATAGTCGAAATTCAATCCCATAACATTCTCGGCCGTTCCCGCATCAGTTCCTCCGTTTTTTCCCGGACCGCTTTTTCCAGACGCTGCGCGGAATTCTCCTGGTCCTCCAATGCCATGGAGACCGAGGTCCGCCCAACGATCGTCTCCGCCAAGTGCCGGGCTCTCTTCTCGATCATCTCTTCCAATGTCGATTCCCGCGGAACAAGCACATAGACCACATCCATCTCCAGAGCATTCGCCGCCCGTTTCAGCGCCTGCATGGTAATGGTGCCATTGGCTTCGCGTAATTCCATATCCTTTGCGCTATTGACCGAGATGTGCAGCCGCTTCGCCAATTGGCGCAAACTCATGTTGAGCGACGTACGAATAGCGTTTATCCAGCCTGCAGAAGGTATGGGAGAGGTTTTCAGAGGCGAGAATTGAGACAATTTCTTGTCCAATTGCTCCACTTGGAGTCGTTTGATATCACTTTTCATAATACTATACTATTATATTTGCTATTAATATATAATAGTATACTATTAATATCAAGGCATATTTATCACGCTATTACATCATTTTTTCGGCATCTGCTCAATGATTTTCATCGTTTCAATGCTTACCGTGCACACCCGTTGCAAAAGGTCGATCACTTGCTCTTTATGGTCTTGAAAATGGTAGGTATTGAACTTCTCCCGGATGGTCGGGTCCTTCGGGGCGGACTCTTTGTATTGATCCAGTATCCATTCCAACGCGGAGCGGTTTCCCAGCTTGTATTCCCATGCTTCTGCAGGGACGTTCGTGATCGTCGTGATGCCGTCGATCCCAATCTCTCCGCTCTCCTTCCGTGCTTTTAACCTCGGTTTCAATGCTGCGGTATGCTCCTCGAGAGTGACATCGAGAAACGCTTCGAGGATATGGACCGGATATTTCTTTGCCTGCTCATAGTTCAGGTGCAGATCCATCAATGCTTTGCCCCACTTCGCCCATTGGCGGAAGTCGTCATAGAACGGAACACGCGGAAACTCTCGCTTGAGATTCTGTTCGTACTTCTTCCGATAGGCAGGATGATGCAGCACGGCGTAGACGTAATGGAAGATATCCACTTTGGTGATCTTCGTGTTCTTGTAGTGATCCTGGAATTGCTGTAAGCCCCAATCAGTGATGTTCTCGATCCGTTCTCCGGATTCGCTGAACCGATACAGCGGAAGGCACTGTGCATCACCGGTGAAATGAAGATCGATCAGTCCATCGGACGAAAGAAGATGGAACGATTTATTGTTCCCGGGTGCCGAGAAAGCAACATATCTATTCTGTTCGCCTTTTTTGTAAATGTCAAGCCACTGATATGTCCTGCCGTTGAAATGCTTATCAAAATATACATGCTTTTTTATGAACGGCCGATACGAACATGGGATGATCGCCTCAGGCTGATACTTCTTTTTTATCCCGGCACTCAAGTATTTTGAGAGCTCGTGGTCCCATTTGATCTTCATCTTCTCTTTATTCTTGGGATTCTTTCGCGTTTGCTCGTAGACATGAGTAAAGTATTTTACTTTCTCTTCCAGTGTCGCGCTCGTAACGTCATACATCCATTCATCACGTTGGGTTTTCAAGCCACTGGAAAAAAGCTTAAACAAAGCCTTGTCGCTTCTCCCCGCCTTGACATCTTTATCTACCAATGGGAGCAATTCATCGTAATTATTGCTCGTTTGGTTAATCCAATTATGTTTTCTATCAGGGGTAAGGCGTACAAACTGCAGCGTATCAAGAGAATTTTTTGCTAAATACTCTTTTTTTTCTTCTGCCTTTGCATAATCAGCAATCTCATTGTAGAATACTGTAAACCCATCTTGTTTCTGTTTACGGATCAGGAAATACACTGCAACCCCAACTCGTATTTCATCGCTGAAGACATTTCCGCCTTCTTTTCTTCGTTGCTCGCCACTCGTTCTTGCATTCCCTTTTAAATTGACGATATATATCTCACTGAATTCGTCGCCGACAATTTTCCGAAATCCGTCAAAGGTATTCCCATCGATGAAGATGTTATTCGATACGAATGCAACAATGCCGTTGTCGGTCAATCGATCTGTTGCCCAGCGAAGAAACCGCACGAACATATCATAAAGCACGATCTGGTTCTGAGCATTTCCCTGTTTTACATAGGTATCTTTAATCCTCTGATCTATACCGATATACGGTCTGTTCGCATTCTGATTATTATAATTCTCCTGCTTCGCATTGTACGGAGGATTACCGATCACCACAGATATCTTCTTCTTGTTCTGGCGTTTGATCCGCTCCACATTCTCGGCGCTCACCCCGAAAAGCGTGTCCTGCTTCCCTTTGAAGCTGAATCCCATATTATCCAGCGTATCCACAAAGCAGAGATTCTGGAACTCGGCGTATTGCTCCATCTTCTGCTTGTAGGTGAACTCGATGTTCAGATTGGCGATATAATAGGGGAGAATGGCGACTTCGTTGGCGTGCAGCTCGTTCTTGTATTTGTACTCGAGCTTCTCCTTGCGGATATGATCGATGATGTCGCAGATGAAGGTTCCGGTGCCCGATGCGGGGTCGAAGATCTCCACCCCTTTATCCTCCAGGAACTTCCCGAAATGCTTGTGCAGCAGATGGTCGGTGCTTTCGATCATGAATTTCACGATCTCGTTCGGCGTGTAGACAACACCCAGCCGGTCCGCTGCTTTGGGATTATAGCTTTTATAGAAGGTCTCGTAGACCGCCTTGAGGAATTTCTGTTTTTCGTGGTGGTCGGCAATGCCGGCACCGGCGGCATTGATGGTCTTATAATAGTGGGAGATGTTCGCCAGCGCGGTCCGGCGTGTGGCGCCGGTAAAGAAGGTATCGACGACCTTCTCCAGTTCTTTTGCAATATTGTTCTCGCGGTGGAAATGCGGTTCATCGAAGATGGTGTTGAAGATGTCCGCGGTGAGGATGTGCTGGATCATCATCTCGATGATGTCGTTCAGCGTGATGGCCGGGTTGATCGCTTCTTTGCACAGCTCGTGGAATTCGTTCCGTGCCTGCAGATACTTCTTGTTTGACTTCTCCTGTTTATCGATCAGGATGCGGAGCGCTTCCGTCACTTTCGGCACATCCTCTTTGAAGAGCTCGATCGCCTTCCGGAAGGTCTGCACCTCCGGCCGTTCAAATCCGACGAACTGCTTCAGCACACGATCCAGCGCCTCCGGATCATCGAACGAAACGCGGGCGACCTCCCTGCCGCCCTGGATCAGCACCGCATTCTGACTGTCCTCGAACAGGATGTTGTCGTTGGGATACCCCTTATCGAATTTCTTCCCGATCTCGTCATCAATCACATCCGATTCGTCCTTGCTCTCCCAATATCCCCAATTCTGTCTCAACGAATCCTTCAGCGTGCCATCCGGCGTGACGGTCTTCCCGAGCCTTCCCTTCACGGATATCTCCGGGATCAGCATCAACTCCTTTTGCTTGGCATATTCGTTGAGCAGATTGTAGAATGCGTTCCGGATGGCGGTCTCTTTTTTCGATCCGCCGAAATGGATGATCTTCTCGACCTCCGACAGGTACTGTCTGATGCTCTGTATGCTCATAGTGACGGAATGATAAGGAAGGAATTCCATCAATGCAATCCGTTGAAACGGACTAAATTCTTCGCTTTCTCACCACTTCTCCGTATTTTCCACAGACCGATACAATCGTTTGAATATGAAATCCCGATGATTGTCCTCCTATGAACGAACTCATCCTCGTGAACATCGCCGGCGTCGACAAGCCCGGCATCACCAGCCGCATCACCAACCTGCTGTCGCGGTACAACATCCGCATCCTCGACATCGGCCAGTCGGTCATCCACGACCAGCTCTCGCTCGGGTTTCTGCTGGACATCCCCTCCGAAGCGGCGTCGTACGAGATGATCAAGGAGGTCTTCACGAAGGCGCAGAAGCTCGGCCTCACCATCCGGTTCAATCCCATCACCGCGGAGCAGTACGACCAGTGGGTGCGCGAGCAGTCCAAGTCGCGCTACATCCTCACGATGCTCGGCC
This sequence comes from Bacteroidota bacterium, assembly GCA_008933835.1. Classification (GTDB taxonomy): domain Bacteria; phylum Bacteroidota; class Ignavibacteria; order UBA10030; family UBA8401; genus SpSt-333. The sequence continues at coordinate 19,059 of WBUG01000023.1, read as the reverse complement.
GCACCATCACCGCCACCCACATCGCGCGCGTGTCCGACGTGCTGGCCCACCAGCGGATGAACATCGACGTCATCGAGCGACTCTCCGGCCGCGAGTCCCTCGCCGCGGACGCGCCGTCGCAGCGCGCATGCGTCGAGTTCTCGCTCAGCGGCGAACCGGAGGACCCGTACACTCTCCGCGCGGCGCTGATGGCCATCACGCACGAGCACGATGTGGACATCGCCTTCCAGGCGGAGACGATGTTCCGCCGCAACCGGCGTCTGGTGGTGTTCGACATGGATTCCACGCTCATCCAGGTGGAGGTGATCGACGAACTGGCGAAGGCGCGCGGCGCGGGGGACGAGGTCGCCCGCATCACCGAAGCGGCCATGCGGGGCGAGCTCGATTTCGCGCAAAGCTTCACGAAGCGGCTGGGACTGCTGAAGGGACTGGAGGAGGAGAAGGTGAAGGCCATCGGCGCATCGCTCCCCCTCACGGACGGTGCGGAGCGGCTCATCGGCACGCTGAAGCGTCTCGGCTACAAGACCGCCATCGTCTCCGGCGGTTTCTCGTACTTCGGCGCCATCCTCAAGACGAAGCTCGGCATCGACCACGTGTTCGCCAACGAGCTGGAGATCGTGAACGGCGCGGTGACCGGAGCGGTGAAAGGGACCATCGTGGACGGGAAGCGGAAAGCGGAACTGCTGAAGGAGATCGCGGCGAAGGAGGACATCGCGCTCGAACAGGTCATCGCCGTCGGCGACGGCGCGAACGACCTGCCGATGCTCGGCCTGGCGGGGCTCGGCATCGCGTTCAACGCGAAGCCCATCGTGCGGCAGACCGCCAAGCAGTCCATCTCCACGCTGGGACTGGACGGCATCCTCTACCTCATCGGCGTGCGTGACCGCGACATCGTCTGACGCGCGGCGCCTCAGCGCGGACGGCGGGCGCCGTCGAGGAACCGTTCGAGCGCCTCGTGCTCGCCGAGCATCTCGATGAACGCCGTCTTCGTGAAGTAACCGTCCGCCTGCACCATCCCCGCCGCGTCGCGGATGTACGATTCGTCGTGGCCGGAGAGGAAGACGATGCGCACGGCGGCGTCCACGGAGCGGATGAACCGGCAGGTGACCGGGCCGTTCATCCCGTCCATGCCGATGTCCAGCAGAATGAGGTGCGGCGCGAAACGTTCGACCTGTCGCAGGCATTCCTTCCCCGACCGCGCCGTGGCGACCTGGACGTCACCGCGATGCGACGGAAGCGTCGAGGCGACCATGGCGAGGAACGAACGGTCGTCGTCCACGACGAGGATGCGGTATGGTTCAGCGGGCGCTGGCATCGTCGGACATCGTAGGGTCCGGCGGTATGATACGAAAACCCCGCACCATCCGGTAGACATCCCCCGCCGGAGGTGACTTCCATCAACCGGAGGGGAGAAAAGGCCCCATTTGCATCTGTTCCCCGCGCTGGATATTTTAATCCGAAAGGTGGACCGCCCGACATGACCATCGTAGTGCTCGACGGCTATACGCTCAATCCCGGCGACCTGGACTGGGGACCGCTCCAGTCCCTGGGCGACGTGACGCTCTATAACCGATCCCGTCCGGAGGAGGTGCTGCACCGCTGCCGCGGGGCGGAGGTGGTGCTCACCAACAAGGCGGTCCTCTCCCGCGAGGTCATCGCGCAGCTGCCGGACCTCCGCTACATCGGTGTGCTCGCCACCGGATATAACGTGGTGGACGTCGATGCCGCGCGCGAACGGGGCATCGTCGTCGCCAACGTGCCGGCGTACAGCACCCTCTCCGTGGCGCAGCACGTCTTCGCCCTCATCCTCGAACACACGCACCGCGTGCGGCTCCATGCGGACCTGGTGCAGTACGGCGCTTGGTCCCTCAACCCCGATTTCTCCTTCTCGCGCGGCGAGCTCATCGAACTGGCGGACAAGACCCTCGGCATCGTCGGCTACGGCACCATCGGCCAGGCGGTGGCGCGCATCGGCCGGGCGTTCGGTATGCACGTGCTCGTCCACACCAAGCGCCCCGGCGAGCACGACATGAGCGGTGTGAAGCCGGCGGACCTCAACGTCCTCTTCAGCACGTCGGACGTCGTCACGCTCCACTGCGCGCTGACCGACGAGACGAAGCACCTCGTGAACAACCACCGTCTGTACCAGATGAAGCGGACCGCGCTGCTGGTGAACACCAGCCGCGGCGGGGTCGTCGACGAGACGGCGCTCGCCAACGCACTGAACAACGGACGCATCGCGGGAGCCGCGCTGGACGTCCTCTCCGTCGAACCGCCCCCGAAGGACCATCCGCTGCTGACGGCGCCGAACTGCGTCATCACCCCGCACCACGCCTGGGCCACCCGCGCGGCGCGCCGGCGGCTGATGACCGCCGTGACGGACAACGTCCGCGCCTTCCTCGACGGCCGCCCCGTCAATGTCGTATCCTGATCCGGAGACCACCATGAAGAAGCTCCTCCTCGCCCTCCTCGCGGCGTCACCGTTCCTCTGCGCTCAGAATCCCGACGGGCGCAACGCCTCGCTCCATGTCACCCCGTCGTGGCTCTGGGGAACGTCCGACTACCAGCGCGTGACCGGCATGTGGTACCCGCCGACGCAGGCGAGCGACGCACAGACGGTCTACACCACGGACCTCGGACTGGTGGACCATCCGTACGCGTTCGGCGTGAACGCCATGCTGAAGGTGCCGGCGGCCTCCTTCCTCACCATGAGCATCGCCTACTCATTCCAGCAGCACTTCCAGGAGTACGGAACGAAGAACGCGGCGCAGCCGTACTTCTCGCAGTACTGGTCCCTCAACGGGAAACTGCACTCCGTCAGCGTGACGATGAGCGTCTACAATCTTTTCTCGCTCTATCAAGACTGACATGCACCGGCGGCCACTTCTGGAACGGCTCTCGGGCCACCGCGCCGCCGACGCGCACGAAGAGGCGATGCGTCAGCGCATCATCGCCTTCGCGCAGGCGCACCCGGACTGTTTCGACCGCACGCTCCTCGCCGGACATATCACCGGCTCCGCGATGGTCGTGGACGCGGCGCGCACGCAGACGCTGCTGACGCATCATCTCAAGCTCGGCAAGTGGCTGCAGCTGGGGGGACATTCGGACGGCGATCCGGACACGCTCGCCGTGGCGGAGCGCGAAGCGCGGGAGGAATCGGGACTGCGGTCGGTGCGGAGGGTGTCGGACGAGGTGTTCGATGTGGACGTGCACGAGATTCCGGCGCGGAAGGACGAACCGCTGCACTACCACTATGACGTCCGGTTCCTGTTCGAAGCGGACCCGGACGAACCGCTGACCCTCTCGTCCGAATCCAAAGAACTGCGGTGGGTGCCGTTGTCCGCCGTCGGTTCGCTCACCCGGGAGGAATCGGTGCTGCGGATGGTGCGGAAACTGATGCCGCGGCCGTAAGCCCTTTCACACCGCCGCTTCCACCTCCTCCGCCTGCACGGTCCGCTTCAGCTCCGCCGGATCGATCTCCACCAGGAATCCCCGCTTCCCCCCGTTGATGACGATGCGCGGCAGTGCGAAGATCCCCTTCTCGGCGTAGACCCGCAGCGGCTGCCGCGTTCCGAACGGACTGATCCCTCCCACCTGATACCCGGTCACCCGGTGCGCGGTCTGTTCGGACGCCGGCTGCACGCTCTTCACCCCACAATAGCGCGCCAGCTGCTTCGTGGAGACCTCCCGGTCGCCATGCATGAGCACGAGGAACTGCTCCTTCGGTCCGCTCTCCATCACCAGCGTCTTCACGATGCGGTGCTCCTCGACGCCGAGCTCGCGGGCCGAGACCGCCGTTCCCCCTTTCGGTTCATAGGTATAGAGCATGGGAATGAACGCGACGCCGTGCTCACGGAGGAACCGCACGGCGGTGGTGACGGGATACGATTCGTTCGGCATGTCGGTCCTCTTCGCGGATGGGATCGGATGCGGCGGAACGGGGCGCGCACCTTTCCGTTCCATTTTGCGTAATCTCTGAGTATCTTTCAGCCGCCCATGCATGGTACGAAAAAAATAGTTACCGCACTCGCGCTCATCGTTCTGCTCCCCGCGCTCTTCTATTCCGTGTACGAGATCTCCGCGCTGGACGAGACCGAAGAGATGGTCTCCGAGATGTACCGGCGTCAGCTGGACGCGGTCCTCTTCTCCGTCAACCAGCACGCGCTGGACGTCGCCTCCGGATGGGCGACGCAGCTCGAGAACGACCCGCGCGGCGGAGCGGCGCGCCTGCGCTCGTCCAATCCCTCCGTCATCGGCGTGCTCACGGACGATTCCTCCTGGAACCGCGGCACGCCGTTGCTCCGCGACCGCGCGGAGACGTTCGATCGGCTCGCGCGCTACCAGGCCGCCGCGTACCGGAAGCTCGAACCGTCGCCGGCGGGCGATTCGGCGTTCCTCATCCTCTTCGTCCCGGCGTCGGACCCCGCGCGCCGCGTCGGCATCCTGGTGAACTCCGAACGCTTCATCGACGGCGTGGTCGGACAGAAACTGCGCGACATCGCGCAGAACGACTTCATCATCGCGGTCCGCCGGCGCTCCACCGGCGCACCGCTCTATTCCACCTCCCCCGGTACGGCGATGGAGGGGGCGCAGACGCGCCAGCTCTGGATCTTCCCGGACCACGACGTCGCCATCCGGCTGCGCGGCGTCACCATCCAGGAGGCGGCGCGGGAGCGCTTCTCACGGAACCTGGCGCTCATCGGCATCATGGACGCCGTGCTGCTCGCCGCCGCATGGTTCGTCTACCGCACCATCCGCCGCGAGATGGAGCTCGTCGCCCTCCGCGCGGACTTCGTCTCGAACGTCTCCCACGAACTGCGCACCCCTCTCTCGCTCATCCGCATGTTCGCCGAGACGCTGCAGATGAAGCGCGTCACCTCGGACGCGAAGCGGCAGGAGTACTACACCATCATCCTGCACGAGACCGAACGGCTCACCCGGCTCATCAACAACATCCTCAACTTCTCGCGGATGGAGTCCGACTCGCGGAAGTACCAGCTGCAGCCGACGCGGCTCGACGAGCTCGTGGAGGGGGTGCTCACCGTCTATGCGTACAAGCTCGAATCGCTCTCCTTCACCGTCGTGAAGGAGGTCGAACCCTCCCTCCCCGCCGTCATGGCGGACGGCGAGGCGCTCGCCGAGGCGCTCCATAACCTCATCGACAACGCGGTGAAGTACGGCGGCGAAGGGCGGTTCCTCCGCATCGCGGTGCGTCGGTCTTCGGACGGCGTCGCGATCGCGGTGGAGGACCGCGGCATCGGCATCCCCGCCGAACATCAGGGGAAAGTGTTCGACAAGTTCTACCGCGTCTCGCACGGGCTCGTCCACACCGCCAAAGGGAGCGGACTGGGACTCGCCATCGTGCGGCACATCGTGCAGGCGCACGGCGGACACATCGCCGTGGAGAGCGCGCCGGGACGCGGCAGCACCTTCACCATCCATCTGCCGCTGCGCGCGGCGTAAGGAACGGCCATGCCACACATCCTGGTCATCGAAGACGAACCCGAGATGCAGCGCGGACTGCGCGACAATCTGGAGTTCGAAGGGTACGACGTCGAGGTCATCGGCGACGGCAGGAAGGGACTCGACGCCCTCATCAACAAACGGTACGACCTCGTGCTGCTGGACGTGATGCTGCCGGGGCTCTCCGGCTTCGACCTCTGCAAACAGGCGCGCGCCGCCGGCATCCGCACGCCGGTCATCATGCTCACCGCGAAGGGGGAGGAGGTGGACAAAGTGCTCGGCCTGGAGTTCGGCGCGGACGACTACATCACCAAACCGTTCAGCCTGCGCGAACTCCTCGCCCGCGTGAAGGCGGTGCTCCGCCGCACTCCCGCCGGAACGGCGATGGACGAAACGAAGACCGTCATCGGCGCGCTGGAAGTGGACTTCGAAGCGTACACCGCCTCGCGCAAAGGGAAAGAGGTGACGATGTCGTCGAAGGAGTTCGACATCCTCCGCTACCTGTGGCGCCACCAGAAGCACGTCATCTCGCGCGACGACCTGCTGAAGGACGTCTGGGGCTACGACGAAACCATCACCTCGCGCACGGTCGATAATTTCATCGTGAAGCTGCGGAAACACATCGAAAAGGACCCCGCCCGGCCGAAGCACATCATCACCGTCCACGGCACGGGATATAAGCTCCTTCCCTGACCTCCGGCGCCGGTGACATCTTTTTACAATCTTCACACCTCCCGGCGACACTCCGAAGCGTGCGGAGCCGTATCTTGTCTCCGTCACCATCGGAAAGAGACCATGAGAACCCTCGTCATCCTCACCACGCTCCTGCTCCTCGCGCCGCCGCTCCGCGCGCAGCAGGAGCGGCAGCTCATCGACCTGCGCGGCACCTGGAAGTTCGAGATCGGCGACCGCAAGGAGTACGCCTCCCCCTCGTTCAACGACGCGAAATGGAGCGACATCTTCGTCCCGGCGGACTGGGAGAACGAGGGGTTCGCCGGTTATGACGGCTACGCCTGGTACCGCCGGAGCGTCACCCTTCCGTCGAAGCTCCCCGCGGACCCCCTCTACCTCCATCTCGGCAACGTCGACGACGCCTGCATGGTGTACGTCAACGGTACGCTCATCGGCGAAGGGGGACGGATGCCGCCGCAGTACGAGACCGCCTACTCCGTCGACCAGCGCTTCCCGCTCCCCGTCCATCTGCTGAAGCCCGGCGAACGGAACGTCATCGCCGTGCGGGTGTACGACGACCAGCTCAACGGCGGCATCGTGCGGGGACGCATCGGCATCTTCGAGCATCAGTGGGGCATCCGGCCGCTCGTCGCGCTCCCCGGACTGTGGAAGTTCAAGAAGGGGGACAACGAGCAATGGAAGGACCCGGCGCTCGACGACCGGGGATGGGAATCGATGCTCGTGCCCGCCCCGTGGGACATCCAGGGGTACCGCGACTATGACGGCTTCGGCTGGTACCGCGTGTCGTTCGACGCTCCCGCTTCGCTCTCCAACGAAGAACTCGTGCTCATGCTGGGACGCATCGACGACATCGACGAGGCGTACCTGAACGGCGAACGCATCGGTCGCACCGGCCGCATCCGTGCCGACGGCAGCGTGGCGCGCATCCGCGAGGAGTACCGGCAGTTCCGCGGATATCCCATCCCGTCCGGACTGCTCAAGCCCGGACAGAAGAACGTCATCGCCGTGCGCGTGTTCGACAATTTCAAGATCGGCGGCATCTACGACGGACCGGTCGGCATCGTCCGGCGGAAGGACCACCGGATATGGAACGAACGGTACGAGGACGGTTCGTCATTCCAGCGGTTCATGGACCGGCTCTTCCCCGAATGACCTCCGCATCGACCGACACGAAGCCCGGAACCGGAACGGTCCGGGCTTTCGTGTTATGGAACGGTTAACAACATTCCCTCCGTCCTGATTCTGCTTCCCATTTTTCGTATCTTTGCCCATGAAGAAATCCCCCCTCCCGCACCGCGCCACCTCCGCGAAACGCATCCGCCCCGTCAAGGCGTGGGTCGTCTCCGCGGACATGGGATACGGTCATCAGCGCGCGGTCTTCCCGCTGAAGGACATCGCCGAAGAGGGGCTCATCACCGCCGGCCGGAACGACGACTCCACCGAGAAGGAGAAGAAGCAGTGGGCCCGGCTGCTGACCGTGTACGAAGCGTTCTCCCGCGCGCGCAGCATCCCGCTCATCGGCAAACCCATCTTCTCGCTCCTCGACACGCTGCTGCACATCCCGTCGTTCTATCCCATCCGCAACCTGTCCCACAGCACGTACCAGGTGGACCTGCTCGAGTCCAACATCCGGAACGGGCTCTGCACCGGACTGCTGGCGAAGGTGGCGAAGAAGCAGCTCCCGCTCGTCACGTCGTTCTACGCGCCCGCCATCGCGGCGGACATCAAGGGGTACGAACCGGTCTACTGCATCATCTGCGACGCGGACATCAACCGCGTCTGGGTCGCGAAGCAGGCGTGGGAGAGCCGCATCGTCTACTTCGCCCCGTGCGGCAAGGCGGCGCAGCGGCTCCGTTCCTACGGCGTTCCCGAAGAGCGGATCCACCTCACCGGATTCCCGCTGCCGCTGGACCTGCTCGGCCGGAACCTCTCCGTACTGAAGCACGACCTCGGCCAGCGTCTGCACTATCTCGATCCGCAGCGCCGCTTCTGGTCGCTCCACGCCCGGAGCGCCGAACACTTCCTCGGCCGCGCCAACTGCCGCCCGAAACGGGAGCGCCAGCTCACCATCACGTACGCGGTGGGGGGAGCCGGTGCGCAGCGCGACATCGGGGAGCGCATCGCCGTCAGTCTGCGGCACCGTCTCTACCGCGGCGACATCCGCCTGAACCTCGTTGCGGGAGTGCGGGACGACGTCCGCGCGCATTTCGAAGAGCTCCGGCAGCGCCTCGGCACGCCGAACATCACCGTCATCCACGGCGCCACGCTGCACGAGTACTTCCAGCGGTTCAACGAGGCGATGCGCACCACCGACATCCTGTGGACGAAACCGAGCGAGCTCTCGTTCTACGCCGGTCTCGGCATCCCGGTCATCATGACCCCCGCCATCGGCTCGCAGGAACGCTTCAACCGCCAGTGGCTCTTCGAGATCCACGCCGGCATGCGGCAGGAGAACCCCGACTACACGGACCAGTGGCTGTTCGACCTGCTCGACAACGGCACCATCGCGGACATGGCGTGGTCCGGTTTCCTGAAGGCGCGCAAGCTCGGGACGGAGAAGATCATCGAAGTGCTCCGGACCGGTACGATGACCCGCAGCAGTTCACCCCTGGAGCGATGAGATGAACGGACCGGAGACCTGGCTCTTCTGCTATCTGCGTACCGGCGGCGGACACCTCGCCCCCGCCCGCTCCGTGGCGCGCTACCTGGAAGCGCACCACGCGGAGAAGGTGCGGCCGGTGCTCGTGGACGGACTCACCGCCGCGGCACCGTACGCCCGGTACATCATCGAGGACGGCTACCGTCTGCTGCAGGCGAAGGCGAAGTGGTACTACGAGTTCCTCTACGCCACCAACAAGTTCCCCCCCATCGGCGCCCTCAACGTGGCGCTGGCGAACCTGCACGTCCGCCCCTACCTGCGCGAACGCATCCGGGAGGAACGGCCGTCGAAGATCGTCCTCTTCCACTTCTTCCTCATCGCGCCGGTGCACGACATCCTCGCGGAGCTCGGACTGGACGTTCCGGTGGTCACCGTCGTCACGGACCCCTTCACCGCGCATCCGCTCTGGTTCCGGCGGCAGAGCCGGTCGTACGTCCTCTTCAGCGAACGCCTACGCGACCACTGCCTCGTCCGCCGGCGCATTCCCGCGGAGCGGCTGCACGTCTTTCCCTTCATCCTCGACGACCGCTTCTCCGCGCCGATGCCGCCGGACCGTCTCGCCGCGGTGAACGAACGGTTCGCCCTCGACCCCGCGCGCCCCACGGTGCTCATCATCGGCGGCGGCGACGGCATCCCGCACGGTGACCGCATCCTGCAGCGCCTCCTCGCATCGCCCCCCGCGGCGAACATCGCCATCGTCTGCGGCAAGAACACGGAACTGTACGAACAGGCGATGCGGATGAAGGAACGGCATCCGTCGCTGCTCGTCTTCGGCTTCGTCGATTTCGTCTACGACCTGCTCAACGCGGCGGACATCGTCGTGACCAAGTGCGGCGCCTCCACCATCATGGAGGTCCTGATGCTGCGGAAGGTGCCGGTCATCATCGACTACCTGTGGGAGCAGGAACTGGGGAACATGGAGTTCGTCCGCGACAACGGCATGGGCATCTACGAACCGGACATCGCGAAGCTCCCCGCCGTCGTCCGGCGGTTATGCGAAGAGAAGGAGTTCTACGAGTCGTTCGTGCGGAACATCGAACGGGCCGGCCTGCGCAACGGCACGCGCGACGTGGCGGAGTTCCTTCTCTCCGCTCCGTGATCCGCACCGAGTGGACTTTCTCCTTCCGATTTCGTTACTTGGGAACGTCATGACCATCCAGGAAAAGAACCTCTACCAGCAGATCCATCCTCTCCGTCTCGCCACGGACTGGCTCACCGGCCTCGGCGCCTGCTGGCTCTTCTGGCAGCGCGACATCTGGTGGGGCGTGACGCTCAGTTTCCTCCCCTCGCTCGTCGTCTCGCTCCTCCTCATCCGTTTCGCGGACCTCGAGAAGGTGAAGAACTCCCGCTTCGGCGCGTACTTCCAGCGGACGTACAACCGCACGGTGGACCTGACGCGCTTCGCCGGATTCGTCCTGCTGGCCGCCTCTTCCTGGTGGCAGGAACCGGCCGGCATGGCCGCCGGACTCCTGGTCATCGCCGGCACCTGGACCTACGGACTCTTCGTTCCGCGATGACGCCCGAGGGAGCCAAGGCGCCGTTCAGCAGGACGACGCACGACATCACCGTATCGGTCCGGCCGCTCTACCTCGAGACCGAATCGAACCTCTTCTCGCGCAAGTTCGTTTTCGCCTACTTCATCCGCATCGAGAACCGCGGCGACCGCACCGTACAGCTGCTCCGCCGGCACTGGCTCATCACCCACGATACCGGCAAAGTGGAAGAGGTGGAGGGGGAAGGGGTCATCGGCAAGCAGCCCTTCATTTCGCCCGGACAGTTCCACGAGTACAACTCCTTCTGCATCCTCGAATCGATGGAAGGCTTCATGGAAGGGACCTACACCATGCAGCGCTCCGGCGGCGAACGGTTCGAGGTGGAGATCCCCCGCTTCTTCCTCAAAGCGATGTCCAACTGACCCATCAATCCCGGAGCGTCATCATGTCACGCCTCCCCGTTCTGCTCATCGTCATCATCGCATTATTGCTCTCATCCTGCGGCTCCACCGCGCCCCTCTCCGTTCCGGAACGCATCGACGCCGTCATGGCCCCGTTCGCGGCGCCGGACGCTCCCGGCGCTTCCGTGCTGGTGTTGAAAGGGGATTCCGTCCTCTTTAAAAAGGCGTACGGACTGGCGGACGTCGCAGCGCGCACGCCGGCGACCACCCTCACCAACTACCGGCTCGCCTCCGTCACCAAGCAGTTCACCGCGGCCTCGGTGCTGATGCTCGCCGAGCGGAACCTCCTTTCGCTGGACGACCGGCTCACCTCCTTCTTCCCCGGTTTCCCGGGCTACGGCGCCGGCATCACCGTGCGTCATCTACTGACGCACACGTCGGGATTGGTGGACTACGAGTCGCTCCTTCCGGACACCCAGACGGTGCAGGTGCTCGACGAGGACTGTCTGCAGCTGATGTCCCGCACCGATTCGCTCTACTTCGCACCGGGAACGAAGTACCAGTACAGCAACACCGGATATGCGCTCCTCGCGCTCATCGTGGAGAGGGTCTCCGGCCGCCGCTTCGCCGACTTCGTGAAGGAGAACATCTTCGCTCCCGCCGGCATGACGACCAGCGTGGCCTTCGAGAACGGACGCTCCTCCGTCGCGAACCGCGCGTACGGCCATTCGCTGCAGAACGGCGCGTGGGTGCAGACGGACCAGAGCAGCACCAGCGCGGTACTGGGGGACGGCGGCATCTACTCGAACGTCGAAGAGATGGCGCAATGGGTCTCGTCCCTCTGGACGAACCGGTTCCTCACGCCGGCGATGCAGACGGCGGCGTGGAGCAGCGCCGTGCTCAACGACGGCACGCCGGTGGACTACGGCATGGGATGGCACCTCGAGACGTACCGCGGCATGCGCCACCCGCACCACGGCGGCAGCACGCGCGGATTCCGGAACCACATCCTCCTCTTTCCCGACCAGCGGCTGATGGTCATCGTGCTGACGAACCGGAACGAAGGGAATCCCATCACCGAAGCGAAGTCGATCGCGGACCTCTTCCTCGAGCCGTAGATGCTCCTGCTGTACGACGGTCTCTGCCCTCTCTGCAACGGCGCGGTGCGGTTCATCCTGCGGCATGACCGCCGCGGCGCCGTCCGCTTCGCGCCGCTGGAGAGCGCCGCCGGACGGGAGGCGCGGCGGCGGCACGGCGTTCCGGACGACGCGGACTCGCTCGTCCTGCTCGTCGACGGCATCGACGGAACGCAACGGGCGCTCCTCCGCTCGGACGCGGTGCTCGCACTTCTGGATGTCATCGGCGGTCTCTGGAGCGTTCTTCTCCTCTTTCGTGTCGCGCCCCGTCCGTTCCGTGATGCTCTCTATTCGTTCATCGCTCGCCGCCGGTACCGCTGGTTCGGCCGGTACGATGCGTGTCCTCTCCCGCCGACCGAACATCGTTCACGATTCCTGGAATGAGAACGCTATGACCGCTCCGTCAACGCTCCGCCTCCTGCTCGTCACGCTCTTCCTTCTCACCACGGCCGTCCCCCTCACCGCCGGCACCGGCCCGGACGAACGCGCCGCCATCCTCGCCATGATGCAGCGGCAGGTGGAAGGCTGGAATACGGGTTCCATCGATGCGTTCATGGAGGGGTACCGCCGTTCCGATTCGCTCCGCTTCGCCTCCGGCGGCGAGGTGACCTACGGCTGGCGGACGATGCTGGAGCGCTACCGGCGGGGATATCCCACCCGGGAACGGATGGGACGCCTCGTCTTCAGCGATGTTTCGGTCGATATCCTCTCCCCCGATGCGGCGGCGGCGTTCGGCCGCTGGACGCTCCACCGGGACACGGACGCTCCGACGGGACTCTTCACCCTCATCCTCCGCAAAGGGCCCGAGGGATGGCGCATCATGCACGACCACACCTCCGCTGCTTCCGCGAAATGACCCGCAGGGCAAAAAACGTGTTTCCGGTCGACGGCGAATTTTAGTATCTTTGTCGCATGGAAGTCATCGTTCCCCTTCTCGTCGCCGGCGCTCTCTTCGGCTTCATCGCCTACCGGATGAACCGCCGGCACGCCATCGAACTCCTCTCCGCGCAGGACAAGTGCTCCGCCCTCGAGATCGCCGAATCGCAGCTCCGCCAGAAGAACCAGCTCCTCACCGACGAACTCACCGCCGCGAAACAGGGATACCAGGAGGTGCAGCAGAAGCTCGAAGCGCTCTCCATGGAACTGTCGCAGCACATGTCCGCCGAGCGCGAGGCGCGCACCATCCTCGACACGCTCTCCGAGCAGCTCTCACGGGAGACGAATCAGCGCGCCACGGTGGAGGAACAGCTGCACAGCGCCCGGAAGATGGTGAACGCCGCTTCGGCGCAGCTCCGCACGACGGTGGAGGAACGGATGCGCGAACTGCAGCTGCTCCAGCAGCAGCTCCACAACGAGTCCGCCGCCCGCAAGCAGCTCGAAGAGCTCCTCTCCGGCAAGGAGGAGCAGAGTTCGGCCCTCGCCGCATCCCTGCAGCACACCGAAGAGCAGCTCCGGCGCGCCACCGATTCGCTCTCCGCCACCTCTGCGGAACTGCACGCCGCCGTCGAGGAACGCGAACGGACCATCGCCGTGCTCCGCGCGGACATCGAGGAACGCGGACGGCGCGAGGCGGCGGACCGTCACTCCATCGCGGACCATCTCGCCTCCATCGATTCGCTCCGCGCCGAGGTCGCCTCCCTCAGCGAGGACCTCTACCGCTCCCGCGCCGCCAACGACGTCGCCGCCCGCGAACGCACCACCGCCGAGAGGGAGCTGGTGGAGAAGATCGCGCGGCTCGAGACCGACTTCGCCTCCCTCTCCGCGGTCCACACGCAGGTCTCCGACGCGCTGAAGGAGGAGACCGCGGTCCGCATCGCGACCGAGCACGCGCTCCACGAAAGCAAGGAACGGCTCTACGCCCTCATCCACGAGCTCGAGGCGAAAGTGGGGGCGCGCGACGCCATCATCGATTCGCAGAACGACCACCGCCGGCGGCTGGACCGCACGGTGAACGACCTGAACCGCACCGTCGAAGCGGTGCTCACGCACGTGCCGGTCCCCCTCTTCGTCGTCAACGCCGAGGGGCTCTGCGGTTTCGCCAATCCCGCGCTCCACACCGCGCTCGGCTACTCCGCGGAGGAGCTGCGGGGACGCCACTTCTCGCTGCTGTTCCCCGAAACGGAGCGCCCGTTCTACGAAGAGCAGTGGAGCGCCGCCGGGGACAAGGCGGCGCAGTTCCAGGGCGAGACGCACGTCGCCACCGCCGCCGGGGACACGATGTCCGCCGACGTCAGCGTCATCCCCATCGACACCGAAGCGGGACGGAACTACGTCGGCTGCATCCTGGACACGACGCACGAACGCGAGGCGGAGCGGCACCACGCGGAGGCGAAACGCCGGGACGATGAGCTGAAGGAGCTGAAATCGCGCTTCATCGCCATGGTCACGGACCAGCTGCGCGCCGCCCTCGTCACCGTCGGCACCAACACCGAACTGCTGGAGCGCTTCCTTTTCAAGTGGAACGACGAGAAGCGCTACCGCGCCTTCTTCCGCATCAACGAATCGCTCAAACGGATGCTCGACCTGCTCCGCGACGTCGAGACCTCCACCGCGGCGGTCAGCACGTTCACCCCGGCACCCGCGCCGGTGGACCTCGAATCGCTCGCCCAGTCCGTGGCGAAGGAGGTCCAGACGGACCTCGGCTGCGCGCACCGCTTCGTCCTCTCCGAACAGGGGGACATCGCCGCCGTTCCGCTGGACGAACGCGTGGTGCGCACCGTGCTGCAGCAGACCCTCTCCAACGCCTTCAAGTTCTCGCCGGAGAGCGCCGAAGTGCGGCTCCACATCGACCGGAGCGACTCGCGCTGCACCATCACCGTGAAGGACGCCGGCATCGGCATCCCCGCGGCGGAGCAGCGCCACCTCTTCACCTCGTTCTTCCGCGGCTCGAACGTCGGCGCCGTCTACGGCACCGGCCTCGGCCTCACCATCGCCCGGCAGTTCGTCCACCTCGCCGGCGGCACCATCGCCGTCGAAAGCGCCGTCAACAGCGGCACCACCGTCACCGTCTCGCTGCCGGTGAACGGCCGCTGATCCCTCTCAATCACCCGTTCAAGGAGCGCCGATGCATCCCGAACTCGACGAGATGATGTTCCCGCCGTTCGACGGCTTTCCCAGGGAAGGATTCGCCTTCCTCCGCCGGCTGAAGAAGCACAACGACCGCGACTGGTTCCTGGCGCACAAGGAGGAGTACGAACGGCTGGTGAAGCTGCCGATGCAGAGCTACGTCGCCGCGCTCCGTCCCCTCTTCAGCGACGCGGTCCCCGAGTTCGACGTGAACCCGAAGCGCTCCCTCTTCCGCATCTACCGCGACACGCGCTTCAGCAAGGACAAGACGCCGTACAAGACACACTCCGCCGCCCACTTCGAACTGAAGAAGCATCCGAAGCTCTTCCAGGGGGCGGGATACTACGTGCACGTGGCGCCGGGGGAGGTGTTCATCGGCGGAGGCATCTACATGCCGGAGAACGACCAGGCGAAGAAGATCCGCGCGGCCATCGCGGCGGACCCGGAGGGATTCACCGCCATCGTGACGGAACGGCGGTTCAGGAAACTGTTCGGCGGACTGCAGGGGGAGCGGCTCTCGCGGCCGCCGAAGGGGTTCGCGCCGGACCATCCGCTCATCGACACGTTGAAGTTCAAACAGTTCTTCGTCGGCGTGGAATGGAAGGAAGAGACCTGTCACGCACGCGCGTTCCTCAACCGCTCCATGGAGGTCTTCATCGCCGCGACACCGCTCATCCGCTTCCTCAACAAAGCGATGAAGGTCACGTGAACGCGCTCTTCGGTGATTTGTGATTTGTGATTTGTGAATTGTGATCTCCGCCGCCATCGCCACTCATGATATATTGTCTCTTCAATAAACCATACTCCGTCCTCTGCCAGTTCACGCCGGAAGAGGGAAAGCGGTGTCTGAACGAGTTCGGATTCCCGAAGGGTGTGTATCCGGTGGGACGGCTGGACTACGACAGTGAGGGACTGCTGCTGCTGACGGACGACAACGAGGTGAAACACAGGCTCACGGACCCGGCGTTCGAGCGTCCGAAGACGTACCTGGCGCAGGTGGAGCGGATCCCGGACGAAGAGGCGCTGCAGCGGCTGCGGGACGGGGTCGTCATCGAAGGGAAGCGCACTCGCCCCGCGGAGGTCCGGCTGCTGACCGACGAACCGTCCCTCCCTCCCCGTTCCGTTCCGGTCCGTTTCCGCAAGAACGTTCCGACCGCCTGGCTCGAACTCACCATCCGCGAGGGACGCAACCGGCAGGTGCGGAAGATGACCGCGGCGGTCGGACATCCCACGCTCCGTCTGGTCCGCATCCGTTTGGGCGCGCTCACGCTGGACGGGCTTGCGCCGGGGGAATGGAAGAACGTTTCCCGCACCGACGTGCTCTGATTCCCCGCTTCTGTCCCGAACGCTACAATCGTCAACCCGTTCCGCCGCCGTTTACCACTGTAATGATTCCGCATCCCCGCGCCGTACCTTCACAAACGTCAAGAACTTCGGCGCGCCCCCTCCGTTCCACCAGACAGCCCACCGATACCATTCTCACATCTCACACAGGAGGGGTTATGAAGTACGCACGGTTTGTCGCGGCGGCACTGCTCGCCGTATCGCTCGCGTCGGCAGGGACATCGGGAGGCACGGACAGCGGTGTCGACTGGAGCAAGGCGGAACAGAACTACATCGCGGGGCTCCGCTCCAACAACGCCGGCCTGCAGGCCAGCGCCGCGATGCAGATCGGCAAGTACAATCTCACCGGCGCGGTCGAGGAGCTCAAAGGGATGCTCTGCAAGAACTGCCAGGAGAAGGTGAAGTTCTCCGTCGCGCTGACGCTGCTGCGCATCGGCGGTGAAGAGGGGCGGACGGCGGTGAAAGAGGCGCTGGAGACCGAAGAGAACGAGCTGGTGGCGCAGTTCTACCGCACCATTCTCGCCGCGGACGACATCGCGGTGAACTGAGCGACGCGTCACCGGCGCGTGATGGCGCGCCGTACCGTCACGCCGCCCGCGCTGATGAGACATTCCGCTGTTCCGGACGGGAGCGTTCCGGCCTTCACTTCGACGATGTGAATGCCGGGACGCTTCTGTTCGCGCAGCACGACCGAGTCGGCGCCCGACGACGAAAGGACGATCACCGTCACGAGCGCGGCCGTCCGCAGCGACACGGTGAAGAAGGTCGACTCCCCGAACGGCTCCGGATAGTTCTGCGACACCACGACGGACGGCACGGCGTACGGTCTCAGCACTCCCTCAACGGCTTTCTCCCCCTTCTCTTCTTCACTTTCGTTCCACGCACGGTCCAATGATGTCACGACGTACCGCACCGGTGTTCCTCCGCCGCTCCGTTCGTCCATGAAGAGCGTCGACGTCGCCGGCAGTACCGCCGCCAGCCGCCGTTCCGAACCGGTCACTCTGTACACTGCGTAACGGGCCACCGGCTCTCCGTCCGCTGCCGGAGCCGGCGCATTCCACCGCACGATGACCGCACCGCCGTCGGGACGGTTCACCTGCACTCCGGACGGCGGCAGGGGCGGTATCGAATCCCTCCACCGCATCGGCGGTACGAGCGCGGGTGCATCGAAGAGCCGCGCGAACTCCGCCGCCGCATCGCGCACCTGCGCATACCGGAAGAACGCCATCCCCGCCGCTCCGCTCTCGCGCACGACCTCCGCCTGTCGCTCCATTTCGCTCCGCACATGGTCGCGGTACAATCCGATGCCTGGATAGACATGCCGGCCGTACGCGTTCGCCGTCCAATCGGTGCAGAGCGACTCGAAATCAGGGTCGTACGGTTCCGGCTGTTCCCCCACGGACCAGTAGATCTGCGGCGCCAGATAATCGTGCAGCCCGTCCCGCAGCCAGGCGCGGGAATCCTGGAACACATGTCCGTAGCCGTTGAACGACGAGCGCGCCCCCGCCGTCGCCTGATGGATGCCGACCGGCGCCGAACCGATCTTCACCCACGGCGCGGCGGCGCGGAGCCGGCGGACCGTCTCGCGGACGAACGCGGTGACGTTGCTCCTTCTCCATTCATCCCTCGACATACCGTCGCTCCAGCGCCGGAAGCTCCCTCCGTCGTCGAAATCCGGTCCCGGGTAGCGGATGAAATCGAAATGGATGCCGTCCACATCGTATCGTCCGGCCAGTTCCATCACCAGGTCCGCCGTGTACGTCCGTGCGGCGGGGATGCCGAGGTCCACCCACCATTCCCCGTCGTACTTCTTCAGCCATTCCCGATGCGTGCGGAAGAGATGTTTCGGGTGCGTGGGGGGAACGTCGAGTCCCCACACCTTCGCCACGTTGAACCACGCGTGCAGCTCCATCCCGCGCGCGTGCGCCGCCTCCACGGCGAACGCCAGCGGGTCCCATCCGGGGTCACGCCCGAGCGCGCCGGAGAGCTGCGCCGCCCACGGTTCGATGTCCGAGCGGTAGTAGGTGTTGCCGCGGGGACGGACCTGAAAGAAGACGGTGTTGAAATTGAGGCGGTGCAGGTCGTCGAAGATGGCGGTGAGGGAGCGGCGCTGTTCGTCGGGTTGTGCGGAGGCGGGCCAGTCGCCGCTGGCGGTGGAGAGCCACACGGCGCGCACTTCATGTGCGGATTGCTGCGCCGGCAGCAGCGCGGCGGCGATGACCAGCAGGAGAAAACTGTTCCATAGAGAGGTACGCATCACCCTCAGAATAACAAACGACCGTTACAAAAGCAAAATGCGGCCGAAAGCCGCATTCTGCTTTATCGATAGTAAGAACCGTGATGGTATCACTTCACCAACATCCCCGCACACAACGCGGGACTTCTGCTCAAATGACTGTCGTCATTTGAGCAGAAGCATCTTTTTCACCGCAGAATATTTATCCGATACCAACCGGCAGACATACACCCCGCTCGACAACCGTGAAGCATCGAACGAGGCGGTATACCGTCCGGTCGTCTTGAACTCGTTCACCAGTTCGGCCACCTCACGTCCTAGCGCGTCGTACACCTTCAGGGTGGTCAAGCCGTCCTGCGGGAGAGCGTACGATATTGTGGTGGAGGGGTTGAAGGGGTTCGGATAGTTCTGTTCAAGCGAATACTCCGTCGGCAACAGATTGATCGTCGTTGCCCGTTGTCGTATCTCCCGCTTCCCGAGGGCATCGCTCACTGATTCCCTATAGTCGTTCGAAAGCGTGAACGTTGCGGCGACCTTCCCCTTCGGCACGATCGATAATTGGATAAAC
>WBUG01000098.1 GCA_008933835.1 Bacteroidota bacterium | reverse complement strand
GTCATCTCCTCCACCGCTCCCGCCACCTCGGTCGCCTGCGAGCTCTGCTCCTGCGCTCCGGCGGCCAGCTCTTCGGTCGACGAAGAGATCTGCGTGCTGGCGCTCGCCACTGCGGCGGACGCTTCCGACACCTGTTGCAGCGTCTCTTTGATCTGTCCCACGAAACCGTCGAAGGCTCTCTGGAGGTGGCCGATCTCATCGGGACGGTCGTCCGCGAAAAGGGTTTGAATGTCGGCGTTCTGCATCTTTGCCACCACTGCGTTCACCGGCAGGACGATGAGGCGTTGGAAAAAAGCGTAGATGATGCCGACCAACAGCAGGATGGTGATGACGGTGCCGGCGAGCGCGAAGAACCGAACGCTGTTCACCATGGACTCGACTTCCCCGACCGGATACCCCGCGATGACCGTGTATCCCCACCGGTCGATGGGATGACGGCTGACCTCCCAGTCCGGCGCGCCGGACGCGAGCATGGTGACGGAATCCGCGCTGATGTTCGAAGAATGAAAGAGAACGGTACCCTTCTTGTCCAGCAGCGACGAGAACCCGTTGGTGAGGATGCGGGACTCCTCGATGGAGGAGCGGAGCATGTCGAGTTCCGACAACTGATATCCCACGTACAGGATGCCGACGACCGCACCGTCCGCCGTGACCGGCTCGTACCCCGTGATGTAAGGCTTTCCGAGGATGTCCACCACGCCGTAGAAAGGACTCCCTTGCCGCACGGCGGCGATGGCCTTTCCGTTGGGGTCCAGCAGCGTGCCGACCGCGCGGGTGCCGTCCGCCTTCTTCACGTTGGTGGAGATGCGGACGAAATCGTTCCCGCGCCGCACGAAGACGGTGGCGGCGGCGCCGGTGATGGCGTTCACCCGGTCCACCACCGTGAATTCGTTCGCCTGCGGCGAGGCGCCGAAGGCGAGATTCGGCACCGTTTCGGATCCCACACGGACGGAGCCGTACGGCCGCGGCCGGCCGAGCCGGGCCGTCTCCGTCTGCAGCATCCGCATCGCGCTCCCCACACGCTTCCGGCTCAGATCGTCCACCACGTCGATGACCTCGGCGACCCGGTGCTGCGATGCATCGAGCTGGTACCGAGACGAGGCGAGGATGTTCTTCTCGTACCGGTCTACAAAGAAATAACTGAAGAGACCGATCATCACCGCGACGGCGGCTCCGACCGGAAGCAATAACCGATAGACCAATTTATTCTTCACCCGTCCCCCCGTGTTGAATGACGTTCTCCTTGAACTTCCGCACCGACAACGCGAGCGTGGTGCCGCACGACCGGTTCCGGTGCGTGTACAGCAGCAGTCCGCCTCCGCGGTACTGCGTGAGATTCCTGGAGGTGAACTGATATCCGTTCAGTTGCAGATCGGGATCCCCCAGGAACTCGTCCCGGGTCTCCCAGACCGCGTCGCACAATGAGCAGCGTTTGAATGGCATCGTCACCCCGTTCGTGGTCTCATCGTTGCTGCACCGGAATTCCACAGCCCTGCCGATAGCAAGAGCTATGCCAAGCGGGAAAGAAGGGGAAACGGGAAAAAAACTACGGTCGGATGCCGGAACGGAGTGGGGCGGAACGAAGGATGTCTGCGGATAAGGTCACAGGTGAGCGATATTGGACAGGGAGTCGTGCGGTGCGTCGTGCGACAGAACGTCCAGAAGGGCGATGACCTGCCGGTCGACCTCCATGCCGATGGTCGTCAAGGCGAGTTTCGATACGCCGATGTGGTTCCATCCCCCCCGGCTGAGAGGAGGGACGAACTGCTCGCCGTTCCCGCCGTAGCGTAACGCGTGAGCCAGAGCGTCCGCCAGATGGATGACCGATGCTTCCAGGACATAGTGGACGGACTTGAGCGGGGCGTGATGGCAACCGGCGGCATGCTGCAGGTACAACGGAAGTCCCCAGGACCGAAGCAGTTCCTCGCCGACCCGCGTATGGGCGAAGCCGAACTCTTCGAGTTCCGCTCCATACAGGAGCATGTTCCCCTCGCGTGCGCGGAGAATCGCCTGCCGCATCCGTTCTCCGCCCCCGGTGAGCATCACGAGACGGCCGATGTCGTGGAGAACGCCGGCGAGGAAATACCGTTCCACGTTCAGTTCGCCCACGGACCGGGCGACCGCCCTCGCGCCGACTCCGACGGCCAGACTGTGGAGCCAGAACTCGTTCATCGAGACGAGGTCCGACGGTATCTCCCGGAACGACGTCATCATCGTCGTCACCAGAGCGAGATCGCGGACCTGCGAATGTCCCACCAGCCGCAAGGCTTCCGAAACGGTCTCGATGCGCTGGGGAACGCTGAAGAACGAACTGTTGACCAGACGGAGCAGACGGGCGGTGAGTCCCGCATCCTCGCCGATGATCTCGGTGATGACATGCGGCCGCGGGTCCGGACGGGAGAGCTCCTCGTTGATGCGGAGGTAGATGATGGGAGGAGAGACCGTGCCGCGGAAATCCCGCACCAGCGCTTCAATCGTCATGGGCCGTCTCCTTCCCCTTCGCGCGGCGGGCATCGTTCGCCTCCAGCGCGATCCCGAGGATGGACGACATCACGTCCCATTCCAGGTCGCAGTGACGGAAGGAGGCGCGGATATCGTCGTCCGTCACGGAGGTCGGACCCGAGGGTCTCTTCAGGGGATCGTTCAACACGGTCGTTCCTGGCATGGTCATCGTGCGTCCATCATTCCCATTTCAGGGAACAAAACTCATGCCATCGCACAGAACGGATTTTCGGTGTCTTTGTGAGATACAGCGAGATGCAGTCCGGCCATACGGCGCCATCTGGCCGGTATTACACAGGAAGGACCGCCGGACCCGTCGGTCCGGCGGCTCGGGGATCATTGTCCGTAGAGGGTATCGAACACGAATTTCAGGAACTGTTCCTGGCGGAACGGCTTCTGCAGTGCGCCGAGGTTCTCCTCCGCCAAAAGGGTGGTGATGACCGACTGGGTGACGAACCCGCTGCAGAAGAACGCCTTGAAGGATGGGGAGATCTTCTTCATCTTCAGGTAGATCTGTCCGCCGTCAATGTCGGGGAGCACCAGGTCGAGGATGACGAGCGCGATGTCGTTGTGCCGCTGACGGAAGATCTCGATCGCTTCGTTCCCCGTCGCGGCGGTGACGACGCGGTAGCCGCTCTCTTCGAGGATCTCGCTCCCCATGTCGCGCATCCCTTCCTCATCGTCCACCAGCAGCACCAGTTCGTTGAACTGCGACCGGTACCGCTCCACGTTCCCGGTCTCCTGGTCGGCGCCGACGTACTCCACCGCCGGGATGAAGATGCGGAACTCGGCCCCTTTCCCTTCGTCGCTCCTCACCTGGATGGCGCCGTGGTGCGACTTGACGATGTTGTAGACCACGGTCAGTCCCAGTCCGGTCCCCTTCCGGCCGTTCTCGTTCTTGGTGGAGAAGAAGGGATCGAAGATGCGGTCGATGATGCCGGCCGGGATGCCCGGACCATTGTCGCGGATGACGATCTCGACGCAGCGCGACGGGGGGGACTGCCGGAACCAGTGGAGACCTGGTTGCACCGTCGTCTGATTGCGCGCCTCGAACCGGAGGCGACCGCGGCGGCTGCCGGGCAGACCCTCCGCCATGGCGTCGCGGGAGTTCATGCAGATGTTGAGGAGCATCTGATACACGCTGCTCCGGTCTCCCTGCACCTTCCAGAGGTCCGGCGCGATGTCCGATTCCAACTCGATGACGTGCATGAACGTGTCGCGGCACATCTGCAGGACGTCGGTGATGACATCGGCGAGGGAGACGACCGACAGGTCCGGTTTGCGGCGGCGGGCGAAGGTGAGCAGTTTCGACGCGATCTCGGTCCCCCGGTTGGCCGACTTGACGATGGTGTCGGTGTACCGGAGCACGCGGGAGGGGTCCGCGTGGTACTTGACGAGCTGCTGACTGAAACCGAGGATGTTGTTGAGGATGTTGTTGAAGTCGTGCGCCACGCCGCTGGCGAGCTCGCCGATGCTCTCCATCTTCTGCGCCTGGATCATCTGCGCCTCCATCTCCTGCCGGCGCGAATCGTCCGTGATGTACCCCACCACCTCCACGATGTCGCCGGCCGTGTTGAAGTTGGCGATGGCGGTCATCAGGGCGACGAACTCCGAACCGTCGGACCGGCGTCCGCGCAGCATGTACCGGTCGACCTTCCGGTCACGCTTGATGGTCCGGAGCCATTCGAGGCGCTCGCCGGGATCGGCATACAGTTCACGCGCGTTCATCGTCAGCATGTGCTCGGCCGAGGGATAGCCGAAGATGCGGGCGAAGGAGGGATTGCACATCACGATGGTGCCGTCCGGCCGCGTGATGAAATCGCCGGTCATGTCCTCTTCGAAGAAACGCCGGTAGCGTTCCTCGTTCCGCACCAGTTCCTCGCGTTCGCGGTGTTCGTCCGTCACGTCGCGCTGGATGCCGAAGAAGCCGGTGATGCGCCCCTGCGCGTCCCGGATGCAGACCGCGTTCCCTTCGAGTACGATCTCCGATTTGTCGTCCTCGCGCCGCATGGTGGTGGAGTAGTACATGGCGCCGGCGTCGAACAGTTTCGTGAAGAGCCGGGCGGTCTTGTCGAAGTCCTCGTCGAACATCGCCCGCGGGTTCATCTGCATCACCGTCTCGCGGGTGATGCGGAACTGCCGCAGCAGGGCGTCGTTCACCTTGACGATGCGCGCCGTCTCGTACACGTCCGCCATCATCGCGGCGCGCTGCCCGGCGTCGGTCCAGTCGAGCGGAGCGCGGAACTCCATGAAGAAGCAGGCGTCGAGCGACTGATGGAAGAAGGTGTCGAGCATCTCGGTGGAGCGGCGCAGCGACTCCTCCATCGTCTTCCGTTCGGTGATGTCCTGCTTCACCGAGATGAAGTGCGACACGGCTCCATCCTTTCCCCGGATGGGCGTGATGGTCTGCTCCTCGTGGTAAAGTGTGCCGTCCTTCCGGCGGTTCACGAGTTCGCCGTGCCAGACCCGTCCCGACAGGATGGTGTTCCACATCGTCGCGTAGAACGCCCGGTCATGCCGGCCCGACCTGAGCAGGACCCCAGGAGTGCGGCCGAGGGTCTCTTCGGCGCTGTATCCGGTCAGTTCCGTGAACGCCGGATTCACCCATTCGATCGTCCCGTCCGTTCCGGCGATCATCATGGCGTTCTTGGCGGAGTTCAGCGCGGCGTCGTTGAGCCGGAGCCGCTCTTCGGAGCGCACCTTGTCGGTGATATCGATGACGATGGAGTAGAGGATGCTGCGGTTCCGGATCTCGATGAGCGTGCTGAACACTTCGACGTCCCGTACCGTCCCGTCGCTGCGGCGGTGCCGGGTCACAAAGGAATTCCGTCGGCGGTAGAGCACGTCCTGCATGCGCCGGCGGACCGCCTCCGGGGTGTCGAGATTCAGGTCCACGACCGTCATCGCCGTGAGGACCGACTGGGGCCATCCGTAGTACTGCTCGGCGGAGCGATTGGCGTCGACGATGGCGCCGGTCTGCGCGTCGATGAGGAGTTTGACGGCGGCGTGGTGATCGAAGAGCGACCGGAACTTCTGTTCGCTCTCGCGCAGCGCCTCCTCAGCGACCTTCCGGTCGTGGATGTCGACGGCCGAGCCGAGGTAGCCGATGTATTCGCCGGATGGGAGATGGTTCGGCGCCGTCGTGTCCAGGATCCACCGGTACTCGCCGAGGCTGTTGCGGAGGCGGTATTCGACGGTGAACGTCTTACGGGCCTCGATGCCCCCCCGGTAGGCCGTCATCACCCGCTGCACATCGTCCGGATGCATGGTCGTCGTCCAGTCCATGTTCTCGACGGTCCCAACCGGCCGGCCGAGGTACCGGCAGAAGGGGGCGTTCATGAACGTTGAGTTCCCCTCCGGGTCCATCATCCAGATGAACATCGGGGAGTTGTCCGCCATCCTGCGGAACCGTGCCTCGCTCTCCGCGACGGCCTCCTGCGCGCGCGACCGCTCGGCCTTCGATACCGCCTCCTCGACCGCACGCGTAACGGCGGAGGGAAGTCGCGTCAGTTTCTCTTTCAGCACGTAGTCCACGCAGCCGTTGCGGAGGAACTCCACCGCCATTTCGTCCCCCACGGCGCCCGACACGAGGATGAACG
>WBUG01000148.1 GCA_008933835.1 Bacteroidota bacterium | reverse complement strand
TCCCTTCGACGCGTCGTCGAACATCGCCCGTACCCCCCGCAGCGTCCGCTCAAAGTCCAGATCGAAATGCTCGGTCTCTTTAGCGAGCGCGACGTTGCACCGCGCGATCCCTTCCGCATCGTCGCGCCGTGCGGCGCGCAGCGTGATGCCGTTGTGTTCGCTCATAGGTCGAAATAGAGTCCGATGGTGTGCGTTGTTTCGCGCCGGTCATAGAACTGGCCGCGCTCTTCCAGACCGGTCCGGAACGTGTACGCGAGCCGGAGGGCGCGGTTGAGGGGGCTCTGCGCTTTCAGTCCGACCTGGAAGCTCTGCGTACTGCCGTACTCCAGTTCACCGCGAAACTTCAGATCGAACGCGCCGTACAGCGCCGCACCGTTCCATACCCGCAGGAACGTCCCCTCTCCGCCGAGATGCGGCATCCATTGACCGTCGATGCGCGTGTTGATGAGGAAGGAGTACGAATACTGCACACCGGCGTACACCCGCGTGTCGGCGAACGGCAGGATGTGGACGCCGTACAACGCGTAGTAGTCGCGGGCGTAATTGTTCGGCGTCAGGCCCGCTCCCACCGCGTCGTCCGCCAGATGGTGGCTCGTGTGTCCCCAGCCGGTCCGGACGATGGTCGCGTCCGACACCGGAACGTCGAACGTGACGTCGACGACGAAGTCCACATTGGTGACGGAGAACTTCGCCCCGGCGTTCCGCAGCGTGGTGTGGACGGAGCCTCCGGCCGAGAGCTGACAGAGCAGTCCGAACGCCCGCACGTCCGCCGCCGGAAGACTACCCCCCATGCTGCCCGCGAAGGTGCCGGAGGTGAGATGCTTGGCGTACGACACGCGGTGTTCCGTTCCGGACGCGGCGAACAGCGGCACGAGCTTCTTCGCCGGAACGAACTCGACGGAAACACCGTCGTCCGCCCGAAGGAGCACGGTGAAGAGAATGATATGGAGGAGATAGAAACGCATCAAACAAGAAATCACAAATCACGAATCACACATTGAACACTCAATCATCCATTCTCGAAATCTCACAATCTCACAATCTCACAATTACTCTATCTTTTAATTTAGCAAGATCCCTTTCGCCACCGGCCGTTCTCCCGAATAGAGCTTCACGCCCGGAGCGGGGAAATGGAATTTATCCAGCAGGTTCTTGACGACTCCCCAGGTCTCGCCGCGCAGCGGCAGTTCGGTCATCTTCCAGTCCAATGCGATGGCGAACTTATGCTTGCGGATGCCGGTATCTCCGTAGGAGACGTTCTTCGCGCCGAGACCCACCGCCAGATTCAGGAACT